>DASPSJ010000114.1:0-143210 GCA_035623985.1 Allostellaceae bacterium | reverse complement strand
GCGCGGCCGGCGCGGAGATCGGCTGTCGCAAGCTCCTCGACGAAGCGGCCCTCGCGCATCACCGCGACGCGCTCGCACAAGGCGGCGATGACGGCAAGGTTGTGACTCACCAGCAGATAGGCGAGCCGCTGCTCGCGCCTGAAGCGCTGCAACAGCGCCAGGATCTCCACCTGGACCGGAGCGTCGAGCGCCGAGGTCGGCTCGTCCAGCAGCACGAGGCGCGGCGCCAGGATGAGCGCGCGGGCGATGGCGACGCGCTGGCGCTGGCCGCCGGAGAGCTGATGCGGGTAGCGGAAGCGATGCTCGGGCGCGAGCCCGACAGCGGCAAGCGCGGCGGCGATCCTCGTGGGCGCGGCGGCAACGCCGTGGACCGCCAGCGGCTCGGCCAGCGCGTGATCGACGGTGTGGCGCGGATGGAGCGAGCCATAGGGGTCCTGGAACACCATTTGCGCCGCGCCGCCGGGCCTGAGCCGGCGCGGCGATTGCGCCACGCCGTCGATCTCGATCCTGCCCGACCAATCGGCATGGAGCCCGGCGATCACGCGCAGCACGGTCGATTTGCCCGAGCCGCTCTCGCCGACGATGCCGAACGCCTCGCCGGCGGCGACGGCAAAGGAGACGCCGTCGACGGCAAGCGTGGCGCCGAAGCGCGCGCTGAGGCCGCGCGCGGCGATCACGGCGCCAGCGCGGCCTGCGCCGCGAGCAGGCGGCGCGTATAGGGATCGCGCGTCGAGACCAGCGCGGCGGCGGCGCAGCTCTCGACGATCTCGCCTCGCCGCATGACCAGCACCCGGTTGCAGAACGAGCGGACGAGCGCGAGATCATGGCTGATGAGGATGAGGCCCATGCCGCGCCGGCTCACCTCATCGTCGAGCACCGACAGCACCTGTCCCTGAACGGTGACGTCGAGGGCGGAGGTCGGCTCGTCGGCGATCAACAGGTCGGGGTCGGGCGCCAGCATCATCGCGATCATCGCGCGCTGTCCCATGCCGCCGGAGACCTGGTGCGGATAGAGAGCATGGACGCGCCGCGGCTCGCGGATGCGCACCGCCTCGAGCAGCGCCAGCGCCTTGTCACGCGCCTCGCGCCGCGACATCCGGCGATGGGCGCGGCAGGCCTCCTCGATCTGTCGGCCGATGCTCATCGCCGGGTTGAGCGAGAAGCGCGGGTCCTGGAGGATGAGGCCGAGGCGGCGGCCGCGCAAGGCGCGCATGGCGCGCTCGCCCGCCGCCAGCAAATCGATGCCGTCGAAGGCGAGCCGCGCCGCGCTCATCGCCGCGCCGTGCGGCAGCAGCTTCAGGATGGCCCGGGCGGTCAGCGACTTCCCCGACCCGGTCTCGCCGACGATGCCGAGGCGCTCGCGGCCAAGCGCGAAGCCGATGCCGCGCACCGCTTCGCCGGCGCCGGCAAAGCGGATGCGGAGATCGGCGATGTCGAGCAGCGCCCCGGTCATCGCTGCTTCGGGTCGAGCACGTCGCGCAACCCGTCGCCCAGCAGGTTGAAGCCGAGGCTCACGAGGGCGACGGCGATGCCCGGCATGGCGCCGACCCACCATTGATCCAGCATGTATTTGCGCCCGGCGGCGATCATCGCGCCCCATTCCGGCGAGGGCGGCTGAGCGCCGAGGCCGAGGAAGCCCAGGCCGGCGGCGATCAGGACGACGCCGGCCATGTCGAGGCTGACGCGCACGATCACCGAGGCAAGGCAGAGCGGCATGATGTGGCGCAGCACGATGCGCGCCGGAGAAGCGCCCATCAGCCGCGCCGCGGCGATGAAGTCGCTGTGCCGCACCGTCAGGGTCTCGGCGCGGGCGATGCGCGCATAAGGCGGCCAGGCGACCAGCGCGACGGCGAGTATCGCGTTCTCGATCCCCGCGCCCAGCGCCGCGACGAAGGCGAGCGCCAGGATGAGGCGCGGCAGCGCCAGGAACACGTCGGTCAGCCGCATCAGCGCCGCATCCGCCCAGCCGCCGAGATATCCCGCGGTGCAGCCGACGACGAGGCCGAGAGGCGCGGCGATCGCCGTCACCAAGGCGACGATGCCCAGCGTGATGCGCGCGCCGTAGAAGAGGCGCGAGAGGATGTCGCGGCCGAATTCGTCGGTGCCGAGCCAGTGCTGCGCGCCGGGCGGCCGGAGGCGCTCGGCCAGATGCTGCGCCGCGGGCGGATAGGGCGCGAGCCACGGCGCCAGCAGCGCCGCCAGCAGCAGCAGGCCGAGAATGACGAGCCCGGCCAGCGCCAGCCTGTGGCGCAGGAAGGCGCGCAGCAGGCGCCAGGCTTCGCCGAGCCGCGCCTGGCGGCGCGAAAGGGGCGCGTCGCTGGCGAGCCAGTCCCGCCAGGAGGGCGTTCCTTCCGTCATCGCGTCCTCGGATCGAGCAGGCGGTAGAGCAGGTCGGCGGCCAGATTGAGCGCGATGAAGATGACGCCGACGACCAGCGTGCCGCCGAGCACCGCGTTCATGTCGATGCTGAGCAGCGAGTTGGTGAGATAGGAGCCGATCCCGGGCCAGGCGAAGACCGTCTCGGTCAGCACCGAGCCCTCGAGCAGGCTGGCATAGGAGAGCGCGATCACGGTGACGAGCGGCACCAGCACGTTGCCGAGCGCGTGGCGCCACAGCACGCGCGCCTCGCCGAGCCCCTTGGCGCGGGCGGTGACGATGTATTCCCGGCCGAGCTGGTCGAGCATGAAGCTGCGCGTCATGCGGCTGATATAGGCGAGCGAGAAATAGCCGAGGACGCTTGCCGGCAGCAGGAGATGCGCCAGCGCGCTGCGGAAGACCACCCCGTCGCCGGCAAACGCACTGTCGATCAGCAGCAGCCCGGTCGCCGGCGCCAGCGTGTCCTCATAAAAGATATCGAGGCGACCCGGCCCCGCCGCCCAGCCAAGCTCGGCATAGAACAACAGCAGCGCCATGAGGCCAAGCCAGAACACCGGCACCGAATAGCCCAGCAGCCCCACGACGCGAATGAGATGGTCGAGCCAGGAGCCCTGGCGCGCGGCGGCGAGCACGCCGAGCGGAACGCCGAGGAGCACGCCCATCGCCGTCGCCGCGCTGGCAAGCTCGATGGTCGCCGGCAGGAAGCGGGCGATATCGGCGGTGACGAAGTTGCGCGTCAGCACCGAGCGGCCGAAATCGCCGTGCAGCACCAGCGAGACGTAGCGGTAGAATTGGACCCAGAGCGGCTGGTCGAGGCCCAGCTCGGCGCGGACGCGCTGATAGACCTCGGCCGAGGCACGGTCGCCCACCACCGCCAGCACGGGATCGATCGGCACCACGCGCGCGATGAGAAAGGTGGCGAGCAGCAGGCCGAACAGGGTGAGCAGGATCTGCGCGAAGAGGCGCAGAGCACCGGTCGCGGTCTCGCGCCTCACGCCCGCCGGCCCTCGCGCTCAGCGTCGCTCGATCCCGGCATACCGGTTCCGCGCGGGGCCGCGGCCGATGAGGAAGCCGTCGACATCGGCGGCATGCGCCGCCACCTCGACATATTCGTACATGAAGACGAAAGGCGCGCGCTGCTGGTGATCGCGCTGGAGAGCGCGGTAGAGCTCGGCGCGCTTGGCCGCGTCGCGCTCTTCGCGCGCCTCGGCGACGCGCGCGGCGAGCGCCGGGTCCGACCAGGAATTGCGCCAGGCGGGCGTCTTCTTCGCCGCCCGATCGGAATTGTCGGGATTGACGATGAACGCTTCGGCATTGCTGTGCGGGTCGGGATAGTCGGGGCCCCATTCGCCGAGGAAGATGTCGTGGTGGCGCGCGCGGTACTTGGTCAGCACCTGCTTGCCGTCGCCGGGGATGAGGGCAAGGCGGATGCCCGCCGCGGCGAAGCTCGCTTGCAGCGCTTGCGCCATGTCCAGCGACGGCCAGGCGTTGCGCACGTCGATGGTGACGTCGAAGCCCTCGCCAAGGCCGGCCGCCGCCAGCAGCGCCCTGGCGCGGGCGGGATCATAGCGGAACGGAAGGTCGTCGATGGCGCCGAGAAAGCCTTGCGGCTCGAAGGCCTGATGCAGGATGCGCGTCGGGCCGAGGATGGCGCGCGCCATGCCGGCGTAATCGACGAGGGATTTGATCGCCTCGACCACTTCGGGGCGGCGCAGATAAGGGTTGCGCTGGTTGAGCGCGAGATAGGTGATCAGGGTCTGGACGCCGCGGTCGAGGCGGAAGCGCGGATCGCCGGACAGCGCCGCGAGCTGGTCGGCGTCGAGGTCGCGGGCGTAGTCGATGTCGCCGCGCAGCAGCATCAGCCGCTGCGTCGCCGCCTCCTTGATGTGGCGGACGATGACGCGGCGGTTGGCCGGCGCGCCGCCCCAATAGTCGGGATTGGCGTCAAGCGTGTAGCGCTCCGCCGGATGCCATGCCGCCAGCCGGTAGGGACCGGAGCCGGCGCCATGCGCGGCAAGCCAGAAATTGCCGAGATCGCCCTCCTCCTCATGGGCCAGGGCGAGGCTGCGCTCGACGACGCTCGCAACCGTGCTGGTGAGGCAGGCGAAGACCAGTCCCGGCGCCACTGGCTGCGGCGTGCGGATGACCAGCCTGTCCTCCCCTATGGCATGCACCCGCTCCTCGGCATTGTCGCGGGTGAGGCCGAGCTGCTGCAGCACCAGCGCCGGCGCCTTGTCCAGCTTCAACGCGCGCTGGAGCGAGAAGGCCGCATCCGCCGCCGTCACCGGCACCCCGTCGGCGAAATGCGCGTCCGGTCGCAGGGTCAGCGTGTAGGTGAGCCCGTCTGCCTCCGCCCGCCAGGAGAGCGCCAGCCCCGGCTTCAGCCGCGCCGGCTCGACCGGGTCGGTTTCGATCAGCCGGTCGTAGAGATTGCCCACGACTTCGCCGCCGGAGGCTTCGTAGACCTCGGCGGGATCGAGCGAGACGATGTCGTCGATGCCCTTGCCCATGACGATGGTGTCGCGCGGCGGCGCGGCGAGAGCGGCGCCGCTCAGCAGCATTGCCGTCAGGAGCGCCGCCGGCGCCCGGCAGGAAAGGATCACGGCAGGAATTGTGGAGGCGGGCTTTCGCCGATGTCAACGAGCGCGTTGCGGCAGCGGCGTCCCCGCTGGAATGAGGAGCCCGAGCCCGAGCCTTGGCGGTTGAGGGGTGCAGGCTTACCATAGGGGTCTTCGGCCCCCTCTGCGTCATCGGCACACACCGATTTTGTGTCGACGGTGTACACCGGCGACGTAGGGCGGACGCGCGCTTGAACCGCCGCGCCTGCTCCCTATAGTCTAGTCATAAGCCCGAGAACGGCCTGGAAGATGCAGATTCGCGACGGCTTTCTTGAAACCATTGGCAACACGCCGCTGATCCGCCTGCGCCGGGCGTCGCAGGCGACCGGTTGCACCATCCTCGGCAAGGCGGAGTTCCTCAACCCCGGCGGCTCGGTCAAGGACCGCGCCGCGCTCGCCATCATCAAGGACGCCGAGGCGCAGGGGCGGCTGCGGCCCGGCGGCGTCATCGTCGAAGGCACTGCGGGCAACACCGGCATCGGGCTGGCGCTGGTCGGCAACGCGCTGGGCTATCGCAGCGTCATCGTCATGCCGGAGACGCAGAGCCAGGAGAAGAAGGACATGCTGCGGCTGTGCGGCGCCGATCTGCGCCTGGTGGCGGCCGTGCCCTACGCCAATCCGATGAATTATGTCCGCTATTCCGAGCGCCTGGCGCAGGAAATTGCGCAGCAGGAGCCCAACGGCGCGATCTGGGCCAATCAATTCGACAACGTCGCCAACCGCCGCGGCCATTACGAGACCACCGGCCCCGAGATCTGGGCGCAGACCGACGGCACCGTCGACGCCTTCGTCTGTTCCGTCGGCACCGGCGGCACGCTCGCCGGCGTCGCCTTCGCGCTGAAGGAGCGCAACCCCAGGGTCAAGATCTATCTCGCCGACCCCATGGGGTCGGCGATCTATTCCCATTACGCGCACGGCGAGCTCAAGGCCGAAGGCACCTCGATCACCGAGGGGATCGGCCAGGGCCGCATCACCCGCAACCTCGAAGGCGCGCCGCTCGACGGCTGGTTCCAGGTGACCGACGAGGAGATGCTGCCGATCCTGTTCGATCTCGTGCTCGAGGAGGGGCTGATTCTCGGCGGCTCGAGCGGCATCAACATCTGCGGCGCGATCAAGGCGGCCGAGGAGCTGGGGCCGGGCCACACCATCGTCACCGTGCTGGCGGATTACGGCACGCGCTATCAGTCGAAGCTGTTCAATCCCGCCTTTCTGCGCGAGCGCAAGCTGCCGGCGCCGCGCTGGCTCGAGTCATGACCGAGCTGCTGTTCCGCGACGACGCCTATCTTGGGAGCTGCGCGGCGCGGGTCCTTGCCGCCGACGCGCGCGGCATCCTGCTCGACCGCACCGTGTTCTATCCGCAAGGCGGCGGCCAGCCGGGCGATTGCGGCGCGCTGCGGCTCGCCGACGGGCGGCGCGTGGCGATCGTCGATACGCGCAAGGGCGAGAGCGCCGAGGCGGTGCTGCACGTCCCGGCGCCGGATGCCGTGCTGCCCGCGCCGGGCGAGGCCGTCACCGCCGAGATCGACTGGCCGCGGCGCTATCGGTTGATGCGCGTGCATACCTGCCTGCATCTGCTTTCGGTCGTCATCGACGGTGCGGTGACGGGCGGGCAGATCGCCGACGGCAAGGGGCGGCTCGATTTCGACGTGCCCGGCGACACGCTCGACAAATCGGCGATCGCCGAGCGGCTTGCCGCGCTCATCGCCGCCGATCACCCGGCGACGGCGCGCTGGATCAGCGACGCCGAGCTTGCGGCGCGGCCCGAGCTGGTGCGCACGATGTCGGTGAAGCCGCCAATGGGCCAGGGCCGCGTGCGGCTGATCGATATCGCCGGCGTCGACTTGCAGCCCTGCGGCGGCACGCATGTCCGGCGCACCGGCGAGATCGGGCCGGTCGCGGTGGTCAAGATCGAGAACAAGGGACGGCAGAACCGGCGGGTCGTCATCGGTTTCGCCGCATAACCCGATCACGGGAGAGCGCCCATGCCTTATGCCAATCCCGACGCTCTGGTCTCGACCGAATGGCTGGCGCGTCATCTCGACGCGCCGGACCTGCGCATCGTCGACGGCACCTATACGCTTCCAGGCGTGACGCCCACGGCCAAGGAGCTCTATGCCCAGCGCCACCTCCCCGGCGCCGTCTTCTTCGACATCGACGACATCGCCGACGAGCACAACCCGCTGCCGCACATGCTGCCGAGCGCGGAGAAGTTCGCCCAGCGCATGCGCCGGCTCGGCCTCGGCGACGGACACAAGATCGTGATCTATGACGGCACCGGCCTCGCCACCGCGGCCCGGCCATGGTGGATGCTGCGCGTCTTCGGCCACCGCGACGTGGCGATCCTCGACGGCGGGCTGCCGAAATGGCAGGCCGAGGGCCGCCCGGTCACCGACGACGTCCCGGCGCCGCGCGAACGGCATTTCACCGCCCAGCTCAACACGCTGCTGGTGCGCGACAAGGCGCAGCTCCTCGACAATCTCGCCTCCCGGCGCGAGCAGGTGCTCGATGCGCGCGCGCGCGGCCGCTTCGCCGGCACCGCGAAGGAGCCGCGCGGGGGGCTGCGCAGCGGCCATATCCCCGGCAGCCTCAACCTGCCTTATGAGGAGCTGATCGATCCCACGACGCGCACCGTGCTGCCCGCCGAGGAGCTGGCCAAGCGCTTCGCCGCGGCGGGGCTCGAGCGCGGCAAGCCGGTGGTGACGAGCTGCGGCTCCGGCGTCACCGCCTGCGTCCTCGCCTTCGGCCTCTATCTGCTGGGCTGGCCCGACGCCGCCGTCTATGACGGCTCCTGGTCGGAATGGGGCCTGCCCGGCGACACGCCGGTCGAGACCGGCGCGGGTTGAGGCAAGCCATCGCCCAGCTCTCCGACACCATCACCTATCTCGAAATGCGGACGCGGCCGCCGCGGCCGCCGCTGCCGGTGCCGCAGGGAAAGCTGGCGCTGATGCGCGCCGAGCCTTGCACCGCCTCGTTCTACCGCTATCTCTACAGCGCCGTGGGCGAGCCCTGGCTGTGGTACGTGCGGCGCGGCTGGAGCGACGAGCAGCTCGCGCGCTGGCTCGCCCGCGCCGAGATCGAGCTTTCCGTGCTTTACGTCGGCGGCGTTCCGGCGGGGTATTTCGAGCTGGAGCGGCTGTCTTCGGGCGAGACGGAGCTGTGCTATTTCGGGCTGGTGGCGGCGTTCGTCGGCCGCGGCCTCGGCGCCTATTTCCTGCGCGCGGCGGTGGACGCCGGCTGGCAAGGTGCGACCCGGCGGCTCTGGGTGCACACCTCGACCTATGACCATCCGCGCGCCCTCGGGCTCTATCAGCGCGCGGGCTTTCAAGTCTATCGCCGCCAGAAAGTGACCTTCGACGACCCGCGTCTTACCGGCGCGCTGCCGCGGACCCTCACCCATCCGCTGCTGCCGCCGCTCGCCCTGCCGGAAGCGGGCGAGATGCCGGCCGGCCCGGCCGGCGGGAGCGAGAGCGACGGCTAGCCGGCCCCATGCCGCAGGATCTGGCCGAGGAAGAGGCGCGTCCGCTCGCTTTTGGGCATGGTGAAGAATTCGTCCGGCGGCGCGGTCTCGACGATCTCGCCGCGGTCCATGAACACCATCAGATCCGCCACCTCGCGCGCGAAGCCCATCTCGTGGGTGACGCAGATCATGGTCATGCCCGATTGCGCCAGCTCGACCATGACGTCGAGCACCTCCTTGATCATTTCGGGATCGAGCGCCGAGGTCGGCTCGTCGAACAGCATGATTTGGGGCTTCATGCAAAGAGCGCGGGCGATGGCGACGCGCTGCTGCTGGCCGCCGGAGAGCTGCGCCGGATATTTTTGCGCCTGCTCCTGGATGTGCACGCGCTCAAGATACTGCAAGGCAAGCGCTTCGGCCTCGCGCCGCGGCATCTGCCGCACCCAGATCGGCGCCAAGACAAGGTTCTCCAACACCGTGAGGTGCGGGAACAAGTTGAACTGCTGGAACACCATGCCGACCTCGCGGCGGATCGCCTCGATCTGCCTCACGTCGCGGGTAAGCTCGATCCCGTCGACGAAGATCTGCCCCTGCTCATGCTCTTCGAGCCGGTTGATGCAGCGGAGCATCGTCGACTTGCCGGAGCCCGAGGGGCCGCAGACGACGACGCGCTCGCCGCGGCCGACGGCAAGGCTGATATCGTTCAATACCTTGTGGTCGCCGAACCATTTGTGCACGTGCCTGAGCTCGATCATCGGGCGCTGCCGCTCGCCGTCGCTCATCCCGGTCTCCTAGCGCCGCTCCCGGCTCAGGGTCTTCTCCAGCCGGCGGCTATAGAGCGACATGAAATAGCAGAATACGAAATAGATCGCGGCGACGAAGATGTAGCCCTCGGCATAGGCCATGCGCCAGGCGGGATCGTTGAGCGCCGTGTTGGTATCGAGCAGCGGATCGAAGAGGCCGATGATCGAGATCAGCGTCGTGTCCTTGAACGCGCCGATGAAGGTGTTGACCTGCGCGGGTATGGTGATGGCAAGCGCCTGCGGCAGCACGACGAGGCGCATCTGCCGCCAATAGCCGAGCCCCAACGAGGCGGCGGCCTCGTACTGGCCGCGCGGGATCGCCTGGAGCCCGCCGCGCACGACCTCGGCAAGATAGGCGGCGATGAACAACGCAAAGGCGATCTCGGCGCGCCACAGCTTGGGGACGGTAACGCCCGGCGGCAGGAACAGCGGCAGGACGATGAGCGACAAAAAGAGCCAGGCGATGAACGGCACGCCGCGCGCCACTTCGATGTAGATGACCGACAGCGTGCGTACCGCCGGCATGGACGAGCGCCGTCCCAGCGCCGTCAGCAGCGCCAGCGGATAGCCAAAACCGATCCCGCCCGCGGCGAGAATGAGCGTCAGCGGCACCCCGTTCCACAGCTCGGTCTCGACATAGGGCATGCCCAGGACGCCACCCCACATCAGCAACCCCGAGAGCGCGAGCCCGGCGATCCAGATCGCCGCCAGCCACCCGCCCGGCAGCCGCCGGTTCCAGCTCGCCAGCAGCAAGGCGAGGAAGACCGCGATGACGATGGCCGGACGCCACTGCTCGGCATAGGGATAGCGCCCGAAGAGGAGGAAGCGGAACCAGTCGGCGATGAAAGCCCAGCAGGCTCCTCCGGCGGCGGCGCAGGCGCGGTCGTCGGGCGCGGTCAGCGATGCCTTGATCAGCGTCCAATCGACAAGGCCCGGCAGCAAAACGACGATGAGATAGCCGAGGAAGAGCGTCAGCACGGCGTTGAGCGGACCATTGAACAGGTTGGCGCGCGCCCAGCGCCAAGGAGCAGCGGCGATCATCGCTCAGCGCTCCACCAGCGCGGTCGCGCGGTTGTAGAGGTTCATCAGCAGCGAGGTGACAAGGCTCAGGGTCAGATAGGTGGCGATCAGGATCGACATGACCTCGATCACCTGGCCGGTCTGGTTGACCACCGTGCTGCCCACCGAGAACAGGTCGAAGAACCCGATCCCCACCGCGAGCGAGCTGTTCTTGGTCAGGTTGAGATACTCGCTGGTCATGGGCGGCACGATGACGCGGATGGCCTGCGGCAGCACCACCAGACGCAGCAACTGGCCGCGCGTCAGGCCCAGCGCCAGCGCCGCCTCGCTCTGGCCGCGGCCGACCGCGAGGATGCCGCCGCGCACGATCTCGCCGATGAAGGCGGCGGTATAGGCGACCAGCGCGAAGAGCAGCGCCGCGAATTCCGGCGTGATGCTCTGCCCGCCGCTGAAATCGAAACGCGTGACGCGCGGCAAGTCGAGCAGATAAGGCGCGCCGCCGGCGAAAAACACCGCAACCGGCGGCAGGACGACAAGGGCAAGGCCGAGCCAGCCCGCCGGCAGCATGCGCCCGGTGCGCGCCTGGCGCGCCCGCGCCTGGCGCCGCAGCATGAAAGCCGCGATACCGCCGATCGCCGCCGCGACGAGCATCCAGAGATAGAGCGGGTCATAGACCGGCGCGGGGAAGACGACGCCGCGGTTCGAGATGAAGACATGGGGCAAGGGCTGCCAGGCCGCCCCCGGCTGCGGCGCTCCGAGCCGCAGCACGTCCCACCAGAGGTAGATCTGCAGCAGCAGCGGGGTATTGCGTATGATCTCGACATAGGCCAGCGACAATCGGCTGACCAGCCAGTTGCCGGAAAGACGCGCGATGCCGACGAGAAAGCCGAGCAGCGTGGCAAAGACGATGCCGAGCGAGGCGACCAGCAAGGTATTGAGCAGCCCGGCCGACAGGGCGCGCGCATAGCTGTCGGCCGGGCTGTAAGGGATCAGCGTCGGGCTGATGGCGAAGGACGCCTCGCGCTCGAGAAAGCCGAAGCCGGCGGCAATGCCTTGGCGGCGCAAATTGTCGACGGCGTTGCCGGCGAGATAGACGAAGAGCGCGAGAACCAGGGCAACGGCGGCAAGCTGAAAGACGACCGACCGCACCCGCTCGTCGTTCCAGGGCGCGACGCGGCCCGGCGCGCCCTCCGCGCGCATCGTCACCGGAACGGCATGGCGTACATCAGCCCGCCTTCCGTCCACAGCGCGTTGAGCCCGCGCGCGAGCTTCAAGGGCGATCGGGCGCCGACGTTGCGTTCGAACACCTCGCCGTAATTGCCGACCTGCTTGACGATGGCATAGGCCCAACGGTCGTCGAGATGCAGCACCTTGCCCATGCCGGGGCTGATCCCCAGCATGCGCTTTATCTCGGGGTCGTCGCTCTTCGCCATCTCGTCGACATTGGCCGAGGCGATGCCCTTCTCCTCCGCGGCGATCATGGCAAAAATCGTCCATTTGACGATGTCGAACCATTCATCGTCGCCATGCCGCACCGCCGGCGCCAGCGGCTCCTTGGAGATGATCTCCGGCAGAATGACGTAGTCCTCCGGATTGGACGCCTTGGCCGACCGGGTCGCGGCAAGGCCGGAACGGTCGGTGGTGTAGGCATCGCAGCGGCCGGAGAAAAACGCGTTCTCGACCTCGTCGAGCTTTTCGATCACCAGCGGCTTGAAGGTCAAATGGCTGGTGCGGAAATAATCCGCGATATTGAGCTCGGTGGTGGTGCCGGGCTGGAGGCAGATGGTGGCGCCGTCAAGCTCCTTGGCGCTTTTGACGCCGAGCTTCTTCGCCACCATGAAGCCTTGCCCGTCGTAATAGGTTACCGGCGCAAAATTGAAGCCGTTCTCGGTGTCGCGCAACAAGGTCCAGGTGGTGTTGCGCACGAGCACGTCGACCTCGCCGGTCTGCAACAAGGTGAAACGCTGCTGCGCCGTCGCCGGCACGAACTTGACCTTGTGCGCGTCGCCGAACACGGCAGCCGCGATGGCGCGGCAGGTATCGGCATCGAGCCCCTGATAATTGCCTTCGCGGTCCGGCATGGAGAAGCCGGCAAGACCGGTATTCACCGCGCAGGTCACCACGCCGCGGCTCCGGACCCCGTCGAGCGTCGCCCCGGCAAGCGCCGCGGGGCCGGAGGCAAGACCTAGGGCAAGGCTCGCAAGAGCGGCGCCGAGAAGTTTAATTTTATACATGAAAATCCTTTCTTTTCTATATGATTATAAAAGGATATTTCTCATTCGAAAAAATGCCGCGGAGCCTTCTTGCCGGCAGCGGACGCTATCACGCTGCCGCGCCGGCTCGCAATCCCGCAGCGGAATCGGGGCAATGTCGGCGGTCGCCGCCGTCGCTCTTCCCGTGCCTGAGCGGCGCCCGAGACCCTTTCGCAAGCAGGCGCGGCGATGCAAGATGCCTCCCCCTTCTCCCAGCGAGGCCGATCGCAGGCGATGCGCAGCAAATCGACCAAGCCCGACACGCTCCTCACCCATGCCGGACGCGCACCCGAGGCTTATCACGGCGCGGTCAATCCGCCGGTCTACCACGCCTCGACCATCCTCCACAAAAGTGTCGCCGCGCTCGAGGCGGCGCGGCAGCACCTCTATGACCAAGTCACTTACGGTCGCCTCGGCACCCCCACCACCTTTGCCTTCGAGGAAGCGGTGGCGGCGGTCGAAGGCGGCCATCGCGCCATTGCCTTCCCGTCCGGCGTCGCCGCCTGCCACGCCGTGCTGCTCGCCTATCTCAAGGCGGGCGAGCACGTGCTCCTGCCGGACTCGGTCTACGGACCCGTGCGCAACTTCGCCAATGGCTTCCTGCAACGCTTCGGCGTCGCCGCCAGCTTCTATGACCCGCTCGTCGGCGCGGGGATTGCCGAGCTCGTGCGCGCCGAGACGCGCGCGATCTATCTCGAGAGCCCCGGCTCGCATACCTTCGAGGTACAGGACGTGCCGGCGATTGTCGCCGTTGCCAAGGCGCGCGGCCTGGCGACATTGGTCGACAATACCTGGGCGGCGCCGCTGTTCTTCAAGCCGCTGGCGCTCGGCGCCGACGTCGAGATCATCTCCGCCACCAAATACATCGTCGGCCATGCCGACGCGATGATGGGTGTCGCCGTCTGCACCGAGGAGAGCTTCCCGCGAGTGCGGGAGATGGCGACCCTGCTCGGCACGCATGCCGCGCCCGACGATTGCTACCTGGCGCTGCGCGGCTTGCGCACCGCCGGGGTAAGGCTGCGCCAGCACCAGGCGCAGGCGCTGGCGCTGGCAGGCTGGCTGGCGCAGCGGCCGGAAGTGACGCGGGTGCTGCACCCGGCACTGGAGAGCTGCCCGGGCCATGCGCTGTGGCGGCGCGACTTCACGGGGTCGAGCGGCCTCTTCAGCATCGTGCTGCGGCCGGACATTTCCAAGCCGGCGATCGACGCCATGCTCGACGGCCTGGAGCTTTTCGGCATGGGGGCGAGCTGGGGCGGCTTCGAAAGCCTGATCCTGCCCAGTCGCGTGGAGCGGATGCGCACGGTCAAACCCTGGCGGGAGGGCGCGGTGCTGCGGCTCCACGCCGGCCTCGAGGATCTCGGCGATCTCCTCGCCGATCTCGAGCGCGGCTTCGGCCGCCTCGCCCACCACCTTGCCTGAGCTTTCGCCTCTCGAGATCGAAGCGCTGCGCCTCAGCCTGCGCGTCGGCGCCTGGAGCGTCATCGCCAGCCTGCCGCTCGGCCTGGCGGCAGCCTTCCTGCTGGCGCGCGGCCGCTTTCCGGGCAAGCTCCTCTTCGACGGCCTCATCCATTTGCCGCTGGTGCTGCCTCCCGTGGTGGTAGGCTTTGCATTGCTGGTGCTGTTCGGCCGCCACGGCCCTGTCGGCGGCTTTCTCTACGACCGCTTCGGCGTCAGCTTCGCCTTCAATTGGAAAGGTGCGGCGCTGGCCTCGGCGGTGATGGGCTTTCCGCTGATGGTCCGCGCCATGCGGCTCTCGCTGGAGCTGGTCGACCGGCGCCTTGAGCAGGCGGCGCGCACGCTGGGCGCCGGCCGGCTGCGCGTCTTCCTTACCATCACGCTGCCGCTGATGGCGCCGGGCATCCTGACCGGGATCATCCTCGCCTTCGCCCGCAGCATCAGCGAGTTCGGCGCCACCATCACCTTCGTCTCCAACATCCCCGGCGAGACGCGCACCTTGCCGCTGGCGCTCTATGCGCTGACGCAGGTGCCGGGCGGCGACGCGGCGGCATGGCGGCTGGCGGCGCTGTCGGTGGCGCTCGCCATGGCGGCGCTGGTCGTCTCCGAGCTTACGGCGCGCCGTCTCGGCCGGCGCCTCCAGGGGCTGGCGTGATCGAGGTCGACGTCGAAAAGCGCCTCGGCGGCTTTGCGCTTTCCGTGCGCTTCACCGCGCCCGCCGCCGGCATCATCGCGCTTTTCGGCCGCTCCGGCGCCGGCAAGACCAGCATCGTCAACATGCTGGCGGGTCTGTTGCGGCCCGATCGCGGTCGCATATCGGTCGATGGCGAGACGCTGTTCTCGAGCGTGGACCGCATCGACCTGCCGCCTGAGCGCCGCCGCCTCGGCTATGTCTTCCAGGAAGGCCGTCTCTTCCCGCATTACTCGGTGCGCGGCAACCTCACCTATGGCGCCGGCCGCCGTGACCCCGCCGTCGATTTCGACGCGGTGGTGGCAATGCTGGGCCTCGGCGCCCTGCTCGAGCGGCGGCCGAGCGACCTTTCCGGCGGCGAGAAGCAGCGCGTCGCCATCGGCCGCGCCTTGCTCGCCTCGCCACGCCTGCTGCTGATGGACGAGCCGCTGGCGTCGCTCGATGCGCCGCGCAAGGCGGAGATCCTGCCTTTCATCGAGCGGCTGCGTGCCGAGCTGCGCATCCCCATCATCTATGTCAGCCACGTCATGGAAGAGATCGTGCGGCTGGCGGATACGCTTGTCCTCCTCTCCGACGGCACGGTGGCGGCGGTCGGCACGGTCGAGGAGCTGACCAGCCGGCTCGACCTGCGCCCGCTCACCGGCCGCTCCGAAGCGGGCGCGGTGATCCGCACCACGGTGGCCGGGCACGACATCGCCTTCGGGTTGAGCGAGCTCGCCTTTCCCGGCGGCAGGCTGCGCGTCTCGCATTTGGCGCTGCCGCTGGGCACGCCGGTGCGCGTGCGCATCCGCGCGCGCGACGTGGCGTTGGCGACGACGCGGCCCACCGACATCTCCATGCGCAACGTCATCGCCGCCCGTATTGCCGAGATCGTGGCCGAGCGCGGGCCGCTGGTCGACATCCATCTCGACATCGGCCGCCCGGGGCAGCCGGTGGCGCTCTGGGCGCGCATCACCCAGCGCGCCGCCCGCGAGCTCGATCTCGCCGTCGGCAGCGAGGTCTTCGCGCTCCTCAAGACCGTGTCGCTCGACCGCTCGAGCCTTGGCGGACACGGTTCCGCGGCCGCGGCCTTTGCCGAGGATGAGGGGGGGTAGCTCACCGGCAGGCGAAATTTGCCGTGGTGACGTCCCGATCCTCGAATTCGTCGAGCAGCACGGCGCCCTTGCCATAACGCCGGCAGTTCTCGGCCGCGGCGGCGCGGGCGATGTCCATCGTCGCCTCGCGCGTATACCAGTGCAGCCTGACGCCCTCGGCGCTCGCCCGATCGACCCAAAGGCGGCCGGCGCAGCCGGCCGGCGCCAGCAGCAAGGCCGACACGGCCGCCCACCCCAGCGCCGCCGGCCACCATCTTCCGCGATTGCGCATCGTCCCGCCGATTCTCCTGCCGGATAAACCGGTCTTTCGGCCGATTCGTCGCGGCTGCCGCGGCACTATAGCCGCGTCGATGCGGCTCGGCCCGTCGGTTTTCCCGCCGGCCTCGCGCCGGTCGGCGAGTCGGGGGTTAGGAAAGCTGCGGGGAGGTTTCGCCCGGTGCGCCGGAGGCGGCGAGCCGCACCACCGGGCGCGATACCGGCGGCGGGCGGTCCAAGCGCCGCCGCTCCAGGAACATGCGGCGGGCTGCGTCGCCGGCGGCAGCCCAGGCTCTCTCCAGCGCCTCAAGCTGACGCTCGACGGCATCACGGGCATCTGGCGCGGGCGGCGGTCCCCGGCCGACGTCGTTTCGCAGTATCCTGGCAGCCGCGCGGTTGAGGCCGGCGGTCGTCAGCTCTTCGCCGTTGCGCTTTGCCTCAAAGAGGCAGGCTTCGAAAGTCGCGGGCGGGATTCTGGCCAGAGCCTGCCAACGTTGCGACCATTTCTTGTGGATTCCCAACGCCGCGAGCGTCGGCTTTGAAACCGGTGACGCGGTGTCGCCGGTTTTTGGCGGCCGCCCGCCGGGATGCATGTCGAGCGCGGCCAATTCCCGGCCCATCCGGCGCTCGGCACGGATCTTGATCTCGGCGACGGCGTTCAGCGCCGCCTGGGCGGCGCCGATCGATTTGGCATAGCCGCGCAAAGCGTCCGCCTGGTCGCGGATGGCCTTGACGTGATCGAAGCTGACGGCGGTTTCGAGCTCGGCGCGGGCGTGCGAGATCAGCTCGGCAAGCGAGGATCGGGAGGGCGGCTCGCGTGTAAGGAGGGCGTCGGCCATCGGCTCGGCTCGCGCAGGGAGAGGTCCGTGAATAGTGCGCGGAGCATGGTTAACCGGCGATTAACGGCGAGTCGAGATATCCCTGCGGCGACTCGGCCGGCAGGCTGGCGGTCAAATCTTGACCGGCTTGGCGCCGACGGCACCCTGAGAAAAGGCGCGTTCCTCCGCGCCTGCACCTCTTGCCGAGGTGAAGGATCCGCGGCGAGGGCTGGCCTGTCGGTCAGCGCCGCTCGCGCCTCCACTGGGCGCGCAATTCCTCCTTGAGCTTCATGAGATGACCGATCTCCACGTCCAGCCGACTGACCTCGGCGCTGTCGGCCGCCGTTTGGGCGAGCGCGCGTCCGCCCTCGAGCCGCAACAGGTCATGATCGACATCGGCGAGTCGGTTCAGAATGTCGGCAAGGTCAGTGGCCATCGTCGTTCCCCTCTCTTTGAACAATGACACAAACGCCGCCTTCGCGCATCAACGACTCGACGCTTGCAACGCCATCATGCGACGGATGATCGCTCTACCGATCGTGTCGCGAGCATTCGGATCGTTGCCTGCTGCTTCCTTTTGCCGACCATCGCATGCAGGGTCAAAGCAGCCCGTGGGCTACAGAAGGGATATCCCCGCGCTCATCGGCAGGAGCATTGCGGCGGCCTGTCGCAGCGGAACCCATCCTTGGTCTCCGTCTGATGGCCCTCGCCGCCGACGCAAAGCGCGGCTTTGCCGGCGGGACAGGATATGCTGCAGCTCCCACATTGGTCAGCCTGGCTGCACGACGCCGTCCCGCCGCCGCGAGAGATGATCGTCGTCGTGGAAGTACTTTGATTTGGCGGGGATGAGGGCGGCGCCGGCGTCGGGGCTTGTTGCGCAATCGCCGCGGCGCCCGAAAACACGGCGATCGCGGCAGCCAGCGCTCTATGGCGCACCAAGCTCTTCAAGGCGATCATGCGCATGCTCCCGGTCCGGGTCATTCAGGCCTGCGATACGCCACCAGCATGGTGCCCTCGACATGGCGCAGCGGCAGCTCGCGCCCGAGCTCGTTGAGCGCGTCATAGACGCCGCCCTCGTGATGCGGCCCCCCGTAATCATGCCAGACGACATAGCCGCCGGGGCGCACCATGCGAAGCGCCTTGCGGCTGTCGCTGTCGACATAGGAGCGGGCATGGGAAGCATCGACGAAGACGAGATCGCAGGCGCCGGCATAGGGCGTCTCGTCGAATTCCTTGCTGTCGCCAAAGAGCTGCGTGATCTTCGCCGCCGCCGCCGTCCCTTGGTAGGTGAAGGTATCGTGCGATTCCTTGAGCGCCGAGCGCTTCGCCGCCGCGCAGTCGCCCGGCTCCTCGCGGTAGAGGTGGGCTGCCTTGGGATCGAGGGTAAGGGTTATGACCTTCGCCCCGGGCGGGGCATTGCGGGCGAGAAGATAGGTGGTCTTGCCGGTGGCGGTGCCGAACTCGAAGATCGTATGGGCGCTTCGCGCTATGTTGCAGAGCACCCAGGTCTCGAGGTCGCTGACACCGCCGGGCACGCGGTAATTGGCGATGGCGATGATCTCGCTCGCCACGCCGGGCCCAAGCGGACCGGTGGCGAGGACCGGGACGATCTCGCCCGGAGCAACGCGCGGGATCGGCCATGGTGACAGCAAATTCCTCTGCCGCCGCCGCATGCGGTGCCGTCCCAGCCGAAACAGCGCCAGCGCGAGGCCGGCAGCCGTGACCATATTGGTCGCAATGAGCGCCAAGAGCAGCATATTCCCCACGCAGCGATGCTCCCCCTCGTTGGAGGGAGCGCAGGGTCTTCTGCATGGGCGGCACCGGATATCGGTAAAATACCAACCGAGACGCCCGGCGGGTACCCGGCCGAAACCAAGCCAGACATGGTGCGCGTGCCCGAGCCGCAACCCCTTGCCAGTTTTGGCGCGCCCTGCAGGAATCGAACCTGCGACCTGCCGCTTAGAAGGCGGCTGCTCTATCCGCTGAGCTAAGGGCGCTCTTCCTGCGGAACTCTAGCAAGCGCCATGCGGCGCGGCGAGCGCCTATCTTGGCCGGTCGTAGCGGAAGTTCTCGGCGTAGGATTTCGGCTTGAAACGGCTCTGACGCGGCGGGATGACCGTATAATCGAGACCGTGCTTCTGCGCGAAGGCGATCGCCTCCTCTCGCGTATCGAAGCGGAGCTGCACCTGGTTGAGCGTGTCCTCGGCGCTGCTCCAGCCCATCAGCGGGTCCGGCTGGCGTCGCGTCGCCGGCTCGTAATCGATCACCCATTGCCGCGACTTCGCCCGGCCGGACTGCATCGCCGTCTTGGCCGGCTGATAGATGCGTGCAACCGCCATGGCACTCCTCGCCGCTCGGGATGGTCGGGGCGAGAGGATTCGAACCTCCGGCATCCAGCTCCCAAAGCTGGCGCTCTACCAGGCTGAGCTACGCCCCGCAAATCCTGGGAAAACCTCGGATTTATGCGGGTTTTCTAGCCTCAGGCGGGCGAAAGCGCAAGAGCCGCGCGGCCGCGCTCCCTTCCCTCGCCGCGCGGCGCAAGCCAAGATCGCCGCCGCCCCACCGCCGGATGAGGATCCCATGGTCAGGCACCATATCGAGCTGTCGGAAAAACTCCGGGACTATGTCCTTAGCGTCTCGCTGCGCGAGCCGCCGGTGCTCCGCCGGCTGCGCGAGGAGACGGCGCTTCTGCCCATGGCGGGCATGCAGATCGCTCCCGATCAGGGCCAGTTCATGGCGCTGCTCGCCCGGCTGGTCGGCGCCCGGCGCTGCCTCGAGATCGGCACCTTCACCGGCTACAGCACCCTCACCGTGGCGCTGGCGCTGCCGCAGGACGGCCGCATCATCGCTTGCGACGTCGATCCCGAGACGACGGCGATCGCGCGGCGCTATTGGCAGGCGGCCGGCGCCGCCGACAAGATCGAGCTGCGACTCGCTCCGGCGCTGGCGACGCTGGACGCACTGCTAGGCGACGGCCAGGCCGGGACATTCGATTTCGTCTTCATCGATGCCGACAAGGAGAATTACGACGGCTATTACGAGCGCGCGTTGCGGCTGCTGCGGCCGGGCGGGCTCATCGTCATCGACAACGTCCTCTGGGGCGGCTGGGTCGCCGATGGCCGGCGCAAGGACCCGGACACGGCGGCGCTGCGCGCGCTGAACGCCAAGCTCCACCGCGACGAGCGGATCGACCTCTCGCTGCTGCCGCTCGCCGACGGCATCACCCTGGCGCGCAAGCGCTAGCCGGGGCCGCCGGTGCCGAAGATCGGGTGGTGAACGACGTCGCCGAGCTTGATGCCGAGGCGCGCGACGGTGCCGCCATTGATCTCGAGCACGGCGCGCACCGGCACCTTTGCCGCGATCGTCGCTTCCGACAGCGGCACCGCCCGCTCGTGGATGTCGGCGATACGGCCATCGGCGGCGATGAACAGCATGTCGAGCGGAATGAGCGTGTTCTTCATCCAGAACTCCACCGGCCGCACCCTGCCGAAGTCGAACAGCATCCCGGCATCGGCCGCGAGCTCGCGGCGGTACATCAGCCCCTGCTCCTGTTCCTCGGGCGTCAGCGCCAGCTCGATGGCGAAACGCCGCGGGCCCGCTTCGGTGTCGATGGTGAGCGCTGATTTGGTGTCGATGGTGAGTGCGGATTTCTCGAAGACCACGAGCGACGCCGCCGCGCCCAGCATCGCGACGAACAACACCAGGGCAAGAAACGGAAGAAGGCGGCGCATGCGGCAAATCGCTTGGCGGCGGGACGGCGATGGTTTTAGCTTGCTTCCGGGTTATGCGACAAGACGCGGCAGGACGGTGGCATGAGCGAGGACGGCAAGACGTTGCATCCGGCGAGCCTCGCGGCGCAAGCGCTGGGCTGGGTCGACGAGACGACTCGAGCGGTGGTGCCGCCGATCCATCTCGCCACCACCTATCAGCGCGATCCCGGCTACGGCGGCGGCCGCATCTATAGCCGGGCCGACAACCCTTCCTACGAGCAGCCGGAAGCGCTGCTGGCGCGGCTCGAGCGGGGTGCCGCCGCCCTCACCTTCGCCTCGGGCATGGCGGCGGCAACGGCGGTGTTTCTCGCGCTGAAGCCGGGCGACCATGTGGTCGCGCCCCAAGTGATGTACTGGGCGTTGCGCCGCTGGCTGCTCACGACGGCCGGCGATTGGGGCCTTGCCGTCGAGTTCGTCGACATGACCGATCTCGCCCGCTTGCGGGCGGCGATGCGGCCGGGCGCGACCCGCCTGGTCTGGATCGAGACGCCGGCCAATCCCACCTGGGCGATCACCGACATCGCCGCCGCCGCGGCGATCGCGCATGCCGCGGGCGCGCTGCTGGCGATCGACAGCACCGTGGCAACGCCGGTGCTGACGCAGCCGATCGCGCTGGGCGCCGACATCGTCATGCATGCCGCGACCAAATACCTCAACGGCCACAGCGACGTCATCGCCGGCGCCCTGGTCGCGGCGCGCCAGGATGCGTTCTGGGAGCGCATCATCGCGTTGCGCGCCGGCAACGGCGCCGTCCTCGGCCCGGTCGAAGCCTGGCTGCTGCTGCGCGGCATGCGCACGCTCTATCTCCGCGTCGCCCAGTCCTGCCGCTCGGCGCAGGCGATCGCCGAGCACTTCCAGCGCCACGAACGCATCCGCGCGGTGCTTTACCCGGGCCTTACCGCGGCGCCGGGCCACGCCATCGCCCGGCGCCAGATGCGGGCCGGCTTCGGCGGTATGCTGAGCCTCTGCATCGCAGGCGGCGAGGCGGCGGCGCTCGCGGTGGCCGCGCGCGTCCGGCTGTGGCAGCGCGCGACGTCGCTGGGCGGGGTTGAGAGCCTGATCGAGCACCGCGCCTCGATCGAGGGGCCGGACAGCCCGGCGCCGCCCGATCTGCTGCGGCTTTCCGTCGGCATCGAGGCGGTCGACGACCTCATTGCCGATCTCGAGCAGGCGCTCGCCGGCGTCTGAGCATGAAGTTTTAAGACAACGTCAAACATTTCTTCAATAGTTCATAAGATACTCGACACGTTTGCGGCGATATATTTTGACAATGCTGCAACATTACTCGAGCATGGCGGCGCTTTCCCAGTCACGCCTTGCCGCGCCGAAGGAGATCGGGGCATGTCGCAGAGACCGCCCGTCGCCATGGACGAGGTTGCGCCTTTCGCCGGCGACGGGCTGCTGGGCGCGCCCCGCGGCGCGGCGATCCTCGAAGCGTTGGCGCACCGCGCGGTCATGCTGTGGTTCATGCTGTTGGCCGCCAATCTCGCTTTCGGCCTGGTCAAGAGTGCCCTCCAGTTCGACGCCGCCGCGCTCGACACGATCGCGCTGGCGACGATTGCCGACATGCTGTCGCGTTTCTTCACCATGGCGTTCTTCATCTTTGCCGCTTGGCTGACGCTCGTACGCTCGCCGCCGGTGGCCAAGGCGCCGGGGCTGATGCCGCGGCTTGTCGCGCTGCTGGCGGTGACGATGCTCTTGGCGCTGCCGTTCCTGCCGCGGCTCGAGCCGGCGCCGACCTGGCTGCTCTTCCTCTCGGCCGGACTAGCCTTCCTTGGCAACGCCTTGGCGCTCATTGCGCTCAACTGGCTCGGCCGCTCCTTCAGCGTCATGTCCGAGGCGCGCCGGCTGGTCACCGCCGGCCCCTATCGCTGCGTCCGCCACCCGCTCTACCTCACGGAGGAGATCGCCATCATCGGCATCTTCCTGCCCTATTGGAGCTGGCAGGCGGCGCTGCTGTTCTTCGCCCATCTGGCGCTGCAGTTGCTGCGCCTCAACAACGAGGAGCGGGTTCTGCGCCAGACCTTCGCCGATTACGCCGACTACGCCCGGCGCACCGCCCGCCTCATCCCCGGCCTCTGGTGATCACGCGAAGAAGATCGCCTGGACGAGCAGCAGCCAGGGCAGCAGGCAGAGGATCGACCAGCCGACATAGCCGAAGAACTGCGGCATCGCGATGCCCTGCCGTTCGGCGAGGCGCTTGATCAGCAGATTGGGCGCGTTGCCGAGATAGGTGAACGCGCCGAAATAGGCCGCCGCCGCCGAGATCGCCGCCAGCGTGCGCGGCACGGCTTGGGTGAGACGCGCCGCATCGCCGCCCGCGAAATCGAAGAAGACGAGATAGGCGGGCGCGTTGTCGAGGAAGGCGGAGAGCAGCCCGGTCGCCCAATAGAATCGGCCGTCGATCGGCATTCCTCCGCTCAACAGCCTCTCGAAAAGCGCCGCCGCGGGACCCGCGGGTCCGGCGGCGATCATCGCCGTCACCGGCAGCAGAGTGATGAAGACGCCGGCAAAGAGGATCGCCACCTCGATCATCGGCGTCCAGGCGAAATCGTTGCGTTGGCGCGTCTGGCGCGGCGTCAGCGCGAGCGACAGCAGCGCCGCCGCCAGCAGCAGCGCATCGGCGATCATGACCTCGGCCTCCCAGCGGAAACCGGGCAGCGAAAGCGCCGCCGCGGGATGCCAAAAGGCGCGGAGCATCACCGCGGCGATGATGAGGGCCAGCAGGACGAGGTTGACGCCGCCTTCAAGGCCGAGCTTCTCGATCTCCGGCAGCAGCGCCGGACCGCCGCCGCGACGCCGGAAGAGATGGCGGTCGAGCATGTAGAAGCTCGCCAACAGGCCGCCGGCGACGAGCGCGGTCGGCGCCCAGAGATGGACGAGCGGCCAAAAGAACGGCACGCCGGCGAGAAAGCCGAGGAAGATCGGTGGGTTGCCGAGCGGCGTCAGCGCCCCTCCGACATTGGCCACCAGCAGGATGAGGAAGACGAAGACATGCCGGCTGTATCGGCGGTGGCGGTTGGCACGGGCCAGCGGCCGGATCGTCAGCAGCGCGGCGCCGGTGCTGCCGATGATGCTTGCCAGGAGTGTGCCCAGCGCGAGCAGCGCGGTGTTGACGAGCGCCCCGCCGCGCGGCGTGCCGGTGATGCGCAAGCCGCCGGCGACGGCGAAGAGCGCGCCGAGCAGCAGGATGAACGGGAGATATTGCAGCAGCGCGGTGGCGAGCACGGCGTTCAGCACCGCCCCCGGCCCGTCGATCCCCGCCGCCGGCAGGAGAAAGGCGAGCGACCACAGCGCCGTCCACCAGCGGTAATGGCGATGCCACAGCGGCGGCGCCAGCAGCGGCGCGCAGGCGAAGGTGAACAGCAGGCCGAGAAACGGCACCGCCCAGAGCCACGAGATGGGCGCGGTCATGGCGCGACTATGGCGTGGACGGCCTGGTATCGACCGTCATTCAGCCGCTGTCGCCCATTTGGTCAGGCTGTGCGATCCGAGCAGGCTGCCCTGCCGGCTCCGCTGCTTGTCGAGGCGGTGCACCTTTTTCAAAATCTCCGAGATGGCGGCATGAATCGAGGCGGGGGTCGACTTTGGTCTCGCAGAAGAAGCGAGCGGTGTCCTCGCGCAGCAGCAGATCATTGGCGTTGAACGCGACGCCGAGGCCGCGTTCCTTCATGGCTCGGATATGCTTGAAGCTGTGGGCAAGCGGCGGTTCGCTCCACAGATCCGGCTGCATGAGCGGCTTTGCTGCCATGAGCTCTCGAGCATGGTGCGTGCCCGGTCGAAGGATATCGACCGGCGCAGGAAAACCTTGGGACGGAGATACTGCGCTCATCACCCGCCGTGCTCACCCGCGTTTCCGCGTCGCCGGCGCCTTCGGTCCGCAGCAGAGCGCCATGAGATAATGGGCCATTTTATGGAAGCCGGTATGGACGACTTCATCGTTCATGCTGAACATGAACACATTGGCAAAATATTTCGAGAGGAGCACCTGCAGGTCGGTAGCCGATTTGCAATTCACATGGCCCTCTTTGCTTTGAGGGGAGGAGAACTGCTGCGATTCGAGGGACGGAGTTCCGACGATCAAGACGCCGCCCTCCGTCAGCGACGCGCAGATGTTGGCGAGAAAGATCTCCTCGTGTTGCGGCGGAATGTGCTCGATGACATCGAGCGTAAAAGCCGCGTCGAATATCTCTGGCAGAGGCCCGGCCAGCATGTCATGGACCCGGTACTCGATCGGCCAGCGATCGGACCCGCGCTCGGTCGCGTCGGCGATGAATTGCGGGTCGAAATCGACGCCGACGACGGACTTTGCCGTTTGCGCGACAAGCCGCGTTGCGAACCCGTCGGCACAACCCACCTCGAGTACCCGCTCGCGCCCGGCGACCATTTTCGCCACGAACTTGTAGCGCGACAACGTGAACAGCAGGTGCCGGGGATCATCGTGCCAAGCCCAGCCGGCCATGAGTCCAAGGCGCTCCACACCCCGCGCACGCAGTCGATCCATAAGGGGGCGGTAATGCGGCTCTCCTCCCGAGATCGGGGTTTCGGGGTTCGACTGGCTCACAATGACCTCCCCAGGCTGTTGCGCGTGCGCCACGCGCGAAATCGCCTCACTCTGACCATGGTGAAATCCCGGACGTGGAGACAAAGGCGCAAGGGATAAACACAGCTAGCCCAGAATTGATCCAGCCACGTTCCGCCTCGCTCTATCCGTCGGACGATTTGCGCGGCGCGGCGTTCCTGCTTGCGCCATTCGGCCTCCGTGGCGCTGCCGCCGCGAAACCGCACCGGCTGGCGGAAGAGCTCCGCCTTAAGCCAATCCAGCCGCACCACTTTGTAAAGGTATCCGTGCATATCCAGGATTTTCCGCGACCGGCGCACCGGCGGAAACCAGTACTCCGGGATTGGCGCAAGAGAATAATGGATCTTGGATTCCGGCGTAATGCTGACCAGCATGAGGTCGTCCGTGTCGCGAACGACATACAACTCCCTCGAATCCGAGAAATTCCGCGCGGCGTAGTCGCCGTCGAGGGTCCACTGATCGAAAGTACTATCGTCATGAGCGGCTAAGGTACGGTAGTCGATCAGCAACGGAATCCAGCAGCCGCAATGGAAGACCAAATCCTGGCCGCGGCCGACGATCCAGAACACGGACTCGCACCGGTCGTTCCTGCATTTATTCTCGAATCCACCGCGGGCCATCTCCGAATGCATATGGCGAATGGTCAGCCTGACGAGATCTCGGCTCGATAGGGCAAGCGGCATCCCGCGCCTCAGCAATCCACATTCCCCGAGCTCCTGAGTCAGAGTTTCGTTGGCAAACCGAACATTCATGAACATGATGGCCGCCGCTCCTCCTCGCCAAAGTTCCTCGATTTTCGCGAGGAAGCCGGTAGCGGCGATCATGTCGGGGAAGATAATCACGCCTTGGGCGCGATCCTCGAACATTCTCCGGGTCAGAAGCTTGTGCCCCTTGGACATCGCCAGCATCTTTCCGGTGTTGTCGGAAAACGCCGGCACGTCGAAGGGGACGTGCTCGACCGCGATATGCTTCCGGGCCGCGACAAATGTCGGCTCGTCCTGTAGGGCGCGCCAATCATCTTCGGTCGTCGCAAGCAGCAACCGTGCCGCGCGCTTGTCGGCAATTGCAGGAATATTGCCCGGCGCCAACAGCGATGCCAAGCAGAAATCGACGAAATACCGCCGATACTCCTCACCCCATAACGTCAGAGCCAGGTAGAGCTTGGGGTCGCCTTTCGGCGCGATTCCCAGCCCCATTCGATTTCCCGCTTCCTTGGCGAGCGGTCCCGGCGAGAAATTTACGTCGTTGGACACGCGGGCTACTCTCGATCGGGCGGCAGCACGAAACGCACCGGTAAGCCGGACAGGCGTTCGGCGAGTTGATGCGCACGCTCGGGCGGGAGCGCGACGAAGACAGCGGAGCCCTCCGGGACATCCGCTGGAGCCAGCACCGGCTTTCCATCGTAACGGCGGCCGACCCGCATCGGATCCTCGTCGACGAAGAAGGAGACGCGATCCCGCAAGGCGCCATAGAGCGCCATTCCGGCGACCGCCGTCCCAAAAATTCCCATGCGATCCTCTGACGCCTGCGCCTGCGCCATCGCCAGAACGTCGCTCAGCCACCGAACCGTCGCGCGGGCCAGGTGGACGCCCCTCTTTGGGTCCGGAATCGGCACGCGACCGTCGCCGGGATGAGCGATCAGCGTTAGCTCCTTTGATACCACATCGTTGACGAGCGCCGAGGGTCGCACGCCGGCCCGCCCCACGAGCAAGGCCAGCGTTGCGGTTGAAAAATGCATCAGGTGATCGGCGACGAGCAGGTCAAAGGGAGAAGCTTCAATATCGGGAACTTCAATGAAGAGAACGCCGCCCGGACCGAGCAATGATACCGCATCGGCTACCGTGGCTCGCGGCGACGGCATATGCTCAAGCGAATGGATCATGGTGACGACGCTGAAGCGCTCGTCAATCTGCCTGGGCGACACGGTGAATAGCCGGACAAAGTTTTCGAGCCGTTGCAATCGACGAAGCGGGCGCTCAGTGATCTCGCTCCCGTAAAGACGCCATTTCGGCAGCATGCGCGCAAACTGCACCAGCGCATCGCCGTTGCCGCATCCAATGTCAAGCAAGCAACCGTTCCCGGGCAGCTCGACGCGTTCGATCAGGTACTCGACGAGCCGGCGCGATCGCGGCTCCGAGTCGCCGCCGCTCGTGAACACGAGTTGCTCCGCTCCGGCCGACAAGTAATACATCTCATAGTCGTCATAGATGTTCTTTACCTCGCGGAGCCAACCCTGATCCGGCAACTTTTGAATAGCGCCGCAGTCGACACAGACCGTCAATGTGCCGCCGGAAGGCCACGGCTTCGCGTCGGACGTGACCCGCGGCAGCGCCCGATACTCCTCGACAACCTCGAGGGCGCCCGTTGAACACACCTGACAGCGATACCCCGCGGTCAACCGAAGCTCCGCAAACGCTCGCCCGCTACCGCGATGACGGGACCATAAACCGTGTCCAGCACCGCGAAGGGGTCGGGCGGCGCCCGACCGGTGATTGCCTGGAGGCGCGAGCTATCCAGAGATGTAAAGCGGGGTATTTCTTCGGCTCGAATGCCATGATGTGCCGCAAGCTCGCTGTTCACACGGGCAGCGCCAATTCCCATTCTGCCGGCGAGATGGCCGGCTGCGTCGGCGTAGCTGATGTCGTATGCGCCGGAAAATTGGTAGATGCCGCCGGAGGAATCGTCGCGAACGCCGAAAAGAGCCGACATCGCGTCATCCAGCGTGATCGGCGAAAAATGAAGGTCGGAAAAGGCGGTGACGGCCTCGCCCCGGCCAAGCGCGGAGATCCATCCGGCGAACAACGGCATCTCCGCCGTCAGCACCTTGGTCAGCCGCAGCACCGAGCCGAAGCGACCGAGCGACAAAAAGATCTCTTCCGCTTCGGCCTTGAGTTGCCCGTAGAGCGTCCGGGGATTTGCCGGCGCGGTGGACGGCTGGTCCGGCGCACGGAAATCAAGAACCGCCGTCGAGGAAAGCAAGACCACTCGCGTCCCGCGAGACGCCAAGCGGCGAGCGAGCATAGCGGTCCCGTCGACATTGACCCGCCGAGCGTAGCCCGGATTGGATCGACAGCCACTGAAGCCGTTGACGCACGCGCAGAAGAACGCGACCTCGCCATCCGGCAGAGGGATGGCGGCGACATCGGAATCACCGAGGTCAAGGGGCAAGCTGCCGACACCGTCGTTGAGACGCCGGCTCGTCGTAACGACGACCTCTCCGCGTTGGCGCAGGGTCCGTGCAAAGGCGCTGCCGATGGTGCTATCGCCCCCTACGATAATGACCGTCATCTCAGATCACGTCTCCTGAAACTTCCCGCGTCGACGGCGTGCCCGACTTCGCCGCGCCGTCCTTTCCGATCACGAAAATCAACAACTTGGCGGCGAAAATCGTCAATCCCCGATTTGCGACTATATCTTGAGCCGGAGAAAATGCCAGTCTGCGATAAGGATTGCCGTCGATGCATGAACCTTCGAGCAGGCGGCACTGCACATATACATTGGCGGATTGCACGCCTCGATCGGTATGATGCACAAGGATTCCGGATGCAGGCCGGGGATCGGCAAGCGTTATCGGCGCGGCGCGCAGCCTTCAGCCGACTGTGATCGCGAGTTCGTCCCGCCGTCCGGCGATCCGCCGTGGCCGCCGTCTCAGTCCAGCCCGAGCTTCTGCGCCATGCTCGCGACGTCGAGGCCGTGCGCCGCCAGCAGCTCGGGATGCGAGCCATAGACGTGAATGAAGGTGTCCTTGAGAGAGAACGTGTCGAGCCGGCATTCGGCCCTGATGTCCCAGGCCAGGGATTTGACCTGCGGGCCGAGCCCGCCGGTCGGCGCCATCTCTTCGAGCACGATCACCTGCCGGTGGCGGCGGAGCGCGGCGGCGACTCCACCGAGATCGAGCGGCTTCACCGTGTGGCAAGAGGCGATCGACACCGTCTTGCCGCTTGCCGCGAAGCGATCGGCAAGATCGAAAGCCAATTTGAGAACGGGGCCGTAACCGATGATGCAGACGTCCTCGCCGCGCTTCAGGTAGCGCAGCTTCCCGAAGACGAACGGCTCGGCCGCCCGGGTCAGATCCGGCTCGCCCGCCTTGCCCAGGCGCAGATAGACGGGACCGATGCGGAAGCGCTCCTCGCTCACCGCCCATTCGGCGGCGGCGCGCGTCTCGCCGGGATCGCAGGGCGCCAGCACCGCCATGTTGGGAATGGCCGAGGCGACGGCGACGTCCTCCTGCGCGTGATGCGTTCCGCCGAGCGTCGAATAGGTAAGGCCGCCGCCGATCCCGACCACCGTCACCGGGAGATCGTGATAGCACAAATCGTCGCGCACGAACTCGAACGGCCGGAACAGCGCGAAGGTCGCGATGGTGTAAGCGAAGGGCCGCAGGCCGCGCAACGCCATGCCGGCGCACAGGCCGATCATGACCTGTTCGGCCACGCCGGTATTGATGAAGCGGTGCGGAAAGCTTGTGCGGAACTTGTCCATGGCCCCGGCCGGCGAGATGTCCGCGACCACGGCGAGAAGCCTCTCGTCCTTGAGCGCCGCCTCGTAAAAGGCGTTGGCGAAGGTGTTCCTCACGCGCCGACCTCCGCCAGCTCGGCGATCGCGCGCGCATACTCTTCCTTGTTCGGCGAGCGGTAATGCCAGATCGGCACATTCTCCATGTAGGAGACGCCCTTGCCCTTGACGGTACGGCCGATCACCGCCAAAGGCCGATCGCCCCGGCGGCCCTTGACCGCGGCGAAGATCGCTTCGGCGTCGTGTCCGTTGACCTCGACCGATTCCCAATGGAAGGCGCGCAGCTTGTCGGCGACCGGATGGAGGGCGGGATGGCCTTCGCTCATCCGCTCGAGACCGGAGAAGTCGTTAAGATCGATGAAGGCGACGAGATTGGCAAGCCGCAGATTGGCGGCCATCATGAAGCCTTCCCAGCTCGAGCCCTCCTGCAGCTCGCCGTCGGACAGGACGACAAAGGTCCGCCGGTCCGTGCCTTTGATCTTCTCCGCGCAGGCCATGCCGGCGGCGATGCCGAGGCCGTGGCCGAGCGAGCCGGTAGACGCCTCGATCCCGGGCACGCCGTAATCGGGATGGGCGCCAAGGCGTCCGTCGGCCCGGCAATAGCGCGCGAGGTCGTCGCGGTTCAGAATGCCCATTTCCTCCAGAATGACATATTGCGCCAGGCACCCGTGGCCCTTCGACATCACGAAGCCGTCGCGGAACCCCGGTCCGCCGTCGGCGCCGGGCTCGGCGCGCATCAGCGCATGATAGATGACGTCGACCATCTCGAGGCAGGAGAAGGCCGGGGCCACGTGCAGCGCGGTCACCTGTTGCGAGATGTCGAGGATGCGCCGACGATAAGCGAGGCAGCGCCGCCGCGCCGCCGCCGCCTCGAAGCTGTTGCGTCGCTGGGGTCCGGTCATGGTTCAGCCGCGCAGCACATAGTCCGTGGGCCAGTCGCGGAGCTGGTCGAGGTATTTGCGCCCCCAGGCGACCATCTCGCCGAGCCCTTCTTCGAGCCCGATTTGCGGTTCCCAGCCGACATCCCGCTTGATCGCCGAAGAGTCGAGCCAATAGCGAGAATCCTGGCCCAGCCGGTCGGCTGTGACCTCGCAGAGCTGGTCGAAGGACATCCCCAGCGCCTCGGCGCATTTCGCGACCAGCGCGCGGATCGCGATCGACTGCGCCGGGCCGGCGTTATAGATTGTCCCGAGCGGCGCCTTCTCGGCAACCAGCAGGATCGCGCGTCCGAGGTCGCGGGCGTGGATATAGGATTTTTCCGCCCGCCCGCCGCCGTGTAATGGCAGCTTCCGCCCGGTGAGACCGGCCAGCACGGCCTTGGGCACGACGCGGTGCAGAAGCTGGCCCGGGCAATAGGCGTTGGACGGGCGGATGATGTTCATCGGGAATTTGAGGAACCGGTGCACCGAAACCAAATACATGTCGAAGGCGACTTTCGAGGCGGCGTAGGGGCTCGACGGCTTGATCGGCTCGTCCTCGCTCGCCGGATGTTCGACCGAGCCGTACATCTCGGAGGTGCCGATCTGGATGAAGCGCTCGAGCCAATCGCGCTTCATCAGCTCCTCGGCGAGCCGCGCCAGCGCCATCGAATTCGTCTCGAAGAAGCGCCAGGAATGCTTCCACGACACGGCGCCCTCGCCCTGGGCTGCGTAATTGACGATGACCTGAGGCTTCTCGCGGTCGAGCAGCTCGAGCAGGAGGTCGAGCTCATAGGTGATGTGGAAAGCGTGATAGGCGTAGTTCTTGCGCTTTTCGATGCTGAGTGAGAAAGGCTCGGGGCGCAGCGGGTTGCGGCCGATACCGATGACCTTCCTGGGATCGGCGTGGTCGAGCAGCCAGAACGCGGTGTGGATGCCAAACGAGCCGCCGCCGCCGAGAATCGCATAGGTCTTCGTCATGTCGGCCCCGTGAATTTCGCGTCCCGGCGCGTGTTTACTCAGCTATTCGACGATCGTCCAGTCCCAGTCGCCGCTGTATCCGGCCTCGGCGAACACTTTGCGCCAGCCTGCGGGATAATCATGAAACTTGGCGGTGAGCACCCAGCTCATGAACAGCTCGCGCTGCTCCGGTGTGTGATAGGAGTCGACCTGGACGAAGGCGCGGCCCGGCGCCAGGCGCTCGATCTCGCGCAAAGCGGCGATGCAGCCCGTGCGATCGAGATTGTGGATGGTGTTGATCGAGAGCACGGCGGCGAAGCTGCCGTCCGGGAAAGGCAGTTTTTCGGCAGTGCCGAGATGGAGCCGCCCGACGACCTCCGGAAGACAATTCATCAGCGCGTATTCCGAGATGTCGAGACCGAAAGCCTCGAGACCGGGACAGACTTTCATCAGGTCATGCACGAGAAACCCCTTCGCGCAGCCGACATCGAGCACCCGATCTCCCGGCCTCAGGGCGAAGTGATGGACGATGTCCTCGGCGACCGGGATCCAACGCCCATCATAGCGGTAGCCGCCGTAGCCGAGCTCGCGCGGCCCGTCGAAATAGTCGCGGCCGTATCGGCGCGATATCGCGATGTTTTCGGGAGTCTGGGCTTCATGGCGCCTCGCGATATTGCGCTTGCTCTTGGGCAGCTTCGCCAACAGCTTCACTTCGGCCATTGCGGGCGCTCCCCTGTTACTGCCGTTCCAGCGTCTCTCGGTGGACCCGTGCGATCCCCTCGGCAAGGCCGGTCGGGCGGAAGCTCGGGAAAGACGCGAGAAGATCGGTAACGTCGAAATGGCGGTGCAGGAGATGCGGGCGCAGTCCCGGGCGGGGCGTGCTGATGATGCGCGCGACGGGCGTGAATTGCGCCGCGACGAGCTCCGCCACCTCGCGGAAGGAGACCGACCGGCCGCTCACGGCGTTGAGCGCGCCGACGCTGCGGTGCTCCAGGATGAGCCGCGCGAGGAGCGCCACGTCCTCGACCAGCACGTGATCGCGGCGTTCCTCGCCCTCGCCGAAGATGGAGATCGGCTCGCCTCGCTGCGCCTGGCGGCGAAAGCGGTTGGGACCATAGCCGTTGTGCGGGTCGGCGGCGCCGTAGATCAGCGTCGGGCGCAAGGCGGCGAAGGGCGCGGGCGAGGCGCTCCGCAGCATCAGCTCGCGGGCGGCGTGCATCATGCCGTGCAGGGTTGAGGGCGCAGCCGGCGAGCGCTCGGTCACCGGGTTGGCGTCATCGGCATAGATCGCGTCCGAACTGACATAGAGGAGATGGGCCGGCGGCACCGCAGCAAAGGTCTCTGACGCCGCCTCGGACATGCGCAAGTTCTGCATCAGCATTGCATTGGTCTTGGCCGGCGCCGCCGCGGAGACGAAGACGACGCTGTCCGACGGTTTCAGCATGTTGCGCAGGCACTGCGCGGCGTCGGGCGCCAGCAGGTCGACCTCTCGGCGGGTGAGGCCCAGAGCCGGGATGCCGGCGGCTGCAAGCTGGCGCAGGATGGCGCCACCGACGAAACCGCCGGCGCCGATGACGACGGCGCGCTCCGGCGCCCGCGGCGCGGAGCGAAGATGCTCAAGCATGACTGCTCTTCCGCCTCCGCAGGGCCGGCATGCCGAGAGTCAGCCAGTCGAGCCCGGCGGCCGAAACGGCTGGCCCGGAAAGCACGCGATAGGGATCGATGACGGTCGGTCCGGCCATGCGTCGTGCGATGTCCTTCGGGTCGAGCGCGCGGAATTGCGGCCAGGGGGTCATGATGACCAGCGCGTCCGCGCCCTCGGCGGCGTCGAGCGGCGAGGCGGCGGCCGCAGCGGCCGGGTGAGCAGCCGCGGCCGCCGGCACAACCGGGTCGAAGAGCCTGAGCCGCCAGGGCTGGAGGTGGCGGATCAGCGCCAGGGACGGCGAGTTCTTGGTCGAGTGGGTATTCTCCTTGTAGGCAAGGCCGAGGATGCCGATCGTCGCCTTTGGCCGCTCGGCCAGTACCTCGCTATGGAGCGTGCGCAGCGCCCAGTCGCGGCGGTGGCGGCTCGAGTGCAGAAAGGCGGCGACGATGGCCGCGTCGGTCCCGGTCTCCCGGGAGCAGTTGAGTATTGTCGCGAGATCGCGCTCGAGGTTGCCGCCGGCAAGGCCAAGCCCGGGCGAGAGATAAGCATCGGCGCCGATCCGCGGATCGAGCCGCAGGGCGGGTGCGATCTCGCCCCAATCGGCGCCAATCCGCTCGCAGAGCTCGGCCAGGGTGTTGGCGACGCTCACCGAGGCGACGAGGCACAGGTTGATCGAGATCTTGGCAAGTTCGGCGCTCTCGAAGCGCATCGGCAGGATCGGGCAGGCGAAGACGGCGAGGAAATCGGCATAGGCCGCGGGCAGAGGCTTGGCCGGATCGGCGCAGCCGACGATGAAGCGCTCGGGCTTGAGGGCCCGCTCGACGGCGCGACCGAAGACGAGCGTCTCGACCTGATAATAGAGGAGCCGCTGTTCTCCCTCGGCTGGGACGCGCTCGTGCAGCCGCCTCCGAGTAAAGCCGGGCGGCACCTGGCTCAGGATGACGAGAACGGCATCGGGACGGACGGCCATTCCGACGGTCGCGAGCAACGCCTCGAGCGGACCGAGATCGCTGCTGCCCTTATCGTCGGTCGGCACGTCCGGCGCAACATAGACCACATCGCAGGCCGCAAGCGCGGCGGGTTCGGCGGTGAAGTCGAGCCGGTCGCGGTGCGCTGCCAGGAGCTCCGGCAGGCCGGGCTCGACGACCGGCAGCTCGCCGCGCTTGAGCGCCGCAATGCGCTGCCGGTCGGGATCGAAACAGACGGTCGCGAAGCCGCGCGCCGCAGCGGCGACGCCGGAGATCAGGCCGAGATGAGTCATTCCGGCATAGCCGATACGTGGCCCGGTGGCCGCTGCCGCCTTCACACTCGCGACGCTCATGGCGCCGCCTCCCGCATCGCGTCTTTCCCGAGGCGGGACAAGGTCCGGTTGAGCCAGAGATCGCCGCCGAGGTCGGCCGGGGCCGGCGCGGCGCAGAGCGCCTTGAAGTGCTCGTATTCCAAGGCCCAGGTCGGATCATCCTGGACGAGCGTTACCGATTCTTCGGACGGCCGGCCGCTCGGCAGCACGCGCAGGCGCCTGGTGAAAGTGCTCGGTCCCCATTTGCACAGCGAGCGGATATGCGCGCTGCCCTTCTCGGCGAGCACATCGCAGGTGAAGTGGTTGCGCCAGGACAGCAGCGTCATTTCCAGCTCGATCTTGGGCCGCGACCCCTCGGAGGCGATGACGACATGGTCGGGCGCCCGGTTCTCGAAGCAGCTCGCCGAGGCGACGCGGAAATCCTCGGCAAGGTCGCCGAACCAGAACCGCGCGGTATCGAGGAGATGCGAGCCGAGGTCGGGAAGCACCCCCGCCCCCCGGTCGCGCCAAGCGGATTCGCGCACGAGGCGCGCCGTGCCGTTGCCGTAGAACATGCGGCAGCGGTAGAGGCGCCCGAGCTCGCCGGAGCGGACGAGGTCGCGCATGCGGAGGTAATGCGGCTCGAAGCGGTGATTGTAGGCGGTATAGCAGACGGCGCCCTCGTCGCGGGCCAGCTTCTCGAGCCGGAGAATCGCCGCCTCGTCCTCGGCGAAAAGCGGCTTTTCCACGAGGACGTGCTTGCCGTGCCTGAGCAGGTGCTCAAGGATGGCGAGCTTCGGCTCGTCGGGGGTGCAAACCAGCGCCGCGTCATAGGCGCCAAGCGGCACGTCCTCCACGCGTCGGTACTGCGCCTCAATGTTGACCGGGTCAACGGTGGCGACCGCCTCTTCGCCGGCTACGCGCAGCCGCTTCCTTCCCTGGACGCCGAGCCCTAGGACGATCACGCGCATCAAGATGCGCCCCCCTGGATTTCGTCCTTTTCACGCCGATAGGGGAGACGGAGCGACCGCACGGCGCTCGCTCTCGCCATGGACAGGATTGGGGGTACATCTTCGTCCGAGAACCGTGCACGATCCGGCGCAGCCGCGAGAAGGATGGGTAACGGAGCGGGAGCTCGCGGGATCATTCCCTGCGCTCAGTCGAGCCGCGCCTGACGAGCCACGGCATCGATCTTGTCGAGCACCTGCTGCGGCTCGACCGGGACGTTGCCCTCATGCTCGCATTCGATGGCGGCGGCCATCGAGCCGAGGACCGAGGCGATCACCGTGTCGCGGGTGGCGACCATGGCGAGCGCCGCATAGGCGAGGAGCGCGTCGCCCGCGCCGACGGCGTCCACCACGCGACGGACAAAGCTGTCGACGGTGAAGAAGGCGCGCGATTCGCTCATATCGGCTCGTTGCGTAATGATGCCGCGATCGCCCATTTTCAGGATGAGCGTCTTGCAGCGGGCCTGCTGGTAGAGCTGCGTGGCGAGCGGCCGCACGGTCGTATCCTGGTCGCCCAGGGCAAACCGGGCCTCGCGCTCGTTCGGGGTGATGAGGTCGAAATCGGGGAAGTCGAGGATGTTGCCCCAGCGGCTCGCCACTTGGCTGTCGGCGACACGATAGCTGCCCGACGGCACCGCTGCGGCCAGCGGCAGTGCCGTGTGGCGGTTGAAGATGCCGTGGCGGAAGTCGCTGAACACCACCGTCTGCGCCGGCGTGCCGGCGACATGGTCGATGAATTGATGAAGGATCTTCTCGGAGATGGCGCGGTTGTCGACCTTGTCGACCTTGAGCAGCCGGTAACCGTCGGCAATGAAAGCGTTCTTTTGCGTCGTCGGACGCATCGGATCGATGACGGCGTTGACGGTGATGCCGGCGGCGCTGAGATCGTCGAGGACGAAATCCTTCAGGGAATCGTTGCCGAGAACCGTAGTGAAAACGACCTCCGCGCCGGCCGCGCGCAGGTGCTTGGCAACGATGCCGGCGCCGCCGACATAATCGAGCTGGCGGTCATGGCGCACGCTGAAGGTCGGGGTCTTGGTGTTGCCGCCGATCAGCGTCGTGTAGGTGTAGCTGTCGACGATGGTGTCGCCGACGACATGGGCCTTGATCCCGTTGAGGCGGGAGATCGCGTTGCGGAGATCGTCGAAGCCCACCCCTTCGCCGTGCAGCAGAAGCATCAGCTTCTCGGTCGAGAGATCCGGAGGTTCGCTGTCGATGATCGCCGAGGAGGAATAGACGATGTCGCCCGGAGTGTAGATGAACTCGCCGCCATAGGTCTCGAGGACCGCAAGCTCTTCGCGGGTCCGCGGGTCGATGCCCCCTTTCACATACTCGTAGCCCTTGGCGAAATAGTCCGGCTGGATGCGCGTCAAGTTGCGCAGCGGCTTCGCCTCGTCGTCGATGATGACATAGTCGACCATCTCCAGCACAGCGAGATTCATCGCGCGCAGTTGCTCGGGCACGTAGGGACGGAAGTTGGCCTTGGCGATATGGCGGTCGCTGGTCAGGCTGGCGACCAGGATGTCGGCCATGCCCTTGGCGTAGACGAGATGGCGGATGTGCCCGGGATGCACGATGTCGAAGGTGCCGTGGCACATGATCACCTTCTTCTCCCGCGGCGGCGGGCCGATGATCTCTCTCAGCTCCTCGACCGTCTTGATCTTGTTCTTGAAGTTGGTGTCGATCATGGCGTCGCCGTTCGCTCGCCGAGAAAGGTGAACCACGTCCGGGTGGCCTTCTCGATCGATGCAGGATCCCAAAGCCGGGCCTCGCGCCAGTAATCGATCGCCTCGAGCATGCGCCCGACCCCCTCCTCGAAGCTCACCTTTTGGCGCCAGCCCAGCTCGCGCGTGATCTTGCCGATATCGGCCCAGGTGCAATCGGGCTCGCCCGGCCGCTTCGGAATATGGATAACCTCGCCGCCGAGGAGCTCGACCAGCCGGTTCACGGATTGCGGGTTGCCGGCGCCGAGATTGTAGATCTCGCCGGCACGCGGCGTCTCCGCCGCGAGAAGAAATGCCTCGGCGACGTCGGATGCGTAGAGGAAGTCGCGTCTTTGTCCGCCGTCGCCCACCACCGTGAAGGGTTGCCCGGCGAGCTTCTGGCGCAGGAAGACACCGAACACCGCGCCATAGGCGCCCGAGGTGCGCGAGCGGGTGCCATAGGCGTTGAAGATGCGGATGGCGTTGACGGGCAGCCGATAGACCTGGTGCCAGTGAAAGGCAGCGGCTTCGCCCAGGTACTTGCTCAGCGCATAGGGATACAGCGGAGCGATCGGATGGTCTTCGCGCGTCGGCACCTGCGCCAAGCCGTAGCAGGACGAGGACGCGGCGTAGACGAACTTCCGCACGCCGGCCGCGCGGGCGCATTCGAGCATCCGCACGGTCCCCTGGACGTTGACGTCCATGTATTCGATCGGCTGCTCGATCGACGGCACGATATCGCCGATGCCGGCGAAGTGGAACACGTAACGGACGTCGACGAACAGCGGATCGCCAGGCTCGTAGCCGCGAATGTCGCGGCGCTCGAAGGCGAGATCGGGATTCCGGGCGTGATGCGCGAGATTGGCTTCCCGCCCACCCGCGAGATTGTCGACCACGCGCACCCGGAAACCGCGCGCGAGCAAAAGATCGACCATATGGCTGCCGATGAACCCCGCTCCCCCCGTAACGATGGCGATTGGCAGGGAGCTCATGCCGCCTTCATCAGCTTCATCCGACGCACGTTGAAATATCGGTCGTCATCGAGGCTGTTCGGCAGCTTGCCCGCCTTGAACGCGCGGCAGAGGTCGCGCACCGCATCCTCGACCGTCCGCTTCGGCGTATAGCCAAGGACGCGCCGGATCTTGTCGGAATTGATGTGGTAAGACCGCAAGTCGTTGCTCGGCGTGGTCTCGATCTCGACCTTGCCTCGATCGGGGAATTCCTCGGCGACCACCTTGCGAACGATCAAGGCGATGTCCTTGATCTTGAGGTTCTGGTAGCCGCAATTGAAGATCTGGCCCGCAATCTTCTCGGCCGGCGCTTCGAGCAGCAATTGGTAGGCATCGCACATATCATTGACGTGCAGGTTGGGGCGCATCTGCTCGCCGCCAAAGACAGTGATCTTGCCCTTGTTGACGGCGAGATTGGTCAGGATGTTCACGGAAAGATCGAGACGGGTGCGCGGGCTATAGCCGCAAACAGTGGCCGGGCGAATCGTCACGCAAGTGAAGTCGGGCGCCTGGTGCTTGAACAGCAGGGGCTCGCACATGCCTTTGTACTTGTTGTAGTCCGTTAGCGGCACGAGCTCGTGCTCTTCGGTCACGTCCGGCTTTTCGCTGACGCCGTAGACCGAGCTCGATGAGCAATAGACGAAGCGCTTCACGCCGGCTTTTTTCGCCGCGACGACCATCGGCTCGAAGCAGTCGAAATTGATCGAGCGGCCGAGCGTCGGATCAAGGTCGAAACTCGGGTCATTGGCAATACAGGCAAGGTGAAGCACCGCGTCAATCCCTTTGAACCGCGCCGCGAGCTTGGCGGTGTCGCGGACATCGCCCTCGACGACCGTCAGTTTCGGGTGCTTCGGCAAGCTATCGCAACCGAAGAACATGATGTCGTAGACGATGACGTCATAACCGGCGCCGAGGAGCTGGGGGACGAGCACGTTCCCCACATAGCCGGCCCCGCCCGTGATCAGCACTTTCCTGATGTCCCTCGAATTCATCGTGGCCTCGATCTCGAAATGTGAATGATTCCCTAGCCGGCCGCGCGCAGCGGCGAAGCGGAAATGCTGAAGCCAGCCGCTTGGGCATCGCGACGGAACATCTCCACCGTCTCCAGCGAATAGGCGTGGAGATCCCTGCCTACAAGCGACAGCTTGCCTAGCACGTCATGCGTCACGGTGATGATGTGGCATCCGATGTCATCGGCCTGGAAAACGTTGAGAAGCTCGCGCGGGCTCGCCCAGATGAGCTCCGCCATCGGTCTGGCCTTAAGAATCCGTACCGCCTCCGCCATCAGCGGCACGGGATCGCGACCGGTATCCGCGATGCGGCCGGCGAACACCGATACGATCGCCGGCGTCGGCGGCGCCAGACATTCGACGATCGCGCCTACTTGCTCAAGGGTCATGACGGCGGTCACGTTGACGACGATGCCGACACTTGAAAGACGTTCGATCAGCGGTCCGCAGAACGCGCCCTTGGTGGTGGTGACGGGTATCTTGACGTTGACGTTGCGGCCCCAGCTTGCGATTTCGCGCGCCTGCCGCTCCATCTCGCCGAATTCGTCGGCGAACACTTCGAAGGAGACGGGCCGGTCGGGCACGGCTAGCAGCACGTCGCGGGCAAACGCGGCATAGTCCTTGACGCCCGCCTTGCGCATCAGCGTTGGATTGGTGGTGAAGCCCTTTATCAGGGGATTCGCATAGAGCTTGATAATGCCCGGCAGGTCGGCGCCGTCGGCAAATATCTTGACCCGGAGATCGGTCGCGCTACGCATTCTCCCCCGCCCCACTCCAATACGGCGCGTCAACGCATATTTAGAATAATATTGCACCCTTCGACAAGCGAAGCCACGGAAAAATCCGGCTCCGAGCGGCGCTCGCCATAGCCGGATTCGATGAGCAGCGTGCGGCAGCCCGCGGCGCGCCCGGCTTCAACGTCGCGCCAGCGGTCGCCGATCATGAAGCTTCGGCCGAGATCGATATTCCAATCGCGCGTCGCCGCGAGGAGCATGCCCGGCTTGGGCTTGCGGCAATTGCATCCGTCGGCGTCCACATGATAACAGACGCGGATGTCATCGAGCATCAGCCGGGACATGAGCGCTTGGTTGATTGCTTCGACCACTTCGCGGCGTTGCTTGCCTGTGGCAACGTCCGGCTGGTTCGTCACGACGATGGTACAGTAACCGGACTGACGCAACGCGGCGATGGCCGCCGACGCCCCCGGCACGAGCACGAGCTCGGCAAGCGAAACCGGCGGATGAGGTTTGCCGTCGCGGACGCTTGCAACGTTGATCGTCCCGTCGCGATCGAGAAACACCGCGGGTCTGCCGCTCATCGTCGGGCGAGGCCTTCCCACTTCGCTTCCTGGATCGCGAGCGCCGGATGGGAAACCAGGCAGTGCCACACGACGGCCTGGAAGGCCTCGGTATGGGGCGTCACGGTCTTGGAATCGAGGGTCGGTACAATGACCACTTCGTCACCCACCTTCTTCGTATAGCCGCCGTCGCGTCCGACCACGCCGTAGATTTTGAGACCGCGCGCCTTTGCCTCCTCGAGAGCACGGACAATGTTGGCGCTCACATTGCGTTCGGCATCGCCGCCGCCGACCGAGAACACCAGGACCGCGTCCTTGTCGTTCGCGCGGCTGGTGCGGAGCCAGGACGCGAACACCGTGTCCCATCCTTCGTCATTGGTTCGCGCCGTGAGCTCCGACACGTTATCGACCGGGGTATAGGTTTCGATCCCGCACAGCTTGCGGAAGTCGTTAACGGCATGGCTGCAATTGGCCGCGCTGCCGCCGACGCCAAGGATGAAAAGACGGCCGCCGCGTTCGCGCAGCGCGGCAAGCCCCTCGACGATCCGCTCGACGGTGCCTTGGTCGATCCTCGCGGCGATATCGGCGGTTTGCTTGAAATACGCGCTCACATAGCTCATGGACGCCGCCCACCACCAATATTGCCGAAGTATACACCCGTCAAAGCGACCTTGGCGGCGGGGTTTATCAGGCATAAATGAAGGCTTGTAAAGGGCGTACCTCGACGCGGGGCTGGTAGGCCGACGGTCATCCCCATGCGGGCGCGTCGTCAAACGATCTTGCCTCGGCCGCAAATTCCGTCAAATTCCATCCGGACAATGGGGTCAAGACCGGGATGATGTCGCACCGGAGGTTATTCCCGGCGATGCCCTTGAACTGCGGCGGGGGGCTCGGCAAACTGCGCCGCGCAGAGCCGGGCGACTCCGGGATGATCGGCAGAGCGAGGGGCAATTGGGGGGCGAAGATCGTCCTGCGCATTCGGTGTTGACCGCCTTCTACGATCTGAGCGTCTCGCCGACCGGTTTCGATTCCGTGGTCTTTCTTGCCCTCGCCGAGCTGGCGCGGTTGCGCCGCGGCTGCGACGTCTTCCACGTCGTCTTCGTGCCGGCCAGCGGCGGCTTCTGGGCCAATGAGAGCTACGATACCGGCTATAAGGCGTGGCGCCTCCATCATCTCCTGTTGCCCTTGGCGACGCTCTTTCCGACCTGCCGCGGCATCACGCTCTGCGCCACGCGCGATGAAGCGGCAGCGCTTTGCCGCAAGGCCGGCAAGCACGTCTTCCCGGAAGGCTACTCGGCGGCGGCGCCGCCGGCAGAAGCGTATCAGTTGGCGCATTTCGTCGCCGCGATGACGAACGGAGACCGCTGGACCGGATGGCAGCCGCCGGCGGCGGCAACGGCCTTCATCGACCAGTGGCTCGCGCCGCGCGCCGGCGGCCGGAAGGTCGTGACCATCACCTTGCGCGAAGCGCGTTATAACACCGCGCACAACAGCAACCGGCAAGCCTGGGCGGAATTCGCGCGCGGGCTTGACCGGACAAAGTATTTCCCGGTCTTCCTGCGCGACACCGAAGCGGTCCTCGATCCGCCGCCGGAGGAGCTTCACGACTGTACCGTGTTCGGCGAGCCGTCGTTCAACGTCGCCTTGCGCGCCGCGCTCTATCTCAAGGCGCATCTCAACCTGCTGACCTCCGGCGGACCCATGTGCCTTGCCTGGCTCCATCCGGATTGCGCCACGCTCGTCTTCCGGCTGCTCGATCCTTCCGACTATCGCGCCACACCGGCAGTGCTCGCCGCATCGGGCTTCGAGCCCGGACGGCAGCCGCGCTTTCTCAGCCCCCGTCATCGCATCGTCTGGAGCGGCGATGATCTCGAATCCATCAAGACGGCGTTCGCCGAGAGGGAGGAGCCGTCGTCGCCGGAGAGAACGAGCGCCGGCAAGGAGGTGGTCGGCGACACGGCTTTCGACGTGGCGCGCCGACTTCGCCTTGGCGCGCGGCTCGGCGCCGCGCATCGGATTTACGCGCATTTGCTCGAGACAAGCGAGCACGCGGTTTCCGCCGCGGCGGCAAGGGCCGGGCTCGCGCTGATCGCGCTCAATGCGAGCGGCCGCAGCGGCCGCTTGCGCCATAGTCTCACTCTGCTGCGCCTGAAGAGCCCGGACCTGCGCAGGGCGGCACGCCTCGCAGCGGCGGCGGGGCATATCGATACCGGCGCGCTGCTGGACCTTGTCGACTGGTGCCTGCGCTTCGGCCGCCTCGACCGCGCGCGGTCGTTCTGCGCAATGGCGCTGGCGGCGCAGCCGGAATCGGCGGAGGCGCAACGGCTTGCCGGCGAGATCGACCTGCGCCTCGGCCGGACGCGCGAGGCGCTGGCTCATCTCGATCGGGCGACGGCGCTGCGCCCGTGGTCCGCCGTTACCCGCTACGGCCGCGGCGTAGCGCTTCTGCTGGAAGGCCGCGAGGACGAGGCAAAGGCCGATTTTCTCGCCGCCGCCCGCGACGATCCCTCGCACGAGGCGGCGCGCCTTTGCCTCGCCTCGCTGGCTCCCGACGTTACTCTCGATCCCGACTTCACTTACGAAGCTGCGCTGGCGCGGCGCGGCGGGATCGCGGCGGGAACGGTCGGCGAGCTCGATTACGTCGTGCCGCTTGCGGAGCTGCGGCGAGGCTACCGCGTGATCTATTTCCGTCGGCTTTTCCATGCCGTGCCTGACCGGGGCGGCGTGCCGATTGCGATCGATTGGCGCCGCGGCAAGCCATACCGCCGCATCGCGCGGCTGGGGCCGCTCAGCCCCCTGCTTTTGCGGCTCGGATCGGCCGCCTTCAAGGCGTCGCGCTTCGGTGCGGCATTCGATCGGCTGGGTGACATCCTGCTCTATCGGCGGGAGGAGGCGGAGGATGCGCTGGTTGCGCCGCGCCTGGCCGAGCTTGACCGGCTGATCGCCGCGCATTGCCATTGACCCGCCCCTGTGCGATATACGGGGCCTATGACCAGTTCCATGAAGCTCTCTCCCAAGCCTCGCCGCCGATCCGACGGATGACCCTCCCTCACGATCGCCCTGCCTGCGCGATCGACGAGCGCGTTGCTGCGCCGTAGCGGCCTAATGAAATTTTTCAAGCGACACCAAAGAGCCGGCGTCAAGGTCAGCCTGATCCTGCTCGACTGGAGCGTGCGCGAAAGCCCACACATCCTACACTACCTGCGTACCCAAACCGTGCCGCAGGATTGGTTCGAAATCATCTATCTGGAATTCTACAGCCGGAAGTTCGAGGGCTTGCGTCCCTACGAGGACCGCGTCGACGTATGGGCTGCGCTGGAGATGCCGGACAACCTCTATTATGCGAAGCATCTCATGTACAACGCGGGGATCGCCTTGGCCCGAGGCGAGATCATCGTCATCTGCGACCTAGACGCGTTGGTGCGAGAGACGTTCATCGAGCGGATCATCCGCGCATTCGAGGACGATCCGTCGATCGTCTTCCACATCGATCAATTCAGGAGCATGCGGCGGGAATTCTACCCCTTCAATTTCCCGACCATCGATCAGGTGATGGGCGAAGGCTGCATCAACAACGTGGGCGGCGTGACCGCCGGCATCCGCGATACTCGAGACACCATTCACACGCGCAATTACGGTTCCTGCTTTTGCGCCAGGCGCTCCGACGTCATCGCCATCGGCGGCGCGGACATGCATATCGACTATGTCGGCCATATCTGCGGCCCCTATGACATGAGCTTCCGCCTGCGGAACCTCGGGCGCCGCATCGTCTGGGCCGAGGACGAATTCATGTATCACACCTGGCATCCCGGCACGGATGGCGGCGACAATTACATGGGGCCGCATGACGGGCGGAATTTCTCGATCCGCGCCCTCGAGGCTGCGGTATCGGGGGCGGTTCCGCCGCTCGAGGAGAACCCCGCCATCGTGCAGCTTCGCAACGGCACGACCTCCGATCCCGACGCCGCTCTGGCCTCGCTGATCGAGCCTCGCTATCTCGACCACTGGCGCGCCGACACGCTGATAGCGCGCGCGCCTCGGCTCCGCCTCGACGCCTATCGGACGCCGCTCGGCCTGCGCGACGGGCGTCTGCTTATCAGCGACCACGGTCGCTCGCTGTCGCTGTCGCTGGCGCCCGGCGACGGCAATGCGGCGCCGCTGCCGGCGGCGGGGCTTTCGATGCTGTGCGCGCCGTTTCGGCTGGTCGATCTCTCCGCGCGGCTCTATTCGGCGTTCAACGTCCGCAAGAAGGCCTTGCGCTTTCCGGTGCCGGAATGGGTCCGGACGATATTGATCGTGCCGCTCCTGACCCTGGCGTTTCCCTTGGCCGTGATCCGCGGCGGCTATATTCGGCAACGCATTCGTGCCCTGACCGGCGAGTTTCGCGACCTCTGCGATCCCATCGTCAATCTGGCGGCCGTGCTGCGCGAAGTGGCGCCCGCCCGTTCGCCGCCGAGCGATATCGTCGTCGTGCATGACAGCAAGGTGGTGCTGCGCGCGCTGCGGTTCCTGGCGGCCATGCGCCTCCTGCCGCGTTGCGCCTCGCGCCTCGTTTGCGACGGCAAGGCGCTGCGCGATGCCCTGACCGCACGGGCGAGCAGACGCCGGGAGGGAGCCCTGACCCTGGTTCCCAGCAGCCTTCATATCCGTTACCACCTCGAAGTGCCGCCGGTCACCGCGACCCCGGGCATCGTCGTCGTGTAGGGCCTGCCGGCCACATTCCTTCCATCGCGGTGCTTCATCGGCGCTCGCGAGCATGACACCGCGACGGAGACGCTTGCGCGAGCGATCAACTGCCCGCAGCCGCAAGCTTTTCATAGCGCGCCAGCGTCTCATCCACATCGCCGAAATGGACCAGCTTGCCGTGGCTGAGAAGCATCGCCTTGTTGCACCAGGTCTTGACGATGCCGGAAGCGTGGGTCGCCACCACCATGATGCCGGTGCGCTCGACCATCCGCTTGAGGCGCGCCTCCGCCCGGCTGACGAAGGCCGCGTCGCCGGCGCCGATCATCTCGTCCATGATCAGGATCTGCGGATCGAGCGTCGTCGCGATGGCGAAGCCCAGGCGCACGAACATGCCGCTCGAATAGGTGCGCACCGGCATATCCAGGTATTCGCCGAGCTCCGAAAACGCCGCGATATCGTCGATATGCCGGGCGGTCGCCTCCCGGCTGAAGCCGAGTACGGCACTGCGCAGCCAGATGTTCTCATAGCCGGTCGCATCCTGATCCATGCCGTCGTTCAGGCTGAACATCGGCGTCACTTTGCCGCGCACGGACAACCGGCCGCGCACCGGTTCATAGACGCCGGCGAGCACGCGCAGCAGCGTCGTCTTGCCCGCGCCATTGTGGCCGACGATGCCGAGGCGATCTCCCTCGCGCAAGGAAAACGACAGGCCATCGATCGCGTTGATCACGACCTTGCCCGAGCGCTCGGCCTCGATGGCCCCGCCCACGGCCGGCGGCGTCGACCGCCGGCCGCCAAAGGGCTTTGGAACGAGGAAGTTGCGCAGCGAGCGATACCGCTGGCCATAGAGCGGAAATTCAACGTGAAGGTCTTCGGCGTCGATGCTGATCATCGGTGTCGTCTCGGCGATTTTGCTTCGCTGGCAGTACCCTGCAAAGGTCGGCGCCTAGCCGGCTGCCCGTCCTCTTCCTCCCCTAGAGCCAATATGCGATCCGGCTGCGAAAACGCGCGAAAAACGGGAAGGCGATCGCCCACCCGACGACACCCGTCGCGGCAACCACCAGAAAATCCCTGCCGCTGGGCACCTGTCCCAGCAATGGGTCGCGAAGCAGCGCAAGCATATAGGTCAATGGATTGAGATCGGCGATGAACCGGTTTTGCCCGAGTTGCTCCGGCTGATAGGCGATCGGCGTGACCCAGAAAAGCAGGTTGAAGGAGTTCGTCACGATGGCCGGAAGATCCCTGAACCGCGTCGAGGCGACCGCCAGCAACAGCGGCGCCCAGGCGATCGACACCAGAACCAGCGGCAGGCCGACGAGGAAAATCAGAAAGGTCGCATTGTAGATCTGATAAACGGCCGCAAGCACGACGAAGATCGCAAAATTGTGTCCCATTGCAATGACATTCGACCAGAGGCGCTGAAGGACGTACATGCCGAACGGCATATTGATCTGCAGAATCCAGGTGGTGGAGGTGACGAAGGACATCGCCCCGTCGTTGACGATGCCGGAAATCATGCTCCAGAAGATGACGCCCAAGGCGACGTAGGGAAGGAAGCGATTGAAGGGCTGCCTGAACAGCAAGGAAACCACCACCCCCATGATGAGGATCTGGACCCCCATGCTTAGGGTCAGCCAGAAGGGGCCGAAGGTGGAGCGGCGGTAGCGCTGCCTGACGTCCTGCCAGGCGAGGAGATGCCACACCCGCCATCTGGAGACGCTGTCGAGAATATCGTCCTTGGCTCTGACAGCCTGGGCGCGGGTCAGGTGGAGCATCTGCTGCGGCAGGAACGTTTCATGGCGCTGCGGAACCGGGCGGGGGCTTAAGCCCTGGCGTCCCACCCGTCAAGCGCAATCCCCGGCGTGGCGCCGCTCCGGGACGCCGTCTTGGGCATGGTTTAGGACTTGACAACCCTCGCAATGAACGGCTTTGGTAGTTTTCAGCCGCCTTTTTCAGCGTCGTGGTCGGGCTTTGCCCTGATTTCCCTGAACGGGCATGACACTGCGAGACGGAAGAAACGTCCCAAGGGCGCCGCCGTGCCGATCGCATCGACCGTCATCCTCGGTAGGGACGTCGTCATCTTCCATGAAGATTTGGTCAATCTCTATGGTTGTCAAATCGGCGACGAAACCAAGATCGGCGCCTTCGTCGAAATTCAGAAAGGCGCGAAGATCGGCCGGCGGTGCAAGATCTCGTCGCACAGCTTCCTCTGCGAGGGCGTCGAGATCGGCGACGAGGTCTTCATTGGTCACGGCGTCATGTTCACGAACGACCTCTATCCGCGCGCAACGAACGCCGAGGGCGGCATGCAGACCGAGGCGGATTGGGTCGTGCTTCCGACCCGCGTCGGACGTGGGGCGTCCATCGGGAGCAACGCGACGATTCTCCCAAATCTGACCATCGGCGAAGGCTCGATGGTAGGCGCCGGCGCCGTGGTCACGCGCGACGTTCCCGCCTTTGCCGTCGTCGCCGGCGCGCCGGCGCGGGTCATCGGCGACGCCCGAGAAAGACCGCACGCTCCATGACCCAACCCGTCCGGGATCGTAGCGAGCGGGTGCCGTTCGCCGATCTTTCCCTGCAATGGCGGCAAATTCAAGCCGAGGCCCTGCCCGACCTCGACAAGCTCTTCGCCGAAAGCGCGTTCTGCCTCGGGCCTTGGGTCGAAAGGTTCGAGAAGATGGTGGCGGAATACCTTGCCGTTCCGCACGCTGTCGGCGTCAATTCGGGCACATCGGCGCTTCACCTGGCGTTGATCGCCGCCGGAATCGGAGCGGGTGACCATGTGCTCCTCCCGGCCAACACCTTCATCGCCACGGCCTGGGCGGTGCTCTATGTCGGCGCCATTCCGATCCTTTGCGACGTCGATCCCGAAAGCTGGACCATTGACGTGGCAGACGCCGCGCGGCGGCTTACACCAAGGACGCGCGCGATCATGCCTGTTCACCTTTATGGCCAGCCGGCAGACATGGATGCGGTGAGCGAGTTTGCGCGCGCGCACGGCCTTGTCGTCATCGAAGATGCAGCCCAGGCGATCGGCGCGTTCTTCGGCGGGAGGAAGCTTGGAAGCCACAGTCCATTCGCATGCTTCAGCTTCTACCCAGGCAAAAATCTCGGCGCCGCCGGCGAGGGCGGCCTCATCACTACCGCGGATGAGCAACAGGCGCAACGGCTCCGCCGACTGCGTCATCACGCGCAGACCGAGCGCTACGTTCACGGGGAGCTTGGGTTCAACTACCGCATGGAAGGGATCCAGGCGCTCATCCTCCTGCACAAGCTGCCGCGGATCACCGCCTGGACCGACGAGCGCCGGCGTATCGCCCAGCGCTATCTCGCGGGACTCGCAGCGACGCCGCTTCGGCTTCCGGCGATCGTCAATGGCGACCATGTCTGGCACCTCTTCGTCGTGCATACGCCCGAGCGCGACCGGTTGCGCGCTTATTTGGATGAGAGCGGCATCGACACGGGTTTGCATTATCCGATACCGCTGCATCGGCAGCCGGCACTCTCGCATTTGCCATTTGACCCCAGCGGCTATGAAATGGCCGAGCGCAACGCACGGGAATGTCTATCACTGCCGATCTTCGTCGGCATGACCGAGGTGCAGGTCGACCGCGTCATCGCAGCCGTCCGCGCGTTCTATCGGATATAGTGAGTCACCGGTCTTATCCGGTCGTTCGTTGCATCGGGCCCGGCCGAATCAGCAAGCCAAGCATCTCCGCTATCAAGCCGCACAACGGGCTCGTCAATCCATAGAGGATCGACGCCGTAGCTCCACCCGCGGCGTCGGCGCCGATCAGGGCAAATCCCGACGCAATGACGGCCTCCCTCACCCCCCAGCCGCCGAGCGAGATCGGGATCGACGCCGCCAGCACTGCCGCGGGCAGGATCACCAGGCAATCGAACGGTGAAATGTCCGCATGGATGCCGCGGACGATCGCGGCGAACAGTCCCACGCCAAGTAAATGGACCGCGATCGACAGCATGACTGTTCCGAGACCGACTCCGCGGATGGTGAGCGCGCTGTGGAAATCGGCGCTCGCCACCGCCAAGCCATGGCCGACCAGCGGGAGCCTTGCGAACCATCCGGGAGAGAGTGCCAACATGCCAAAAGCGGCGAGTCCGCCAAACGAGACCGCAGCAAGGCCGGCGAGCGCCGAGGTCTCGCCGGCCTTGAGCGCAAAAAGCGGCAACGTCGCCGCCACGATGAGCAGGAGCGCCAGAAGCCCTACCAACCTATCGCAAATAACCGAACGCGCTGCCGCCAACAGCCCGCCATCACGCGCAAGCGCGCCGGCACGGATCACGTCCTGGCCGACGCTCGAGGGAAGAAGCTGGCCGAAGAGGAGGCTCTGCCCGCTCAAATGGATCATCCGCCAGAGGCTGGGACGGGATCTGATGAACAACTCACAGAGGATCTGCCAGCGCTTCGCCGACAGGACGACTTGGATACTGGCGAGCACCATGGCCGCCGCCAGCCACGGAAGATCGGCGCGCCATGCGATCTCGATCATGCGGGATGCGCCGAATCGCCGGAGAATGACGAAAGACGCCAGCGCCGTGACCACGAGCCTGAAGAGCAGACCAAGCGCTTGCAGAACGCGGGAGCGATTGTTCACCGCTCTAGGCTCCGCAGCGCCTCGATGACGCGCGACTGCTGCGATGGCGTGAGGCCGGCATGCATCGGTAGCTGTAGCGTCGAAGCCGCGACCGCTTCCGTGACAGGCAGCACCACGCCTTCGCCGCGATAGGGCGGCTCCAGGTGGGACGCCATGACCCCTCGCCGCGTCGGAATGCCAAGGTCGAAAAGCCGGTCCATTGCCGCATTGCGCGACAGCTTCGCGTCACGGCGGAGGGTTACCTGGTAGCTTTGCCAATTGGGTTCGATCCCATCCGGAACATAAGGCGGCGCAAGCACGGAATTCTCGGCCAGCGCCGCGGTGTAGCGCCGCGCGATCTCGCGCCGGAGCCTAAGGATCTCGTCGAGGCGGTCGAGCTGGCGCAACCCGATCGCCGCCTGGATGTCGGTGATGCGATGATTGTAGCCGATCTCCGGATAGCTCTCGAACGCGGTTGGACGCATGTCACGCCGGGCAAAGTCGGACAAGGACATGCCCTGATGGCGCAGCGACCGCAGCCGTTCCGCCAGGGCCGCGTCATCGGTGACGATCATGCCGCCTTCGCCGCAGGTAATCACCTTGCGGGCATGCAGACTGAACACCGAAATCTCCGCGAGCGAGCCCACGGGCCTGCCGCGGTTGCGTGCCGCGAAGGCGCAAGCGGCATCATCGAGCACCCGCAATCCATGCCGCCGGGCCAAAGCGTTGATCGCGTCGATGTCGCACGGCAGTCCGATCTGATCGACGGGCATCAGCACGCGCGTCCGTGCGGTGATCTTCTTTGCGGCATCGGTCGGATCGATGTTGAACGTCGAGGGATCGATCTCCGCGAAGACCGGCGTGGCGCCGGCATGGCGGATGACATTGGCGGAGGCGATGAAGGTGAGCGACGGCACGATGACCTCGTCGCCGGGGCCGACGCCCCAGGCATGGAGCACGAGGAACGCGCCCGTCGTCCAACTCGACACCCCAACCGCGTGGGCGGCGCCGCAGCGTTCGGCGAAGCGGCGCTCGAACTCCTGGAGGCGCGGCCCGCCGACGACCCAGGCGCTGCGCACGACGTCGGCTGCGGCTTCCGCCTCGGCCTCTCCGAAGAAGGGGCGCGCGAAGGCGATGGGATCGCCGTCGGAGGGCTGCTCTACCAATTGCGCGGCTCCGCCTCGAGCAGGACCGAGACGTCATTGTGATGCGCGCGAAACCAAGCGAGATAGCGGGATAGCCCCTCGTGGAGATCGATCGCGGCTTGGAAGCCGAGAAGCCGGTGCGCCAGGCTGATGTCGGCCCGGAGCGCCATGACGTCGCCCGGCCGGGCCTCGATGTGCAGTGGCCGGATTTCAGGACAGCCGCAAACCTGCGCGGCCGCCTCGGCCAATTCGCTGATCGTAATCATCTTGCCATAAGCGAGATTGACGACGCGCCCCAGCAGCGCGTCGCAATCGCCGGCAAGCGCAATACCGTGCGCGATCTCCGTGACGTAGGTAAAATCCCTGCCATTCTCGCCGGAACCGAACACGACAGGCGGCAGGCGGTTGAGCAGGCGGATGATGAATCGCGGAATGACCTCGCCAAGATCGCCGCTCTCATGCTCGCGCGGACCATAGGCATTGAACGGACGGACGATGACCACCGGCAGGCCGTAAGTCTGCCAATAGGCCTTGGCATAATATTCTCCAGCAAGCTTCGCTGCGCCGTAAACCGTGACGGGCGCGCATTGCGTCGACTCCTCGTTGAGGCGGTCGCCGCCGCAATTCCCATAGACTTCCGAGGATGAGCAGTAGACGAAGCAGCCCACCTCCGCCCGTCGCGCTGCTTCGAGCGCCAGCAAAGTACCCGTGGCGTTGATCTCGTGATTTTCGACCGGTCGCCTCAGCGATCGCCGGACACATTGCACGGCAAGATGAAAGACGCGGTCGATGTCGGTCATTGCCGCGTCGAGGGCTTTGGGATCGAGCACCGATCCCTCGATGATCCTCACATCGCCGCGTCGTTGCGCCTCGGCAAGGTTTTTGGTCCGACCGGTGCTGAAGTCGTCCAGAACGGTGACGGCACGATCACGCTCGACGAGCCGGTCCACCAGATGGCTGCCGATGAAGCCGGCGCCGCCGGTGACCAGCGCCCGCTTCTTCATGACGCGGGCGGCCGCAAGGGCGCGGAAGGCTTTCGGCCGGACACCTTGTCGAGGCTCGCGTCGAGCGCCTTCTGCGCGGCCTCGAGCTGGCGGACGATGCGTAGTCCTGCCGCCCCGTCGACGTCGGAGCGCTCGTTGTCGCAAACGACCCTGCCGAAATGATCGACGAGCCGGGCAAGAGGTTCGTTCCCCTGTAGCCGCGGCGAATAAATGTCGCCGATCCTGTAGGTGGGGACGATGGCGCTCCGCTCGTCCTCGGGGCGGACATCGATGCCGCTGTTGTAGATCTTGAGTCGCTCTTCCGGATTGAGATCGTCCCACACCACCATCTGTCGGCTGCCGCCGATGGCGATCCGCCGTACCTTGACCGGCGACATCCAGCTCAAATTGAGGTGAGCGATCATGCGCGAGGCATAATGCGCGGTCACATAGACGATGTCGGGAAGATGTGAATTGACGTGCGAATAGCCGGTCGCCTCGATATGGACCGGCTCCTCCTCGAACAGATAATCAATGATCGAGAGATCGTGCGGCGCCAGATCCCACAGGACATTCATGTCCGGCTGAAACAGGCCGAGATTGACGCGAAGCGAGTCATAATAGGAGACCGCGCCGAGCGCGCCGGAGGTTTTGAGCCCCTTCATCTTCCGCACGGCGTCATGGAAGACGTAGACGTGATCGACGAGCAGCGCGGCACCGTGGCGCTTCGAAAGCTCGATAAGCTCGACGCCCTCCTCGGCTCGCGTGCAGAGCGGCTTCTCGACAAGGACGTGCTTTCCGCGGCGGAGCGCGCGAGCCGCAAGCTCTCGATGGGTCGCGACCGGCGTCGCAATCGCCACAGCGTCGATCTTGCCGCTTTCAATGAGCTCCGCTCCGTCATCGAAAGTCAGCAACCTTCCGTCGATGCGCCGCGCCTTCTCCCGATTGACGCCGCGTGGGTCAGCGACGGCGATCACTTCGTAGCCGGGATGGCTTGCGAAGGCGCGGAAAAGATTCGGCCCCCAGTAGCCGAATCCGACCACGCCGATTCTGATGCTCATCCTACCCCCATCCAATGGTCTTGCGGCCAATCACGGCTTGCCAGCGTCAGCCGCATCATATTCGCGTGCCTCGCCAATGCGAAGCCTGATCATATCGTTGGCGTCGTCGACGCGGCATTGCCCCGCGAAAAGGGGGCCATAGCGAAAGACAAGTTCGGCATCAAGGGCGCCGGAAAAGCTGACGCCCAACTGCATGAGATCGGCGCGGAAAAGATGCGGCTCCCCCGAGCCTTGGACGGACCAGCAGTGACTATACTGCGCCGGCAGAACGAGCAGTGAGCGACTGCGACTTTGCGCGCTTATGTGAAACCCGTCCCTTTCGAAAACGAGCTGAACGCTGCTCGCCGCGACAAACGGCCCATCGAGCGTGCTGTCGGTGACCACACGCGTTCGACCGTCAAAGCCGCTTCCATGCAAGATCCGCAGTCCGGACCGGTAATCGGGCACCTGGATCGCCTCGGTCGGCGAATAGTCGCCGAGATTGGGATCGAGCAGCTCTTTGAGCAAGAGTGCGGGCCCGCCGGGGACGGCTACGGTCGCAACCGTCGTTCCGATCCCGGAATCCGAGTCCACGATCACATAGCGCACGCCCCAGAGCTGCATTATTGGCGCATCGAGTCGCGACAGCAGCACGATCGAGCGGACCTGCCGATCGGCGGGGCGCGACAGAAAATCGCTCAGCAGCAAATAGTAGGGCGGCGTCATGTATGTCGAGTAGTCGAACAGGGTCGGAATGCCAAAGTATTTGAGTCCAACGATACGGTGGTCGTTACCCGTCTTTTGCCATAGCTCGGCGTCGCGATCGTGCAACACGAACCAATCGATTGACGAATTGCCATCAATGCCGTCGACCGTCGCAACAAGGCCTTTGAAAGGCGCTCCCGGCTTGAGCGCGGTGGTTTTCGCGAGATAATCGGTGATCGCCGTCGGCCGGATCGGAAAGAACTGATTCTTGCTGATTTGCCTTTGCGGCGACCGCAACGCTCCAGCGACGTCATAGACGAGCACAATTCCCGCCACGATCACGAGAATCGTTGCCGCGCTTTGTCGCGCGATCGCGACGACGGCGCGTACCCGCGCGATTCGCGCCAATAGGCGCAGAATCGCTCCGCCGACTGCCAGAACGACGGCCGCGCCGAAGAACAAGCTGTAGGGCCAGAATGCAATCTCGAAATAAACCGGCGAAGGTCCCTTGTACCAGTCGGCATAGGTCACAACGGCGGTAGCAGCGGTCAGAACGCCCAAGGTTGCGGCAAGATGGGTCAGCGCGAAGAGGCGCAGTCCGCCGCGCTGCATCAGGGCGATGCCGGCCGCACCCAGCAGGCCGCCGGCGATCGCGTATTTTCCAAAGGGCGAGAGCCAGTAGAGCGTCGAGGCCGAGAAGAGACTGGCGCGGGTCTGCTCGAACTCGTCAGAAAAGAAGTTATAGGCAGTGTAGCCGACAAGGCCGCGGTAATACGTGATCATCCCGAGCGCGGCGGGGACGACAATCGCCAGCGCGATCGCGACAACACGCATCGCCCGATCGCGCCGATCTTGTCGCAGAAACAGGGATGCGCCGCCGTAGATGGCCGTCGCCGGCACCAGCAGAACGAAGCCGCCGGCGTTGCCAAGAATCGACAGAACGACGCAGAGAGCCGGGACGAAGATCAAGGCGATCGACCGCGCCGGCGATCGACCGTCGATCGCCCAAAATGCGGCGACAATCAGCAGCGACATGGCGACGATTTGGGAAATGTGCGGATTGAGCGAGAAGAGCGGATAGAACTGGCTCGTGTGATTGAAAAAAACCGGGAGACTCACAACCGGCAGCATGAATCCCCCCAAGAGCGCCGCCGGCCGGTCGAATCCCGTTCGGCGAGCACACTGATAGGCCGCGAGAAGCAGGAACGCCCCGTAGTTCGCGTAGATCACAACCCTGCTCGCCGGCGCGTGAGAGAAGATGAGCGCCAGCGCGTCCGGCAGCAGATACTCGCGAAAGACAGGAACATAGGCATCAAAGCTGCCCTGCAGCGGGTCGACGCCCTCCTGCGTGAACGGAACTTTATCCAACGCCTGCGTCGCGAAGGTGATCGTCCAATCCATTCCATCAAGCCCAAACAGCAGAAAATTGGCATTGAGCATGAAGGCAACGCAAAGCACGGCGACGAGCAGAACGAAAATGACTGCGGTCGCGGGCAGCGACAGGCTTCGGGGGGCGGCGTCAAGGGACGATCGGTTGATTTCTTCGCTGCCCATTTTGAACGACCATCAGTTCGCGACGGCGGAAACTTCGTCCGTTGCGATCCAGCGCCATTGGTCGCGGCATTGGCCGATCGCGCCGAGACCTTCCTTGAAGAAGGTGACGCCTGCATTGAAGCTGGACGCCCGAGCAGTCGGGCCGAGGTCGAGCCAGCGATAATGACGTTCTGACAGCCAATCGATCAGAGAGGCGACGGCCGACACGTTGCCGGATTCGCGCGGGTAGGCGGCGCTCATGCAAATGTAGAACGTATATGCGACCCGCGGATTGATAAGGAATACCAGAAGGCCAGCCACCGGCTCGCCATGGAACAGCGCGATATGGAGTCTGACGCGCTCCGGCAGCCGCCGCAGCAGGTCGGCAATTTCCTCCGGAGCGTGGGTGGCGGAAACGCCATGGCGCTCATAGGTGTCACGGAAAACGGCGAGGAAATTCTCGAGCTGCTCGACTCCGCCATCGACGATGGAAAATCCCCTTCTCAAGTTGGCACGCACGCGGTTGGCATAGGTGCCGCGGAACAGTCCTCGATACTGGTCTCGCCTGCCCGGTATAAGCGGGATCATCGGGCAGAGCCACCGATTCGTCAGCCGGAAGCCCCGAAAAAACAGCGAGAAGCCCAGTATGTCGGAAGCACGCTCATGGTAGATCGCAGGGGGCAGCGTCATCTCGATGCCGGACCAGCCTTGCACGCGAGCGTGGTTCTGAAACGAAGCAACAAGCTCCAAAATGTCTTTCGCGGCAAGATCGGGCTTCAGTGCCGGCCCGCCGACCGATCCGCCGAGCGGCGAGACAAACATCGGGCGCTCGTCGTCAGCGGCAAAGCCGCCAGGCAGAAGCGCCACGATCTCACCTGCACGCCGTGCTACCAGATGGTGAAACCGGAAACGTCCAGGCGGATGGTAGGCGAGAAAGCGAAGGTCGTGGAACACCGTCGCATGATCCGCGGTCTCGAGAAATCTTCCCCACTGCGCCTCTTCGTCCCGATCGAGCGGTGCAATCATGACCGGCGGACTCGGCACGTTCATCATCAGCCTGGGTCCACGATCCACCGGTCAACCGCCGTCTCACGGTAGCCGAGTACGAAATTCCGGCGGCTGCGCGACGGAGGCAGGTCAAGTGGCGGCAATGGCGATTCGAGGAGCAGCGACAGGACAACCCGCGGCAGCGAAAGCCCATTCATGGTCGTGAGGTAGCTGTAGCCGTTGAGCCGACAATTGGCTTCCATCAGATAATAGCCGCCGGTCTCGCTGTGATGGCGCCATTCGAGGTTGATTGGCCCACACCAGCCGCCGCAGGCCTCGATCACGGCGTGGCTGAGGTGCTGCAGTTCCGGAGCGTCCACAAGCTCTCCGGCACAGCCGCCGCCGCCCCAGGTGAAGAATGTCAGATTCGAGCGCATTGGTACCGCGACGACAAGCCGGCCCACCTGATCATAGACCAGCGTCACCACATAAGTACGCCCCGGGACGAATTCCTGAACGACATATGCCTCCTCATAGAGGGCCGTCGCGCGCGCAAGCGCCGCGGGCAGGTCTTCGGAGCGATGAACGATGCTGACGCCCTTCCCGCCGCTTTCCGCGATCGGCTTCACCACGACGGGATGGGGTATACCGGCGGTAGCTTCGCCCGATCTCCAGGTTCGCGGCACGACGTGAGGCAACGCGTCGCCGACGCGTGCCATCAGACGCTCCTTGCTGGAGAGATCATGGAGAGCCCGCCACGGCGGCCGAAACAAACGCGGCTTTGGCGACCAGCCGTCATGCAGATAATCGACGACCGCCTCGACATCGTAATCGGAAGTCGGGATCAACACGTCGATGCCGCGATCCACGAGTAGCCGGTCGAGCGCGGCACGATAGGCTCCGGTCTCTCGCGCGCGCGGCAGCCAGGCCGGTATGACTCCGCGATCGTAGAGCCCTGGGCAATAGGGATCGGCATCGGTGACGTGCAATCTTATGCCGGGATTGCCGGCGAGAGTCTTGATGTAGTTGACCGCCGATGCGCTGGCGGAAAGCACGAGAACATCGACTATCCCCTGAGCCATTGAAACTCCGCGTAATGAGGCGCCGCGACCATGCGCAACCCCGGGGGAAGGAGCGTATCTTCGACGGGAGGAACGAACAGATCGATGCCGGCCCTGCGGAAGCAGCCGAAGACGGATTTGGGAACCGGGCGAAAGGCCGAAAGACGCGGCTCGGCATCGCTTAGGAGCCAATTCATGGTAAACCAGCCTTGCCAGGAAAGCGCCGCAAGTACCGCCCGGGAGGCATTCCAGAGATCCGGCATCGCGACGCTTTCTGCCGCTTGCAGGAGATCGATGCGAAAGAACCGCTCCATCAGGACGCGAAAGAGCCCTATTGCGACAAAGCCCGATCTCGCGCGCCGGCCGATGGCCATCACCGTTCCCTTATTGGCGATGAACTCCTGATAGACCAGCCCGCAGCCGTGAGGATCGGCGAGATCGGCAAGCTCGGATGCCGTACCGGCCACCGGATAATCGGGGCGATGCCACCGATCTCCTTTGGCGATCGCGCGCATTACCGTCGATGGATGGCGCAGCAACGGCACAATGCTACCGGGGAGGCGATCGTCGATCAGGGGGAAAAGACTCGAGAGGCTTGTTGCCTCCGGATCCTGCCGCCACCGCGCCGACAGCGGCACTGATTCCTTTCCCGCCACATAGCGCAAAGCCTGCTGCGGCTCACTGTAGAGCATGCGAACATTCGCCAGATCCCATCCGTCGATGACGGGACAATCGCTGACGAAAACGAAGCGCCGCTCGGGAAACGCCAAGGCGAGCGAACTCGCCGCCTGGGCCTCTGCTCCGAGAACGACCACCTCCTCCATCGCGGGCGCTACCGTCCAAACGGCCGGTGGAAAGGCTGAGCCCGCGCGGCGGTATCCGGATCGATCGAGCGGCGCAGAATAGCGGCCTCCTGTTCACCTCGCCGAACCGCAATCATGGCGATCATCTTTTACCCCAAGTTTGAAGCGGCTACAATGCCGGCCGGTCTCTTTCCCCCAGGCGCACCGCATGATCCCGAGCGATTTTCGCTGGCCCGATGGTCTCGCTCCTAACACGGTCTGCTTCACCGTCGATGTGGAATGGGCGTCACCAGCCGTGCTCGACGATTTGCGGGCGCTCTTCGATGACCATGGAATTGTCGCGACGTTTTTCGTGACCCATGCAGGGGTGGTGGTGCCGGGCCACGAGCGTGGGCTTCATCCGAATTTTCGCCGCAGCAGCGACACCTATCGACGCCTACCGGATGCCGCAACCCGATCCGATGAGGAGGTCCAGGACCACGTGGTCACGACGACGCTCGCTTTCGCCCCCGAAGCCAAGGGTGTCCGTTCCCACAGCCTCCATTACGATTCGACCCTCCTGCCGCTCTATCGTCGTCTCGGCATCGAATATGACTGTAGCTATCAAATGCCGTTCGTCGACGGGTTGCGGCCGTTCTGGAAGCATCATGGCATCATCGAGATCCCGACCTATTATGCCGATCATTTCGACATCATGAACGGCGTCACCGATTTCGACTTCGCCCGTCTCGGCCTCGAGCGTCCGGGCCTCAAGGTGCTCGATTTCCATCCGAACATCGTCTATGTGAACGCCCCTACCGACCCCTTCTATGTCACGACCAAAGGCTTCTTTCACGATCCCGCGCGGCTGCTGGCCGCACGCCATCCCGGTCGAGGAATTCGGACCTTTTTGCTGGACCTTTTGTCGCACGTCGCGTCACGCCGCATTCCCACCGCACCGGCCGGCGCGATCAATGCGTTGTGGCGCGCGGCAACCTCCCAGCCGGGTCGCAGCGTTTGACTTTTGCCGGCGCAAAGGTGAAACTTTCCCGCCTGTTAGGCTATCCTCGCCGGGGGGAACTTTGACATGACTGCATGTGCGCCACGGTTGCTCGGTATTGCCGCGAGCCTGCGCAACGCACGATGGGGCGGCGGCAACCGGCGGCTCGTCGAGCAGCTTGCCGAAAATTCGGACAAGGCGTCGCTGATGCAATTCCTGACCCGTGAGTCGGAACTGCACCTTGAGAACTTTCTCCAGGCCGGCCGCCGCGAGGGTAGGACGTTTCTCGAGATCTATCGGAACCTGGCGAAATCCAACGGCCAAAGCGGGCTTAGCAATTCCGAAGTGGCTTTGGCTGCGGCGCTGTGGGCGGCGGCGCAGGAAGGCGCCGAGGTCGCGCATCTGTCGCTCGCCGAGTATTTCGACACGAATGGCAACCTCCGCCATCCAGAGCGTCTTCGCCAGGCTTTGCTTGAGGCCGATGGGCTGCTCCTTTCGGGGCCGGTGTATTTCGGCGACCGCGGCAGTCTGGCCGAAAGCCTCATCGACTTTATCGCCCGAGACCGCTCGCTGCGCGAGGGCCTCGCGGGGCGACTCTATGGCGGCATCGCGGTCGGCGCAAAGCGCAACGGCGGGCAGGAAACGACCTTGATCTACCAAATGATCGACATGCTCGGCCTAGGGATGCTCGCGGTGGGCAACGACAGCGACACCACCGCTCAATATGGCGGCACCGGACATGCCGGCGACGTCGGGACGATGCACAAGGATATGTACGGCATCGACACCTCGATGGGCGTCGGACGGCGAATGGCCAAGGTATTACCGGCCTTGGCGACGACGCGCCAACTTAACACACTGCCCGGCGCGCTCTTCCTGATCCTCGAGGATGTCGACGGAATTGCGCAGCGCATCGTCGACGCGCTGGCCGCGCAATTGAGATCGCATATGAAGGCAACCGTCGTGGATTTGACCCGACGCAGCATCAAGCGCTGCATTGCCTGCGACATCTGTCCTACGCACATCGACATCGACGATGTCTATCGCTGTATCATCAAGTCGGAAAACGACGATCTACCGGAGCTGCACGCCAATCTGCTGCACCACGACGCTTTGATTCCGGTGGTGGCCACGGCCCGGGACCGTTCGCGAATGGTCGGCAATTATCAGACTTTCATCGAACGAACCCGCTACCTGCGGCGTGGCGACTACGCCTGGTCGGATCTTCTCGTGGCGCCGATCACCTTGACGGAGAGCGCCGGATACGACACCTACTCGATCCGGCTGATGACCTCGTTCCTGCGTCACCATACCGTCATGTCGCGGCCGCTCGTTGGTCGTATCGTCGGGGACGCCGTGGTCGACGTTGATCAGCTCGTTGACGGCTTGAAAAACGCAATCGCGATGGCGGGCCGTCTCGCGGCCGGTCGTTTGGCGCTCAGCGTCAACCCGGGCCACCGGTACCATCCGGTCGGCTACGTGCTAAGCGCGAACAAGGATGCCGAGGATGACCGGCTAAAGCGTCGCCGCCTCATGGTCGATGACCGGGAAGCGCGAATGGCACGGGAGGCTTCCATCCGTCTACGCCGAAATGCCGTCGGATCCTAAGGCCGGAACGCGCCGTTTCAGGCGGCTCGGTTGGGGCCGAACGTCCTGTCCGCTGGAGAAACCCTACGATCTGTCGTTTGCCCGGCTGACGGCCTACGAGTCGATCTGGGTCTATGCCGAGGACGAAGATGGCGATGTCGGACTCGGCGAGGCCGTGGCGCTACCCGGATATGGATGGGAAACTACGGAAAGCATATGTGCGACAATCGCCAGAATTCTCGAAGGCGACGCAGCGAGGAACGAAGAAACCCTCATTCGCCGCGCGCGCGGCGAACGGGCTCGCAATCCCTTTGCCGCCTCGGCGGTAATGACAGCGGTCGAGCTGCCGCGCTATCTGGCCCAGGCCGCGCCCAATCGATTTCCGCTCAATGCGCCGGTCTCTGGTGAAATCCCCCTTACCCGTTTCCGCGCTGCAATCGCCCAGCAGCTTGATCTTGGCTTCGCCTACATCAAGGTGAAGGTGGGCGGCTCGCTCGACGCCAATGCGCAGGCTGCGCGCTGCGCCCTTCAGGAATTTCCGGATCGCCGGTTCCACGTGGTCTTCGACGCGAACCAGGGCTTTTCGGCGGAGGATGCGCGTCGTTTTGCCGCCTTGCTCGCGGATTGTGCCTCCTCGCGCCTGCTTTGGTTCGAGCAGCCGGTTCATCGCGAGGCCTGGTCCGACATGGAATCCCTCTGCCGCGCCGGACTCGCGCCCATCCTTCTCGATGAATGCATCTACGATGAAGACGATATTGCGCGTGCGGCGGCGATGGGCTCCTATGGAGTGAAATTGAAACTGTTCAAGAACTTTGGTATCTCGGAATCCCTGGCACTTGCGCGCGGTGCACGCGCGGCAGGATTGGCTGTCGTTTTCGGCAATGGCGTTGCGACCGATATCGGAAATCTCGGCGAGTATCTCACGCTGGAGGCCGCGGATGGTCTGTTTTCTCCGCCGGCGGAGTGCAACGGCTTCACCAAGCTTCAGACTCCGCTCCTCGGCGGCGTGCTCGCGGCCGATTCAATGGGCCGGATAATATGCAGCGCCCAATACCCGGCGCTGCGCGAAGCCCTTGTCTCCTTCGCTCATAGCGCCGGCATCAAGGCGCAATGCGCGCTATGAACGCGCCGCCTCGGAACCGGATCAGCGTCAAGCATGTCCATTACCGGGACAGGCATTCGTGACCGATCGATTCGCCGATCTTCCTTTATGGGCGTTGGAAATCCTCCGATGTCCGCAGACTGACCAGGCGTTGACGCTTCGGGACAACCGCCTGGTGCGGCAGGACGGCTCCGATGTGGGCCTGGTCGAATCGGGGATCGTCCGTATGCCTATGACGAAGGAGGACGATAACATCAGGATCTATAAGAGGCTCGGCGGCGCGCATTTCTGGGAACGAGCAAAAATCCCATACGCCATGAGCGCGCTGGACACGCCGATCTATCACGAATATCTGCGCGAAGTGCGCCCCCCGTCCGTGGAAGCAGTCATCGTCGATGTCGGCGGCGGCGATGGTCGAAATACACGGCCTTGGCTCGAGCAGGGATTCCAGCGCGTCGTTGTCGTTGACGCGGTCGCGGAAGCGCTTGCTCGCCTCCGCTCACGGATAAAAGCAGAGGCTCCCGACTGGTTGGAACGCGTATTGCTACTGGAGGCAGACGCAAGATCCTTGCCACTTGCCACTGGCTGCGCCTCGACAGTGCTGGCAATCGAGAGTCTCTATTACCTCAACGATGATTACGAGCGCGGTCTGCGCGAGTGCGTGCGTGTTCTCAAGCGCGGGGGAAAAATGCTTCTCTCCGAGCGCGATTACGAGGGAGGGCTGTTCCTCCGGCTCCTTTATCACGGAATCGCGCCGATGCTCGACTCGAGCCATTCTCATTCGATTGTCGACGGCGAGGGCGACGCGACGATGCGCACCCGTTGCTTCACGGAGGCGGAGCTGGTCGCCATGTTGAGCCGCAATGGCCTGAGGGTTAATTCTGTCCGTGGAACATCATTGCTGGCGATGGTACTGGGCTGGATGCGGCACAAAGAACTGATCGCCACGAGCGATGTTGCGCATCTTGACGAGACGACCGCCCTGCTTCGCGACCTTGGTCGGGAGGGCCGCAATCGCCGTTGTCATGTCGCGGTTGCCGAGCGTATCGGCTGATGTTGCCGCTATGTCTTGGCGTCCGCAACGGAGATCGTATGGACATGCCTAGCACCGCCCAAAATCACTCCGACAATTCGCCGCTAATCTCGGTGATCGTCCCCGTCTATAATGAAAGCGGGAACGTTCGTCCGATGTGCGATGCGCTGCGGCAGATGGCCGATGGAACGGTCGGCTTCGCCTGGGAATTCCTCTTCGTTGACGACGGCAGCAGTGACGACACCTTTGCGCTGCTCTGCGAAGCCAATACCGTTGATCCCCGCGTGAAGATCATTCAGCTCTCGCGCAATTACGGCGGCGCCATCGCCGACTCGGCGGGTCTGCAGTTCGCAGACGGCGATGCTGCGGTTGTAATCGCCGGGGACTTGCAGGACCACCCACGGGAGATCCCGCGCCTGCTGGAGCGATGGCGCGAGGGTTTTCATGTGGTTTGGGCGGTGCGCGCGGCCCGGGACGATCCTGCGGCAGACCGCTTCTTCTCGCGGGTATTCGCGGCGACCATTCGCCGCATTGCCCTGCCGAATTTTCCCGCATCGGGGAGCGGCGGCTTTTGTCTCCTCGATCGCATCGTGGTCGACGCTCTCAACGCTTTTCCCGAGCGAAATCGCAGCATTACCACTCTTGCGCTTTTTACCGGCTTTCGGCAGACGCAAATCGCCTACCAGCGGCAAAGGCGCGAGGTCGGGCGTTCGAAATGGTCATTTCAACGCAAGCTGAGAGCGGCTGTCGACATCATCGTGTCGTTTTCGATGCTGCCGATACGGATCGGCTCGCTTGTCGGCATAATCATCGCCGCGCTGACGTTCCTGTTCATGGCGGTTCAGATCATCAACCGCATCTTATACGGCACCCTCGTTCCGGGATTGACCCAACTGAGCGTGCTGGTGCTTCTGCTCGGCGGCTTGCAGCTTATGATGCTTGGCGTTCTTGGGGAATACCTCTGGCGAACATTAGATGATGCACGAAGACGCCCGCTATTTCTCGTTCAACAGCTACGCGGTGAATTCTCCGCCTATCGGCCCCCTTTGCCACCGCTCCCCCACGCAAGGGCGTCGCGCAGTTATGAGCACAGGGAAGCGGTTCGCCCGAGCAGCGAGGTGAAACAGACCCCGCAACCTTGACGGTTTTCGCGCGCCGCTGGTCTCACAGCGGCCAGAGGGATACCTCATACGCCGGCCAGCATACCGCCGCGCACCGACGGCACGAAAATACCGTCATCAGCAGCGGCGCGGCTCGCTCTCAACCACTCCGAAAAGACAGCCGGCCGGCCTTCGCCATCGGTGCGCGCAGAGAGCTCCGGTACATTGTCGGTCGGCGCATAGGCTTCGATGCCGCGCTTCCGCCGGCATCGAGCACAAAAAGTCACTCTTCGCGCTTGCGCAGCGCGCACAGTGGTTCAATCGTCTCCGCCGGCACTGTCTCTTCCGCGGAACCGGGCGGGGGCTTAAGCCCTGGCGTCCCACCCGTCAAGCGCAATCCCCGGCGCGGCGCCGTCTCGCGCCTCCATTCTTGCCCGCCCGACGCGCGCGCGATAGGCTCGCCGCCGCTCAAGAAACGCCCGGAGGAAAGCCGTCATGGACATGACCGGAGAGTTCCTGATCCCCGCACCGCGCCAGAAGGTGTGGGCCGCGCTCAACGACCCCGAGATCCTGAAGCAATCCATCCCGGGCTGCGAGGAGATCGAGAAGCTCTCCGACACCGAGCTGCAGGCCAAGGTCACCGCCAAGGTCGGTCCGGTGAAGGCGCGCTTCGGCGGCAAGGTGACGCTCTCCGACCTCGATCCGCCCAACGGCTACAAGATCACCGGCGAAGGCAGCGGCGGCGCCGCGGGCTTCGCCAAGGGCGGCGCCACCGTCAAGCTCAGCGATGCCGATGGCGGCACCAAGCTCAGCTATGCCGTCGAGGCGCATGTCGGCGGCAAGCTGGCGCAGATCGGCTCGCGCCTGATCGACGCCACCGCGCGCAAGATGGCGGAGGATTTCTTCGCGCGCTTCTCCGCCGCGGTGGGCGCCGCCGTCGCCCCCGCCGCCGAGGCAGCGGCTCCCCCGCCCGCACCGGCCGCCGCTCCCGCGTTCCGGCTCCCCCCGGCGGTGTGGGTGACGGGGCTGGTGATCATCGTCGCGGTGCTGCTCTATCTCTTCACGCTCGGCGGGCATTGACCGGCTTGACCGGGCGCCTCCGGCGCACGAAACTCGCCCTATCCTCGTCCCCGCGGCGCTCCGGGCGGCCTTGACCGGCACGGCGTCGCGAGAAACGGTAGGGACAACGAATACAAGGGAGTGAAATCCATGGCCACCGTGACCCTTACGGTGAACGGCAAATCGGTCACAGCCACCGTCGAGCCGCGCACCCTTCTCGTCCAGCTCCTGCGCGAGCAGCTCGCTCTCACCGGGACCCATGTCGGCTGCGACACCAGCCAATGCGGCGCCTGCGTCGTGCATATGAACGGCGATTCCGTGAAGAGCTGCACGCTGCTGGCGCTGCAGGCCGACGGCGCGCACGTGACCACCATCGAAGGGCTCGCCGGCGGCGACGCGCTGCACCCGATGCAAGAGGCCTTCCGCGAGCATCACGGGCTGCAATGCGGCTTCTGCACCCCGGGAATGGTGATGAGCGCCGTGGACTTCGCCAAGCGACACAAGAACCCGACCGAGCGCCAGATCCGCGAATGGCTCGAAGGCAATATCTGCCGCTGCACCGGCTATCATAACATCGTGAAGGCGATCAAGGCCGGCGCCGAGGCGATGGGGAGGGCCGGATAATGGCCGCCACCGGGATCGGCGCGCCCGTGCGCCGCAAGGAAGACGCACGCTTCCTCACGGGCAAAGGCACCTACACCGACGACATCAACCGTCCGGGCCAGATCCATGCCTTCCTCCTGCGCAGCCCGCATGCCCATGCCGAGATCAAGGGCATTGACGCCACCAAGGCAAAATCCGCGCCGGGCGTGCTCGCCGTCTTTGTCGGTGCCGACATGCCGATCGGCGGCCTGCCCTGCGGCTGGCTGATCCATTCCAAGGACGGCTCGCCCATGGCGGAGCCGCCCCATCCGGTGCTGGCGCAAGGCAAGGTGCGGCATATCGGCGATCCCGTTGCCGTCGTCATCGCCGAGACGCGGGCTCAGGCCAAGGACGCGGCGGAGCTGATCGTCGTCGACTACAAGCCGTTGCCCGCCGTGGTCTCCGCCGAGGCTGCGCTGAAGCCCGGCGCGCCCCAGCTCCACGAGCAGGCCAAGGGCAATCTCTGCTACGACTGGCATCTCGGCGACAAAGCCGCGGTCGACGCCGCCTTCGCCAAGGCGGCGCATGTGACCCGGCTCGACATCGTCAACAACCGCCTGGTGCCCAACGCGATGGAGCCGCGCGCGGCGATCGGCGAATACGACCGCGCCACCGGCGAGTACACGCTTTACACCACGAGCCAGAACCCCCATGTCATCCGGCTGCTGATGGGCGCCTTCGTACTGCAGCTTCCGGAGCACAAGCTGCGCGTGGTGGCGCCCGATGTCGGCGGCGGCTTCGGCTCGAAGATCTATCATTACGCCGAGGAGGCGATCGTGACCTGGGCCTCCTCCCGCGTCGGCCGGCCGATCAAATGGACGGCCGAGCGCGGCGAGAGCTTCGCCTCCGACGCGCAAGGCCGCGACCACGTCACCCGGGCGGAACTCGCCCTCGACAAGGCGGGCAAGTTCCTGGCGTTGCGGGTGGCCACCATCGCCAATCTTGGCGGCTACCTCTCCACCTTCGCCACCGCGATCCCGACCTACCTTTACGGCACGCTGCTCGCCGGCACCTACACCACGCCGGCCGTCTATGTCGAGGTCAAGTCGGTCTTCACCAACACCGTGCCGGTCGACGCCTATCGCGGCGCCGGGCGGCCGGAAGCCTGCTACGTCGTCGAGCGCCTCGTCGACGCGGCGGCGCGCGAGCTGAAGACCGATCCGGCGGAGCTGCGCCGGCGCAACTTCATCCCGAAGGACGCCTATCCTTACCAGACGCCGGTGGCGCTCGCCTATGACAGCGGCGACTACTTCACCACCCTCGACATGGCATTGAAGGCGGCTGATTATGCCGGCTTCGAGCAGCGCCGGCAGGAGGCGGCCAAGCGCGGCAAGCTGCGCGGCATCGGCATCGCCACTTATATCGAGGCTTGTGGCATCGCGCCCTCCGCCGTGGCGGGAGCGCTCGGCGCCCGTGCCGGGCTCTACGAGACGGCGGAGCTGCGCGTCCATCCGACGGGCAGCATCACCGTCTTCACCGGCACGCACAGCCACGGCCAGGGCCACGAGACGACCTTTGCCCAGCTCGTCTCCGACCGGCTTGGCGTGCCGCTCGAGATGATCGACGTCGTTCATGGCGACACCACCAAGATCCCCTTCGGCCTCGGGACCTATGGCTCGCGCTCGCTGCCGGTCGGCGGCTCGGCGCTGGTCAAGGCGATGGACAAGGTGGTGAACAAGGGCAAGAAGATCGCCGCCCATCTGCTCGAGGCGGCCGAGGCGGATATCGAGTTCAAGGACGGCACCTATTCGGTTGCCGGCACGGACAAGACGCTCGCCTTCGGCCAGGTGGCGTTCACCGCCTATGTGCCGCACAACTATCCCATCGAGGAGCTCGAGCCCGGCCTGGACGAGACCGCGTTCTACGACCCCAAGAACTTCACCTTCCCCGCCGGCTGCCATGTCGCCGAGGTCGAGATCGACCGCGACACCGGCGGCGTGGCGGTGGTCAAATTCACCGCCGCCGACGATTTCGGGCGCATCGTCAACCCGATGATCGTCGAAGGCCAGGTGCATGGCGGTCTCGCCCAGGGCATCGGCCAGGCGCTCTACGAGAATGCCGTCTATGACGCGGACGGCCAGCTCGTCACCGGCTCGTTCATGGATTACTGCATGCCGCGGGCCGACAACCTGCCGTCCTTCGACGTGGCCACCCACGCGACGTTGTGCACGCACAACCCGCTCGGCGTCAAAGGCTGCGGCGAGGCCGGCGCGATCGGAGCGCCGGCGGCCATCATGAACGCGGTGGTCGACGCGCTGTCGCCGCTCGGCATCCGCGATCTCGAGATGCCGGCGACGACCGAGCGCGTGTGGCGCGCGATCGCCGACAAGACCATGCCCCGCGCGGCGGAATAAGGGAGCGAAGCCATGTATAATTTCGAGTATCAGCGGCCCCAGAGCCTCGCCGACGCGGCCAAGGCCATCGCTGGCAAGGAAGAGGCGAAGCTGCTCGCCGGCGGGATGACGCTCATCCCGACCTTGAAGCAGCGCCTCGCCAGGCCCTCCGACCTCATCGATCTCGGCCGCATCGCCGAGCTCAAGGGCATCAAGCGCGACGGCAATGCGGTGGTCGTCGGCGCGATGAGCCGCCACGTCGAGGTCGCCACCTCCGACGTGGTGACCGGCGCCATCCCGGCGCTGGCTCATCTCGCCGGGCATATCGGCGACCCGCAGGTGCGCAACCGCGGCACCATCGGCGGCTCGGTCGCCAACAACGATCCCGCCGCCGACTATCCCGCGGCGGTGCTCGCTTTGAACGCGACGGTGATCACCAACAAGCGCAAGATCGCCGCCGATGATTTCTTCAAGGGCATGTTCGAGACGGCGCTCGCGCCCGATGAGATCATCACCGCGGTGAGCTTCCCCGTGCCGGAGAAGGCGGCCTATGTCAAATTCCCCAACCCCGCCTCGCGCTATGCCGTGGTCGGCGTGATGGTGGCCCGCACCGGCGGCGGCGTGCGCGTCGCCGTCACCGGCGCCGGCCCCGTCGTCTTCCGCCAGAAGGAGATGGAAGCCGCGCTCGGCAAATCCTGGAGCGCCGATGCCGTGGCATCGATCAAGCAAAACGCCGCCGGCCTCAATTCCGACATCCACGCCAGCGCCGAATACCGCGCCCATCTGGTGACGGTGATGGCCAAGCGCGCGGTCCAAGCCGCAGGATAGCGCCGCTTTGAGACCACGTGTCCTCCCTCTCTCCTCCCACGGAGGAGAGAGGGAAATTGCCATCTCGCGCATGATCTCCTAGAACTCGTCCCGTCACTCGGAACGGACCCTGATGCCCGCCCTGCCCGCCTCGGTCGGCGACACGCTGGAGCTGTTGCGCCGCGGCAAGTATGTCGGCGACCGCAGCCTTGCCACCGCCGTCTATCTCGCGCTCACCCTCAATCGGCCGCTCTTCCTCGAGGGCGAGGCCGGGGTCGGCAAGACCGAGATCGCCAAGGTGCTGGCCGAGACGCTGGGCCGCCGGCTCATCCGGCTGCAATGCTATGAGGGCCTCGATGTCGCCTCGGCGGTCTATGAGTGGAATTACGCCCGCCAGATGATCGAGATCCGCCTCGCCGAGGCCGGCAACGAGAGCCGCGAGACCGTCGAGGAGGAGATCTTCTCCGACCGCTTCCTGATCAAGCGCCCGCTGCTGCAGGCGCTCGAGCCCGAGCTTGCGGGGCCGCCGGTGCTGCTGATCGACGAGCTCGACCGCACCGACGAGCCGTTCGAGGCCTATCTTCTCGAGGTCCTCTCCGACTTCCAGATCACCATCCCCGAGATCGGCACGGTGAAGGCGGCATCACCGCCCATCGTCGTCATCACCTCCAACCGCACGCGCGAGATCCACGACGCGCTGAAGCGCCGCTGCTTCTATTTCTGGGTCGATTACCCCGACGCCGAGCGCGAGCTCGAGATTCTCAAGGTGAAGGCGCCGGGCGCCGCCGAGAGCCTGTCGCGCGAGGTCGTCGCCTTCGTCCAGAAGCTGCGCGCCACCACCGAGTTGTTCAAGCTGCCGGGGGTTGCCGAGACCATCGACTGGGCGCATGCGCTGACCCAGCTCGACGTGCTGGCGCTGACGCCCGAGGCGATCAACGACACCCTCGGCGTGCTGCTGAAATACCAGGATGACATCGCCAAGATCCAGGGCTCGGAGGCGCAGCGCCTGCTCACCCAGGTGAAGCAGGAGCTTGCGGCGGCCGGCTGATGGCCGGGCGGCTGCTTGCCAACATCATGTATTTCGCGCGCACCTTGCGCGCCGCGGGGTTGCCGATCGGACCGGGCAAGGTGTTGGCGGCGGTGGAAGCGGTGCGCGCCGTCGGCATTGCCGACCGCGGCGATTTCTACTGGACGCTGCACGCCGTCTTCGTCAACCGCAGGGACCAGCGCGAGCTGTTCGACCAGGCCTTCCACATCTTCTGGCGCAACCCCGAGCTGCTGGAGAAGATGATGGCGCTGATGCTGCCGGTGTTGCGCGCCGCCGAACCCGGCGAGGAGATGAGCCGCCGGCTCGCCGAGGCGCTGCATGCCGGCGCCGGCACCGGCGAGGAGCGATCGCGCGAGACCGAGATCGAGGTCGACGCCGCCATGACCTTCTCCGAGCGCGAGATGCTGCGGAAGACGGATTTCGAGAAGATGTCGAACGCCGAGGTGGCCCAGGCGAAGGCCGCCATACGCCGCATGGTGCTGCCGCTCGCCGACGTGCCGACGCGCCGCTTCGCGCCCGATCCGCGCGGCGACCGCACCGACATGCGCGCCACCTTGCGCGCCCAGCTACGCTCGAGCGACCTCCTGAGCCTCAAGCGCAAGCGCCGCCGCCGCCGGCCGCCGCCGCTGGTCGTGCTCTGCGACATCTCGGGCTCGATGAGCCGCTACAGCCGGCTCTTCCTGCATTTCATGCACGCCGTCACCAACGACCGCGACCGCGTCCACACTTTCCTCTTCGGCACAAGGCTCACCAACATCACCCGCTTCCTGCGGGCAAAGGACGTGGATGTGGCGCTCGACCGGGTGGTGGACGCGGTGGAGGACTGGTCGGGCGGCACCCGCATTGGCCAGTGCCTCGCCGAGTTCAATCGGCGCTGGTCGCGCCGCGTGCTGGGCCAGGGCGCGGTCGTGCTGCTGATCACCGACGGGCTCGACCGCGACGCCGGCGTCGGCATCGGGCGGGAGATGGACCGGCTGCACAAATCGAGCCGCCGGCTGATCTGGCTGAACCCCCTGTTGCGTTATGAGGGTTTCGCGCCAAAATCACTAGGCATGAAGGCAATCCTGCCGCATGTGGACGAGTTCCGTCCGGTGCACAGCCTGGAGAGCCTGGAAGAGTTGGTCGTGGCATTGACCCGGCCGGGGCCGCGCCGCCTGGAGGCGGCGGCGGCTTGGCGGGAAGCGGGGTGAGAGCATGGGCGACAATGAAGAGATCCTCCAGCAGGCGGCGGATTGGCGCGCCGCCGGCAAGGGCGTGGCGCTGGCGACGGTCGTGTCGACGTGGGGCTCATCGCCTCGTCCGGTCGGCGCCAAGCTGGCGCTGGAGCAATCCGGCGGCTTCATCGGCTCGGTCTCCGGCGGCTGCGTCGAAGGCGCGGTGATCGAGGAGGGACTCAAAAGCATCGCCGACGGCCAGCCGCGCCTCTTGAGCTTCGGCGTCAGCAATGAGCGCGCCTGGGAAGTGGGCCTCGCCTGCGGCGGCAAGATCCAGGTCTTCGTCGAGCGCGTCGAATGAAGCTGCCGCTCCTGGAACAGGCGCTTGCTGCGAGCCGTGCCGGCCGCGCTGCGGTGCTGGTCACGCACCTCACGAGCGGCCTTCAAAGTTTCTTGCAAGGCTCTGAAACAAGCGGCGATTTGGCGCTCGACGCGGCCACGCTTACGGCCATTCGCAAGGCCGTGACCGAAGACCGCAGCACCACCGTCGACACGGCTCAAGGCCCGGTCTTTGTCGAGGTCTTCAATCCGCGGCTGCGCTGTATCATCGTTGGCGCCGTGCATATCGCTCAGCCGCTGGCGCGCATGGCGGCGCTTACCGGCTATCTCGTCACCGTCATCGATCCCCGCACCGCCTTTGCCAGCGATGAGCGCTTCCCCGACCTGACGCTCTCGACCGATTGGCCGGATGAGGCGCTGGAAAAGCTCAAGCCCAACCGGCGCACCGCCATCGTCACCTTGACGCACGACCCCAAGCTCGACGATCCCGCGCTGGCGGCGGCGCTGCGCTCGGATGCGTTCTATATCGGCGCGCTGGGCTCGAAGAAGACCCATGCGGCGCGGTGCAAGCGGCTCACCGCGCTCGGCTTCGGCGAAGCGGATCTCGCGCGCATCCATGGGCCGGTCGGACTCGATATCGGCGCCATCTCGCCGGCCGAGATCGCCATTGCCATCATGGCCGAGATCACCCAGGTGCTGCGCAGCGAGGCGCAGAACGACCGCGAGGCGGCATGAAATTCGGCGAGGTCCCCGTCGACGAGGCCGTCGGCGCGGTGCTCGCCCATTCGCTCAAGGCCGGCGACCGCAGCCTGCGGAAAGGCCGCGTGCTCAGCGCCGAAGATGTCGCGGCGCTCAAATCCGCCGGCCGCCGCACCGTCGTCGCCGCCCGTCTCGAGCCCGACGACATCGACGAGAACGCCGCCGCCGCCGAGCTTGCGCGCCCGCTCGCCGGCCGCCATGTCAGCCTCGCCCCGCCCTTCACCGGCCGTGTCAATCTCTTCGCGCAAGCCGCTGGACTCCTTGTCTTCGACCGCGCGCGGATCGACCGTTTCAACCTCGTCGACGAGACCATCACGCTGGCCACCATCGAGCCCTATGCGATGGTGGCGCCGAAGCAGATGGTGGCGACCGTCAAGATCATTCCCTTCGCCGTGCGGCGCCAATCGGTGGCGGCCTGCCTTGAGGCGGCGGCGGGCGGCCCGCTCTTCTCCGTGGCGCCGTTTCGCGAGACGCGCGTGGCGTTGATCCAGACGCGGCTTTCCGGCTTGAAGGAGAGCGTCCTCGACAAGACGGTCGCGGCAACGCGCGACCGGCTGGAAGCGCTCGGCAGCTCGCTCCCGCTCGAGCGCCGCTGCGAGCACGCCGTCGCGGCGCTGGCGCCCGAAATCGCCGCCGCCCTCGCCGAGGGCGCCGAGCTGGTGCTGATCGCCGGCGCCTCGGCCATCGTCGACCGGCGCGATGTCATCCCTGCGGCGATCACGACGGCGGGCGGCGTCATCGAGCATTTCGGCATGCCGGTCGATCCCGGCAATCTGCTGCTGCTGGGCCGGCGCGGCACGGTGCCGGTGTTGGGGCTGCCGGGCTGCGCCCGCTCGCCCAAGGTCAACGGCTTCGACTGGGTGCTCCAGCGCCTGCTGGCGGACCTGCCCGCAGGGCCGGGCGAGATCATGCGCATGGGGGTGGGCGGCCTGCTCGCCGACATCCCGACGCGACCCTTGCCGCGCGCCAAGGTGGCGGCCGAGGCGGCCAAGCACGCGCCGCAGGCGCCGCGCATTGCCGGGCTGGTGCTGGCCGCCGGCCAGTCGCGGCGCATGGGAACGCTCAACAAGCTGCTCATCGGCATCGACGGCAAGCCCATGGTGCGGCGCGTCGCCGAAGCGGTCGCGGCGTCCGAGGCCAATCCGCTGGTGGTGGTCACCGGCCATCAGCGGGAGAAGGTCGAAGCGGCGCTGGCCGGGCTCGCGGCGCGCTTCGTTCACAACCCCGACCACGCCCAGGGCCTTTCCACCTCGGTGAAACGCGGGCTTGCCGCGCTCCCCGACGCGGTTGACGGCGCCGTCATCTGTCTCGGCGACATGCCGATGGTCACTGCCGCCGTCATCGACCGGCTGATCGGCGCCTTCAATCCGGTCGAAGGCCGCGTCCTCTGCGTTCCCACCCGCCGCGGCAAGCGCGGCAACCCGGTATTGCTGGGCAAGCAGCTCTTCGCCGAGCTGGCGACGGTTTCCGGCGACGTCGGCGCCCGCGACCTCATCGCCGCCCATCCCGAGCTGGTGGCCGAGGTCGAGATGGAAAGCGATGCCGTGCTCACCGACATCGACACGCCACAGGCCTTGGCCAAGCTCGCAGCGACTGCCAAGATCGATGCGTAAGCTCTCGGAATAAATTGCGGGGCAACGGCGTTGTCGGGAAAACGCGGCGGGAATTGGACCCGACGCACCCGACGGAGGCATACCCCGATGAGCGCGTTGCTCGGTGCCGTTACTCTCGCCAGTACGGTCTGTGGACTTATGCTCGGTCAAATCACTGCCGGCGCACAATCCGCCGGCGTCGTCATCGCCTCGTTGGTATTGATGACCCTTCGCGCCTGACCCGCCGTCTCGCAGGCCCGCATCTGGCGGGCAATCGCCCCTACCGCCCGACATCGCCGCCCGCTCGTCCCTGCGGCGCAGTGTCGCAGGCATTGCTCAGGCGACGGCATAGCCCTTGGCCTTGCCGGCGAGCCCGTCGAAGAGCCCGAGCATGCGCTGGCGCCATGCCGCCACGGGGTCATCCTCGGCGAGCAGCGCATAGTCGCTGACGCAGCGTGCCCATTGAAAACCGCCGAAGACGATGTAGTCGGCGTAAAGCGGTCGCGCGCCGCCGAGAAAGGGCTGGGCCCGCAAGGTGAGGCGCAACGGCGCCAAACTCTGGCGGAAGCCGTCGAGGTAGCGGTCGCGGTCAGCGACAAAGGCCTCGAGGCTGGCGCCGAAGCGCTCCTCGCGCGAGCGGCGAAAATACTCCCGGTCCTGTGGCGCCACATGCCGCCAGATGTCGAGCAGGAGAAAGCGGATCAGGCCGGGGTTCAGCACGCTGTCGGCCCAGTCGTTGTAGAAGCGGCTGAGCGCCCGGCCGGCATCGCCGCCGAACAGCAGCGGACGCTCGGGATAGGTGTGTTCGAGATAAGCGGCGATCGCCCAGGAATCCGCCACCCAACGGCCGTTATCGACCAGCACCGGCACCCGCCCCTGCCCTGAGGGCGCCAGGCGCTCCTTCTCGCTGTAGCGCCAGGCGAGGGTCCGCACCGGCAATTCCTTATGCGCCAGCGCCAGGCGCGCGCGCCAGCAATACGGGCTGAAACGCCGGTCTTCCTCGGCGCCGGCGAGATCGTAGAGTTCCAGCATGCCGGCTATCCCCAGTAACGCCCCGTGGCGCCGATGACGACGACGATCAGCCCGAGCACGAGGTTGAAGGTGACGATCCGCCGGATCTGATCGAGCTGCGGTGCCGCCGCGGCGAAGTCGCCGGCATCGACCGCGCGGCGAAAGCGCGCCCAGGGCGAGAAATAGAGATGCGCGAAGGCGAGCATCATGATGATGCCGATGGCCTGCATGATGTGGACATGGAGCCCGATACGGGCGAAGCCGCCGAGGCCCCAGATCACCATGCCATAGCCGCTGAGCAGCAGCGTCGCCACCGCGGCCCAGACCCAGGGAAAGAAGCGCTGGAAGACGCGGCGCCAGAGCGGCAGGCGTTGCGCCGGGTCGAGCTTCCCGGCCGCCGGGCGCAGCATCTGGTGGGCGAAAAACATGCCGCCGACCCAGATCACCGCCGCGAGGATGTGCAGCAACAGGCCGACGATCATGACCGTGCCGCTCATGCGACGCGCAGGCGACTGCCCTGATCGAGCGGAGGGTGGGGGTGCCCGCCGCGCAGGGCCGGGCCGATCCTGACCGCCGCGCTCTCGGCCGCGGCGGCCCGCTCGGCCAAGGCTGGAATGACGGATGAAGCGACAAGCCTTCGCAGACGCATGCGATCCCCCGCAGGCCGGCAGCGCCGCAGGCGCCGCTTTTCCGTCATCGAGGCTACGCCATTGCCTCTACCGGCACAACCGCGCCATCGCACCGGCGATGCGCATGCCGGGCTTTGGGTATGGCCCATATCGTGCGAATGACGGAAGCTCATCCGCGCGCAAAAATTCTGCCAAAGGAATGCCGGTTAGACGGCCCAGCGAACCTTCTTGCTGGTAGACTGCTTCACCGGGATCACGGCCGTCCGGGAGCAATAGTCGGTGCCTTTACTTTCATTCCTTCGGCGTAAGTTCGGCCTACCGAATGTATTTAATGCGTTCAATGCTTTTTGGACCGGGCGGGCGGGCGCTTACCAGTTCATCCATGTCGATTACCCGATTTCCCCGAAAGTCCGGCCGGAATCTCAGCCGGTGCGAAGTCTCATCGATCGTAATCGCGCCCGCTATCGAGAACTGCTTTTGCAGATGGCGACCCTGATTCCTTATCTGGCGCGAATCGACGCTCGCGCGGCGAGCCCGGCAGAGCCGTCTTGGATCAATGATTTCCTTCCACCACTCGATGCCGTTGCGATCTACAGTTTTTTGGCGACTCGCAATCCTCGCCTTTACGTCGAGATCGGTTCCGGGATTTCCACGAAGTTTGCGCGACGATCCATTCGCGACCACAACCTGCGTACGCGCATTATCTCGATTGACCCTCATCCGCAAGCGGAAATCGATGAGATTTGCGACGAGATGGTCAGGCAAGAGCTGCAGGAGCTTGATCTGGCATTGTTCAGCGGACTTACGGCCGAAGATCTCATCTTCTTCGACGGGAGCCATCGCTCATTTCAGAACAGCGATGCCACGGTTTTTTTCTGCGATATTGTGCCGAGGCTTGCCGTCGGAACGACCGTCGGAGTGCATGACATTCATCTTCCGGCGGATTACCCCGTGACCTGGCTAAGCCGTTTTTACAACGAACAATACTTATTAGCCTGTTATCTGCTTGGCGGCGATGCGCTTACCATTGAATTGCCGTGCAGCTACTGCACATCGGATGCCGAGATGCATGCGCTGCTCAACCGGCTCTGGGAACAGCCAAATCTGTCGGAGGTAATGCATAACGGAGGCGCCTTTTGGTTTCGCATAAACCGTCGATGGAATACGCCCACACCTCAGTAAGTCAGTACCTTGGGATTTCGTCGTTAGCGTCCGCCAGGTTCTGGCAATTTAATCGAAGCTTACACAGGCGGTGCCGCCGCAGCCGCAGCCGCGGTTGCGGCGGGAGCTTCTGGCAGCTTGCGCGTGGACGAAGGCTTCAGCCTCAGACACCTGCGCTCGATCAGGAACCATGAGAGGGCGGCGAGCGCGAAGGCGCCGCCGAAGCAGACCGGCCAGAGATACGCACGCTGGACGAGGCCGAAGCCCATGAGCGTCCAGAAGAGCGGCATGTGGTAGAGGTAAAGACCGTAAGAGAAGTCGTTGCCGCGAAGGATGCTCGCCAACCCCTTGTAGCTGTGAGCGAAGGCCAGGACGACGCCGGCGAGCAGCACGACCTTGAGGACAGCGAGCGCGGTGATATGGATGAAATCGACATCGGGCCTATCGAAACCGACGACGCACAGCGCTTGGACGAGGAAATAGACCGCAAACCACGCCGCCAACCGCCCCTCGAACCAGGAGCGCAGCCGGTCCCAATTGAGATAGGCCCCGGCGCCGAGCAGGAACATCCAGAAATACGGCAGCGGCCCGTTGCCGAGCGCGCCGGTCGCAAGCGAATGCGGCGCGACCGCGAGCCAATGTGCGCTGAGCACGGCAAGCGCCAGGGAAACGGCGATCATGCAGAGGAGGAGGCCGTTGGCGACGGCGCGCCGTCGCCCTGCAAGCGCGCCGAGCGTCAGCGGGACCAGAACGTAAAATCCCAGCTCGACCGGAATCGTCCAAGACGCGGGGTTGGGATAAGCCGGATAGAATTGGCCCCAATGATAGATCGGGCCGGCGAAGACTCGACCATAGGCCTCCTCCCCGAAGATGAACTGCCCGATCTGAAAGATCAGGAACTTCCAGCTCAGCACATCCGCCGGCGACAGCGCCCCGGCCCAATAGACGAGCGGCAGGATAAGGATGAAATTGATCCACAAGCCGGGATAGATGCGCAGCGCCCGCTTGAGCACGTACGGCCAAACGGCGTTGCCACCCTCGGTGAAGGATTTAGTGACGAGATATCCGCTGATCACGAAGAAGACGGCGACGCCCGGAAACATCACCGCCAGCCAGTCGACCGCGGCAAAGGTCGGCAGCCTGAGATCGCGCAGCAGGTGAACGTAAGCCACCTGCATCGCCGCAATCAGGCGAATCAGATCGAAATTGTTATGGTGCTTCTCCATGCGACCGGCTGCCTTGCTTCTCCTCTCACGCCGCAGGGCTGCCCGGCGAAATCTTTAACAGCAATGGACGCAAGTTTCTATGATGTGCATTGCAAGTTACACCTGTCACGCCCAGGCCGGCCGCGCGGCGACGAAACGGCGGTCAGAGGTCGTCGAGCACGGATTTTCCCGGACCGAGCTTGCCCATCAGCGCCGCGCGGACCTCTTCCGGCTGGGTCCCGATGGCCTCGCCGAGCTGCCGCAACCGGCGGCGCAAGGCATAGACCTGATCGAGGAGATGCAGCACCACCGGCAGCGCCCCCTCGTCGATGGCGAGATCATAGCGCAGCTCGCGGATGAGCCGCACCCGCGCTACATCGACCTCGTGAAAGACATAGCCCTCGGCGCGGCTTTCCGGCCGCACCCAGCTTTCGGCGATCCAATGCCGCAATTCGTCGTCGCCGAGATCGCCCATGAGGCGGATCACCGCATCGAAGCTCATCATGGCATCATCCCCCGGCGCGGATCATAGGGGTGCTTCGGCGCCCAATCGCGCAGGAAGCGCGCGAGTTCCGCATCGCCGCCTTCGGGCAGCACCACCTTCAAGCTGACATACTGGTCGCCGCGCGTGCCATCGGGGCGCGGCGCGCCCTTGCCCTTGAGCCGCATCACCTGGCCGGTATTGGCGTTGGCGGGGACGGTCATGCTGACGGCGCCCGAGGCCGTCGGCACCATCACCTTCCCGCCCAGCACCGCTTCGGAGAGGCTCACCGGCAGCTCAAGATGGATGTCGTCGCCCTCGCGGCGAAACAGCGGGTGGAGTGCCACGTGGATCGCGATCAGCGCATCGCCCGGCGGGCCGCCATTGAGACCGGGCGCCCCCTGCCCCTGAAGACGCAGGATCTGCCCGTCGCGCACGCCGGCGGGAATCGTCACCTCGAGGCTTCGGTCCGGCGCCAGCGACAGACGCTGGCGCGCGCCGTTGACGGAGGTCAGGAAATCGATGGTCAGCGCGAAGGGCAGATCGGCGCCGCGCATGCGGACGGTGCCGCCGCCGCCGCGGCGGAACATGCCGAAGAGATCGTCGAGATCCTCCGGCGCCAGGCCCTCGGCGGAATGGAACTCGTAGCGCTCGCCCGGCGCGCCCTCGGCGAAGCCGCGATAGCGGGAATAGGCGTGTTCCGGCCGCTCGGCGCCGCTGGCGTCGATTTCGCCGCGATCGAAGCGGGCGCGCTTGTCCTTGTCGGAGAGCAGGTCATAGGCCGAGGCGATCTCTTTGAAGCGCGCCTCCGCCGCCTTGTTGCCGGGGTTGAGATCGGGATGGTGCTTCTTGGCAAGCTTGCGGTAGGCGGCGCGGATCTCGTCCTCGCTCGCCTCTTTCTTGACGCCCAGCACTTCGTAGGGATTGCGCGCAGCCATGGGTATGAGGGGCCTCGTGAATTCCCGCGATATAGGAGCAGGCATGCCCACTGCCAAGCCATGGGCAGGCGAGCACGAGGTTATGAAATCAAAGACGGCTGGAGAAGGCAGCCGATAAAATGATCATGCCTGATCTGATATGCCCAAAGGATAGGCAAAAGCGGCATGGCAAAAACGGGCGCCGCGGCCAAACGATCGAGGCTCAGCGGAGGATCTCCGGCGGCTCGACGAGGCGGACATGCTCGGCCTCGCAGGGCAAGGCCATGATCCCGGCGCATTCCGGCTGAAACAGCAGGCGTGGCGCGCCCGTGGCGCGGTCCTCCGCCGTCACCAGCCGCCCCTCCAAGCCGTGGAAAACCGCCTCCGGACCGACATAGACCACTCGCATCGCCGCCGACATGCCGACTTCGCCCCGATCATGCTGCGCCGCAGCAAATGTAGGCCGAAAGCCGCCGGAAGCGCAAGCCGGGCCGGCGCGAGGTCAGCAATCGTGGCGGATGCCGGCCAAGCTGCCGCCGGCTTCAAGCGAGGCGTGCACGAGCTGCAGTAATTCCCGCAGGTCGAAGGGCTTGGCGAGATATTGCTCGGGATCCATGCCGTGTTCGGCCGCCCATTCGGGGTCGCCGCTCATGACGATCAGGGCGATGCCAAGCTCCCGGGCGGTCTCGGCGAGACGCAGCCCGGTTTCGCCGGGAATGCGCGCATCGGTAATCACGAGGTCGATCGTCTGGCGCATGAGGACATCGCGCGCAATGGAGACGCGGCGCGCCTTGCTGACGCGGAAATTCGCCGCGGCCAGCGCGCGCTCGATGACCTCCAGGATCGCGGGATCATCGTCGACCACCAGCACATGCTTCGGTTTCACGGCAAAGCAACCCGCCTGTTGCTGCGCGGCTCTTGTCCGCAACGCAAAGGCCATGCCAGCGGGCTGCCGCGATTTAACTTGGCGCAGACCGCCGTTGCCGGCAAAATTGCCTGTTGTTTAATCAGCCCACGCGGGTATGCCTTTGCGCCATGCCCGCGGCACGTGCGTGCCGAGGTGGGGAAATTCAGCGTCTACAGGCGCTTCTCCGCGATCCCGGGGGATTGGCCCGGGGTTTGCAGCCGGCATGGTGCGGCGGCGCAAATCGGGCGGAGGGCCGGGAACGATCGTGAGCCTGACGGCAGTCGAGACCATAGGCACGGCGCTTCCGTTCGACGAGATGGGGGCGGCGGCGGATTGCCGCGCGCAATACCAAGGGATTCAGCGGTGGATCGCCGAGACGCCGGCCGAAGCGCTGTCGCTGAAGCGGCGGGAGGCGGAGTTGCTGTTCCGCCGCATCGGCATCACCTTTGCCGTCTATGCCGAGGGCGGCGATCCCGAGCGGCTCATTCCCTTCGACATCATTCCGCGCGTGCTCGACGCCGCGGAATGGGAGCTGGTGTCGCGCGGCCTGCGCCAGCGCGTGCGCGCGCTCAACGACTTCCTGCGCGACGTCTATCACGGGCGCCAGATCCTGCGCGCCGGTCTCATCCCGCCCGAGCTGGTGCTGCACAACGAAGGCTTCCGGCCGGAGATGCAGGATTTCGAGCCGGCGCAAGGCGTCTACACCCACGTCGCCGGCATCGATCTGGTGCGGCTGGGCCCGCGCGACTTCACCGTGCTGGAGGACAATTGCCGCACGCCCTCGGGCGTCTCCTACATGCTGGAGAACCGCGAGGCGATGATGCGGCTCTTTCCCGATCTCTTCGCCCGCCATCGCGTCGCCTCGGTGTCGCACTATCCCGAGGATTTGCTGGAGACGCTGCAATCGGTGGCGCCGCCCAATTGCGCCGGCGTGCCGCGCGTCGCGCTGTTGACCCCCGGCTCCTACAACAGCGCCTATTACGAGCACTCCTTCCTCGCCGACGAGATGGGGATCGAGATCGTCGAGGGCATCGACCTCTTCGTCGACGACAACATCGTCTACATGCGCACCACCGAGGGGCCGAAGCGCGTCGACGTCATCTACCGCCGCGTCGACGATGATTTCATCGATCCCCTGACCTTCCGGTCGGATTCCGTGGTCGGCACGCCGGGGCTGTTCAATGCCTACCGCTCCGGCAACGTGACGCTGGCGAACGGCGTTGGCGTCGGCGTCGCCGACGACAAGTCGATCTACCCTTATGTGCCGGCGATGATCCGTTTCTATCTCGGCGAGGAACCGATCCTCCACAACGTCCGCACCTATAGCTGCGGCGAGAAGGAGGATCTGGCCTACGTCCTGGAGCATCTCGGCGAGCTCGTGGTGAAGGAGGCGCGCGGCTCCGGCGGCTACGGCATGCTGATCGGGCCGCAGGCGACGCGCGAGCAGCTTGCCGCCTTTGCCGACAAGCTGCGCGCCGCGCCCCAGGACTATATCGCGCAGCCGACGCTCGCGCTTTCCACCTGTCCCACTTTCGTCGAATCCGGCATCGCACCGCGCCATGTCGACCTCCGGCCTTTCGTGCTGGTGGGCCAGGAGATCCGCATCGTGCCCGGAGGCTTGACGCGCGTCGCGCTGCGCGAAGGCTCGCTCGTCGTCAATTCGAGCCAGGGCGGCGGCACCAAGGACACCTGGGTGCTGGAGGACTAGTATCCGGAAGCAAAAATGGCCGAGACAGCGCCCGAGACCGTCACTCCCCTTCCCTTTTCACTCCGGGTCCGTCACCCGGGGACGTCGCCACGGAGACGCGGAGGGCGCGGAGAATCGGTGTTAGGCGCGCTTCGCCTGCCTACGCGAAGCCGAAGCGGCTTCGCTTCGGCGAAGGTGGGCGCGCCGTTCTTTATCTCTCCGTGTCTCCATGATGAATCTTTCCCGTCGAGCGACCGATTTGCGAAAGCCGGTGCGAGGCCATGCTGAGCCGCACGGCCGACAGCCTCTACTGGCTCGCGCGGTACATGGAGCGCGCGGAGAACATCGCCCGCATCGTCATGGTCGGGCACCGCATGTCCAGCATGGCGCGCTCGCTCGACAACCCCGGCAATGAATGGCACTCGACGCTGATTGCGGCGGGCTGCGAGCCGGCGTTCTTCGCCAAGCACGGCGAGGCCACCGCGCCGCTGGTCGTCGATTACCTGGTGCGCGATCCCGACAATCCCTCGAGCATCTTCTCCTGCCTCGAGACGGCGCGGCGCAACGCGCGCGCCGTGCGCACGGCGCTCACCGTCGACATGTGGGACGCGCTGAACGAGACCTGGTACCAGGCGCATAACTCCACCCGCTTCGCCGTGCCGCTGGCCAACCTGCCGGAGCTGCTGGAATGGGTGAAGGAGCGCTCGCTGCTGTTCAACGGCGCCTACTCCAATACCATGCTGCGCAAGGACGCCTATTATTTCACGCGGCTCGGCACCTTCGTCGAGCGCGCCGACAACACCGCGCGGATCCTCGACGTCAAATATCACGTGCTGATGCCGCAGCACCAAGGGGTGGGCGGCACGCTCGATTACTATCACTGGCAGGCGATCCTGCGCTCGGTATCGGCGCTGCGCAGCTATCACTGGGTCTATCACGACCGGCTGAAGCCGTGGCTGGTGGCGGAGTTCCTCATCCTGCGGCCGGAGATGCCGCGCTCGCTGCTGAGCTGCTACGACCAGATCACTCACCAGCTCGAGATGCTGGCGGAAGCCTATGGCGGCAAGCGCGGCGAATGCCATCGCATCGCCGGCGAGCTGCACGCGCGGCTGCGCTTCGGGCGCATCCAGGACATCTTCCAGTCCGGGCTGCACGAGTTCCTCACCGATTTCATCGACCGGTCGGTGACGCTGGGCGAAGCGATCCACGCGCTCTACCTGATGTAGCGACGGGCCCCATGCGACTGCACGTCAGGCATCAGACCTCCTACAGCTACGACAGTCCGGTCGCCGGCGCGATCCAGACCTTGCGGCTCACGCCGCGCTCCTATGAAGGGCTGCGGATCGTGCACTGGCGGGTGTGGAGCGACACGCGGCGCGAGCTGCCGATCTTCGTCGACGGCTATGGCAACCTCGCCCATAGCCACGCGATCAATCATTTGCACGCCTCGGCGGTGGTATTCGTCGAAGGCGAGGTCGAGACCGCGACGACCAACGGCATCGTGCGCGGCGCGCCCGAGCCCCTGCCGCCGCTGTTCTTTCTGCGCTGCACCAAGCTCACCCGGCCGGACGACGCGATCACGGCGCTGGCGCGCCAGGCGGTGCCGCAAGGCTCGGTGCTGAAGCAGCTCCACGCGCTGCTGATCGCCGTGCGCGAGAGGCTCGACTACCTCCCGGGCGCCACCGAGACCGTCACCCCCGCGGCCGAAGCGCTCGCCGCCGGCGCCGGGGTATGCCAGGACCACGCCCACCTCTTCATCGCCGCCGCGCGCGTGCTCGGCATCCCCGCGCGCTATATCGGCGGATATTTGTGGACGGGGGTGGAGGCGCGCGAGTATCAAGCCACCCATGGCTGGGCCGAGGCTTTCGTCCACGACCTCGGCTGGGTGGGCTTCGATCCGGCCAACCGGATCTGCCCGACCGAGGCTTATATCCGGACGAGCGTCGGGCTCGACTACTGGTCGGCGGCGCCGGTGCGCGGCGTCCGGCGCGGCACCGCGGCGGAGACGATGGCGGTGGCGGTGAACGTCACTCAGGCGGGCGGCGCCCAATAAGCCCGCGGCGGGGGAACAGGAAGATGACCTATTGCGTCGGGCTCGATCTTAGGGACGGCCTCGTGCTGTTGTCGGATACGCGCACCAATGCCGGCGTCGACAACATCTCGACCTTCTCCAAGACCTATGTCTTCGAGCAGCCGGGCCAGCGCTTCCTGGCGCTGCTGGCCGCCGGCAACCTCGCGCTGACGCAATCGATCGTCAACCTGCTGCAAGAGGGCATCGAGACCGGCGAGATGGTCGAGACGCCGTTGACGGTGAAGAGCATGTTCCGCGCCGCCCAGCTCGTCGGCGAGGCGGTGCGCCGCATCTACCGCATCGACGGCCCGGCGATGCAGGCGCAGAACATCTTGTTCGACGTCTCCTTCCTGCTCGGCGGCCAGATCAAGGGCCGCGCCATGCGCCTCTTTCAGATCTACGCCGCCGGCAATTTCATCGAGGCCACCGTCGACACGCCCTTCCTCCAGATCGGCGAGCACAAATACGGCAAGCCGATCCTCGACCGTGCCGCGCGCTACGACACCGATCTTTACGACGGCGTCAAGCTCGCCCTGGTGTCGATGGATTCGACGCTGCGCAGCAATCTCACCGTCGGCCTGCCGATCGACCTGCTGGTCTACCGCCGCGACGCGCTGAAGGCCGAGCTTCGGCGCCGCATCACCGAGGACGACCCCTATTTCCAGATGATCCGCGAGCGCTGGTCGGAGGCGCTGCGCGAGGCCTACCGCGCCATTCCGCGCCCGGATTGGAAGACGTGACGGCGCCGCGCTCGACACGCGCCGACCTCGTGCGCGAGGCGCTGGCGGACGACATCATCTCCGGCCGCGTGGCCGCGGGCTCGCGGCTCGACGAGGCGAGCCTCGCCAGGCGCTTTGCCGTCTCGCGCACGCCGGTGCGCGAGGCGCTGCGCGAGCTTGCCGCCACCGGCCTCGTGCGCAGCAAGGCGCATCAAGGCGCCGTCGTCGGCACCATCACCGAGGACCGCATCGGCGAGCTGTTCGAGGCGCTGGCCGAGCTCGAGGCGGTCTGCGCCCGGCTTTCGGCGCTCAAGATGTCGCCGCTCGACCGCCGCCGGCTCGAGGAGCTGCATTACCGCTGCGGCGAGCTGGTGCGCTCGAGCAACAGCGACCTCTATCACGCCGCCAATACCGAATTCCACGCCGCGATCCGCGGCGGCAGCCGCAACTCGGTGCTGCAGGAGATGGTGGCGGATTTGCGCCGTCGCTTCGCGCCGCTGAGCCGCGCCCAGTTCCGCGGCCCCGGCCGGCTTGCTCAATCCTATGCCGAGCACGACGAGATCGTCCGCGCCATCCTGCGCGGCAGCGCGCAGCAGGCCTATCAGGCGGCGCGCCAGCACGCGCTGAGCATCCGCCGCTCCTTCGTCGATTACGCCGCCCGTGTCGGCGGCTGGGCGGCGGCGGAGTAGGGCCGGCCGATCGCCGGTTATGGGTCGTGTCCTGCCGGCGCGTGGAAACGCTCCGCCGCACGAGCTTTGGCTTTGGACGCTTCAATTTCACGGTCGCGGGGCGGCGCGTTGGTGACGAGAGCGTCGAGCAGCTCGCGCGCTGCTTGGGCCACTTGTTCGACCGCGCGGCTGAACGCGAGCTGGTTGGCGCTGGAGGGGCGCGTGAAGCCGCTCAGCTTGCGGACGAATTGCAGAGAGGACGCCCGGATCTCCTCGTCGGTCGCCGGTGGTTTGAAGTTATAGAGAGTCCTGATGTTCCGACACATCGATTAAATCTCCCATCGTGGAACCGTGCGTCGGGGGCAAGAAGCGGCAATGCAACGTCCGACCGCCGATATGGTGGCGAATCTCCATCGGCGCCGCAAATGGACCAAAACCGCCTTTGACACCCGCGATTAATGTTGATATCAACCTTTCCAGCAGGATCCGGCAAGAACCGGCGCGAGGACGCCCGCCATGCCCCACGATCCATCGCGCGCGAAGGACGGCGCCGATCTCCCCTATCGCTGGGTGATCGTCGCGGCGGGCGCGCTCATGACCTGCGTCGGGATCGGCGCGATGTTCTCGCTGGCGGTCTATCTGCAGCCGATGTCGGCGGCGACCGGCTGGTCGCGCGCCGGAATATCGAGCGCCATGACCCTCGATTTCCTCACCATGGGCATCGCCGCCTTCGGCTGGGGCGCGGCGAGCGACCGCTTCGGCACGCGCGCCGTCGTGCTCTCGGGCGCGTCGCTGCTCGGCCTGGCGCTGGTGCTGGCGAGCCGCGCAAGCTCGCTCGTCGAATTCCAGCTCGTCTATGGCATTCTGGTGGGGCTCGCCGCGGGCGCCTTCTACGCGCCGATGATCTCGGCGGCCACGACCTGGTTTGAGAGCAACCGCAGCCTCGCCGTCTCGCTCGTCTCCGCCGGCATGGGCGTGGCGCCGATGACCATTTCGCCTTTCGCGCGCTGGCTGATCTCCGCTTATGACTGGCGCACCGCCATGATGACCATTGGCATCGCCGCTTGGGTCCTGTTGATCCCGGCGGCTCTGCTGATCCGCCGGCCTCCGACCTCCGGTGCCGCGGCCGGTCCGAAGGCCGCGGCCGGCCGCGTCGGTATGTCCGCGGCCGAGGCGTTCCGCTCGCCTCAATTCGTGGTCCTGGCGCTCACCTTCTTCGGCTGCTGTGCCGCCCATTCGGGACCGATCTTCCACATGGTAAGCTACGCCATCGGCTGCGGCGTGCCGGCGATGGCGGCGGTCACCATCTACAGCCTCGAGGGCCTGTCGGGGCTGGGCGGCCGCCTTCTGTTGGGCGTGCTTGCCGACCGGATCGGCGCCAAGCCGGTGCTGATCGCGGGCCTTCTGGTGCAGGCGCTCGCCATCGGAACCTATCTCTTCGTCAGCCGGCTCGGTGAGTTCTATGCGCTCTCCCTCGTCTTCGGCACCGCCTATGGCGGCGTGATGCCGCTCTATGCCGTGCTGGCGCGCGAGTATTTCGGCCCGCGCATCATGGGCACCGTCTTCGGCGCGGCGACGATGACCTCGAGCATCGGCATGGCCTTCGGCCCGCTGGTCGGCGGCTGGATATTCGACACCTTCAACACCTATAGCTGGCTCTATCTCGGCTCGCTCTGCGTCGGCCTCGGCGCGATGGCGATCGCCTTCGCCTTCCCGCCCTTGCCGCGCACCCGGCTGCAGCCGGCCTGAGCGTCTGAGCCGTGGGCGCAAGCCTGCAGCCGATCAAGCTTGCACCGCCGCGGAACCGGCATGATCTATAGTCCGGCTGGAAGCGATTGCGGCATAACGCAAGCGGGAGCAAGCGGTGGTCGACGCTCGATGCGCAGCCCGGACCGCGATGCCGGCCGGCCTTCGCCGAAACCCGTGCCGGATGCTGATCGTTGCGGCGATCCTCGCCGCAATCGCGCCGGGCATGGCGCTCGCGCAACCGGCACAATCGAAATTGTCGCTCTACAAGACCGCGAGCTCCGCCGCCTGCGGCGACGACCAGCCGGTCTGGGTCGACCCGAAGACGAAGACCTATTACCGCAAAGGCGACAGCCTCTATGGCAAGACGAGTGCCGGCGGCTACAATTGCCGCCGCCAGGCCGAAGCCGCCGGCTACCATGCGAGCAATGCCCGATGAGACGGCGACGCCCGCGGCGCGCAGGATCGTTGCGATCATCGACGGAGGTCAGTCATGGGCAGCCCTTGGCTATACCAGATCAGGATCGATCTCGCCGAGGAGAGCGCCGAAACGGCGCGTCGCGATCCTCGCGATCCCGCGCTCAAGCCGCTGGCCGACATATTGTCCGCGCATCACGCGACCCTCAAATGCCAATTCGACGCCTTCGCCGACTATGTCGCCGAGGCGGAAAGACGCGGCGTCGAGAATTACCCGCTTTACGCCTGGACCAAGGCGACGATCGAGCAGCCGGAAAAGCGCGCGAAGTACATCAAGTCGTTCACCCTCTATGTGGACGGCCGGGAAGTTTATGACGGCGAAGCCGCGGATGCGCTCGAAGCGGCGTTACGGCCGTTGGTCGGCGGCGGCTTGATCACCCGCCTCGCCAAGCACGACACCAATCCCGCCAACAACCCGCAGCCGCCCGCACGCTTTCGCTCGTAGCGCCGCGTCGGCTATTCGGCGCTTCCCTCTACCCCCGGCTGAGGAATTCGCGCCAGCCGCCAAAGGCGGAGATGTCCTCGGCGCCGCGCGTCGCCGCCGCCTCGCAGAGGAAGCCCTTGACGCTGCGCCCGTCCCCGAGCAGCACCGTGCCGAGCGACAGCGGCGGCGGCGTCTCGGCAAGAAGCGTGCCGAGGGAAGCAGGGCTCATCGCCCAAAGCTCGACCTCGAAGGCGCCGCCGCTTGCGCCATCGCGCAACAGCCCCGGGCGGGCCGGCTCCCCCTCGAGGCGGAACATGCGATAGACCGGCGCGGTCTGCGTCCGCTCGATGAGGCTCGCGCCGAGCTCGATCAGGCGACCGTTGAGCGGCATGCCGGAAAGATGCGCCCCGACCACGGCGACGGCGATGCGGCCGTCGTGCATCGACGTCGCCGGCTCCAGAAGCGGCGGCAGGCGATGCGGCGTGGCGCCGAGCGGCAGGTCGAGCCGGCGCTGAAAGGCGCCGCCCAGCGTCAACAACGTTGCCTCGCTGAAGGCGGGCGCGATGAGGCTCACGCCGAAGGGCAGCCCGTCGCGGCGGAAGCCCGCGGGCAGCGCCACCGCCGCGAGGTCGAAGAGATTGACGAAATTGGTGTAGCGGCCGAGCCTCGTGTTGAGGCCGATGGGATCGGCCTCGATTTCCGCCAGGCTGTAGATCGTGCCGGCGGTCGGCACCAGCAGCAACTCGGCTTTTTGCCACAGCGCCTCGCTCTCGCGTCGCAACGCGGCGAGGCGGTAGCTCGCCTTGAAGGCATCGACCGCGCTGTGGCGCGCTCCGGCGGCGATGATCTGGCGCGTCACCGGCAGCAGCGCCTCGGGCGAGCGCTGATAGAGCGTCTCCACCGCGGCGAGCCGCTCCGCCACCCAGGGGCCGCCATAAAGCATCGTCGCCGCTTCGAGGAAAGGCGTAAGATCGGCCTCGGTTCGCTCGCCGCCCAGCACCTCCAAGGTTGCGGCGGCGCGCTCGAACAAGGCCGGAGCTTCCTCGTCGCCCAGGAAATCGAGATCGCCTGCGCGCGGCACGGCGAAGCGGAAGGGCCGCGCCGATACCGCCCCCTCCGGCGGCGCGCGGCGCGCGAAGGGATCGGCCGCGTCATAGGCACCGCAGATGGCGAGCACCGCCGCCGCGTCCTCGCAGGTGAGCGCGAAGATCGACACGCAGTCGAGCGAGCGGCAGGCGGGCACGACGCCGCGCGTGCTGATGCGTCCGCGCGTCGGCTTCAGCCCGACGATGTTGTTGAAGGCCGCCGGCACGCGGCCGGAGCCGGCGGTGTCGGTGCCGAGCGCGAAGCCGACCAGCCCCGCCGCCACCGCCACCGCCGAGCCCGAGCTCGAGCCCCCGGCGATGTAGCTGGGATCGAACGGGTTGCGCGCCACGCCGTAGGGCGAGCGGGTGCCGACCAGGCCGGTGGCGAACTGGTCGAGATTGGTCTTGCCGACCAGCATCGCGCCGACCTCGAGCAGCCGGGCGACGACGGGCGCCGTCTCCGCGGGTTCATAGGCAAAGGCCGGGCATCCCGCCGTCGTCGCGAGGCCCGCCACGTCGATATTGTCCTTGACCGCAAACGGGACGCCGAAGAGCGGCAGCCGCGCCGGTAGGCCGGGATCGCGCGCCGCCGCTTCATCGAGCGACGCGGCGCGCTCGCGCAGCGCCTCGGCGGGCACTCGCGCGATCCACACCTTGTCGTCGCCGGCGGCGGCGATCCGCGCCAGCACCTCCTCCGCCAGCGCCGCCGCCCTAAGCTCGCCCGCAAGGAAGCGCCGTCTCAGCCTGCCGAGATCGAAGCTAACCGCTGCCGTCAACTGCCCTCTCCCGCTCGCGCCTGCGCCGCGCAGGACGCTGCTTACTGCTTTGCAGGGCCGATGCCAACCAACCGGCAAGGCATGTCGGCCTCCCGCCGGTTGATGACAGACCTATTGCATACATTGAACGCAACTCTGCCTTTATTTTAGGCGGTCGATGTCGAGGGATGGACACGCCGAAGCTGAGCAGCCGCGACGTCATTCCCGGCGGCGGAAGCGTGGTCCTGAGCCGCCGCAGGTTTGCGCCGAAGGGTCGCCGGCCTCTCGCGCCGCCGCGACTTGGCACGGCGCTTGCGAAGAGCCGGAAGCTGATCGCCGCCTCGAGGGGGAGCGTCCTCATGACAACAGAGGAGCAGAAGATGGTCTTTCGCAGGATCTCGCGTCGCCACCTGTTGCAGGGAGTGGCGGCCATTGGAACCGCCGGCACGATGGCGGGCTTGTTGCCGGGCTGCCCGGCTTTCGCCGCCGACACCGTGGTCGGCTTCATCTATGTCGGCTCGCGCGACGATTACGGCTACAATCAGGCCCATGCCCAGGGCGCGGCGGCGCTCAAGGGCCTCGCCGGCGTCAAGGTGGTCGAAGAGGAGAACGTCTCGGAGACAGATGCCGTCGAGAAGACCATGGAATCCATGATCAATCTCGATGGCGCGACGCTGCTCTTCCCGACCTCCTTCGGCTATTACAATCCGCACATGCTGAAGATCGCCACCAAATACAAGGACATACGCTTCGAGCATTGCGGCGGCCTGTGGACCGAGAAGGACCCCAAGAACGCGGCGAGCTATTTCGGCTATATCGACGAATGCCAGTACGTCGCCGGCACCGTCGCCGGCCATACCAGCAAGACCGGCAAGCTCGGCTTCGTCGCCGCCAAGCCTATCCCGCAGGTGCTGCGCAACATCAACGCCTATACCCTCGGCGCCCAGACCGCCAATCCCAAGATCACCACCCATGTCATCTTCACCGGCGACTGGTCGATGCCGGTGAAGGAAGCCGAAGCCGCCAACAGCCTGATCGACCAGGGCGTCGACGTCATCACCTGCCACGTCGACGGGCCGAAGACGGTGGTCGAGACCGCCGCGCGGCGCGGCATCATGGTGACGGGCTATCACACCAACCAGTCCGTCCTGGCGCCGCAGGCCTATCTCACCGGCGCGGAATGGAACTGGGAGGCGCTTTATCCCAAATTCGTCAAGATGTTCATGGCGGGCCAGACCATCCCAAACTTCTACCGCGGCGGCCTGAAGGAAGAACTGGTCAAGGTGTCGGCTTACGGGCCGGCGGTCAGCGAGGCCGCGCGCAAGCAGGCCAACGACGCCAAGGCGAAGCTGACGGCCGGCGGCTTTGCCATCTTCAAAGGGCCGATCGCCGACAACAAGGGCAAGACGGTGATCGCCGCCGGCCAGGCGCACGGCCAGACCGATCCGGTCCTCGAGAGCATGGACTATCTCGTCGAGGGCGTGGTCGGATCGACTTCTTGAGCGGGCCGCCCGCGGCCGCGTGACCATGGCGATCGCGCTGGGCGACAAGCTGGCGGTCCGGGCGGCGCTCGGCGACAGGCTGCGCCAGGCGGCGGAAGGCGTTGCGATCCCGCTGCTGGCGCTCATCGCGGCGATGATCCTCTTCGGGATCTTCGTCGCGCTGTCGCGGGTCAATCCGCTCGATCTCTATGCGGTGATGTATCGTGGCGCCTTCGGCACCTGGTTCTCCTGGCAGAACACGCTGATCCGCGCCGCGCCGCTCATCCTCACCGCGCTGTGCACAGCGCTGCCGGCGCAGCTCGGCATGGTGATCATCGGCGGCGAAGGCGCCTTCGTCATTGGCGGGCTTGCCGCCACCGCCACCGCGCTGGCGCTGCCCGGCGCCGGCCTGCTGGCGGTGCAGCTCGCCATGGCCGGCGCCGGCATGGCCGCGGGCGGGTGCTGGATCGCGCTCGCCGGCGGCCTGCGCCACTATCGCGGCGTCAATGAGACCATTTCGAGCCTGCTTCTCGTCTATATCGCCATCGCCGTCCTCAATCATCTCGTCGAAGGGGCGATGCGCGACCCCGCGAGCCTCAACAAGCCCTCGACCCATGATATCGGCGCCGCCAACATGATCGGCGCGATCCCCGGCACCGACATCCATTGGGGCCTGGCCTTCGGCGTCCTCGCCGCGCTCATTGCCTATGTCCTCGTCTATCGCACCGTGTTCGGCTTTGCCGCGCGCATCGCCGGCGGCAACATGCGCGCCGCCAAGGTGGTGGGCCTCGCGGTGGGAAAGCTGGTGCTGGCGATGTGCTTCTTGGGCGGCGCCGCGGCGGGGCTTGCCGGCATGATCGAGATCGCTGCGGTGCAAGGCCGCGCTAACGGCAATCTCGCGGCGGGCATCGGCACCACCGGCATCCTCGTCGCCTTTCTCGCCCGCCAAAACCCGCTCGCCATCATTCCGGTCGCCATTCTCCTGGGTGGCATCGGCGCCAGCGGCGGCCTCATCCAGCGCCGGCTGGGCCTGCCCGACGCCTCGGTGCTGGTGCTGCAGGGGATCATCTTCCTGATGGTGCTGGCGAGCGACGCCCTTTACGGCCGCATCCGCCTCTTCGCGCCTCGGGGAGGCTGAGCATGGCGGAGCCGGCAACCGTGGCGACGGCGCTCGGCTGGTGGGGCGTGCCGCTCGCGGTCATTGCCGGCGCCGTTCGCGTCAGCACGCCGTTCCTCTTCGTCAGCCTCGGCGAGTGCCTCACCGAGCGCAGCGGCCGTATCAATCTCGGCCTCGAAGGCACGCTGGTCATGGGCGCCATGACCGGCTACGGCGTCTCCTATCTCACCGGCTCGCCCTGGCTCGGCGTGCTGGCGGCCGGCATCGTCGGATCTCTCTTCGGCGCGGCGCATGCCGCGTTTTGCAGCCTGCCGCGGGTCAACGATATCGCCATCGGCATCGCCTTGATGCTGTTCGGCATCGGCCTCGCCTTCTATCTCGGCAAGCCGCTGATCGAGCCGCAGGCGCCGATCCTGCCCTCCTTCGATCTCGGCCGCTGGAGCAGCATCCCGCAGCTCCGCGACGCGCTGCGCGTCAACGCGCTCTTCCTCATCGGCGTGGCCTTGGCGCCGGCGTTGGTCTGGGCGCTGAAGAATACGCGCTGGGGGCTCATCCTGCGCACCGCCGGCGAGAGTGCCGATGCGGCGCTGGCGCTGGGCTATTCGGTGAACCTCATCCGGCTGCGCGCGACCATGGCGGGCGGCTTCCTTGCCGGCATCGGCGGCTCGTTCCTCTCGCTGTACTATCCCGGAAGCTGGAACGAGCGGCTCTCCAGCGGCCAAGGCATCACCGCCGTGGCGCTGGTGATCTTCGCGCGCTGGGACCCGATGCTGTGCTTCTGGGCCGCGATCCTGTTCGGCGGCGCGGGCGCGCTTGGGCCGGCCCTGCAATCGGTCGGCGTGACCGAGGGCTATTACCTCTTCAACGCGGCGCCTTACATCCTGACGCTGCTCATCATGATCATCACCTGCTCGCCTCGGCGCACGCTCACCGGCGCTCCGGCCGAGCTGTCGATCACGCGCTAGGACGGCGGAGCAATTGCCGATGAAAGTCGCCACGGAAGCACGGAGGGCACGGAGAAAGAGGACGGCTTTCGCGTGCGCCTGTCTTCGCCGAAGCGAAGCTTCGGCTTCACGTCGGCAGGCGAGGCGTGCCGTTCTTCCCTTCTCCGTGCCTTCGTTGATCCGCTTTGCGGCTCAACCTCCGTGGTCAATCCTTCCTGTCGGCCTTTCATCGGCATATGCGATTGCCTTGCATAGGAGAGGAGCATGAGCGGCCTCGGCGGGCTCAACAAATCGGCAAACGGCGTGGTCATCGGCCTGGTGCAGCTCCAATTGCCGGCGATCGCCGGCCCATCCGACATCGCGGCGCAGACCGAGAAGATCTGCGCCATGGTGGCGAAGGCGCGGCGGGGCATGCCGTCGATGGATCTCGTGGTCTTTCCGGAATATTCTCTGCACGGGCTCTCGATGGACACCGCCCCCTCGATCCTGTGCCGGCTCGACGGGCCCGAGGTGGCGGCATTCAAGCGCGCCTGCCGCGACAACCGCATCTGGGGCTGCTTTTCGATCATGGAAGCGAACCCCGAAGGCAATCCCTACAACAGCGGCCTCCTCATCGACGACGCCGGCGCTCTCCGCCTCTATTACCGCAAGCTCCATCCCTGGGTCCCGGTCGAGCCCTGGGAGCCCGGCGATCTCGGCATCCCGGTCTGCGACGGCCCCAAGGGCAGCAAGCTCGCGCTCATCATCTGCCATGACGGCATGTTCCCGGAGATGGCGCGCGAGGCCGCCTATAAAGGCGCCGAGATCATGCTGCGCACCGCCGGCTACACCGCGCCGATCCGCCATGCCTGGCGGGTCACCAACCAGGCCAACGCCTTCGGCAATCTCATGGTCACCGCCAGCGTCTGCATGTGCGGCAGCGACGGCACCTTCAACTCGATGGGCGAGGCGATGATCTGCAACTTCGACGGCACCATCATGGTCGAGGGCGGCGGCGTCGCGGACGAGATCGTCACCGCCGAGGTGCGGCCCGATCTCGTGCGCGAGGCGCGCGAGGGCTGGGGCGTCGAGAACAACATCTATCAGCTCGGCCATCGCGGCTTCGTCGCGGTCCAAGGCGGCGCCGACGACTGCCCCTATACCTATATGCGCGACCTCGTCGCCGGCCGCTATCGTTTGCCCTGGGAGGAGCGCGTCGCCGTCACCGACGGCACCTCCTGCGGCTTCGCCCTTCCCAACCGATCCTACCGTGGAGGCCGCCATGGCTGAGCGTTACGTACCGGCCGACCCCTATCCCTGGCCTTACAACGGCAAGCTCGCGCCGGCCAACACGGCGCTGGTCGTCATCGACATGCAGACCGATTTCTGCGGCATCGGCGGCTATGTCGACAAGATGGGCTACGATCTCTCGCTCACTCGCGCACCGATCGAGCCGATCAAGCGCGTGCTGGCGGCGATGCGCGCCAAGGGCTTCCACGTCCTGCACACCCGCGAGGGCCATCGCCCCGATCTCGCCGACCTTCCCGCCAACAAGCGCTGGCGCTCGCGGCGGATCGGCGCCGGCATCGGCGATCCCGGCCCCTGCGGCCGCATCCTGGTGCGCGGCGAGCCCGGCTGGGAAATCATTCCCGATCTCGCGCCGCTGCCGGGCGAGCCGATCATCGACAAGCCCGGCAAGGGCTCCTTCTGCGCCACCGACCTCGAGTTGATGCTGCGCCTTCAAGGCATCGAGAACATCGTGCTCACCGGCATCACCACCGACGTCTGCGTCCACACCACCATGCGCGAGGCCAATGACCGCGGCTTCGAATGCCTGCTGCTGGCCGATTGCTGCGGCGCCACCGACAAGGGCAATCACGACCACGCCGTCAAGATGATCAAGATGCAGGGCGGCGTGTTCGGCTCGGTCTCGGACAGCAAGACCTTCATCGAGGCGCTCGCCTGATGACGGGACGCGGCGCGCTCGGCATCGAAGCGATCGCCATGACCAAGCGCTTCGGCGAGTTCGTGGCGCTCGACGACGTCTCGCTCAAGGTGGCGCCCGGCAGCTTCCACGCGCTGCTCGGCGAGAACGGCGCCGGCAAGAGCACGCTCGTCAAATGCATCATGGGCTATTACCGCCCCGACGGCGGCGCGGTCGTCGTCGGCGACCGCGAGCGCGACATCGACAATCCCCGCGCCGCCCACGCGCTCGGCCTCGGCATGGTCTATCAGCATTTCACGCTGGTGCCGGCGATGACGGTGGCGGAGAACCTGGTGCTGGCGCGCGCCGAGCTGCCGGCCATCGTCGATTGGCGGCGCGAGAGCGCGGCGCTCGAGGCGTTTCTCGCGCGCATGCCGTTCCGCGTGCCGCTCGACGTCAAGGTGTCGGCGCTCTCGGCCGGCGAGCGGCAGAAATGCGAGATCCTGAAGCAGCTCTATCTCGAGCGCCGCCTGCTGATCCTCGACGAGCCGACCTCGGTGCTGACGCCGCAGGAGGCCGACGAGATGCTGGGCTTGCTGCGCGGCATGGCCGATCGCGGCGAGCTCACGGTGCTGATGATCACCCACAAGTTCCGCGAGGTCATGGCCTTTGCCGACGAAGTGACGATCCTGCGGCGCGGCCGGCTCGCGGCCAAGGGCAAGGTCGCCGAGCTCACCCCCGACGACATGGCGCGCAGCATGATCGGCGCCGAGGAGCTGACCGCGGCGCCGGCGCGCGTCAACGAGCTTGGCGAGGCGAGGCTCGACATCCGCCATCTCGCCGCCTTCGACGACGGCGGCCAGCCGGCGGTGCGCGACCTCTCGCTCGCCGTGCGCGCCGGCGAGATCGTCGGCGTCGCCGGCGTCTCCGGCAACGGCCAGCGCGAGCTGGTCGAGGTGCTGGCGGGGCAGCGCGAGGCAAGCGCCGGCGAGATCCGCATCGGCGGCGAGATCTATCATGCCACGCGCGAGGAGATGCGCCGGCACAAGCTCTCCTGCCTGCCGGAGGAGCCGCTGCGCAACGCCTGCGTCGGCCGCATGAGCGTCGCCGAGAACCTCGCCTTCCGCGTCTTCGACCGGCCGCCTTTCGCGCTGGGCGGCGTCTGGCTGCGCAAGGGGCATTTCCGCGAAGAGGCGGACGGCAAGATCGCGCGCTATCGCATCAAGACGCGCTCGCCGGAAACGCCGGTGGGCATGCTGTCGGGCGGCAACGTGCAGCGCACGGTGCTGGCGCGTGAGCTGGGCGAGCGGGTCGAGGTGATGATCTCGGCCAATCCCTGCTTCGGCCTCGATTTCGCGGCGGTGGCGCAGATCCATGCCGAGATCATCGCCGCCCGCAACCGCGGCGCCGCCGTGCTCCTGGTCAGCGGCGACCTCGACGAGATCCTCGAGATTGCCGATCGCATCGTCGTCATGTTTAATGGCCGCCTCGTGCACGAAACGCCGATCGGCGAGGCCGATCTCGTCGAGATCGGCCGCCACATGGCAGGACATTGACCGGGACATCCCACGTGACGGACAAAGCCATGATCCTGCCGCAGGCGCTGGCCCGCGGCCTCGCGGACGCGGCCTGGGAGCCCTTGCGCGCCGGCATCGCGGTGTCCTGGCTCTATCGCAACGGCGACCACGGCCCGGCGGCGGCCTTCCTGCGCTACGAGCCGGGGGCGCGGGTGCCGCATCATCTCCATGCGGGATACGAGCATGTGCTGGTCCTCAGCGGCTCGCAGACCGACCGCAACGGCCGCCATCAGGCGGGCGCGCTGGTGATCAACCCGCCGGGCACGAGCCACGAGGTGGTGAGCGAGGAAGGCTGCCTCGTGCTCATCATCTGGGAGCGGCCAGTCGTTTTCACTTCCGAGCCAGCGAGGTAGGTAATCGCACTTACATATCGTGATCGACAGCCTTGCCTCGACATGGACCACGGTCATGAAAGCCTTCTCCTCTCCGCCCCTGGGGGCGGAGAGGAGAGGATCATGGCGCAATAAGCGCACCGTCATACCATCAGCTTTGCGAGCTTGGCGCTCTCCTCCCAGAGGCGCTTCGCCGCCGCGTCGTCCTGCGCCGCCATGCTCGGCGTCGCCGGATGGCTCTTGGCGAAATAGCCGCCGGTGCTGCCGGCCACCTCCGGCGAACGCGCGAGATAGACGATGGTCTCGGCGCCTTTTTCCGGCGCGATGGCGAAGAAATTCTTGGCGATGCCAATGCCGAGACGGACGAGCCCGCCATTATTGTCGCCGAAGCGGGTGGCGACGAAGCCCGGATGGAGGCAATTGGCGGTAACGCCGGTGCCGGCGAGCCGCCGCGCCAACTCGCGCGTGAAGAGGATGTTGGCGAGCTTGGAACGGCCATAGACGGTGAAGCCGCGATAATTGCGCTCGGATTGCAAATCGGCGAAATCGAGCGTGTTGCCGCGATGCGCCTCGGAGGCGACGCTGACGATGCGCGCGGGCGCGGCCGCCGAGAGCCGCTCGCGCAGCCGGTTCGACAGCACGAAATAGGCCATGTGGTTGAGCGCGAAGGTGCGCTCGAGCCCATCCGCGGTGACGCCGCGCCGGGTGAACATGGCGCCGGCATTGTTGATCAGGACGTCGACGCGCGGCTCCGCGGCGGCGATTGCCGCCGCCGCCCGTTCCATTTCGGCAAGCAGCGACAGATCGGCGTAATGGATCGCGAGACGGGCGCCCGGCACGCGCGCGCCGATGCGCGCGAGCGCCGCCTCGCCGCGCGCCTTGTCGCGACCGACCAGCACCACTCGCGCCCCCTCGGCCGCCAGCCGCTCGGCGGCGATGAGGCCGATGCCCGAGGTGGCGCCGGTGATGACGCAGACCTTGCCTTGCATCCGAACCCCCTTCAATCCGGGGCTATCGCCCATGCCGCCGAAATGCCGGCGGGAAAAATTGACACAGAGGTTGCTCCGCGAAGCGGATCAACGAGGGCACGGAGAAGGAAAGAATGGCGCGCCTTGCCTGCCTAGGCGAAGCCAGGCGCGCCGACCATCTGTTCTCCATGTTCTCTGTGCCTTCTCCGTGGTGAACCTCACAGGCGATGGCCCTCCCCTTCAGTCGGTCGCGGCGCTCATTCTAGCGCGCTTCTGCAACGCGCGCTCGCGGTAGAAGATATAGAGGCCGCTGGCGATGATCACCGCCGCGCCGATCCAGGTGCCGAGATCCGGCCATTCGTCGAAGGCGACATAGCCGATGATCACCGTGCCGATGAGCTGCGCGTAATTGAGCGGCGCGATCACCGCCGCGGGACCCCATTCCAGCGCCTTGACGATGAAGTAATGGCCGAAGCCGCCGAAAATGCCGAGGCTGACGAACAACAGCAGGTCGAGCGGCGAGCGCGGCGTCTCCCAGAAGAACGGCACGGCGATGCTGGTGAGAACGAAGCCGACCACGGCGATATAGGTGTTGGAGGTCTCGGCCGAATCGCGCGCGGCAAGGCCGCGCGTCAGCAACTGATAGAGCGCGTTGCAGGCGGAGCTGATCAACACCAGGAAGGAGGCGAGATGCACCACCCCCGATCCCGGGCGCAGGATGACCAACGCGCCGAGGAACCCCACCCCCACCGCCGCCCAGCGCCGCGGCCCCACCGGCTCGCCCAGCATGACGAAGGAGAGCGCGGTGATCATGAGCGGCGAGACGAAGCTGATGACCGAGGCGGTCGGCAGGTCGGTGAAATGCAGCGCGACGAAATAGACGCCGGTGGCGGTCACCAGCAGCGCCGAGCGCAGCACCTGGATGCCGAGCCGCTCGGTGTAGAACAGGCTCAAGCCGCGGCGCGGAAAGAAGGTGACGAGCATATAGATGAAATGCCCGGCATAGCGCGCCCAGACGATCTCCACCGTCGAATAGCCGCCTCCGAGATATTTGGCCGAGGCATTGAGGCAGGGGATAAGCGCCATCGCCACCGTCATGTAGAGGATGGCCCGGCCGATATTGTGTCCGCGCGCCACGACGCCCCCTGCCTCGCCGACGGTTACCGCAGCGACTGCAAAACCTTCACGCCAGCCGGCCGACGACGGCGCACACCGTATCCCAGGCCAGGCGGCTCGCGGCCGCCAGCACCGCCCGGTCGGCGATCCGCGGATCATAGGGCGCGCCGTCGAGGAAGCCCACGAGACCGCCGGCTTCGGCGACGATCAGCATGCCCGCCGCATGGTCCCAAGGCAGCGAACGCGAATGCAGTGAGAAATGCGCCTGGCCGAGCGCGACGGCGCTGTATTCGAGCGCGCTGCTGCCGAGATTGCGCACCGCGCCGATGCGGCCGCTGTCGCCGAGCGCCTTGGCGGCGCGCGGCCCCGCGAGCGTCCTGCCATAGGCGGCGCCGACCAGGCGTTCGGCGCTGGCCTCGCTGTCGACTGCAAGCCGCCGCCCTTCGCTCCAGGCGCCGCTGCCCCGCTCGGCCAGCACCATGCTGTCGCCGAGGGGATCATAGATCCAGCCGGCGCAGACTTCGGCGTGGGCAACCAGGGCGAGGATCACCGCGAAGCCGGGCTCGCCGCGGGCGAAATTGGCCGTGCCGTCGATGGGGTCGATGACCCAGACCGGCGCCTCGCCGGCGAGCAGCCCGAGGCGCGCCGGATCCTTGGCCGTCGCCTCCTCGCCCAGCACCACCGAGCCCGGCATCATTGCCATCAGCCGCTCGTCGAGCAGGCGCTCCGCCTCGAGATCGGCGATGGTGACGAAATCCCCCGGCTTCTTCTCGCGGATATCCTCCTGCCGCAACTGGCGGAAGCGCGGCACGATCGCCAGGGCAGCGGCCTCGCGGATGAAACCGGCAATCGCGTCGACGTCGAGCATCGGCCCTTCTTAGCCCGGATTTCTTCTCCGGGCACGTCCCTATGGAAGACCTCCCGGCCAACTCAAGCCGGCGCGCACCTCGCGGGAAAACCGATGGTGTGTCATGGGGTTGGCGCTGCTGTTGCCAGCCGCGCACCGGACGCTCTATGGGTCGAGGCCGAGACCGGCAAACGAGGAGCGGATGGCGAGCGAGGTCGATGTCGTCGTGATCGGGGCCGGGGCGGCGGGGATTGCCGCCGGGCGGTATTTGGCCGAGGCCGGCCTCTCGTTCCTCCTGCTCGAAGCGCGCGAGCGGCTCGGCGGCCGCGCCTGGACGGTGCCGACCGCGCTGGGTCCCGCCGTCGACCTCGGTTGCGAGTGGCTGCATTCGGCCGACCGCAACCCTTGGACGACCATCGCCCGCGCCGCGGGCTTTGCCGTCGACGAGCGGCTGCCGGATTGGCGCAGCCGCCTTGCCACCCGCTTCGGCGACGCCGTGCAGGCGGACTGGATGGCAGCCCGCATCGCTTATGAGGAGCGCTTCGAGACCGCGGCGGCGCGCGCGGAGGACGCCGCGGCAAGCACGCTGCTCGCCCCGGGCGAGCGGTGGAACGGGCTGCTGGACGCGATCAGTAGCTGGGCCAACGGCGTCGAGCTGGACCGCTTGTCGATCCTCGACCACGCGCGTTATGCCGACAGCGAGGTCAACTGGCGCGTGCTGGAGGGCTATGGCACGCTCATCGCCGCCCATGGCGCGAGCCTGCCGACCCGCCTCGGCACCATCGTCGAGGCGATCGACCATCGCGGCACCGACGTGGCCGTCGCCACCAACAACGGCCCACTGCGCGCCCGCGCCGCGATCGTCACCGTGTCGAGCAGCGTGCTGGCGGCGGAGGCCATTCGGTTCGCTCCGGCGCTCCCCGACAAGCTGGCGGCCGCGCAAGGTCTGCCGCTCGGCATCGCCAACAAGCTGTTTCTCGCCATCAAAAATGGCGTCGAGGATTTTCCGATCGACCGTCACGTGCTAAGCCATACCGACCGCACCGCGACCGGCGCCTATCTTTCGCGTCCGCATGGCTGGCCGATGATCTCGGCTTATTTCGGCGGCCGGCTCGCCACCGAGCTTGAGCGCCAGGGGCCGCAGGCCATGACCGCCTTCGCCCTCGACGAGCTTGCCGGCATCTATGGCGCCGGCATCCGGGACCGGGTGTCCTTTCTTGCCGCCTCCGCCTGGGCCGGCGACCGCTTCGCCCGAGGCGCTTATTCCTATGCCTTGCCCGGTCATGCCGGCGACCGGGCGGTGCTTGCCGCGCCGGTCGACGACCGGCTGTTCTTCGCCGGCGAGGCCTGTTCGGCCAATGATTTCTCCACCGCGCACGGCGCGTATCTCACCGGCCGGTCAGCAGCGCAAGCGGCGGTGGCCGCGCTCGCGCGCCGACCGGCCGTCGGTTGAAAATTACCGCGCCCGAGCAAGAGAGCGTCTATCTCCCAAGATGGCAAAAGTGCTACAACGGGCGCGTGCGCGACATGACGTTTCGCGCTGGTATAAAAAATCACCGGGAGCGGAGCAGCGGCAATCGTCGAGGTCGAGAGCGGGGGAGAACCATGAGCAGGCTCGCTACCAAGGCGCCGGCAAAGCCGCGGCAACGGCGCCGGACCATCATCATCGACGGCCCACACCCGATCGACGTCTATGTCGGTGCACGCATCCGGTTGCAGCGCGTCATGCGCGGTCTGACCCAGAGCGAGCTGGCCAAGCTCGTCGGCATCAGCTTCCAATCGGTGCAAAAATACGAACGCGGCGAGAACCGCGTCAGCGCCAGCCGGTTGCATGAATTCGCCGCTGCGCTGGGCGTGAGCGAGCAATATTTCTTCGAGGGCGTCGGCGCCGACGCCGGCGAGCCCGCCGCGCCGGCGCAGGAGCCGACGGTATCCGCGCTCGAGGGCAAGGAGCTCCACCGCCAGCTCGCCGCGGTGATGTCGCTGGAGGACAAGCGGCTGCGCGGGCTGATCATTCAGCTCTTGAAGGTGCTGACGGAGCTGAATCAGCCGCGGATCGTCGCCGGCGCCGCCGCGCGGCAGGAGCCGGCCTGAAGCCTGCCGGTGCCCGAGGCCTAAAATTGATTCAGCGCCGCGCCCGGCCGGGGCTTGCAATTTGCCGGCCGGCGATTATCTTTCCGCCCGTCACTTCGCTTTGGCTCGGCCCCGTCACTTCGCTCCTTGCTGAGCCCCGACCCGGTCCTATCCAAACGACATTGACCCGTCGCGCGACCGCGCGCCGGCCCATCATCCATGGAGGGACCTTTTGTCCATCGGCACCGTGAAATGGTTCAACACCACCAAAGGCTACGGCTTCATTGCGCCCGACGACGGCGCCAAGGACGTCTTCGTCCATATCTCGGCGGTGACCCGCTCCGGCATCGGCAGCCTGCACGAAGGCCAGCGCGTGAGCTTCGAGATTGAGCGCGGCCAGCAAGGCAAGGTCGCCGCCGTCAACCTCAAGCCGGTCTGATCGGCGCAGTCGGAACGATGCGGGGCGGCCCTCGGCCGCCCCCTTTTTTTGTCGCGCGGCGCGGGCGATAGTGGAAAGGCAAGGAGGCCGGCATGAGCGATGAGGCGCGCGAGCGGCAGCGGATCCGCGAAGTGGTGGAGAATTGGGTGCTGTGGCGCGACGCCGGCGATTGGCAGCGTTTCCGCACCGTCTGGCACGAGGATGGCTGGATGATGGCCACCTGGTTCCAAGGCCCGGCCGAGCGCTTCATCGAGATCAGCCGCGAGGGCTTCGAGCGCGGCGTCAACATCCTGCACTTCCTCGGCGGCAGCACCATCGACGTCAGCGGCAACCGCGCCATCGCCCAGACCAAGGTGCAGATCATGCAGCGTGCCGCGATCGACGGCGTGCTCTGCGACGTCGTCTGCACCGGGCGCTTCTACGATTTCTTCGAGCAGCGCCGGAACCGCTGGGGCGTGGTGCTGCGCCAGCCGATCTATGAGAAGGACCGGCTCGATCCGCTCGACCCCGCGGCGAGGCTCGTGCTCGATCCCGCGCTGCTCGCCGAATATCCCGAAGGCTACCGCCACCTCGCCTATCTCCAGCGCAAGAACGGCTTCGCCGTGAAGCGCGACATGCCCGGCCTCAAGGGCCCGGTGGTGGAGCGGCTCTACCGCCAGGGCGCGGCCTGGCTCGCCGGCGAACCGCTGCCCGCCCGATAATTTTCGGCGCGCGTCGACGAAATTGTCCCGCCCGCGCCTCGGCCGACCGTTCGACATCGGCAACAAGGCAGGAAATGCGCGGCTCAATGTCGCGCATTTGACTCGAATACCGCTAAAACATCGGCAAAGCTTAGCGTTTGATTAAATCGAACAAGGCTAGACTTGTCGCATGTGACGAGCTGCGATGAGGTTTCGAGATGTCGATGATCTCGCTCCATGCGCCGTTGCCTTTATCGATCCGCGAGACCGCGAGCACCGCGCTTGCCCGCACGCCGCGCCGGCTGCGGCTGTTGGCCGCCGCCGCCATGCTGCTGATGGCGGGGAATCAACTGTCGCTGGCCTTGCAGAGCCCGGCGCAATCGATCAGGAGCGCGCTGACCGCCGCCGCCGATGAAGCCGCCGCGCTGCCGTGGAACCGCAACGACCAGCAGGTGCAGCGCGCCATCGGCCAGCATTTCACCGGCCGCGACGTCCGCGTCGAGACGGCGCGCTTTCCCGCCGAGGTCGCGGTCGTCCTCGCCGATCTCGACCGCGAAACCTGCATCGAGGCGCGCGAGCTGACGCATCGCATCGAAGGCGACGTCGTCATCGCCCTCGACGGCTACGGCTCCGTCGCCGATTGCCGGGCGCGCAACACCATGACCTGGCGCATCCTGCCCTGAGGGCGGCAATCCTCGGGCCGGTAGACGGTTCGCGACAGTGTAACGCGCCATCGGCTATGCTGCCCGTCGCGGTTCTCGACCAACGGCGGCACGACGGGCGCTTTGACCGACACCACCTTCGATCCCGCCGGGCGGCGGCGGACGGCATCGAGCCTCCCGGCGCTCGGCCTGTCGGCTCTGGGCGTCGTGTTCGGCGACATCGGCACGAGCCCGCTTTATACCCTCAAGACGGTTCTCGACCTCACCGGCGATAACCCCGCGCCCGCAACGATCCTGGGCTCGCTGTCGCTGGTGATCTGGACGCTCATCGCCATCACCTCGGTCAAATACGTCGCCTTTGCCATGCGCGTCGACAATGACGGCGAAGGCGGCATTCTCGCGCTCATGTCGCTGCTCGGCGTCAAGCGCCGGCACCGGCCCGCCATCATCGCCATCGGCCTGCTGGGCGCCGCGCTGATCTATGGCGACGGCGCGATCACGCCGGCGATCTCGGTGCTCTCGGCGCTGGAGGGGCTGGAGATCGCCACCCCCGCCTTCCATCCTTACATCCTGCCGGCGTCGGTCGTGATCCTGGTGCTGCTCTTTGCCCTCCAGCCGCAGGGCACCGCGCGGATCGGGCGCGCCTTCGGTCCGGTCATGGCGCTGTGGTTCCTGGTCATCGCGCTTCTCGGGCTCGCGGGGATCTGGCGGCATCCCGCGGTGCTGGCGGCGCTCGATCCGCGCCATGGCGTTGCCTATCTGCTCTCCGGCGGCTTCACCGGCTTCCTCGTGCTCGGCGGCGTGTTCCTGTGCGTCACCGGCGCCGAGGCGCTTTATGCCGATATGGGCCATTTCGGCGCCAAGCCGATCAGGCTTGCCTGGTCGGCGCTGGTCTTTCCCAGCCTGGTGCTCAACTATGCCGGCCAGGCCGCGCTGATGCTCGAGGGCGCGCCGAGCTCGGGCAATATCTTCTATCGTCTCTGCCCTTCGGCCGTTCTGGTGCCGCTGGTGCTGCTCGCCACGGTCGCCACCATCATCGCCAGCCAATCGATCATCACCGGCGCCTTCTCGATGACGCGGCAGGCGATCCAGCTCGGCTGGCTGCCGCGCTTGCAGATCACCCAGACGTCGGAAGAAGGCTTCGGCCAGATTTATGTCGGGCCGGTCAATTGGCTGCTGATGCTGGTGACGCTTGGCCTCACGATCGGCTTCGGCAAGTCGGACAATCTGGCGGCGGCCTACGGCATCGCCGTCTCCGCCACGATGCTGATGACCTCGGCGCTGCTGTTCATCGCCATGCGCGAGATCTGGCAATGGCCGCTTCCCGCCGCGGGCCTCGTCGCCGGAACCTTCGTCATCGTCGACGCCGGATTCGTCGCCGCCAACCTGATGAAGATCGGCGATGGCGGCTATGTTCCGCTGGTTCTGGCGGCGCTGGTCTACGGCGCCATGCTGGTCTGGCATTTGGGCGCGCAAGCGGTCGCCGCGCGGCTGCAGGAAACGGTCATGCCGATCGACGCCTTCATGGCGGAGATCGCCCGCCGCAAGGTGCCGCGGGTGCCCGGCACCGCCGTGTTCCTGACGCGCACGCAGCGCGACGCGCCGCCGGTGATGGTCTGGCACCTGAAGCACAACCGCGCGCTCCACGAGCGGCTGTTCGTTCTCACCGCGATCACGGAATCGGTGCCGTGGATCGATGCCGCCGAGCGGCTCAGCGTGACGGAGATCGCGCCGCGCTTCTGGCGCGCCACCGCGCGCTACGGCTTCATGGAGCGGCCCGACATTCCGGCCCTGCTGGCGCAGGCTCGCGCCGGCGGCTGCGCCGTCGACCTCGCCGACGTCACTTATTACGTCGGTCACGAGACGGTGGTGGCGCGCGAAGACCGCCAGGGGCTGCCGCGCTGGGTGGAAACGCTTTTCGCTCTGATGCAGCGCAACGCCGCGCATGTCACCGATTATTTCAAGCTGCCGCGCGACGCCGTCGTCGAGATCGGCCGCGAGGTCGCTATTTGAGCGGGCCTTTGCCGGCCCCGCGCGCCACCCGGCCGACCAGAAGATAGCGCAGCCCGAAACTGAGCAGCCCGAAGGCGAGAATGAGCGCCGCCATCGGCAGCGCGCCGCCGCTGTGCAGCGCGCCGATCAGCGCCGCCGCGGCCGCGGCGAGCGAGAATTGCAGCACGCCCAGGAGCGCCGAGGCGACGCCGGCGGCGTGGCGGTGCGGCGCCATGGCGAGCGCCACCGAATTGGGCATGACGATGCCGACGCAGGCGACATAAAGGAAGAGCGGCGCCGCCAGCCCCGGCGCGCCGCCTTCTCCCGTCGCCGCCGCGGCGAGCAGCAGCACCCCCGCCGCCACCTGCGCCAGATTGGCGCCCACCAGCAGAGCATCGGCGCTATAGCGCCGCAACAGGGCGTGATTGACGCGCGAGGCAAGCACGATGCCGAAGGCATTGGCGCCGAAAAGCCAGGCATAATGCTGCGGCGTCAGGCGATGGAGCGTGATGAAGACGAAGGGCGAGCCGGCGATATAGGCGAAAAGGCCGGCCATGCCGAGCGCCGCGGAAAGCGCATAGCCGAGATAGCGCCGGTCGACCAGCAGCATGAGATAGCGCGTCGTCACCGAGACCAGCGCCAGCGAGCGCACGGTTTCCGGCCGGTGCGTCTCGGGCAGCCGCAGCCAGACCGCCAGCAGACAGGCGACGCCGAAGGCGGCGAGCACCCAGAAGACGGCCTGCCAGTCGAACCACAGCAGCAGATAGCCGCCGATCAGCGGCGCGATGATCGGCCCTATCCCCATCACCGCCATCAGCGCGGCAAAGAGGCGCGCGGCTTCCTGGCCGGTAAAGAGGTCGCTGACCACCGCGCGGGCGATCACCGCGCCGGCGCAGGCGCCGATCGCCTCGAGGAAGCGAAGCGCGGCGAGCAGGCCGATGCCGGGCGCCAGCGCACAGCCGACCGAAGCGCCGATATAGAGCACGAGCCCGGCATAGAGCGACGGCTTGCGGCCATAGCGGTCGGCGATGGCGCCATAGAAGGCCTGGCCGAGCGCGAAGCCCAGAAAGAACGCGGCCAGCGTCCATTGCACCCGCGCCGCGTCGGTGGCGAAGACCCGCTCCAGCCGCGGCATCGCCGGCAGGTACATATCCGTCGCCAAAGGCGCGAAGGCGCTGAGCCCGCCCAGGATAACGACGAGCTCGGACCGTCGGGAGATGGCGATGGCGGAAGGTGGAGGCTCGCTCAGGTCGGGGCTCGGGCGGGCGGATGGCTGAGGACGGGGCTGGATGTAGAGGTCCGCCAGCCGCGGCGCAATCCCCGCCGCTGCCTCGGCACAGGGCGGAGGATCAGCTTATCGCCGGACTTGGCCGAAGCTGCAGCGCCAAGGCGCCCAGCACGGCGCCCAGCGGCAGCAGGACGAGAATGCCGAGCGCCCGCGACGCCAGCCAGCCCGCGAGCACGGCGCCGGCAAGATATACGGCGAATACCGCGCTCTGGCGCAACGCGTCGACCGGCATGGCCCGCCGCCGCACGACCGCGTCGGTTGCCAGCATGACGACATTGGCAATGGTGCTGGTGAAGACGATGGTGGGAATACCCGGAAGATTGACCTGCCGCGCGGCGATGATCTGCACGCCCATGCCCAGCGCCGAGAGGAAGATCAGCGCATAGACGATGCCGGCTCCGGCAGGCCGGTCGAAACCATGCCAGAGCCCGGCGAAGAGGCCGAGGCACAGTGCCTCGACCGCAAGCACCGCGGCGAGCTTGCGCGGATGATCGCCGGGGCTTCGGGCCAGCGTGCCGGCGACGACGCCGAGCACGAAGCCCAAAAGCGCCGCCAGCGAGCGCGAGGCGGCGAGCGCGCGGCCCTGCCCCACCGCCATGCCCAGCAACGCGGTATTGCCCGTCATGCCCGAGGTGAAGACGTCGCTCAAGGCGAGAAAGCTCAGCACGTCGGTGGTAGCCGAGGCAAAGGCCAGCAGCATGAGGACCAGCTCCTTGTGCACGACATCCGATTTCCGCCGCAAGGCATCCGCCATAGCACCGCTCCGCCGAAGATGCGCGCGCGGCGGCGGCGATGCCCGGCATTTCCCGGAGCGACGGGCCATCCGCCCGCATCGGACGCAAGGATAGTCAGTCCCCTTCCCGCCTCAAAGCGCGCGGCCGCGGCAGAAGCAGGTCGAGCCGCCCAGCCCGCGACGGCGCCGGAAGACGCGCCCTCACCGCTCGGCGATGACCATCCAGGAGACACCGAAGCGATCGGCGACCATGCCGAAGCGCGCGGCAAAGAAGGTCTTGGCGAGCGGCATCCGCACCTGTCCGCCCTCGCTCAAAGCGGCGAACAGCCGTTCGGCCTCGGCTTCGCTCGCCGCTCCAAGCGACAAGGAAAAGCCTTGAAAGGCCGGCTTTCCCAGGCACCTTCCATCGGACGCCATGATCGTCGTCTCGCCGATGCGGAAGCTCGAATGCATGACCTTCTCCTCGGCGCCGGGCTGGATCATGCTGCGCTCCGGAGCGTTCTTGAAGCGCATCAGCATCATCACCTCGGCGCCAAGCGCCGAGCGATAGAAGTCGAGCGCCTCCTCGCAGCGCCCGTCGAACTGCAGATAGGGTTGGACTTGCATGGTCTCCTGCTTCAATGCGGGAAACGCTCCTCGGCGTTCATCGTCCGATCATGACAGCGCGCGCAGACCGGCGCGCAGCCGGTCAGCGCCGGACTCGCCGATCAGGCGCTCGGTTGCGGCCTGCGCGCGTCGCCAGAGCGGCAGCGCCGCCGCAAGCAGGGCGCGGCCGGAGGCGGTAAGCGTCAGCAGCCGGCCGCGCTTGTTGGCCGGATCGACCGTCACCTTCACCAGGCCGCGGCGCTCGAGCGGCTTGAGATTGGCGGTGAGCGTCGTGCGATCCATGGCGAGAAGCGCCGCGATGCCGCCGATGCTTGCCGCCTCGACACGATGGAGCGACGTCAGCAGCGAGAATTGCCCGTTGGTCAATGCCACCGGACGCAAGGCGTCGTCATAGCGCCGCGCCAGCGACCGCGCCGCCCGCTGCACGTGAAGGCACAGGCAGGCGTCCCGGATTTGATGCGTCAGCGCGAGCGGCGGATCCCTTGGGTTCGACATGGCCCAATAATGTTGATATCAACGTTATTGTCAAGGCGAAAGCGCGGGAGCACCCGGGGGCGCCCGCCCGCCGTACCGGAGATCGCGCGATGCAGCGCAACCCCATCGTGTCGCGAGAGGAACGGCTCGCCGCGCGCAAGACGCCGCTGGCGAAGGCGAAGGACTATGCGCATCGGCGCGACCGGCTCGGCGCCGAGCGGCGCGCGCTCGCCTGGGCCAAGGTCGAGAAGACCCCATGTCTTCGACGCGGCCGAGGGCAAGCGGACCCTGGCCGATCTCTTCGACAGGCGCAGCCAGCTCGTCGTCAAGCATTTGATGACACCACGGCAGAAGGAGCCGTCGCCGTTCCTTCCGCGACGATGGGACCATCGCGGCGGGGGCTTCGGCGTCCCGGTGGTCATCGGTCGCGGCGAGCTCTGGGCGACCCCCGAAGGCTTCGGCTGGGATGGCGGCTACGGCACCTCCGGGGCATCCGACCCCAAGGAGGAGACGGTCGCGATCCTGATGACCCGGCGCGCGCGATTCCCGCTCTTCTCCGGCGTCTATCGCGATTTCTGGACGGCGGCTTATCAGGCGATCGGCGACTGAGCGGTGCCGCAGGGCGTCCGGGGCACGAACGGCGACATGCACCGGCCCTGGGGTTCGCCGCAGCTCGCGCGGAAGCGCCGAAGGCGGTCGGCGGTCCGCCGGTCGAAATCCTAATGCTCCGGGCGCCGTCAGGCGTTTCGAGCGCTGGCCGCGTGGGCGCCGTCGAAATAAGCGGCAAGCTCCGAGAGCGCCATCGCGCAATCGCCGGCATAGGAAGAACCATGCATCACGGCGAGGCGCCGAGGATTGAGCCGGGCCAGCTTGCGAAGGGTCGGCCCCGTCGCCGGCGTCAGCGAACTCGCCTTGAACGCATCCTCGGCGGCGATCGCGGCGGCGAGGATGCTGTCTTCCGTGATGGCCGGTCCCCGCCCGACCTGCGCGAACAAATCGCCGGAGAACAGCGTGCCTGTGGTCTCCTCGTAGATCAGGCCCGATTCCCAGGCATGCGGCACATGCGGCGTATCGATGTAGCGCACCCGATGGCCGCCGAGATCGATGACTTCGCCGTCGTCGAGCCTGCGCGGCGCGCGGTCCGCCAGATCGTTGAGCGATACCAGACACGCCGTGTGGCCGTGGATCACCTCCGCCTCGGGCGCGGCGGCAAGCCACAGATTCATCGCCCCGCACTCGTCGGCCTCGACATGGCCGAAACCGATCCAGCGCAGGCGCTCGACCGGCAGGATCCTGGCAAAGGCCTGAGAGACCGCCGGGTACATCGCGCGCGGACCGCAATGAAACAGCAGCGGCTCTTTTGCGGCGATCAGGAATTGGTTGAAGGTGAAGCCGGCGGGCGCGGCGATCTCCGGCACATAGGTCGAAAGACGGAAGATGCCTTCCGCAATTTCGTCGATCTCCGTGTTCATCGTGGACCCGCCGCTGTGAGCCGACAATTCGGCGATGATGTTCCAATTCGGGGTCGGAGACAAGGAAAGTCAAGGACGCCGACCAGCCCGAGGCAAAAAAGCCGCTCTGTCCACGATGAGGGCACGGCGGCCGAGGCCGCGCCTTGGTCGAGCGCGATTAAAGAATAATTAGTCTTCGCGATCCTACTTTTCGGCCTGGTTTTCCCAAGGGGCGGCCATGCCAGCACCGTCGCCGGAAAAAGTCGTCGCGAATATTCGACGGACGCTTCATGCCAGCATTTCGCATTACGCGACTTTGTTCGCCGACGCGCTTGACGGCGACGTCCAAGACGAATTGGTCGAGCTTGGGTCTCTGCTGGGTTTGGGGTGGCCTTCGGCCATATCGCCGAGCGACCAGCGGGAGCAGCAGATCCGCCTCGAAATCCTGCTTGAGACGCTGACGCAGGCGGCATGCGAGGATCGGCAAGCCACCCGCGAGCGGCGCGAAGCGGCAAGGATGAGCGGCGCCGACGCGGACGGCGTGCCGGTCGTGACGACGGCGGTGGATCGCTGGCTCGACCGCTGGCTGAGCGGCAAAGAGGCGAACCGGCTCCCTTAGCACGGAACCCGCGCCTTCCACGCCGACCGCTTCGGAAAATCGTGAGCGGCGCGGGCACGTCCGTCGCCCCTCACTCCTTGCGCAGCACGGTGAACGCAAAATCTCGGCCCGCGCCGCGGTTGAGGGCCTGGTCGATCCACAGCATCGCCATCGGCTCCAGCAGTCGCGCGATCCGCAGCGGGCCGGCGTCGATCGCTTCAAAGCCGATATCGCGCGCAAGATCCATGACCAGCGGCTTGCGCGCTGCATCGTCGCCGGCCACGAACATGACGGGCGCCCTGCCATAGCCGGAGGGGTCGGCCATATTGTTGGCGCCGGTGGTGTTGAAGGCCTTGAAGACCGCGGCGCCCGTCGCCCATTGGGCCACGCGCTCGCCGCCCGAGATCGTGTGGCCCAGGACAAGGCCCAACCCTTCCGGCCCCATGCCGAGCGGGTTGGTGCAGTCGATGACGATCCTGCCCGAGAGATCGCCGAGGCCGCGAATCGCCGCTTCCGTCGCCGGCCAAGGCGTGGCGAGGACGATCGCTTCGGCCTGCGCCGCCGCCTCGGCGGGCGTCGCAAGGCGCGCGGCGGCAAGGTCGCGGTATTTGGCGTCGGCGGGAGTCCGCAGACCGAACCACACCTCGTGGCCGCGCTTCATCCAGCCGCTGCCCAAGGCTCGGCCGACATTGCCCGCGCCGATGATCGCGATGCGCATGGTGCTGCTCCTTTGCTGGCCTGCCTTTCCAGCATAGAATCCCGCGGCGCCGATTGCACGCGAGCGCCGCCCGACCTTGGCGCCGTCCCGACGCTCGGCGTCCGCCACTGCCTCCGCCGCAGCGGTCGTTGCAGCAAGCGGGGCGAAGAAGCCAATTGTGCGAGCGAGCGATGGCGAACTTTCATCGGGGCCTGCCACGGCGGGGCGCCGGCCGATCGGCGGCGGCGCGCCGGCCGGCGGAGGCGGAGCGGTAAAAGCTAGGGACGTGCAACATCCGAACGGCCGCGGCAGGCGCCGCCTTCGCGGCCCACTCGCCAAAAAACGCATCAAATGCCCGCGATCCAATAGGAGGAACCATGGCGGCGATTGGGGATGCGTTTACGAACGTCCTCCTAGAATTCTCCAGAGACGCTGGCCAAGCGTCGCCAACCTCGGGAGACTCCGCATGTTCTCAAAGAGATTCATGGCCGCCGCCCTCGCCGGCGTTTTCGCTCTCGGCCTCGCCGGCAGCGCCATGGCCGAAACGCAATGGCAGAAAGACCATCCGCGTCGCACGCAGGTCAACAACCGCCTGAAGAACCAGAACAAGCGCATCCAGCACAAAGTGGCGGACGGCCAGATGACCAAGGCGCAGGCTGCGACGCTCCATCGGGAAGACCGGCAGATTCGTCAGGAAGAGCGCGACATGGCGAGTCAAGACGGCGGCCACATCACCAAGCAGGAACAACGGACGCTGAACCAGCAGGAGAACCAGGTCAGCAGGCAAATCCATAACGAATAACGCCGTCGAGTCGGCAGCGGACCAGACAAGGGTCGCTCGATGGTCGCCATTGCGGCGGAACGGGGGGCGTAGCACGCGCCCCCCGTTCACGTGTGCGCAGCCGGCGATATCGGGAGTGCTTGCGCCGATGGTCGCGATGCGACCTCGTGTGTTCGAACCGAAGCGCTATGGGCTCATCGGCCCCGCAACCAATTTGTCATTGCCGTCGCCGACGGCTCCGGCGCTTCCTTCCCCTTCGTCGCCGACTTGCGGCTTCAACCAGTGCATGACCAGCCCCGTCATCATTGTCGTGGCGACCGCCATGATGACCATCATGGCGAAAATCTTGGGACCGAGAATGCCGAGATCGTAGCCGAGGTTGAGAACGACGAGTTCCACGAGGCCGCGGGCGTTCATAAGGGCACCGAGAATGCAGGAGGTGCGCCAACTATGGCCGGTGGTGCGCGCGGCGAACGCGGCGCCGCCGAATTTGCCCAGAATGGCGACAAGCAACACCAACCCGCAAATCGACCAGGACTGCACGTCGTCGAGCAGACCGATTTGCGTGCGCAGGCCGGTGAAGGCAAAGAATAGCGGCAGCAAGACGACGGTCGTCACGTCGTGGATACGCGCGATGAGCTTCTCCCTGAAGCCATTGTGGTCGGGCATGACGACGCCCATCAAAAACGCGCCAAACAGCGCGTGAATGCCGATCATCTCGGTGATCCAGGCCGAGATCAGCAGGACGATGAATATGAACGCCAGAAGCCCGGACCGTAGCTGCGCATCATGCGCGGTCATGCGCGGCCGTCGATAGAGAAAGCCGCGCACGACAATCAGCATGAAAAGCGTGTAAAGCGCCGCCAGGCCGATCGTCCATGCGGCTCCGATGCCCGTGCCCGACTGCACCAATCCCACCACCAGCGCCAATAGGCACCACGCCGTGACGTCATCGACGGCGGCGCAAGTGATGGCCATTGTCCCGAGCCGGGTACGGGTAAGCCCTTGCTCTTGTATGATGCGCGCCAGCACGGGGAAGGCGGTGATGCTCATGGCGATGCCCATGAAGAGCGCGAAGGCGGAAAAGCCTTTGTCGCGCGGGCCATAATCCGCAGATAGCAGGAAAGCGAGGCCGAGTCCCAAGCTGAAGGGGACGGCGATACTGACCTGCGATATGACGATCGCCGAACGCGCCTTGGAACGAAGCGCCTTGAGGTCGAGCTCGAGCCCGACGATGAACATGAACAGCAGGATGCCGATCTGGCTCAGGAAATACAGCCGCTGCATGGAGCCCTCGGGGAAGATGAAGGCGTGCAGCGCCGGCGCAACCGGCTGAAGCAGCGAAGGGCCGAGAAAAATGCCGGCAAGGATTTCGCCGATGACCCGCGGCTGCCCCAGGCGAGCTACCAGATCGCCGCAAATCCGCGCAACGACAAGAATGACCAGAATCTGCAGGATCAGGCTGCTGAGGGGATCATGCAGATTGCGGCCCAGTTCCTCGAAGAAAGTATGCATGGCGACTCCGGTCGCTGGCTATTGACGATCAACGGCAGGGGAAACTTCAGAAATTCTCGCGGGGCTCGGCCTCCGTGCTCGCCGGCCTACAAGTGCTTCTCGAACCAGTGATGGGCATAGACCTCGCCGTTGAAGGGCGGGACTTCCCGAAATCCCGCCTTGCGGTAAAGCGCCTGAGCCTCTTTCAGCGCCTTGTTCGTCTCGAGCTGAAGAATCGAGACCCCGATCTCCCGCGCGATATCCTCGAGCGTCCGCAGCACCTTGAGCGCGACGCCGCGTCCTCGCGCATAGGACGCCGTCCACATCCTCTTGATCTCTGCCGTCGTCTCGCTCTTGCGCTTGAGCACGGCGCATCCGACGGGATAACCGTCGAGTCGGGCCACGATGAAGAAGCCGTTCGGCGGGCTCATATCCTCGTCGCTGGCGGGATTGCTCTTGACGGGATCGAAGCCGAATTCGAAACGCTGCGCGATTTCCTTGAAATATTCGTCGATGCACCAGCGGGCATCCGCTGTGGTCGGCAGCTCCACGGTCACCTCGATGACGCCCGCCCCGATTTTCCGCTCGACTTCAGCCATGATAGCCACCCGGTGGCCGCGCTGCCCCGTGCCGAACGGCGCTGGCATTGGCAAGTTTTCGTTCGCCGCCATGAGAGCTTGCCTCGCCCTTCCTGCGCGACAAGAGGAGGTGCGACAGCGGCATGACCAGGGCCGTGCTGATGACCGCCATCAGAGTCAGCGCCGAGAATGCGGTAATCGAAATGAGGTTGTTCTCGAGCAGTATCGTCAGGACGACCACCTCCATCAGGCCCTTGGTCTGCACCAATGTGCCAAGACAAAGGGCCGACGACCATGTCTCACCGACGAGGACGCTGATGATCGCCGTGCCGCCGACCTTGCCGACGAACCCGAGGACCGTCGTTACCAGCAGGATCTCGACGAAGACGGCCGAGGACGGATCGATCCGCGTGCGCAGCCCGGTGAGCATGAAGAAAAACGGCATCAGCACGCCGATCGTCATGACTTGCAGGCGATCCAGGATCGATTGACGCAGCTCGCGCGGCACGATCGCCCCGGCGATGAAGGCCCCGAAGACGTAATGCAACCCGATGACCTGCGTGACCGCCGCCGATCCGATGGCGCCGGCGCCGACCACCACGAGCGCCGCCTCGCCCATGGTTCCGTCGTGCATGAGCGCGGTGACGGCTTGCGTGAGAAGCGGCCTTACCACCTGCACCATGATCAGCAGATAGATCGGCAGGACCAGGAGCGACAAGAAGATGCCCGGCTGCTTCGACGCTCCGCCCGAGGCCACCGTCATAAGGCCGCCCAGAAGCAGCCATAGCGCCGCATCGTTGACGGCGGCAACGCCCAAGGCCACGTCGGCGATCCTTCGGCCCAACAAACCCATTTCGCGCAGGATCGCGCCCAGGACGGGAAGCGCCGTGACGCCCAGGCAGATGCCGATGGCGGAGGCAAACGCGAAGAGATCGCCCCGTGCCCCCAAGGCGTCGGGATGGCGGATGCCGATGAACACGCCGCCCAGCACGCCGAGAGCGGTCGGGATGACGACGCTCGCCACCGCGATCGTGACGAAGGCGGCGCCCCTGCCGCGAAAGGTATCGATATCGATGTGCAGGCCGGTGATGAAGCCGAAGAAGAGCACGGCAATGGACGCGGCCCCCGAGAGCGGGCCCAAGGTCGCGGAATTGAACAGCATCCCATAGGCCGCCGGCGCAATTCGTCCGAAGAGGGAAGGACCGAGGGCAATTCCCAGCAGGATCTGGATCACGACGAGCGGCACCATCCCGCTCAGCCGCAGCACGCGCGACAGGGCGAACGGGACGGTTACGATCACAAAAGCCTGGAGAAGAAAAATCAAATCGGTCGTCATGCTGTCTGGCCGGTAATCTTCATGGGAAAATGGACAGGCGCTTCCTCCCAAAAATTCGGGGAAGCAACGAAGCCCCGGGCGCGGCCGCCATGGCTGGAGCCCCCGGATCAGGCGGGTCAGCGATCTCTGGTTTCCACGGCTTTGACCCCGGCCGCGAGATCGAGAACGGCCCGTGCAACCGCGTCGTCGCCGGCAACCGACGGCCGGCGCGCCGCGACCCGATGCGAGGTCGGTCGCGGCGCGTCGTAGAGGGTGGCCATGCGGATCACGTCGCCCCTCAAATTACTGGTCAGCCGGCAGCCGCCATGTTGTCCGGCGCCGGCGCTTTTGGCCGGGCATAGCGGCTCTCGCGGTAAGGCAGGCCGAAATGGTCGCGGAGCGTCGTGCCCTGCTGCACCATGTCGTGATATCCGCGCGCTTTCAGCGCCGGCAGCACTTTCCCCACGAAATCATCCAGCCCGACACCCGTGACCGGGAGGCCCAGGATGAAGCCGTCGGCGGCCCCGCCATCCACCCAGCGGATCAACTCATCGGCGATTCTTTCCGCCGTCCCGATGAGCGATTCCGATGTGCCGATGTGGGCCCGCTTGGTCGCCGTCTCGAGCGCAACCTGCCGCAGCGTGAGCTTGCGCTCGCGAGCGACGCGCTTGATGCCGTCGGTGGTCGACTGGAAGCCGTCGCTGCCGACATTGCCCAGTTCGGGGAAGGGCTCGTCGAGCGGATATTTACGGAAGTCGTGCTCGAAGAAGTGGCTGATATAGGCGATCGCATCGTCGATCGACAGGAGATCGCGGATTTCGACGTATTTCGCCTGCGCCTCTTCTTCGGTGGCGCCGATGATCGGGCCGATGCCGGGGAAAATCTTGACCTCCTCCGGCCGCCGCCCCTGGGCGATAGCGCTTTCCTTCACCCGGCGATAGAAGGTGCGGCAGTCCTCGAAGGCGCCGCCATTGGTGAAGACGGCGTCGGCGTGCATGCCGGCGAGGCGGATGCCCTCTTCCGAAGACCCGGCCAGGATGACGATCGGCTGTCCCTGGCGCGAGCGTCCGATGTTCAGCGGCCCCTCTACCGAGAAGAAGCGGCCCTTGTGGTTCAGCCGATGCATCTTGGCGGCGTCGAAGAAGCGGCCGGTCGCACGGTCGCGAATGAAGGCGTCGTCATCCCAGCTATCCCACAGCCCCTTGATCACCTCGAGATATTCCTCGGCGATCTCATAGCGCAGGGAGTGCTCGGGATGCGGCCGGCTGTAGTTCCTGCCCGACCCTTCGAGCGGCGAGGTCACGGCGTTCCATCCGGCGCGGCCGCCGCTGATGGTGTCCACCGAGGCGAGCTGGCGGGCGACGGTGAAGGGATCGCTATAGGAGGTCGAGACCGTGCCGACCAATCCGATCGTCGACGTCATCGTGGCCAGCGCCGATATAAGCGCCATCGGCTCGAACCGATTGAGGAAATGCGGCAGCGACTTCTCGTGAATGTACAGGCCGTCGGCGATGAAGGCGAAATCGATGCCGGCGGCCTCCGCCTTGCGCGCCCTTTCGACGTAGAAGTTGAAATTGATGCTGGCGTCGACGGGTACGCTGGGGTGCTTCCAGGCGTTCATGTTGACGCCGTGGCCTTGCAGCATGACGCCGAAGTTGATGCGCTTGGTCATGATAAGGGTTCCTTGAACACGAGGACTCTCGAATACGCTCTTCCCGCTCGCACGGGCGTCTAGCTCACGGTCTCAAGGGGAGCCCCGCCTTCCTGCCGGACCTCCCTCGAAAGCGACAGGTCCATGCACAACTTGTGCAGTTGCGCGTCGCCGACGGCCTTCTCGGTATCGATCACGTCCTTGAACTTCTTGAAGACCTGGTCGAGCATTTCGGCGCTGACCCGGTAGCCGAGGCTCTCCAGCTTGGTGCGCAGCGCATTGCGGCCGCTGAGCCTGCCGAGCACCAGGCGGCTCTCGCCGAAGCCCACGTCCGAGCCGTCCATGATCTCGTAGGTACGCCGGTTCTTGAGGATGCCGTCCTGGTGGATTCCCGACGCATGCGCGAACGCATTGGCGCCCACGATCGCCTTGTTGGGCTGAACGACCATGCCGGTGTAATCGCTCACCAGCTTGCTCGTCCGGCAAATTTCCTGCGTGATGATATTGGTTTCCAGGTTGTACACGGACTTGCGCGTGCGCAACGCCATGATGGATTCGGCCAGGCAGGCGTTGCCGGCCCGCTCGCCGATGCCGTTGATGGTGACGTGGATCTGCCGTCCGCCATTTGCGGCCCCGGCCAGCGTGTTCGCCGTGGCCAGCCCCAAATCGTCATGGCAATGGATGCTCAGCACGATGCCGTTGTCGGGCGTGACGAAGCGCCGGCGCAGGGCGCCGATCAGCGCGCCGAACTCCTCCGGCACGGCGTAGCCCACCGTGTCCGAGATGTTGAGGGTCGTGGCGCCGGCCTCGATCGCCGCTTCGAGGACCTGCACCAGGTAATCGTAGTCGGTCCGCGTCGCGTCTTCCGGGCTGAACTCGATGTCGTTGCACACCTTGCGCGCATGCGTCACGGATTGCCGCGTCATCTCCAGGACTTCCGCCCGCGTCTTGTGCAATTTGTACTGCAGGTGAATGTCGCTGGTCGCGAGCACGATGTGAATGCGCGGATGCTTCGCGTCCCTGACGCCCTGCCAGGCATGGTCGATGTCGTTGCGGCTGGCCCGCGCCATCGCCGAGATGATCGGCGGGTCCACCGTTGCACCGTGCTTGTTCGTCCGCTCGGCCCGGCCGACATTGGCCGCGATCTGATACACCGCGCTCAAATCTCCGGGGCTCGAGGCTGGAAATCCGGCCTCGATGATGTCGACGCCGAGGCGCGCCTGCTGCTCGGCGATCTCGAACTTCTGCTCCGCGTTCAGCGTGGCGCCGGGCGCCTGCTCGCCGTCGCGCAGGGTGGTGTCGAGGATACGCACATAATCGGGCGCGGCCGCTTGCGGCTCCGCGGGTTGACCTTGCGTGCCGTCGGGTGGTGTGTCGTTGCTAGGATTCGTCATCGCCAATCTCCTTCACCCCCCGTGTCACGATAGTCTCTCTTGAGCCAGTTGGTCCTCGAGCTCGGCGTTCACCTTGGCGAGTACAAGTTGTTCGGCGCTGTGCAGGAAGAAATGATCGCCGGGATAACAGTAAAACCGCACCTCGCCGGTGGTCTGGCTGAGCCAGCCCCGCAGCCCCACGTCGCTGACGAGGCCGTCCTCCGCGCCGAACATCACGACGATCGGACAGTCCAAGGGATGCTGTTCGACGTATTCGTACATCGCCGACACGGTCAGATCGGCGCGCAGCCGCGGGAGCCACAAATCGCGCAGCGACTCCTCGGCCAGCAACGCCTCCGGCATGCCGTTGTAATCGCGCACAGCGGCAAGGAACTCGTCGTCTGGAAGCACCTGGATCCCGGCGTCCTGCCACTTGAACTGGGGCGCATTTCTGCCGGAGGCGATCAGCAGCTTCGGCTGGCGAAGACCCTGCGCGCGCAGGACCCGGATCACGTCGAAGCCGACGAGCGCCCCCATGCTGTGGCCGAAGAACACGTAGGGCTTGTCCAGCAGCGGCGGCAGGCTTTCGGCGAGCGGCGGCACGATCTGCGCCATGTTGGTCAGCACCGGCTCTTCCATCCGGTATTCGCGGCCCGGAAGCTGGACCGCGACGAGCTCCACCTCCTCCGGAAGGGCTTCCTGCCAGGAACGGAAGATCGATGCCGTGGCGCCGGCATAGTGGAAGCAGAAAAGCCGCATCCGGACGCGCTCGGTGTTCCCGGCGCCGTGGGTGATCAGCCACGGCGACGTGGGCTGCCGCTCGACCGCGGTCATCGCCGTCTCTCTCATGCGCAATCACCTCACCGGCGCGAGCCAGCCCCACTTGTCGGGACGCTTCCCTTTCAGGATGCCGAAGAAGACGTCCTGGATCGCCTTCGTGACGGGACCGCGCCGCCCCTCGCCGATCTGGATCCGATCCACCGCGCGTATGGGGCACACTTCGGCCGCCGTGCCGGTGAAGAACAGCTCGTCGGCCATGTACAGCATCTCGCGCGGGATGTTCGTCTCGGTCACGGTGTATCCGAGATCCCTGGCGATCGTCATGACGCAGGCGCGCGTGACGCCGCTGAGGACGCTGTTGGCGAGCGTCGGCGTGAGTATCTCGTTCTTGTAGACCATGAAGATGTTCTCGCCGCTGCCTTCGCTCACGTAGCCGCGGGCGTCGAGCGAGATGCCTTCGGCGAAGCCGTTGTCATGCGCCTCCATGGCGATGTGCGCGCTGTTGACGTACTGGCCGCCGATCTTGGCGAGCAGGCTCGAGCCGACGCGCGGCCAGCTACTGACCTGGGCCTCCACGCCCTGCTGGATCGCCTCTTCGCCCAGATAGGCGCCCCACGGGATCGCCGCGATGATGGCTTCGACCGGACACTTCCGGCCGTCGATCTCCAGCCCGGCGGCGCCGCGGAAAACCAGGGGGCGAAGGTAGGCGCTGCGCTGCTCGTTGGCGCGCAATATGTCCGATGCGGCGGTCATCCACTGCTCGATCGTGTACGGGCACGGAATGCGCGCGACCTTGCAGCTATAGGTCAGCCGCTCGAAATGCGCGGGTCCGCACAGGATGTTCGCCCTGCCGCCGACGTCGTAGGCTCGAATGCCTTCGTACACGCTGGTGCCGTAATGCAGCGCATGAGTCATCACATGCACTTGACCGCGGTCCCAAGGCAGAATTTCGCCGTTCATCCAGACGTAGTTCGCTCGCATGGCCCCTATATCTCCTACATAGCGCCGAATTTCTTGAAGGCGTCGTTGATGCTTCGACCCGCTTCGACCTCTTCGCGCACGTGCCCTTCCTTCCGGTACTTGGCGAGGGCCCGGTTGATGACCTCTTCCTCGGCCTCGTGCGGAATGACGCAGACGCCGTCGCCGTCGCCGAAGATCAGGTCGCCCGGCCGGATCCGGGTATCTCCGATCCTGATGGAGCAGCGGAAATCCACCACGTTGTGGCGGCGCTGCAGTCCGTAGGCGTAGGTGCCGTGGGCATAGGCCGGAATGCCGAGCTCCATGATGCCGTTGCCGTCGCGGACGTGGGCGTTGACCACCACGCCGGCCGCGCCCCTTCTCTTGGCGCGCTCGACCAACATGTCTCCCAGACGCGCGACCTTAATCGGCCCGCCGGTGGCGATGTATACTTCGTTGGGGCGAAGGTCCTCGATCGACTCGAGCATCAATCCGAAGGGTTTGAAGTCGAAGCGCTCCGGAGTGCCGTAGGGGACCGGAAGCTCGTCCTGTACCGGCATCGCGCGCCCGACCATGACCAAATCGCGTCTCAACGCCCGGATCTCGGGCGGCAGCATCGGAGAAAGAAGGCCTAGTTGCTCCAGGACGTCGCTTACCGGGCAGGTGACGAGTTCGGCCCGTATCAGCGCGAACAGTTCTTCGTCTGTTTTCCAATGTGCCATGTCTCTGTCCTCCCTTCAGAGTCGGTTCGTTCGCTCAAAAACGGCTGGAGCTCGCGATTGACGCGCTCGAGCACGGCTTCCTCCTCCTCGTGCACGAAAAAATGGCCGCCGGGAAAGCTGTACCGCTGAAAGCCGCCGCGCGTTTCCCCTTCCCATCCCGCGATTCCCGCGGCATTCGCCATGTGATCCTCGAGACCGTGAAAAACGACGATCCGGCAATCCAAGAGGGCTTGCTGCTCGTAGTAATAGTTCTCGTACACCGCGCCATCGGCGCGAATTCGCGGCAGCAGCACTTCGAGCAACGCCGGATTCCTCAAAACCACATCCGGCGTTCCGTTGCAGCTACGAATGACCTCGATGAACTCTGGATCGGACAGCACGTGCCTCACCACCGCAGGCTTGACTTGCGGAGCATCCTGGCCCGATGCGATCAGCAGCAGTGGCTGGGGTAGCCCTCGCCGCCGGAGCACGCGGGCCAGCTCGAAGCCAATCAATGCCCCCGTGCTGTGCCCGAAAAATGCAAAGGGCTTGTCGAGCAGCGGGGGCAGCGCGTCGGCAAGCGGGGTCGTGACGAGCTCCATCGAGTGGACAAGCGGCTCGTCTATACGGTTCTCCCTGCCGGGTAGCTGCACCGCCACCAAATCGACCTGTTCGGGCAAAAACTTCACCCAGGACCGAAAGACGGAGCCGCCGCCGCCCGCGTAGTGGAAGCAGAAGAGGCGAAATTGAGCATCGCGCCTCCTCTGCTCCGTGCAGAAAACAAACCAGGGAGAACCCGTATCCATATGCGTTTTGCGCCGCTTGCTAGGCGACCGCGGCCACGGGCGGCTGCATCGGCAGGCGCACGCGGTTGTGATGATAGCGGTCTTCGCCCGCAACCAGCACGGTCGAGTACCGGTCCAGCGGCATCACTTCGCCGAAGTGACGGAATTCCTTCTGGCCCGAATACACCTTCACATGGGTCGGAACGAAGCGCGTCGCCCAGCCGAAGCGGATCGAGTCCTTGGTCACGTTGGGATTGGAGCCGTGCATGCACCGGGAGGTGAACATGAAGAATTGGCCCGGCTTCACTTCCATGTGGACGGCCCGCGACTCATCCGGCTCCCAGTCCGGATCGAGCTTCAGCTTGTCGTAGTCATAGCCATAGAACCCGTAGGCCTTGCCGTCCTCTTTCTGCTTGACGTAGCTTTCGGGCTCGAAAATGATGTTGCGCTTCTCGTTGAAGTACCAGGTGCGGTGGCTTTTCGGCATCACTTTCAGGCAGCCGTTCTGCCTCGTCGCCTCGCTCATCGCGACCCAGGCCGTCAGCTCCCAGGGCCGGCCCGGTTCTTCCGCGGTCGGCTCCAGCTTTTCCGTGCCTTCGAATTCGACGAAGGATTGCGCCTGGTGCCAGTCGGTGCCTTCGTCTCCCGGATATTTGGGGAACCACTCGGTACGCCAGTTCAGCACGTCGGGACCGAGGATGCTCACCATGCGGTGCACGATCTTCGGATCGCTGATTGCCCGGTTCAACGAGTAGAGGTCGAGATGACGATCGTAGTTGAGCCTGCTGTTCGGGAAGGGACCCGTGCTGGTGTCCAGAAGATCCATACGCACCTCTTCCCAGAGGCGGTTCATCTCTTCCGGCTCATAGAGCGTGAACGGACCTATATAGCCGTTCTCGTAGAAGAATTTCAGTTCCTCTTCGCTGAGATAGTAGTTCTCTTGCATGCGAGTTCTCCTGGTTTGTAACCAAACTACGCCTTAGTCGGCGGCTGAAACGTTCAAGCGGCTGTTCTCCCGTTGTGCGTCGATCGCCGCGCTGATGGCCGCTATGGTGGAGGCCGACTTGTCGAAGAACATGCGCGGCGCCGGGGCGATGCCGGTCTTTTCTTTGATTTGCTTCAGGACCTCGATCAGGTTCAGCGAGTTGCCGCCGATTTCCAGAAAGCGCGCGTCGCGAGACAGGTTTTTGACCCCGATCACGCTTTCCAGAATCTCGGTTACGATGGCTTCGGTTTTCATGGGGTCATCACCTCCTGACTTTGTCGATTCATTTGACGTTCGAGCATCGATAGAAGCGCTTTCCGGTCCGTCTTGCCCGATGAAAGCTGCGGAAACTCGTCGACGGCCATCACATGGCGGGGCACCATGTAGCTCGGCAGCTCCTCCACGAGGCGACGCTTGATCAGATCGACGTGCTGATCGACCTGAATGCCTCGGCCTTTGTCGAGAAGGATCGCCGCCGCCAGGACCTTTTCGCCGTACTTGGTCTCGAGCGTGAGGATCTCGCAGGCCTGCACGTTCGGCACGCCGTTGATCACGCGCTGGATCTCGCTGAGATGCACGCGGTAGCCGCCGATCTTCACCTCGTTGTCTTTTCGGCCGATGTAGAGCAGGTTGCCGTCGGGCAGATAGGTGCAGATGTCGCCGGTGCGATAGCAGCGGACGCCGTCGAGATAGGTTATGGCGGCTGCCGTCACTTCGGGCAGGTTCAAATAGCCCTTCATCACGTGGGTTCCGCCGATCAGCAGCTCGCCGGGCGTGTTGGCCGCGTCGATGCGCTTGCCGTCGCCGTCGACCAGAAAGGTCCGCACATGCTTGAACGCCTTGCCGATCGGATAGAGCTTCTGCCGGTTCGGCTCGATCTTTCGGATTGGATAGGCTGTCGCGGCGCAGGTGGCTTCGGTCGGGCCGTAGGCGTTGATCACTTGGCAGCCGATATTCCTTTTCAACCAGCGCTGGACCGTCTTGATGTTCGGCACGTCGGTGCCGGTCAGAACCGTCTTCAGGTGCGGCAGCGGCGTCGAGTCGAAATCGGTCGCCTGGGCGATGACGGTGAGCATCATGCCCCAGGCGGAAAAGTGGGTGACGCCGTTGGCGCGGATCGTCTCGAACATCAGATCCGGCACGATCAGGTCGTCATGCACGTAAAGGCGCGCGCCCTGGGCGAGCGGAAACAGCATGTCCATGAGAAAGACGTCGAAATGCATCGGCGAGAAGCTGGCGCACACCGAATTCTCGGCGACGTCGTACACGTCCGGCGTGCCGTCGAAGAAGTCGACGATGCTGCGATGCTCGATCAGGACGCCCTTGGGCCGTCCGGTCGAGCCGGAGGTGTAGACGCAATAGGCGGGAACGTCGAGCTCGGCGCTGACATCCGGCAGCGGCGGCGCCGGCGCCTCGCTCCGCGCGGGATCTTCTATGAGAAGTTGTTCGACGTCGCTGACCAGCAGGAGGGGGGCGCCGCGCGGCGGGAGGTGCTGGGCGACCGTGTCGCGCAGATCTTCTTCCGTGATGACGACGGCGGGCGCGACGTCGGCCAGGATGTAGTCCAGCCGGCTCGCCGGCATGCGCGGATCGAGCGGCACGTGGATGCAGCCCAGCTTGAAGGTGCCCAGAATCGCAGCCACCAGAACGGCCTGGCGATTGGTCAGCATCACCACGCTGTCTCCCGCTTTGCAGCCGAGCTCGCGCAGGCGCAGGGCGAAGCGGGTGCTGAAGCGGTCGAGGGCACCGTAGTCGAGGCTGACGCGCGAATCGGACAAAGCGCATTTGCTCGGGTTGCGCCGAGCGTGAGCCCCGATGGCCTTGACAATGTGTTCACGCATGCAACGGAAGCCCCTCCGCGACTTTCATTATGCAGCGGCAAAGTGTGTCTACGATATCGGCTCACCTGAATCGGCGCAATAGAAAATCGAGGAACACTGAATAATTTTAGTGTTAAATATCATTATTACAACATATTGATTAAATATAATATTGAAATGATGACACATCAAAATAATGAATGTTTATTGACTCCGAACCCGGCATCAGCTACGAGATGCCCAGCCACCACCAATCCGACGCCTTAGGATGCCTAGCCAACTTTCCAGCCACCTTCCCGGGACGCCGCCCTCCCGGAGCGGGCAAAAACAACTTGCCGGCTATTTTTCGCTCGAGGTCGTCCGCACCCTGAAACGGCTCGCGGTCGACCGTGAGACGACCGTGCAATCTCTGCTCGCGCAAGCGATCAACGACTTGTTCGAGAAGCATGGCTATGCGCGGCTGGCGAACGAGCAGCCGCTGCCCCGCGGCGGCGCCGCGCAGCGGCTGCGCCGCCAAGCGCACAGCCAATAATTGTAGTTTGCGGCTTCCAGCAGGACGCCGCGGCTCACCCGCCTTCGGCGCGCGAGGCCGGCGCCAAGGGCGGATAATCGGTATAGCCCTTGGCGCCGCCGCCATAGAGAGTGTTGCGGTCGAACGCAGCGAGCGCCGCGCCCGTCCTCAGCCGCTCGACGAGATCGGGATTGGCGATGAAGGGGCGAGCGAAGGCGACGAGGTCGATCAGGTTGCGCCGCCGCGCCTCAACCGCAAGCGCCAGATCGTAGCCGTTGTTGCCGATATAAAGTCCCTTGAACAGGCGCCGCAGAATTTGCGGATCGAAGCCGTTCGGCGCCTCGCGCGGGCCTTGCGACACGCCCTCGACGACGTGGAGATAGGCGAGGTTGAAGGCGTTAAGCGCGGCGACGACATGGCCGTAGGTCGCTTCCGTATCGCTGTCGGGCGCGAGATCATTGCCCGGGCTCACCGGCGAGAGGCGAACGCCCACGCGCTCGCCGCCCCAGACCTCGACCGCCGCCTCGGTGACCTCGAGCAGGAAGCGGGCGCGGTTTTCGCGCGAGCCGCCATAGCGATCGACCCGCTGGTTGACGCTGTCGCGCAGGAATTGCTCGGGAAGATAGCCGGTGGCCGCATGGATTTCGACGCCGTCGAAACCCGCCGCCAGCGCGTTGCGCGCGCCGCGCCGATAATCCTCGACGATGCCCGGGATCTCCTCGGTCTCGAGCGCGCGCGGCGTGACATAGGGCACGAAGCCGGTCTCGGTGAAAGCCTTGCCCCGCGGCGCGATCGCCGAGGGCGCGACCGGCAGGACGTGGCCCGGCTGCAGCGAGGGATGCGAGATGCGGCCGACATGCCAGAGCTGGAGGAAAATGCGCCCGCTTTTGTCGTGCACCGCGCGGGTGACCGCGCGCCAGCCCTCGATCTGCGCCGCGTCGTAGATGCCCGGCGTCCAGGCGTAACCCTTGCCTTGCGGAGAAATCTGCGTTGCCTCGGAGATGATGAGGCCGGCGCTCGCGCGCTGGCCGTAATATTCCGGCGCGAGCGGGCTCGGCACGTCGCCGTCCTGCGCCCGGGCGCGCGTCATCGGCGCCATGACGATGCGATTGCTCAGCCGGTAGAGGCCGAGCTGCACGGGATCGAAGAGATCGGCCGCCGCGAGAATGGCGTTGCTGTCGGGCATGACGACGCTTTCCTGCTGCGGTCGGTTCCAGGCGCCCTAGCGATAGGTGGTCCCTGGGCGCATCTTCGGCAAGCATGCATGATCGATACCGAGCCGCTTTTGCTGCCGGCCTTGCTCGCGCCTCTGCCGGGGGGTCGTTGCGAGCCCGAGAAACCGGATGCCGCGCCTTGCGACGCGAAACGCCAGGGCCGGCGGCGCGCCCGCCTCGCCGCCCGGCCCGGCGCGACAACGCCGATATCGGCAGGTTCATCAGACCGAAAGCGATCCCCCGACGGCGGCGGTGCGTTGCTCGATCGCGCGGATCACCGCAACGATATCGTCGCCTGCAAGGCCCATGGCCTGGGTCTCGTCGTAAAGCGCGTCGCAGACGTCGATAAGCGGCGACGCGATGCCGGCTTCCCGCGCCGTCCTGACGATCAGCCGGACGTTCTCCCGGACGTTCAAGATCGAGGCTTGTACCGCGAAGTCCTGCGCCAGCAGCTTCGCCGCCTTGACTCGCGACACGTCGCTCGCCATCGGCCCGGCATCGAGAGCGGCGACGAGCGTGGAAAGGTCCAGCTCGTGGCGCTCGGCGAAGTGCACCGCCTCGGCAAGGCCCGTCACCATGGTGGTCATGAACAGGTTCACCGCCAGCTTCATGAAAAGCCCGTTGGGCACGGGACCGCAGGCCACGGCGTTGCGGCACATCGGCGCGAGCAGCGGCCGAACCGCCGCCACGACCGCCGGTTCCCCTCCCAGCATCGCCACGAGCTGCCCGGCTTCGGCGGGCTTGCGCGAGCCGGAGACCGGCGCCTCGACGTAGCGGCCGCCTGCGGCGCGGATATCGGCCTCGAGCGCTTTGGAATAGCCGGGCGCGTTTGACGCCATGCTGATCAGCGTGCGTCCCTTGACCCGATCTCCAAAAGCAGGCTCGCCGCGGGCGAGCACGGTGTCCAATGCGGCGCCGTCGATCAGCATGAGGAACACGAGCTTGCACCGCGCGAAGACTTCGGCGGCGTCCTTCGCGACAGTGGCCCCCGCCTCGGCCAGGGCGGCGCATTTCGCCGGCGAGCGGTTCCAGACCACGAGCGGCGTGCCGGCCTTCGCCAGGTTCAGCGCCATTGGCTGGCCCATGGAGCCGAGGCCGATAAAGCCGATGGGGGCGCCGGGGTTCACCGTCATGAGACCTCCTTCGGATCCAGCGCACGCATGATGCTCTGTTGCCGGGCGGCGCGGAGGGTGCGCTCTCCTGCGCGCTCGACGATGACATCGACGCGGGTCCTGCACAGGGACCGCCCTGCCCGCCGCCCCATGCCTTCAGCCGCGAGGCGGTCGCCCGCTTTCGCCGCCCGCCTGGGCGACGGGAGGAAAGAAGCCCTGCCGTTTGCCGACCATTTCATTGAACAAGAGTACGATATTGCGCGGCCTGGTTGCAACACTGGTTCGTTCGATGCCGATCGGCTCAAACCCTGATAGGCAGCCGGCGGGACGCCCTGCGCCGGGCCGGTCGTTCCGGTCCCGGCGCGTTTCGTTTATTGCCGTGCCTCCGAGCCCCGGGAGAGATGCGTCATGAGCGTATCGAGAGAGAGGACGGTCGCCGAACCGCGCTCTTGTCCCGAGGTGCCGGCGTGGCCGGTCTCGTGCGCGGCGCGATCGAGCGCGCGCAGCGCCGCTTCGCGGAACGCCTCGCTCAGCGTCGGGTGGACGTGGATGGTGCCGGCGATGTCTTCCAGGACGGCTCCCATTTCGAGGGCGTGACTGAATTCGCCCGACAGTTCCGAGACATGCGCGCCCACGGCTTGGATGCCGAGAAGGCGATGATCATCGCGGCGGGCCAGGACGCGGACGAACCCTTCGCCGGCATCCGTCGACAGCGCGCGGCCATTGGCGGAGAAGGGGAAGGTCGCGGCGATCAGATGGCCGCCTTGCGCGGCGGGGTCGCCGGGCAAGAGGCCGGCTGAAACGATTTCGGGCTCGGTGAAACAGACCGCGGGAACCGAGGCCGGATCGAAGCGGCGCCGATGGCCCGCGATGATGTCGGCGACGATCTCGCCTTGGAACGCCGCCTTGTGCTCCAGCATCGGCTCGCCGACGAGGTCGCCCACCGCCCAGACGTTCTTCATGGCGGTGCGGCACTGGTCATCGACCTTCACGAACGCGCCGTTCATGTCGAGGGCCATGGCTTCGAGCCCCCAGCCTTGCGTATTGGGCTTCCGTCCGACGGTGACGAGGACCTTGTCGGCGGCAACGGAGTGGGATTTGCCGTCGGCGGTTTCGACGACCAGGGCGCCGTTCGCCAATCCCTTGGCCTTGGCGGAGAGATGCACGCTGACGCCGTTCTGCTTCAGCCATTTCGCCACCGGCGCGACCAGCTCCGCGTCGTAAAGCGGCAGGATGCGGTCCTGCGCCTCGACGACCGTCACCTCCGCGCCGAGCTTGCGGAAGGCGATGCCCAGTTCGAGGCCGATATAGCCGGCGCCCACCACGGTGAGCCGCTGCGGCAGCTCCGTCAGCTCGAGCGCTTCCGTCGACGAGATCACCTGGCCGCCGAACGGCAGAAACGGGAGTTCCACCGGCTTGGAGCCGGTGGCGAGGATCACGTGCTCGGCCGTGACGCTCAGGGGCCCGTTCCGGGTCTCGACGGCGCAGGTCTTCGCGTCCGAGAACACCGCCCAGCCCTCGATCACCCGCACCTTGGCGTGCTGCAACAGCGTGGCCACGCCGCCATTGAGCTTGTTGACGACGCCGTCCTTCCATTTGATCAGCTCGGCCATGTCGAGCCTGGGCGCGGAGGCGAGAAAGAGTCCGGGCAGGGCTTTCGCCGTCGTCGCCCGGCGCATTGCCTCGAACTGACCGGCGCGATGGATGATGGCCTTCGACGGGATGCAGCCGCGGATGAGGCAGGTGCCGCCGAGCCTGTCGGCCTCCACCAGCACGGTATCAAGGCCCAACTGGCCGGCGCGGACGGCCGCGACATAGCCTCCCGGCCCGCCGCCGACGACAAGGACTTTGGCTTGGATGCGCTCAGACATGGACGCCGACCCCCCAATACCGCCGGATCAATGATGCAGGAGCGCGCGGATCTCGCGCGCCGGTGGGCGGGGCGCCTGCGCTCCCGCCGCCTATTCGATGAACAATGTCGCCGGATGCTCCAGGAGCGCCTTGAGCCTCTGAATGAACGACGCCCCGTCATGGCCGTCGACCACGCGGTGGTCGAAGGACGAGGACAAATTCATCATCTTGCGAACCACGATCTGGCCGTCGCGCACGACGGGGCGCTCGAGGACGGCATTTGGCCCGATAATGGCGACTTCCGGAGCATTGATCACCGGCGTCGCCGCGATGCCGCCGAGAGCCCCCAGGCTGGTGATCGTGATGGTGGAGCCCGACAATTCCTCCTTCGTCGCCTTGTTCTCGCGGGCCGCGGCCACGAGGCGGGCGATTTCGGCGGCGCTCTGCCAGAGATCGAGCGTTTCGGCGTGATGCACCACCGGCACGAGGAGGCCGTTCGCCGTCTGCGTCGCAATGCCGATGTGAACCGCCGCATGGCGATGGACGATGCCGGCTTCGTCGTCGAAGCGGGCGTTGATTTGCGGATAGGCCGGCAAGGTCGCGACCAGCGCGCGCATGAAGAACGGCAGCAGGGTGAGCTTGGGCTGGTCGGCGCGTTTCGTCGCGTTGAGATGCGCGCGCAGGGAGTCAAGCTCCGTCATGTCGATCTCGTCGACATAGGAGAAATGCGGAATCCGGCGCTTGGAATCCTGCATTTTCTCGGCGATCTTCCGGCGCAGGCCGATGACCCTCACCTCTTCGACGCCCTCGCGCGGCGCAGGACCGGAGCGCGCGAGCGCGGCGCGGCCGCCCGAGGCCACATAGGCATCGAGATCGGCATGGCCGATACGCCCGGCAGGCCCCGTGCCCGGCACGAACTGCAAGGCGATGCCAAGCTCATGCGCGCGCTGGCGCACGGCGGGCGAGGCCAAGGGCCTTTGCCCGGCCACGCGCGTGGCGAAAGCGGGGCGCCTTTCCGCCAAAGCGCGGCGTTTTTCTTCCGGCGCCGGTTTTGGCGCGGGCTCGACCTTTGCCGGCGCGGGTTGCGCGCGTTCGAGCTTCGCCGGCGGGGGTTTGACCGCCACTTTCGGCGCCGCTACCGCCTTCGCCTTGGGCCTCGCCGCCGCTCCGTCCGCATTGCCCGCGCCGTCGATTTCCAATTCCACCAGCGGAGCCCCGACCGTCGCCATTGCGCCGGGCTCGCCATGCAGCGAGACCACGGTGCCGGCGACGGGAGAGGTCATTTCCACGGTCGCCTTGTCGGTCATGACGTCGACGAGGTTCTGGTCCTCGTCGACGGTATCGCCGACCTTCACGTGCCAGGCGACGATCTCGGCTTCCGCCGTGCCTTCGCCGACGTCGGGAAGCTTGAAGATGTAGCGGCCCATGCTCAGGGCTCCAGGGTCTGGCGCATCGCGGCCGCGATGCGGTCGGGGCCGATGAAATAATTCCACTCGAAGGCATGCGGATAGGGCGTGTCGTAGCCGCAGACGCGCTCTACGGGCGCTTCCAGATGGTAGAAGCAATGCTTCTGGACGAGCGCCACGAGCTCCGCGCCGTAGCCGCTGGTCTCCGTCGCCTCGTGCACGATCACGCACCGTCCCGTCTTCTTCACCGACGTCACGACCGTGTCGAGGTCGAGAGGCACCAGGGTCCGGATGTCGATCACCTCGGCATCGATGCCGCTTTCCTCCGCGGCGGCCAACGCCACATGCACCATGGTGCCGTAGCACAGGACGGTCACGGCGTCTCCCTCGCGCGCGATCGCCGCCGTGCCCAGCGGGACGGTGTAGTATCCTTCCGGCACCTCGCTCGCGGGATGTTTCGACCAGGGAACCACCGGCTGGTCGTGATGGCCGTTGAACGGTCCGTTATAGATGCGCTTCGGCTCGAGGAAGATGACCGGGTCGTTCGCTTCGATGGCGCTGATGAGCAGGCCCTTGGCGTCATAGGGCGTCGATGGGATCACGGTCTTCAGCCCCACCACATGAGTGAAGAGCGCTTCCGGGCTCTGGCTGTGGGTCTGGCCGCCGAAGATGCCGCCGCCATAAGGCGCGCGCACGGTGATGGGAACGGTAAAGCCGCCCACCGAGCGCCAGCGGATTCTGGCCGCCTCCGACACGATCTGGTCGTAGCCGGGATAGATGTAATCGACGAATTGAATCTCGACCACCGGCCGCAGGCCATAGACCGCCATGCCGATGCCGGTGGCCACGATGCCCGCTTCGGAGATGGGGGTGTCGAAGCAGCGGGCGAGGCCGTACTTTTTCTGCAGCCCTTCGGTGACGCGAAAGACGCCGCCGAAATAACCCGCATCCTCGCCGAAGATCAAAACCCGGGGATCGCGCTCGAGCATCACGTCCATGGCGGAGTTGAGCGCCTGGATCATGTTCATGCTGGCCATGCTCAGAAACCCATCTGCTGGCGCTGGCGCCTGTGCCGCCAATCCGGCTCTTCGAATATGTTCTCGAAAATCACGCTCGGACTGGCCTTCTCTCCGGTGTTCAGCGTGCCGAAGGCTTCCGCCTGGCGTTGCAGCGCCCTGACTTGCTCCTTGGCCTCGCGCTCATAGGCCTGATGGCGATCCTCGCTCCATTCGCCCAGCGCGATCAGATGCCGCTTCAGCCGTTCGATGGGATCGCCGAGCGGCCAGACGGTGGGTTCCTCCGCCGGGCGGTAGCGCGAGGGATCGTCGCTCGTCGAATGCGCGTGCACGCGATAGGTCACGAACTCGATCAGGGTTCCACCGTGATTGCTGCGCGCGCGCTCCGCCGCCCATTCCGCGGCCGCATAAGCCGCCAGGAAATCATTGCCGTCCACGCGCAACGCGGGCAGTCCGACGCCAAGCCCGCGAGCGGCGAAGGTCGTCTGCTCGGCCCCGGCGATGCCGGAGAAGCTCGAGATCGCCCATTGATTGTTGGAGACGCTGAGAATCACGGGGGCGCGGTAGACGCTGGCGAAGAGAAGGGCCACGTAAAAATCGCCTTCCGCGGTCGCGCCGTCGCCGACGAAGCCGACCGCGATCCGGTCGTCGCCCGAGGCGGCGGCGGCCATCGCCCAGCCGACCGCCTGCGGCATCTGTGTCGCGAGATTTCCGGATAAGGCAAAATAGCTGAACTCGGGAAAGGAATAATGCAACGGCACCTGTATTCCGTGCTGCCGGTCGGCCGCGTTGCTGTAGAGCTGGTTCATCATGTCGATGAGAGGACAGCCGCGCGCGATCAAAAGGCCCTGCTGGCGGTAGGAGGTGAAGCACATGTCGTCTTTCGACAGCGCGAGGGCATGGGCGATGCCGACGGCCTCCTCCCCTCGCCCGCTCATGAAGAACGAGGTCTTGCCCTGCCGTTGCGCCTGGAACATGCGCTCCTCGAAGATGCGGTCCAGCATCATCAATTGCAGGGCCCGACGCAGCTTTTCCGGATCGAGGCGCGGGTTCCACGGCCCGACCGCCTGATCGTTGAAATCGAGCACGCGGATGAGGTCGAAGGCGAGGTCGCGCATCCCGGCGGGATCGGCGGCGGTGTCCGGCCGGCGCACGCTGCCCGCCTCGGGAATCGCGATATTGCTGAAGTCAGGCACTTCGCCCGGCCGAGTCCTCGGCACGGGGATGTGCAGGCTGGGCTTGGACAGGTTGCGCAAGGTTGAACTCCCCCGCGAGGACGCCCGGAGGCACCCGTTTGCCTCGTTCCTTGCTCTCGGGCCGAGCCCGGGTCGGGCGATCGGCTTGCAAAGCCTTATGCTTTTCCCAAGAAATGTGTTTGCTAAATTTCTACGTCAATGCGTCGACTTTAGGATATTATCCTATTTTAGGCCGGCATGAGAGGATGAAATTGACCATCGACGCCTTCGACCGCAAGATCATCCGGGCCATCCAGGCGGAGCCCGACATCGCGATTCAGGCGTTGGCGGAGCGCGTTGGCCTGTCCCATACCCCGTGCTGGCGCCGCTTGAAAAAGCTCGAGGAGAGCGGGGTGATCAAGGGCCGCGCGGTGCTGCTCGACGCCGACGCGCTGGGGCTGCCGATCGCGATCTTTGCGCATATCCGCATGAAATCGCACGACGAGGAGACGCTCGACGCTTTCGAGCGCACGGCGCGCTCGCGGCCCGAGATCGTCGAATGCTTCTCGATGAGCGGCGACGCCGATTTCCTGCTGCGCATCGCCATGCCGAGCGTCGCCGAATACGAGACCTTCTTGAAAAAGGTGCTGGTGCACATGCCGGGCGTCGGCGCCGTGAATTCGAGCATCGCGCTGAAATGCGTGAAGTTCACGACCATGCTGCCGGTCTGACGGCGCTGCGGCGGACCCTAGTCCACGAGGCCCAGTCCCCTGAGGAAGGCGCGGGTTTTTTCGCGGTCGCGCGCCTGGTTCATCCGGTAGTCGGGATCGGCGTTTTCATCGACATCGACGAAGAATTCGGGAATGACATGCTCGCCCATCACGATCCGGCGCGCGGCGCGCGCCATCGCGCCGGCGGCGATCGATATGGTGCCGGCAAGCTGCGACAGGCCGGGCCACTGGCTCTTGCACGCCAGATAAAAGGAGTCGGCAAACCGGTGCGGCAGGCGATCGGGGTCGATGATGCTGAAGATGCCTTCGACATAGTCGAGCGGCCGCCCGAGCTTCCGCTCCATCCTCTCCATTCGGCCGTAAAACACGGGATATGCGGCGTCGAGATCGTAGCGCTCGCAGCCGATCTGAGCCATGCCGTCCCCGATATCCATCATCCACACCACCGGCACGCGGTGCCTGCGGCACGCCTCGCGTATGGCGATCTTCGCCTCCATGCTGTCCATGGCATCGATGAGGACGTCCGGCTTGCGTCCCGCCCGGAACATGTCCTCTTCGGTCTCGGCGCTGAATCCCGCCGGGTTCGCCACGATCTCGGCGAATGGATCGATGTCCCAGATCTTTTTGGAGATGATATTGGTTTTATAGATGCCGACCCTCGACAAGGACGACGCCAGACGGTTCAGGTTCGAGCAGGCGAGCCGGTCGAAATCGGTCAGATAGAATCGCGTGATCCCTTCCATCGCCATCGTCGTGGCGTACATCCCGCCGACGCTGAGTCCGGCGAAGGCGATGCGCGCCGTGCGAATGCGCGCTTGCTCCGCGGGCGTGAACAGGCCCATGTTGCGCGATGTCCGAAGGACGTAGTGATCGTCCGGCAGGAGCAGATGCAGGAGCACGCCGTTCGGATAGAGCACCCAGCTCCCGGCATCCTCCGGCGCCCCCGCGCCGATGTAGCTGCGCCGGAAATCGGCAAAGCGCCCTTCAATCCGCTCGCCCTCGAGCTTGTAGCCCGGGTGCCGCACGAGCATCAGCTCCATCAGCAGCGGATCGAGCAGATCCAAGACCCGCTTCGCCGAGGCCCGGCATTGCGCGAGCCGGGCGCACGCTTGCGGGTCCGCGGCGCCGTCCGCTCTCCGCGGCAGGATTATCTCCGGCGGCGCTATCGCGGGTTCCGAGCTGTTTCCTTGCAACGCACCCAGAATCGCCCGCTCGAGCTTGCGCGCATTATCGACCATTTGCTTCCCCCTCTCTTCCGTGTTTTTGAATTTGTGGCGCAAATACCCTGTTAAATAGAAATTACCCAAACAAGCCGCGAATCAAGCGTTATTCCCTGGATTCTATGGGCGATTTTCGGAGAAACTCGTCGACTGAATTTCTCGGGGAAGCTGTGTCGTGTCGTTGTGCGCCTGCTCAAGGACGGCGCATCGTTTTACGAGAATTCCTCCAGGAGTGCGTCTCGACCGCTCATCGGCCGCGCCCGGCGGAGATCATCGGCTTCCCTGCGCATAGCGGCGATATCCCTTTGCGCGAAGCTCGCAGGCAGGGCAGGTTCCACAGCCCCAGCCCCAATCGTGACGGCGGCTCCGGTCCCCGAGATAGCAGCTATGGGTGGCATCCTTGATGAGATCGATCAGCGCCATGCCGCCTAACTGCTCGGCGAGCCGCCAGGTCTTCGCCTTGTCGATCCACATGAGCGGCGTGTGCAGGACGAAGCGGGCATCGAGACCGAGGTTGAGCGCCACCTGAAGCGCTTTGACGGTATCGTCGCGGCAATCGGGATATCCGGAATAATCCGTTTCGCACATGCCGCCGACCATGTGCCGCAGGCCGCGGCGATAGGCGATGGCGGCCGACAGCGTGAAAAACAGGATATTCCGCCCCGGCACGAAGGTCGAAGGCAGCCCCGCGGCCGTCATCTTGATCTCCGCTTGCGAGGTCAGCGCGGTCTCGCCGATCTCGCCGAGCACCGTGAGATCGAGCCGGTGATCGGCGCCGAGCCGGCTGGACCAAGCCGGTTTCATCGCGCGCAGCGCCCGTCGGATCGGCTCGCGACAGTCCAATTCGACGGCATGCCGCTGGCGATAATCGAAGCCCACGGTTTCGACCGTCGCGAAACGTTCGAGAGCCCAGGCGAGGCAGGTCGTGGAGTCCTGGCCGCCGGAAAACAACACCAGAGCTCCGTCATTCATCGATGCGCTCCGTCAGGTGCCTGCGTCCATAGCACAAACATTGCGATCGAGGTCGATGACGCGCCGGGAAGAGCGATCCTTCGCCTTCGCCGCTCGCGATTGCATAATTGGCGCGCCCGCTTACTATGAGCCGATGCGCGCGCTTCGCCTTCTGGTCCTCGTCATCGTGGTCGCCGCCGGCGTGGTCTATTACCGCTTCGGGACGCTGGAGCCTTGCGGCATTCTGCGGATGAAGATGCGCGAGCAGGCGCAAGCGCAACAGGGCCTGAACGCGATGCTCGCCTCGGCTCTCCCCGACCAGGCCGTGGATGCCCTCATGGCGGCGGAGTACGGGCCGCTCACGCCGCAACGCTGCTTGGCGGCGCTGATGGGACGAGGAGACGGCAGACCGCGATAGCGCCACGTCTCGGCGACCGCGTCATCCGTCAAAATTATCCGCGCCGCTTCGAAAAATTCCGCCAGGCTCGTTCTTGCCCCTGTTTGGAGCAATGCTCAAACAGGACAAATCAATTGCTGCAAAGACGGCAGAAGTGGCATGTTTTCGTCACGACCAACGTCGATTTCTTGCCCGGGCTTGGCGAGGCATGTCATATTCATTCGTCATTCGTATCGCCATTCTAAGCCGAGCAACGAGGCCGAACATTGGCCCTCGCAAGGCGCGGGAAAGCGGGCATGCGAACGCACGGTGCCGGCGGACTCTTCATCGCGACGCTCTTGGCGGCTCTGCTGCTCGCGCCCAATCCCGCGCCTGCGCAATGCACGGGCTGGCCTGTCACCTGCACCGGGATACATCCAATGGGCGCCGTGAACCCCGGCGGGCAGATCGGCGGCGTGTTCGGATCGCTGCTGTTTCAGATGCTGCTTGAGGAGGCAAGCAAGGACGCCGCGGCAACTCCCGAGGCGTCTCCGCCTCTGCCGGGCCCGCGCGTCGACGGGACGGGCGCGGGCAGCTACGCGGCAACGCCTCCCTGGAATCCCTCCTGGATCTCGCCCGGCACGACCTTCGTGACGCTCGACCAGAAATCGATGCTCTTGAACCAGATGCGTCCGCTGGCCACGGGAAGCTACGCCGCAACGGACCCTTCGAGTCCCGCGACGACCAGCGACGTCGAGGCGCAAAAATCCGGCATCCTTGGCCTGATGCGGCCGCTTGACGCCACCTCGGCCGACGGCACCGGCGGGGCGGGGATCGGCTCGACCGCCGCCGCTCCCTTGCAAACGCAAAAGGCGGCCATGCTGCAAAATATGCGGCCGCTGAACGGCGAGGCGGCGAAGCTCGACGGATCGGACGAGGCGATCAGCGACAGGGCGCAGGTGCCTTTCGACAAGGCGGTGCCCAATTCCGCCAATTCGGCGGCGAACCAGCTTTGTCAAGCGGCCGGCGCCGGCTCGGGGTGCATCGGAACTTTCAATCCGCGCGGCACGGGATCCGTCGCCGCCGGGGCAAATGCCGGGACCGAGACCGGGACGTCGGCCGTTGCCGCCGGCGCGGCCGTGGCGACGGGCTTGGCGGCCGGCCAAGTGGCAGCCGCCTCGATCCCGCCGCCGCCATCGAGCGCCGGCGACGCCTCCCCGGCGGGACAGCCCTGTTACCAGATCATCGGCTACAAAATCACCCCCGGGGCGCTTGGCGACAATAACGTCGACTCTCAACTGGCGCCGTGCGATCCCGTGCAGAGCCAGCCCGCCATCGGCATCCCGAGCGTCGATGGAGTGACCGAGAGCGCGTCGGTGGTGACGAGCCAATCGCTGGCCACGGAGGTCAATGCGCTCCAGCGCGACATTTGCGCTCGGCTTCCAGAGCTGCGCAAGCGGCTCGCCGGATACGAGCAGGCCCTGAAGCGCCTGCAAGCGACCGCGACCACCGCCGCGGCCGAGCGGCGCGAATGGGAAGACCGGTGGACCGACACGGGCAAGGAGGCCTTCGAGCAACTTCCCGGCGGCTTGCTGCTTCTTTTGGACGTTCGCGCCGACGGCAAGCTCAAGGCGCTCGATGAGGAAATCGGCCGCGCGCTCAATTCCCGGATCAACGCCACCGACCGCGACATCCGCGAGCAATATGATATCGCGTTCAAGGCGCTCGAGGCGCAAAGGCGCAAAATACTGTCGGACAAGACTGCGTGGATCAAGCACCTTGGCGAGGCTTCCGGCATTCTCGACACCTGGAAGCTGGCGGAGAACCGGGATCAATGGGACAGGTGGTGGAGCGGACTGAACCAGCTTCTTCAGATGTCGCTGGACGATGAAGGGGTCCAGCACGTGCTCAAGATCGGCTCGGGATACGGCAGGGCTCTCGCCGTCGCGAAGCTTTGGGCCGATGCGTCCTATGATCTTTTTTCGGAGTATGCGAGCTGGCGGGCGATCGAGGAGATCAATCGCGCCTCCGAGGATTATTTGCGCGCGGTCAACGCGCTTCAGAAGCGGATCAAAAAAACCATGGACGAGATCCGCAACGCCGAAGCCGAGCTGCGATCGATGACCCCCTCCCCCGGCGCTTGCGCCAGCGCCGCCTAGGCCTTCCGCCCGGCATGAGAGGGATCCCCGCTGATGGACGCGCCCGGCGATGGCGGAGGGCCGCCGCGGGCGCCTCGATGCTGCTCGCGCTGGCCGGCTGCGGCGCCACCGGGCCGACGCTTGGAGAATTGCGGGCCTCGGTCCCGCCGGTGGCGCCGGACCGGGCGCGGATCTATGTGTACCGTCCCTACAATTACATCGGCTCGGCGGGCAGCCCCACGCTCACTCTGGACGACAGGACGATTGGCGACGCCGTGCTGAACGGCGTGTTGTATTGCGACGTGGTCCCCGGCCCGCACGCGCTTTACGGCACCTACAACACGGGCATCCTCGACCTCGATCTCAAGCCGGGACAATATGCCTATGTGCGCGTGTCCGTCGGCTTGGCCGGCTACACGATGACGCTCGTCCGTGCCGAAGAGGGCGCCGCCGAGGCGCAATCGTTCCCTCTGGTCCGCTCGCTTTGCTCCAGGACGGCGCCGCGGCCGCCGGTCGAGGAAGCCGTTGCCAAGGGCATGGACGCCGAAAGGCGCGGCGACCTGGCGGGCGCTCTGTCGCTCTACCGGGAGGCCATCGGGAAATACGCGGCGGGCGGCTTCGATCCGATCGCCGAGCTGGTCAATCACGCGATCGACGTATCCCTCAAAATGAGCCCCCGCCCGTCCCTCCCGGCGGAAGCGACGCGGCACGCGACGGCCGCCGTGTCCGCGATCAAATCCGCCAAGACGAGCGACGACTTCGAGTTCGCGCGGCGGGAATATCAGAGCGCGCTCGCCAGCGCGCCCTGGTGGAGCGATGCATGGTTCAACCTCGCCGCGTTGGACGAGCAGACGGGCACGGCCGGGACCGCCGCCAGCGACCTCGCCTTCTATCTGCGCGCCGCTCCCGACGCGCCCGACGCGGACGCCGTGCGCAAGAAGATCGGCCAGCTCCGCTCCAAGGCACCGCAATAGATTTCGTTTGTGGCGGAACGGCTGTCGGCGAAGACGCCCCGAGTTCCCCGAATTAAGCGGTGTGTCATCTTGATTCCACGCGCGGCCTCCGCCTGCCCGCTGACTGTCTCTCTCACAAGAACCCGCCGGAGAGGATCGCAATTCCCACGACGGAAAGAGCGGCTCCAAACCAGGCCATCGCCGTCGGTCTTGCGCCACTTGCCATCCATAGCATGGGAAGCAGCAAGACCGGCGTGGTCGAGGCGAGCGTGTTGACCACACCGGTCGGACTTCCCGAAAGCGCAAAAAGGATGAGCGTCATTCCGGCTCCCATCCCGATGAGCCCGCTGAGCGCGGCAATCGCGCTCATGCGCAAGCTCGGCGGGTTGACGCCGCGAAAGCCGGGCAGGATCGAAAGACCCAGCAGGCCGAGGAGTGCCGCGGCGGAGCGAATGGAAGCGGCGGCCACGGGATCGGTTCCCGCGGCCATGATCGGCCTGGCAATCAAGGTCGCTACGGCTTGCGCCAAGCCCCCCAGCAAGCCGAATCCGATTCCGACGCTGATCCGCCCGCGGATCTCTTCCAGCGCGTCTCGCGGATTTGCGTCACGGTAGGCGATGGCGATCCACACGCCGGTTATGACCGCGGCGATGCCGGCGCACTTGGCGATGGACAGGGTCTCGTCCAGGAGCAGAAACCCCAGGAGCGCCGCGAAGGGCGCGTTGGTCGCGTAGAGGATGGCGGCGCGCCTGGGTCCGAGGCGCGCCATGCATGCGTAGACGGCGCTATCGCCGGCCACGATTCCGACGATGGCGGAGACCGTCAGAGCCGCGAGATCGGTTCGGGAGAGCGAGCTCCAGCCGCCGCGCCAGCTTGTCATGATGCAAAGCACAACAAGCGCGGCAGCCTGGCGCCAGCGGTTGAAGGCAAACGATCCAAAATGACGCACGGCCGGCGGCGCTATCAGGTTGCTGAACGCGACGCAGAGCGCGGCCGCCAGCGCGGCGAGATCAAAAAGCGTCATGCCTTACGTCAACGAGCTGCCGGCGTAGCGATTGAGGGTATTCCAAAATACCCGTCTCGTCCCACACAGCCATAATAATAATATGTGGAGCCGGTCTTCGCCCGATAGATGTTCGATCCCGTGCCGTCTGTTCGCGCGCCCTGCGAAGATGGAGCCGCCCGCAGAACATCGGCGCGGAAGCCGAGTCTTTCGCAGATCACGGGATAAACTCTTGGCAAAAAGCGTATGCCTCAGATAAATCGGGGTTCTCCGATTACGCTCAGAGCGCCCCTATCGCGATCCCTGATGACCGGCGCTGACGCCAGTGACCGGCGACGGGCGCAATCGCGCCCGAGACACGGCTACCGCAGCGCGCTCACGCCGTCTCCTTGCCCTGACGAGGTATCCTCGACGCCGAAGTAATACGACGCCTTCTTCCAGACCTCCCTGCTGACCTTTCTGCCCATCTCACGCCCGGCCAGGTCGCCGCTTTTGAAATGAATCCCGCCGAACCGTCGGGAAATGCCGGCCTGGTCGGCCGCGTCCGTGAAGGTCGCCCATGACAAGGTGACGGCGTTCTTCGGCGTGACACCCGGCTCGATGCGGGACGATCCGGCAGGGATCGTGACCTGCATGCCGAAGATATCGCTGCCGGTATATGCCTTGAGAATTTCCGCGGCGGCGGCGCTGAAGGAGCTGTGGCCGGAGACGAACTCGGGGAAGGGCGGCGTCGGCGCGCCGGGGTCCTGGAATGGCTGCCAATCCTTTCCCAGCATTTCCACGTTGCTCTGTCCGGGCCCGGCCCATCCCCGGATCTTCTGATCGCTGTAGAGATAGCGGATGGCGGTGACCGGCCGAACGGATTCGTAGGCGCGCTTTGCGTCCCAGGCCGCGATGCTCGCATCCAACAGCGCGTTGGCGAGCGCAAAGAACATCTTGACGTCGTCGTCCAGGCTGTGCCTGTCCCTCTGGGAGACGAAATCGGCGAAGGTGCACCAGTGCCCGGGTGGATAGGTCGAGTTCGGGCCGTCTGCCCAATAATCCGCGATCACCTTCTGCTCGTCGGTCAGGGTCGCCGTATATTGGATGATCTCGCGCGCCTGCTCCCGGTAATCCGCGCTGCCCGTCAGCAGCGACACCGGAAGCGAGGCGGGAGGCGCGGGGCGAAACTGATCGCCGGATTTGAGCGCGAAGGGTACGACCTTTCCCCAGTGGGGGGACAGGAATTTCTGGTCGACCAGCGCGCCGCGATTGTTCGGCACGGCAAGGGGTTGCCAGCGGTCGACGTCCATGAGGTGAGCCGCCTCATTCGCCGGCTGATAGTCGGTGTAGTCCGAATAGGCGCCGGGATGCAGGTCGCCGAGTTGATTGGAGCCGTCGCGATGGCGGAACTCGAGAACCTCCTGCGCCGCCGCGATCCCGAGGCGAGCTTCCGCTGTTTCGCTCACCGCCCGGTCCGCGGGATCATAGCCCAGCCGCCCCATCACCGCCGCGAAATACCCCTGCCGCGACGGGAATTGATCCACGAGGCAGGTATAGGCGGCAAAACTGATCGCCTTGCTCTTGTTGCCGTCGGTGCGCTCGGCAATCGGCCGCTTGACGTTGCTCGCCGGCCGCGTCGCGACCGCGCGCCCGTCGAAAGGCGCCCAGGCGTCGAAGATGCAGGTGTGGACGATGGCGAAGGCCCGCGCGGCAATGGGCGGACCCGGCTGCAGGTCGTGCACCGCCTGGAGCGCCGCCGCCGACCAGACGAGCACGATATTCCTTCCCGCGCTCGTCTGCGGATCATCGGCCCGGCATTCCGCCTTGGCCATCGTCCAGGCGGCGAGCAAGGCCAGCGCAAACCGGCCGCATCCCAAGGCGAGCTTTCTGACGGCCGCGCGCATCGCCCCCTCCCGATAATTTTTTGCGCTCGTGCCGTGTAAAGGCTAGCAATAAGTCGCATAGAATGGCAAGGTATTTATGCACTTGATCCTGCCGCGCCACGGTCATGCGAGCGGCAGAGCATCCAACAATGCATCAGAGGAGGGGGAACCATGAAATTATGGAAGCTTGGCGTCGCCGCGCTCGCGATTCCGATGTTCGGATTTATCCACAGCGAGCCGGCCCATGCCTGCGCGGCGATGGGCCAGCCCAAGATCACGATAAAGCTGGAAAAGGACGGCACCGGCAGGGCGCTCATTTCCGAGTACAACTGCGCCCACATGGTCCGCAAGACGCATTGCGTCGTCGGCGTCAGATTGTCCGACAACGCGCCGGACAACATCGCCATCGGGATCCGCTCGCTCCGCTTCGTGAGCCTCAAGGACGGCAGTCCCTTGAAGGGTTTCGCCCCCCTGCCCAATCAGCGCGCGACCGCGGCCTGGGGCCGGGTGATGGATGGGACGTGGTACGGCTTCACGGCGGTTTTCGGCGCCCAGACGGAAGGCGAAGGCGGGCTCGCGATCGAGGCCACCTTCTCCTACGATCCGAACGTCCGTCCTGAAGAGATCGTGCGCTCCTTCGACTACGGCCATGTCGGCCTTGCCGAAGGCGATTCCCATGGCGGCATCGCGCACGGCCACATGATGGAAGTCGTGCAGATCCAGGGCGCGACCCTCGCCCAGTAAGTTTCTCCCGCCGAACGGGCAGCGCTCCTTGCGGAGCGCTGCCTCGCCCCCTCAATTGGGGATCGCGGTAGGGACGCTCATTGCTGCGCGCCCCCCGCACAGAACCGTACGAGCGGCACTCCCGCATACGGCTCCCACCTTGGGTGTTTGACGGCGAAGCGTTGGCTCGGCCATTGATGAAGGATGCGGTTTCTCGG
>DASPSJ010000106.1:0-45971 GCA_035623985.1 Allostellaceae bacterium | reverse complement strand
GGCGTCATAGATTTGCCCGATCAGCGTTTGTAGACGGCTGTCGGGGACTCCTTTTGCGCGTAAAAACATGGCGACCGTCCCCCGATAATTGCCAAAATCCTATTACAAACTACCATTCGGGTAAATAGGGGAATTCTATCGGGAATGGAGAACCGAGTTGCGCTTCGATCCCGTTGCGGACGCCGAAAACCGCGCCGTCGTCGTGGCGGTTGAAAGCGCGAGAGAAGGCGCTCGGGAAAGAACAGGCCCGCGCCGACGCGCTGGCGCTTGCCGCGGCGCTTGCCGATGGACCCCGTCCGGTGCGCGTCTGGCGCAAGCATGGCGGCCTGACGCTCGACGCGCTCGCGGCCGGGGCGGGGATCGCGCGGAGCGACCTGACCGAGATCGAGGCGCATGAGAAGCCGGGCCGCCTCGACGCCCTGATCAAGATCGCGGCGGCGCTCGGCGTCTCGCTCGACGATCTCGCGGCGTGGCTGCGCGCGGGCCAAGCCGCGCTCGCGCGATTTAATGCTCGCGCGACCGCGAATACAAAGCGTTTCCGGCTTTCTCCAAAACGAAACTACGCCGTGAGCCGCGCGAGCTCATCGGCAAGCAGGCTTTCGTTTCCGTAGAAGCTTGCGATCATCGCGTTCATAAATCGCTCTGGCACCAGCCGATCCAGGTTCAGCACATGGTCGGCACGAGCGGCAAGCAATACGAGAAACACCATCTGCGTTCGGCCGTTGCCGTCGCGAAAGGGATGGATCGCGTTAAGCGACGCCAGGAAGCGCGCCGCCTCTGCGGCAAAGTGCTCCTTCGACAACCCGCGCAGGTATTTTCGCTGCTTCAGATCGGAGAAGAGCCTTCGCATCTCTGCTTCGATATGCTCCGGATAGCAGAAGGTGCTGTTTCCTTTGCCGATGCGGACGATGCGAAATTTACCGGCCCAGGAATACACGTCCTGGAACAAGTGACGATGGATCACCTGATAGTGCCGCATGCCGAGGCGACCCGCCGGCAGCGGCTCGTCGGCTCGCTGGGTGGTGCTGACCGTCTCAAAAGCTTCCAGGGCCGCTCGGTCGCGGATACCCGGAATGTTTTTGAGGACGTCGGTGCCTTCGTAGCAATACGGATCCGCGACGGCTTCATACATAATACCAGGCGAAGGCTAGCGGGTCTTCGCGTACTTCCGCCCGATCGCCTTGCGTCGCTCTCCTGCGGAAAGTCCTCGCCGGTCGAATTCGCGGAAGTCTTCGTCCATCTCTTCGGTTGTCCGAATGCCTTCGACCGCGCTGATCTTCGCAAAACGTGCGCGACCCACAATGAAGCCTTGAGAGCCGCGTTTTCTGGGTGGGACTTTTGAGCTGGCCATTATTAGTTACTACCATAAAAAGCCCACGTTGCGCTAACGGGGAGCCGCCCCACCTCCACTGCCGCGACTTGGGTTTCCAACGATTTTCCGCAGGGACAGCCGAGCCCGGACCGGACAGACAAAAAATGGTAGCGGGGGAGGGACTTGAACCCCCGACCTTGGGATTATGATTCCCCTGCTCTAACCAGCTGAGCTACCCCGCCGCGGGACCGCCCGGATATAAGAAAAGCCCGGCGTCCCGTCAAGCAAGCGCCGGCCACGGAAGGACCGCACAGCACCATGCCGCTCCCCCTATACCCCGCCCTCGTGACCTGCCTCGCGCTGCTGGTCTATCTCGCCACCGTCATCGCCTGCGCGCGCGCCCGCGGCCGCACCGGGCTCAAGGCGCCGGCGGTCGCCGGCAATGCCGAATTCGAGCGCTATTTCCGCATCCAGCAGAACACGCTGGAACAGCTCGTCCTGTTCCTGCCGAGCCTCTGGATCTTCGCGCTCGCGGTCTCGCCGCTCTGGGCCGGCCTCATCGGCCTCGTCTTCGTCGCCGCGCGCGTGCTTTATGCCGCGACCTATGCCCGCGATCCCGCCACGCGCGGGCCAGGTTTCGTGATCGGCTTCGCCGCTTCGGTGCTGCTGTTGCTGGGCGGCACCATCGGCCTGCTCTACCGCATCCTCTTAGGTTAGTCCCCCACGGTGCGGGCTCTCGCGGTTGCCAGAGCAACCGCTGCCGCCCGCCAGCGACGACGCTAAGCGTCGCGCTTAATCCAGCCGCCGCCCAGCAGGCGGGTCCCGTCATAGACGACGCAGGCCTGGCCCGCCGCGATGCCAAAGGCGGGCTCCGCCAGCACCGCTTCGCCGCCGCCTTTGCCGTCGAGCCTCAGGCGCGCCGGCAGCGGCGGCTGCGCCGAGCGCAGCTTCACCGCGACCTCGATCCCCTCGGCCGCCGGCGCGCGTGCCAGCCAGTTGACGCCGGCGATCGGCACGCGGCGCCGGCCCAGCGCCGCGCGCGGCCCGACGACGACGCGGCGCCTCTCGGGCTCGAGCCGCAGCACGTAAAGCGGCGCGCCGCCGCCGATGCCGAGGCCCTTGCGCTGGCCGACGGTGAAGTGGATCACGCCGGCATGCGCGCCAAGCACGGTTCCGGCCGCGTCGACGATCTCGCCCGGCTCGGCGGCGCCCGGGCGCAGCTTCGCGACGATCGCCGCATACTTGCCGTCGGGCACGAAGCAGATGTCCTGGCTGTCGGGCTTCTCCGCCACCGGCAGGGTGAAGCGGCGGGCCAGCGCGCGCGTTTCGCGCTTGTCCAGCGCGCCCAGCGGGAAGCGCAGGAAGTCGAGCTGCGCCGGCGTCGTGGCGAAAAGGAAATAGCTCTGGTCGCGGCCCGCATCGGCGGCGCGATGCAGCTCCGGCCCGTCCCGCCCGTCGATGCGGCGGACGTAATGGCCGGTGGCGAGCGCGTCGGCGCCGAGGTCGCGCGCCGTCGCCAGGAGGTCGCGGAACTTCACGGTCTCGTTGCAGCGCACGCAGGGGATCGGCGTCTCGCCGCGCGCATAGGCGTCGGCGAAATCCTCGATCACGCTCTGGCGAAAGCGGCTTTCGTAATCGAGCACGTAATGCGCGATGCCGAGCCGCTCAGCGACGCGCGCCGCGTCATGGACGTCCTGCCCGGCGCAGCAGGCGCCCTTGCGTCCGCTGGCCGCGCCGTGATCGTAGAGCTGCAAGGTGATGCCGACCACCTCGAAGCCTTCCTCGACCAGCAGCGCCGCCGTCACCGAGCTGTCGACGCCGCCCGACATGGCAACGACCACGCGGCAATCGCGCGCCGGCTTGGCAAGGCCGAGCGAGTTCATGACAAGAATACAGTGATCGCCCCACCTCACCCCAACCCTCTCCGCCCCCGGGGGCGGAGAGGGAGGGACCCGCGCAGCGGGAGGGTGAGGTAGGGGCGCCAGTCGCGCGCTGTCTCAGGCATTGCTGGTCCGACGGTTACCCATTCATCAGATTGCGCGTCGCTTGCGGCAGCTTGACGGTGAGGCCGTCGAGCTCCTCGCTCATGATGATCTGACAGCCGAGGCGAGAGGTCTTGGTCAGGCCGAAAGCGAGATCGAGCATGTCTTCCTCGTCCTCGCTCGCCTCCTTCAGCAGTTCGTACCACTTGGCATCGACGATGACGTGGCAGGTCGAGCAGGCGAGCGAGCCCTCGCAGGCGCCTTCGATGTCGACGCCGTGCTTGTGCGCGATCTCCAGCACCGACAGGCCGATCGGGGCGTCGACCTCGCGGCGCGTCCCGTCGCGCTCGATGAACACCATCTTCGCCATCCGCCAATCCCTTCAGCGCGCCAGCGGCGCTGCGTCGTCCTCGGCCTGGATCGCCGCGCCCAGCGCCGGCGCGTCCGCCGGCCGCGCGCCCGGCGCGCGCGCCGCCGCCTCGCTCGACCCCATCAGCCGCAGCACCGCCAGCCCGGCCGCCGCCGCCGCCGCGCGGGTCGCTTGAAACGCGCGCTCATCCGGCGCCGCCAGCGCCACCACCGCATGCGTCACCGGCCGCGCCAGCGCCTTCTCGGCGCGCTCGCGCAGGCGCAGCAGCAGCGCGGCGAGCGCATCCGCGTCCTCGAGCCCGGACGCGGCAAGCCTTGCCGCGCCGTCGGCGCCGGGCAGCAGCTCGGCATTGCCGCCGACCGCCACCGCCACCGCCGCGCCCTCGGCGGCCGAAAGCTCGATGCCCACCGCCGCGCCGGGTCCGTCGCTCTCGAGCGGCGTGCCGTCGGGCTCCTCGATCTGGAACAGCTTCATCGCGGGATCAGACGTGGAAGGATTCGCCGCAGCCGCAGCGGCCCTTCTCGTTGGGATTGCGGAAGGTGAATCCCGATTGCAGCTTGTCCTCGACGTAATCCATCTCGGTGCCGATGATGAACATCGTCGCCTTGGGATCGATCAGGATGGTGACGCCCTTGTCCTGCACCACCTCGTCGAACTTGCCTTTCTCGTCGGCATATTCGAGCGTGTAGGTCAAGCCGGAGCAGCCGCGGCTGCGGACGCCGACACGAACGCCGATCGACGGCTTGCCGCGCCGCGCCAGCAGCGCCTGGATGCGCCCGGCCGCCGCTTCCGTCACCGTCATTGCCTGTTTCACGGCCATCGCCCTGCTCCCGCGATCCCCCGCTAGATACACCGCCCGGCCCCCTCCGGGCAACTCCGCGCCCCTTATGTGGGGCGCCCCGCTGTCGCCGTCACCCTCTCGTCCCCGGCCATCGACCGGACCGCCGCGGCAAGCGTGTCAACGGCAAAATCCACTTCTGCGTCAGTGGTATAACGGCCAAGGCCGATGCGCAGGCTGGCCCCGGCGAGCGCCTCCGGCAGGCCCAGCGCGCGCAGCACATGGGAAGGCTCGACCTCGGCCGCGGTGCAGGCCGAGCCGGTCGAGAGCGCAAGGCCGGGACAGGCATCGATCAAGGCAAGCGCCGAGGCGCCGGGAAAGCTCAGATTGAGGTTGCCGGGCAATCGTCGCTCGCCGTCGCCGTTGAGCAGTACCTGCGGCAGCCGCGCCTTGAGGCGGTCGAGGAAGCGCCGGCGCAGGCCGAGCAGCCGCTCGGCCTCCGCCGCCCTCTCCTCGCGCGCGATCCGCGCGGCGGCGCCGAAGCCGACGCAGAGCGGCGCCGGCAGCGTGCCCGAGCGCAGCGCCCGCTCCTGCCCGCCGCCGTCGAACAGCGGCTCGAGGCGCGCGCGCGGCCGGCGGCGGACATAGAGTGCGCCGACGCCCTTGGGACCGTAGAGCTTGTGCGCCGAGAGCGAGAGCAGGTCGATCGCCATTGCCTCGACATCGACCGGCACCTTGCCCGCCGCCTGCGCCGCGTCGCTGTGGAAGAGCACGCCGCGCGACCGGCAGAGCGCGCCGATTTCTTCCAGCGGCTGCAGCACGCCGATCTCGTTGTTGGCGGCCATCACCGAGACGAGGGCGGTGCGCTCGTCGATCGCGGCCTCGAGCCGGCCGGGATCGACGAAGCCCTTGGCGTCGACCGGCAGCACGCTGACGCGGCAGCCGTCGCGCACCATCGCCTCGGCGCTCTCGAGCACGCATTTGTGCTCGGTCGCCACGGTGACGATGTGGTCCTTGCCGAGCGCGCGGTAGAAGCGCGCCGCGCCCTTGATCGCGAGGTTGTTCGCTTCGGTCGCGCCCGAGGTGAAGATGATCTCGCGCGGCTCGGCGCCGATGAGCGCCGCCACCTCGCCGCGCGCCTTCTCCACCGCCGCCGCCGCCTCGCGGCCATAGGCGTGCGTCGCGGAATGCGGATTGCCGAACTTCGCGACGAACCACGGCAGCATCTCCTCGAGCACGCGCCCGTCGACCGGCGTCGTCGCGGGATAGTCGAGATAGACCGGCGCCGCGTCGGGCCGGCGCTGCTGGCGGGCGAAAGAGGCGGTCATGCCGCGCTCGCCCGGCTGCGCGCGTAAAGCGCGCCCCAGGCCTCCACCAACTGATCGATGTCGAGGGCGCTGCTGGTCCAGCCGAGGCTGATGCGGATGGCGCTTTCCGCCGCTTCGGCCTTGACCCCCATCGCCTCCAGCACTCGGCTGCGACGGATCTTGCCCGAGGAGCAGGCGGCGCCTGCGCTCACCATCACGCCCGCAAGATCGAGCGCCATCACCTGCGTCGCCGCCGGCACGCCCGGCATGCCGAGGGAGAGCGTGTTGGCGAGCCGCGGCGCCGCGGCGCCGTAGACCGGCGCGTCGGGCGCGATCGCCGCCAGACGCCGCTCTGCCTCATCGCGCAGCAGCGCCACCGCCGCATAGTCCTGAAGCCGCTCGGCCGCCGCTGCCGCCGCGGCGCCGAAGCCCACGATGCCCGGGAGATTCTCCGTGCCGGCGCGGCGGCCGCGCTCCTGGCCGCCGCCGGTCTGCACCGCCTTGAGCGGCACCGCCTCGGCGACGATGAGCGCGCCGACGCCTGGCGGACCGCCGAGCTTGTGCGCCGACAGCGCCAGCAGGTCGGCGCCCAGCGCCGCGCGATCGACGGCGATCTTGCCTGCCGCCTGGACCGCGTCGCAATGCAAGAGGGCGCCCTTGGCATGCGCCAGACGCGCCGCCTCGGCCACCGGCTGGATCACGCCCGTCTCGTTGTTGGCGAGCATCAGCGAGACCAGCGCCGGCCGCTCGTCCTCGGCCAGCATCCGCTTCAGCGCCGCGAGATCGATCACGCCCTCCGGCGTCGCCGGGATCGCCGCCGCGCCGTCGGCCGCCTGGCGCACCGAATCATGCTCGAGCGCCGAGACCAGAAGCCGCCGCCCGGCAAGCCCGCCGAGCGCCAGCCGGTTCGCCTCGGTCCCGCCGCTGGTGAACACGACCTCGCCCGGCGCCGCGCCGACCAGCGCCGCCACTTGCGCGCGCGCCGTCTCCATCGCGCGCCGCGCCTCGCGGCCCCAGCGATGCACCGAGGAAGGATTGCCGGTGCGCATCAGCGCCTCGGCCATTGCCGCCGCCGCTTCCGGGCGCAGCGGCGCGGTCGCGTTCCAATCGAGATAGGCGGCGCGCGGCATGCGGCGGCGAGAGCTATTGCGCGGCGATCGCCGCGTCGCGCTGCTCGCAGTGAAGCGCGCCGCTGCGGCCCAGCACGCGCTGCTCGACGACGTCGGCAAGCGACACCGAGCTGAGATAGAGATGGATCTGGTTGCCGAGCTCTTCCCAGAGATCGTGGGTGAGACATCGGGTCTTGCTGCCGCGGCAGCCGACCGGCGCCCCCGGCGAGCAGCGCGTGGCGCGGATCGGCTCGTCGACGGCGAGGATGATGTCGGCGATGCGCGTTTCCGCCGCGCCGTGGCCGAGCAGATAGCCGCCGCCGGGCCCGCGCACGCTCTTGACGAGGCCGGCGATGCGCAGCCTGGCGAAGAGCTGCTCGAGATAGGAGAGCGAAATCTCCTGCCGCTCGGCGATCTCCGCCAGCGCGATCGGCTCGCCGCGGCTGTGCTTGGCAAGGTCGACCATCGCCATGACGGCGTATCGTCCCTTGGTGCTGAGACGCATGGCGCTATTCCTTTTCCCCGCGCACCCACGCGCCGCCGCCGGTGCCGGTCTTCAGCACCGGCTCGAGCCGCTGCCCCTCGATCTCGCTTTCGAGCTGGTTGACCCGCGCGCGCAGCGCCTGCACCTCGTCGAGCAGCCCGTTGAGCGCGCGCGCCACCGGGTCGGGAATGTCGTCGCCCGGCGCGCCGTAAGGCACGAATTCCTGCGGCTGCGGCTCCTGCTTCGCGTCCTTGGGCTCGCGCGTCATCACGATCGAGCGCGGCGCCACCACGCGCGCGCCGGGCGGCACTTCGGCGCGGACGACGGCGTTGGGGCCGATGCGCGCGTCCTTGCCGACGGTGAAGCCGCCCAGCACCTTGGCGCCGGCGCCGACGATGACGCCGTCCGCGATGGTGGGATGGCGCTTGCCGCGATGGAGCTTGGTGCCGCCGAGCGTCACGCCCTGATAGAGGGTAACATTGTCGCCGATCTCCGCGGTCTCGCCGATCACGATGCCCGCGCCGTGATCGATGAACAGGCGCCGGCCGATGGTGGCGCCGGGATGGATCTCGATGCCGGTGAGCATGCGCGCAAAGGAGGAAATGAACCGCGCCGGCACTACCCAGCGCCGTCGCCACAGCGCATGCGCCAGTCGATAGAACAGCAGCGCATGGAAGCCCGGATAGCACAGCACCACCTCCAGCGTCGACCGCGCCGCCGGGTCGTGCTCGAGAATGGTGTCGATCTCTTCGCGCAGGTTTTTCAAAACCATGGGAGCCACTGTGCTATATTTGGCGCAATCATCGGGCCGGTCCTCCTCGCCCTGGGGGGAGAGTGCGTCCGGACAAGCGGCCCGGTGACACCAGCGATATATGGTCCACCGAGTATTTTAGTCAAGTTTAGCGAGCAGAAGATGCGTGCCTCAGCCGCTTATAGCCTAGGACAGTACTCGGATTTCGGCCGTCCGGGGGGTGCCGTCGATGCCTGACGTCATCATCAACGGGCCGGAGGGGCGGCTCGAAGGCCGTTACCACCACTCCAAGGCGAGCGGCGCGCCGGTGGCTCTTCTGCTGCATCCGCACCCGCAGCATGGCGGGACCATGAACAACAAGGTGGTCTATACGCTCTATCATGCTTTCGTCCGCTGCGGCTTCTCGGCGCTGCGCTTCAATTTCCGCGGCGTCGGCCGCAGCCAGGGCGCCTTCGACCGCGGCGAGGGCGAGCTGTCGGACGCCGCCGCCGCGCTCGACTGGCTCCAGACCTACAACCCCAACGCCACCGCCTGCTGGATCGGCGGCTTTTCCTTCGGCGCCTGGATCGGCATGCAGCTCCTCATGCGGCGGCCGGAGATCGACGGCTTCATCTCGGTGGCGCCGCCCGCCAACATGCTCGATTTCAGCTTTCTCGCCCCCTGCCCCGCCTCGGGCCTGATCATCATGGGCGATCGCGACCAGCTCGTGCCGCTCGAGCCGGTGCAGAAGCTCATCCACAAGCTCATGCATCAGCGCGACATCCAGATCGACTATCGCGTCATCGCCGGCGCCGACCATTTCTTCTCGGGCCAGCTCGAGGAGCTGGGCGCCATCGTCGAGGAATACGTCGCCGGCAACCGCCGCCCGCACGCGGCGGCGGCGGGGCGTTGAGGGGCGCACGCAGCGCTCGCCCGCGGCGGCTCCCCGACACGTCTCAGCGCCGACTTTTCTCCAGCCGCTCGACGCGGAAGAGGTCGGGGAACAGCTTGAGCCAGAGCAGCGCCACCAGGAGGGTGCCGACGCCGCCCAGCAGCACCGCGGGCACGGTGCCGAACCAGGCGGCGGTGACGCCGGATTCGAATTCGCCCAGCGAGTTGGAGGCGCCGATGAACATCGCGTTCACGGCGCTGACCCGGCCGCGCATGTCGTCGGGGGTCTCGATCTGCACCAGCGAGAGGCGAATGACGACGCTTATCGCGTCGGACGCGCCGAGCACGGCCAGCGCCGCGAGCGACAACGGGAACGAGGTCGAGACCGCGAAGACGATGGTGGCGAGACCGAAGACGGCGACCGCCGCGAAGAGGATGCGCCCGACGCCGCCGCCCAGCGGCCGGCGCGCCAGCAGGAGCGAGACGGCAAGCGCGCCCAGCGCTGGCGCCGAACGCAGCAAGCCGAGCCCCCACGGCCCGGTCGCCAGGATGTCGCGGGCATAGATCGGCAGCAGCGCGCTGGCGCCGCCGAGCAGCACCGCGAAAAGGTCGAGCGAGATCGCTCCCATCGCCGCCTTGTGGCCGCGCAAAAAGGCGATGCCGCCGAACAGCGAGGCAAGGCTGAGCCGCTCGCGCCGGGGCGCCGGCAACGGGACGCGGATCAGCGCGATCAGCAGGCCCGCGGCGAGGAAGCCGGCGCAGCTCAGCCCATAGACCGCGCCGGGCCCCAAGGCGTAGGCGAGGCCGCCCAGCGCCGGCCCGAGGATGATCGCGGTCTGGTTCGAGGACGTCGAAGCGGCGGCGGCGCGCGGGATGAGCGCGCTCGGCACGAGCTGCGGCATCAGCGCATGAAGCGTCGGCAGTTCGCAAGCGCGCGCCGCGCCGATGACGAAGATGGCGGCGAAGAGCGCGCCGGTGTCGAGCCGGTGCGTGAGGCTCCCCAGCGCCAGCGCCAGCGCCGCAAGCGCCTCCACCGCCTGGCAGAAGCGCAGCACGCGGCGGCGGTCATAGCGGTCGGCGATCTGGCCGACCACCAGCGAAAGGGCAAAGCCCGGGATGAACTGGGTCAGCCCGACGAGGCCGAGATCGAACGCGCTGCCGGTGAAGTCGTAGACCTGCCAGCCGATCGCCACCGCCTGCATCTGGAAGGCGATCGTGGTGGCCACCCGCCCCCACCAGAAGAGCGCGAAGGGCCGGTGGCGCCGGAGCGAGACGGGGGCCGCGCCCGCATCCCCAGAGGAATGCCCCTCCCCCCTTGAGGGGGAGGGTCGGGGTGGGGGGTTAAGCCGTATACACACAAGCTGCTTCTCGCGCTCAATCCTCGAAGGGATCGCGCACCAGCACCGTGTCGTCGCGCTCGGGGCTGGTCGAGAACAGCGCCACCGGCGCCTCGATCAGCTCCTCGATGCGGCGGATGTATTTGATGGCAAAGGCGTTGAGCTGCGCCCAGGAGCGCGCGCCGCGGGTGCTCTCGCTCCAGCCCTCGATGGTCTCGTAGACCGGTTCGAGCTCCGCCTGGACGGTGGCGCTCGCCGGCAAGTGCAGCAGCGTCTCGCCGCGCCAGCGATAGGCGGTGCAGACCTTGATCTCGGGAAAGCCGTCGAGCACGTCGAGCTTGGTCAGCGCGATGCCGGTGATGCCGGCGACCTTGACCGCCTGGCGCACCATCACCGCGTCGAACCAGCCGCAGCGCCGCTTGCGCCCGGTGACGACGCCGAACTCCTTGCCGCGCGAGCCCAGCAGCTCGCCGGTGGCATCGGTGAGCTCGGTCGGGAACGGGCCGCTGCCGACGCGGGTGGTGTAGGCCTTGGTGATGCCGAGCACATAGCCGACCGTGGCCGGGCCGATGCCGGCGCCGGACGCCGCGGTTCCGGGATGCGTGTTGGACGAGGTGACGTAGGGATAGGTGCCGTGATCGACGTCGAGCATCACGCCTTGCGCGCCCTCGAACAGGATGCGCTTGCCGGCCCGGCGCGCCTCGTCGAGCCGCCGCCACACCGCCTCGGCAAAGGGCAGCACCTTGGGCGCGACCTGCAACAGCGCCTGGAAGACCGCCGTGCGGTCGACCTCGGGCGCGTTCAGGCCGCGCAGCAGGGCGTTGTGATGCAGCAGAAGCTGGTCGAGCTTCTCGCTGAGCCCGGCGGGATCGGCGAGATCGCACAAGCGGATGGCGCGCCGTCCCACCTTGTCCTCATAGGCCGGGCCGATGCCGCGGCCGGTGGTGCCGATCTTCCTGTCGCCGCGCGCCTCTTCGCGGGCGCGGTCGATCTCGGCGTGCGACGGCAGGATGAGCGCTGCGTTCTCCGCGATCTTGAGATTGTCGGGAGTGACGGCGATGCCCTTCTCGCCCATCGCCTCGATCTCGCGCAGCAGCGCCCAGGGATCGACGACGACCCCGTTGCCGATGATCGACAGTTTGTCCGGCCGCACCACCCCCGAGGGCAGCAGGCTCAGCCGGTATTCGACATTGCCGATCACCAGCGTATGGCCGGCATTGTGGCCGCCTTGGAAGCGCACCACGACATCGGCGCGCTGCGACAGCCAGTCGACGATCTTGCCTTTGCCTTCGTCGCCCCATTGGGCGCCGATCACCGCTACATTCGCCATGGTCGAACCGTCTCCCCGGAACGCCGGCCGCGCTCAGCCCAGCGCGACGACGGCGTCGCCATCGAGCCAATGGCTGCAGTTGAGCCGCTTCGCCTCGGCGGCGGCGTCCGGCACCGCCACCAGCCCCGTCACCGTCGCCCAGCCGTCCTCGCGCCGGCGCGCCGCTGCCGCGCCGTCGCCGCCGAGCGGCACGTAAAGCCGCGGCCGCGGCTCCTGCTCCGGCAGCGCGCGCAGCACCGTATCGGTATAAAGCGTAAAGCCGGTGGCGGGCTCGCCATGGCCGTTGCCGGTGCGGTAGCGCCCGCCGCGGCCGAGCTCGCCGCGCACGCCGCGGGCGAAGAAGGTGAAGCTCACGCCGGTATGGTACTCGAAGCCGCGATTCTCGATCGCATCGACGGTGAGCGCGAGGCCGGGCGCGGCGCGCTGCACCGCCGCCGCCACCGCCGCGAGCCGCGCGCGCTCGGCCGCCGCCGCCGCCGGCAGGTCGAGCGCCTGCAGGCTCGCCAGCGCTTTCTTCGCCGTGCCGGCACTGGCGAGCATCTTGCCGAGCAGCACCGCCGCGCGCCCGCCGACCGCCGCCACCGCCGCCGCGTCCTTGTGATCGAGCGCCGCGCGCAACGCCTTCACCACATTGGCATTGAGCCCGAGCCCGGCGCAGACCGCCGGCACCAGGGTCGGCAAGGTGAGATCGACCGAGAGGCCGTCGACGCCGCTTGCCGCCAGCGCCGCCGCGGCGAGCGTCACCGCCTCGACGTCGGCGGCGATCTCGTCGGTGCCGATGAGTTCGGCGCCGACCTGTCCCACCTGGCGCTCCGGACGGATCTCGCTGCCGCGCACGCGCAGCACCTGGCCGGCATAGCACAGCCTGAGCGGCCGCGGCACCTTGCTGAGCCGGGTGGTGGCGATGCGCGCCACCTGCGGCGTCATGTCCGCGCGCAGCCCGATCATGCGCTGCGAGATCGGATCCATCAGCCGGAAGGTCTCCTGCGCCATGGCGGCGCCGGCGCCGGCCAGCAGGTTCTCCTCGAATTCCATCAGCGGCGGCTTCACCCGCTCATAGCCGTGGCTCCCCAGCACCGCCATCTGGCGCGCCACCACCTCCGCCTCGGTGGCGGCATCGGGCGGCAGCAGGTCGCGCAGGCCCTGGGGCAGCAGCGCCGGGTGAAGGGGCTCGTTCATGCCGCGGAAATAGCGGTTTTGCGCGGTTGCGGCAAACGGAAACGCGCCACCCGGAGGCGCCTGCCGGCCGCATGAGAAACCGTCAAGGCCGGGCTTGTCCCGGCCTTCCACGTCTTACCGCACGTGGGTTGCACGACAGGATGGCCGGGGCAAGCGATGACACCGGAAGGACCGACGAGGCACAGGTCTCGCCAGCGCCGCCTCAGAACCTGAGCGCCCGGGCCATCACCACGTTGGGCAGCGCGCGCACGCATTCCAGCACGTCGTCCGACAGCTCCTGATCGACCTGGATCAGGCAGACCGCGTCCTCGCCGGCGGCGGTGCGGCCGAGATGGAAGGTGGCGATGTTGATCCCCGCCTCGGCGAGCGTGCGGCCGAGATTGCCGATGAAGCCCGGCTTGTCCTTGTTGCGCACGAACAGCATATGCGCGCCGAGCTCGGCTTCCATGACGATGCCCTCGACCTCGACGATGCGCGGCTTGTTGCCGAAGAGCGTGCCGGCGACGCCGCGCTTGTGCCGCTCGCTGGCGACGCTGACGCGGATCAGCGTCTGGTAGCTGGACAGCGCCGGCACGCGCGTCTCGCTGACGCGGATATCGCGCTCGCGGCAGATCACCGGCGCGTTCACCATGTTCACCGAGTCGAGCTGCGGCGTCAGGATGGCGGTCAGGATGACGGCGGTGAGCGGCTTGATGTTGAGCTCGGCGGCATGGCCCTCATAGACGATCTCCACCGCCTTCAGCTCGTAGGTGGTGAGCTGGCCGGCAAAGCTGCCGAGCTGGTCGGCAAGGCGGACGTAGGGCTTGAGCCGCACCGCCTCTTCGGCCGAGAGCGACGGCATGTTGAGCGCGTTCGTCACCGCGCCGGAGGTGAGATAGTCCGACATCTGCTCGGCGATCTGAAGCGCCACGTTCTCCTGCGCCTCGGTGGTGGCGGCGCCGAGATGCGGCGTCGCCACCACGTCGTCGCGGCCGAAGAACGGGCTTTCCCTGGCCGGCTCGACCGGGAAGACGTCGATCGCCGCGCCGGCGACGTGGCCGGCATCGAGCGCCGCTTTCAGATCCTCCTCGACGATGAGGCCGCCGCGCGCGCAATTGATGATGCGCACGCCCTTCTTGGTCAGCGCCAGCGACTTGGCGTCGATGATGCCGCGCGTGGCCTCGGTGAGCGGCGTGTGCAGCGTGATGAAATCGGCGCGCGCCAGGAGATCGCCCAGCTCGACCTTCTCGACCCCCAGCGCCACCGCGCGCTCGGCCGAGAGGAAGGGATCGTAGGCCAGCACCCTCATCTTGAGCCCGATGGCGCGGTCGGCGACGATCGAGCCGATATTGCCGCAGCCGATGATCCCCAGGATCTTGCCGGTAAGCTCGACCCCCATGAAGCGCGACTTCTCCCATTTGCCCGCCTGGGTCGAGCGGTCGGCCGCGGGGATTTGGCGCGCCAGCGCGAACATCAGCGCGATGGCGTGCTCGGCGGTGGTGATGGAATTGCCGAAGGGCGTGTTCATCACCACGATGCCGCGCTGGGTCGCCGCCGGCACGTCGACGTTGTCGACGCCGATGCCGGCGCGGCCGATGACCTTGAGATGCGTCGCCTGCTCCAGCAGCGCCTTCGTCACCTTGGTGGCGGAGCGCACCGCGAGACCGTCATATTTGCCGATGATCTTCTTCAGCTCGTCGGGCGAGAGCCCGGTCATCACGTCGGCATCGACGCCGCGCGCGGCGAAGATCTCGACCGCGCGCGGCGACAGGGCGTCGGAAATCAACACTCTCGGCATGGAACATCCCGTGGCTGGAAGGAGCGGAAAGGACGAGACGGATCAGGATCAGGCCGCGGCGGCGCGGCGCAGCTCGCCATAGGCCCAGTCGAGCCACGGCAGCAGCGCCTCGACATCGCTGCGCTCCACCGTCGAGCCGCACCAGATCCTGAGGCCCGGCGGCGCGTCGCGGTGGCCGGCGATGTCGAAGCCGGCGCCTTCCGCCTCCACCAGCGCCTCCAGCCGCTTCACCGCGGCGCGCTGCGCGTCGGGCGCCAGGCGCTGGAACCAGTCGTCGACCAGCTTCAGGCAGACAGACGTCCAGGAGCGGCTCGCCGGGTCCCGCGCCAGGAAATCGATCCAGGGGGTGCGCTCGACCCAATCCGCGATCGCCGCCAGGTTCGCCTTGGCGCGGGCGATCAGCGCCGGCCGGCCGCCCACCCCTTCCGCCCATTTGAGCCCGTCGATCGCGTCTTCGATGGCGAGCAGCGACGGCGTGTTGATGGTCTCGCCCTTGAAGATGCCTTCGGCGAACTTGCCCTTGGAGGTCAGGCGGAAGATCTTGGGCAAGGGCCAAGGCGGGGTGTGGCTTTCGAGCCGCGCCACGGCGCGCGGGCTCAGCGCCAGCATGCCATGCGCCGCCTCGCCGCCCAGCGCCTTCTGCCAGGACCAGGTGACGACGTCGAGCTTGTCCCAGGGGAGATCCATGGCGAAGGCCGCCGAGGTGGCGTCGCACAGCGTCAGGCCCTGGCGGTCGCGCTTGATCCAGTCGCCATTGGGGACGCAGACGCCGGAGGTGGTGCCGTTCCAGGTGAAGACCACATCGCGGTCGGTATCGACCCGGGCGAGGTCGGGAAGCGCGCCATACTCGGCGCGCATCAGCCGGAGATCGCCGAGCTTTAGCTGCTTGGCCACGTCGGTGGCCCAGCCCTCGCCGAAGCTTTCCCAGGCGAGCACGTCGACGCCGCGCTGGCCCAAGAGCGACCACATCGCCATTTCGATGGCGCCGGTATCGGAGGCCGGCACGATGGCGAGGCGGTGGTCGGCGGGGATGCCGAGGAGGGCGCGCGAGCGCGCGACCACCTCGTCGATCTTGGCGCGGCCGGGCTTGGCGCGGTGCGAGCGGCCGAGCAGCGCGCCGTCCAGCGCTTGCAGCGTCCAGCCGGGACGCTTGGCGCAAGGACCTGAGGAGAAGCAGGGGTTTTTCGGCCGGACGAGCGGCTTCATGGTGCTATTCCTTGCAGAATAGATGCGACCCGTTGGGGGGCCGTGTCCCGCCGCGGACCCTAGGGACATCGCCGGCCGGCGTCAATCCGCATCCGCCGCCGAGGCTGCCGCCGCGGCATTGCGTCGCGCCCGGGAGTTGCGCCGAGGCCGCGACTGCACATTAATCAATTGATTTTGCTAGGTTATTTTTGAGATAGCCGGCGCCGTGCAGCGGGGCCGGCCTCGGCTGCCGCCAGCCCCGCGCCCTCCCCCGCTATGGCCTAGGCGCCTTCGTCATACTCCATCGAGATGTCCTTACCGGTGTAATCCGGCATCAGAGCCGCCGCGAGCAGGCTCACCACCGCGCAGGCGGCGATGTAGATCGCGATGGCGTAGCCGGAGTGATAGACGTCGAACAGCTTGGCGGCGATGAGCGGCGCCGGACCGCCGGCGATGACCGAGGCAAGCTGATAGCCCAGCGACGCGCCGCTGTAGCGCAGGCGCGGCGTGAAGGCCTCGGCGATCAGCGCCGCCTGGGGACCGTACTGAATGTCGTGCGGGATGAGCGAGATGACGATGGCGATGAACACCGCCGAGGGAATCGCGCTGTCCAGCATGCCGAAATAGAGAAAGCCGAAGAGCCCCGTCACCGCCGCGCCGATCAGGTACATCTTCCGCCGGCCGATCCGGTCGGAGATATGGCCCGAGAGCGGGATGGTGATGAACGATACGCAGGAGGCGACCAGCACCGCCATGAGGATCAAATCGCGCGGCATCTTCAGCGTGCCGACGCCATAGGCGAAGACGAAGGCGGTGAAGATGTAGAAGGGCGCCTGCTCGGCCAAGCGCGAGAAGGCGGAGAGGACGATCTCGCGCGGCTGCTTCATGATCACTTCGATCACCGGCGCCGCTTCGATCTTCTTCTTCGTGACGAGCTGCTGGAAGACCGGCGTCTCGAGGATGCCGAGCCGGATCCAGAGGCCGATGCCGACCAGCACGATGCTGAGCAGGAACGGCACGCGCCAGCCCCAGTTCAGGAAATCGCCGCCCGACCAGGCGCTGAAGGCGAGTATCGACAGATTCGCGAGAAACAGTCCCGACGGAACACCGAATTGCGGCCAGGAGGCGACGAGCCCGCGGCTGCCATGGCTGCGCGACCATTCCATCGAGATCAGAACCGAGCCGCCCCATTCGCCGCCGACGCCGATGCCCTGCAAGGTGCGCAGCACGGTGAGGATGATCGCGCCCCAGATGCCGATCGAGCTGTAGGTCGGCACGAAGGCCACGAGGAAGGTGGCGATGCCCATCAGCAGCAGCGTGGTGATGAGCGTCGCCTTGCGGCCGATGCGATCGCCGTAATGCCCGAAGATCGCCGCGCCGATCGGCCGGCCGACAAAGCCGACGAAATAGGTGGCGAAGGACGCGAGCGTTGCCGTCAGCGGATCTTCGTTGGGAAAAAAGAGCTTGGGAAAGACCAGCCCGGCTGCGGTGCCGTAGATGAAGAAATCGTACCACTCGATGGTGGTGCCGACCGTCGCGGCAACCACCGCCTTGCGCAATTCCAAACTGTGTTGACTGTCCGACAGACTCCCGTTTACGGCCGTGGTGGCCATAGTGCGTTCTCCCTCCCTGTACCGGCATTTCTTTGATGACCGGTTTTCTGCGCGGTGAGGATGCACTCATTCTGATGGTCGAGCAAGGTGTTACGCCGACGCACGCACAATGCTTCACAGCAATGCACGGCAACTTGTATTCTTCGCCGCTGGCTATCGCAGCGAGGGTGCCGTAAACACGGCGGAACAGCACGAAGGGAGATGACGTCCATGCGGTTCTCAAGACGCAAGATTCTGGCGGGATTGGCGGCGGCACCGGCGGTCATGACGGCGCCGATGGTGGCGCGCGGCGCTGAGCCGCGGACGCTCAAGATCAGCCATCAATTCCCCGGCGGCACCATCGACACCGGCGATTTTCGCGACCGCCTGTGCCAGAAATTCGCCGTCGAGGTGGAGAAGCGCAGCGGCGGCGCGCTCAAATTCGACATCTACCCCGGTTCGTCGCTGATGAAGACCGTGGCGCAATTCTCGGCGCTGCGCAAAGGAGCGCTGGACCTCAGCCTCTATCCCTTGGCCTATGCGGGCGGCGAAGTGCCCGAGGTGAATATCGGCCTGATGCCATGCCTCGTCACCTCCTATCAACAGGGTTTCGCCTGGAAGAAAGCGCAGGTCGGCCGGGAACTCCTGGCCACGCTCGAGAAGAAGGGCGTCAAGCTGATCACCTGGATCTGGCAGGCGGGTGGAATCGCTTCGCGCGCCGGCGCCATCGTCGAGCCCGAGGACGTCAAAGGGTTGAAGATCCGCGGCGCCAGCCGAGGGGAAGAGTTGATGCTCAAGGAAGCCGGGGCCATCATCTCGAGCGTGCCGTCCAACGAGATCTATCCGGCGATGCAGACCGGCTCGCTCGACGCTGCCGTGACCTCGTCGACCAGCCTGATCAGCTTCCGTCTCGAGGAAATCTCGAAGAACATGACATCCGGGCTCAAAGGCAGCTTCTGGTTCATGCTGGAGCCGCTCCTCATCTCGAAGGATGTTTACGACTCGCTGCCGGCCGACCAGCAGAAGGTGGTGAGCGCGGTCGGCGAAGAACTCGAGGCCTTCGGCTTGCAAGCGGCGAAGGACGACGACCAGAGGCTCGCCAGCATCTACACCAAAGCCGGCGTGAAGGTGCATGAATTCACTCCCGCCGCGCTCGAGAAATGGCGCGTCATCGCCCAGGCCACGGCGTGGAAGGATTTCGCGGCACGCAATGCCGATTGCGAACACCTCCTGAAACTCGCCGAGGCCGTGACGGCGTGAGCACTCAGGACGGGCTGAACGATGCATCGCCTGTCGCCGCGCCGGCGGCGACAGGCCTGATCGCGCGGCTGCAGACATCGCTCGATTGGCTCAACACCCTCCTCGTCGTGGTCAGCGCGCTCGCAGCCGCCGGCGCCGGCGGCGTCCTGACCTGGGAGGTGGCCGGCCGCTATTTCTTCAAGATCCCGAGCGATTGGCAGGACGAGCTGTCCACCTTTTTGCTGGTCGGCGCCACCTTTCTTTCGGCCGGTTGGATACAGGCCCGGCGCGACCATGTCAGCATCGATGCGCTGAAACACCTGCTGTCGCCTTCCGCCAACCGCTGGCGGCGCTTCCTCGCCGATCTCGTCTCGCTGGCGTTTTGCACCTTCTTCTGCTGGCGCTGCTGGGCGTTGCTCATGGAAGCGGTGGAAGAAGGCGAGACCAGCGATAGCGCCTGGGGGCCGCCCCTGTGGATTCCCTACGGGCTGATGAGCGTCGGGATGACGGTTCTCGTCGTCCAGCTCCTGCTCCAGGTCCTGGCGCAATTCTCTCAGACGGCGCGGCGATGACCCTGGTCGAGATCGGCCTGCTCTATGGCGGCGCGACGCTGGTCGTCCTGTTCTCGGGCATTCCCATCGCCTTCGCGCTGGGCACCGTGGCGGTGGGCTTCATGCTGTTCTTCATGCCGGGCGCCGCCGTCGCGACAGTGGCGCAGAATGTCTACGAGGAGATGGCCAGCATCACCTTGCTGACCATCCCGCTCTTCATCCTCAAGGGCGCGGCGATCGGCAAATCGCGCGCCGGCAACGATCTCTACGCCGCGCTCCACGCCTGGCTGCACCGCATTCCCGGCGGGCTCGGCGTTGCCGTCGTCATCGCTTGCGGGCTGTTTGCCGCCATGGCGGGCTCCAGCGCCGCGACCTGCTCGGCCATCGGCAGCTCCGGCATTCCGGCGATGCGCGAGCGCGGCTATTCCCCCGGCTTCGCCGCCGGCCTCGTCGCCGCCGGCGGCACGCTCGGCATCCTGCTGCCGCCGTCGATCACGCTTATTCTCTATGCCGTCGCGGCCGAGCAATCGCTGGGCCGCGTCTTTCTCGCCGGCATCGGTCCCGGCCTGCTGCTGGCGGCGATGTTCGCCGTTTATGCCACCCTGCGCTACCGCGTCGAGCTCCGCCGCGCCCGGGCGGTGGCGGCGGCCGGCGGCGCGCGTTCGGCAATCATCAACGAGGACAGCTTCACGTTTCTCGAGCGGCTTTTCGCGCTGCCGCGCATCCTGCCCTTCCTGGTGCTGCTGCTGGGCGTGATGCTGGCGCTCTATGGCGGCATCGCCACGCCGTCGGAGACCGCGGGGCTCGGCGCGGTGCTGGCGTTGCTGCTCATCGCGGTCGTCTACGGCGCCTGGCGGCTTGCCGATCTCAAACCGATCTTCGCGAGCACCTTGTCGGAAAGCGGCATGCTGATGCTGATCATCGGCATGAGCCTGCTCTACAGCTACGTCATGAGCTATCTGCACATCTCGCAGAGCGCCGCCGAATGGGTGGTGTCGCTGCATCTCTCGAAATGGCTGCTCTTCACGGCGATCGCGCTCCTCGTGGTCGTGCTCGGCTTCTTCCTGCCGCCGGTCAGCATCATCCTGATGACGGCGCCGATCATCCTGCCGCCGCTCCGGGCCGCCGGCTTCAACCTCGTCTGGTTCGGCGTCGTCATGTCGGTGATCATGGAGATGGGGCTGATCCATCCGCCGGTCGGGCTCAACATCTTCGTCATCAACAAGATCGCGCCCGATATCGGGTTCAAGGACATCGTGCTGGGCGCGCTGCCCTTCGTCGCGCTGATGATCGGCGCGATCGTGCTGCTCTGCGTCTTTCCGGCGATCGCGACCTTCGTTCCGGACTACATCTATCGGCGCTGAGCCTGCCGCCGCTATGCCGGGGCCTTCGCCGTGGCGATGATCGACAGCCTCTGGCGCACTTCGCCCTGCACGACGGGACCGAAAAGCCGGCGCGCCGGCGGCGAGGTTTCGAGATCGCCGGCCGCGTCGCGCATCGTCGGCCATTTGACGCGCCGGCCGTCGCGGCTCAGGCCCCGGCCGTCGATCAGCTCGTCGATCTTGCCGAGCGCCTCGGTGGAAAGCCCGAGCGCCCCTTCCGTATAATTGAACTGGCGGCCGGTCAGGCTCAGCAAATCCTCGGTCGTCCTCCCCTCGACGTTGGGCAGCCGCGCCGGCGGCTCGACCAGGAAGTCCTCGGCAAGCTCCACGACCTCGGACCAGCCGTCGAAGGAAAGATCCTCCTTGGCGCTGCTGAGCCACGGGCTCGGCTGATCATGATAGGAAATATAGAGCTCGTCGCGCGCCCGCGTCATGGCGACGTAGAGGCGGGATCCGTGGCGAAAGATTTCCTCTTTCGGCGCATCGAGCGGCGGCAGCACGTCCTTGCGGCAGTTGACGATGACCATCAGGTTGAACTCGTAGCCCTTGGTCTGCTCGAGATCGGAAAGGACGAGAGGATTGCGGTGCGGCTCGTGCGTTCCGTCGAGCGCCGGCAGGCCGAGTCGTTTGGCGAAGACCACGACCTCCTGCAGGCTGTAGCCGGCGAGCGCGATGCAGCAATGGTCGTTCGGCCGGCTTTCGAGATGGTCGGCCACAAGGCGCCTGGCATAGGCGAATTCCTGCGCGAAGCTGTCGGCCTCGAGGACGAAAGGTTCCGGCGAGGAGCGGTTGGCATATTTGGGATCGAGAATTTCGAGGTCGGAGGCTTCGACCAGATCCCTGTCGAGGTTGTCGCATAGAATCTTGTATGCCGCCTTGAGGATTTGCCGGCTGTTGCGATAGTTGCGGTTGATGCGGCGGGTCCTGCCGGCGACCTCGATGCCGGCCTGCGCGAGGTTGCGGTGCTTGGCCAGCACGTGCTGGGCGATGTCGCCGCACAGGAAGAGGTCGTTCGCGCCGGGGTTGACCAGACGGCGCACGATCTGCAATTCCGTGGTGCCGAAATCCTGGCTCTCGTCGACGATGATGTGGTGGAAATGCGGCGTGAGCCGGGCGAGATGCCGCGAGACCGCGGTGGTCAGGCCGAGATAGTCGATCGCGCCGACCGAGCGCATCTTGGCCTCCCAGCCCGTCAAGCCGGCCAGGAACAGCCGGCGCCAGGGATCCTGGATCGGATATTTGCGGCCCGCGCGCTGCATCGTCAGGTAATGGTCGCGCTCGCCCTCCGGAAGCGCGCTGCGGATCCAGTCGAATTCCTCGCGAATATAAGTCTCCGCCGAGATGCCCTGCGCCGTGAGCCCGATATGCGGCGCGATGAGGATGGCAGCGTCGTCGCGATCGCCCCAGCAGCGGTAGTAGCCGCGAAAGATCTCGTCGATATGTTCGCTCGTCCGCCCGGAGATTTCGTGGTACGTGCTGGCGTTTTCCGGCTCGAACTCGGCGAGCAGCTCCTGGCACAGCTCGAAGAAGGAGGTGACCTTTATCCGTTTCGGCGCTTCGAGGCCGAAGGCGGCTTGGTCCACGAGGAGCCGTATCAAGCCGGCAAGGCTGCGGTTCAGCGTCACCACCAGGATTTGCGCCGCCGGGGCGGCTTCGGCGAGCCTGATGGCCCGCTTGACCGCAACGCAGGTCTTGCCGGACCCGGACACGCCGGACAATTGCGCGGGACCGTTGAAATCCTCCCTGACGACCGCCTCCTGCTCCGGATGCATGAACAGCAGCCAGTCCAAATAGCTTGCGTGGCGGGCGAAGCGGGAGAGCCACTGCTCGTGCTCCGGCGAACCGATCTTGATCTGGCGGATCTGGTCCCCGTCGGAGACCGCCATGAATTCCTGGTCGGTCAGCTCATCGATTTCGGCAACCTCGCCGGTGGCAAGCCGGATGCGCTGCTCGGCGCCGTTGCCGTCGCCGGCGAGCAGGAGCATCAGCACGTCGCGCACGAGAACGCGCTTCTCGTCATCGGGAATGCCGGAGACGACCTGATCGACGTCGGCGGCGATCGTAATGCCGCTGAGGCCGGAAATTTTCAGGATGGTGTTGGCCGGCACCTTCGACAGCAGCACGTCGATCAGCTCTCCCGGCAGGCTCTCGATCAGCGCCTGTCGCGAGGGAAGAGGATCGCGGATCAGGGGGCTGAGGCCGGATTCGCCGTCGCTGCGATAGGCGGGCTGGAGAATGCCGTCGCTGCGCGTGATGACCAGTCCGGAATGCTTGTTGAGCCAGTGCTCGCAATCGTCGTGATCGCCGACAAAGCACAGGGCGATCGTCTTGTCGGTCTGAAGGGTGATCAGCCGGCAGCCGTCGCCAAGCTCGTATTTGACGCAGCCCTTGATGCGGCTCTCGCCGTGATCGGTGACCTGCAGGTCCCTAAACGCGGCGACGCCCAGGCTGAGCTGCCCGAGCACCGCGAACACCTTGTCGGCTTTCTTCTTCTTCTGGCCTCCCGTCCGCCACATCGCGGTCAGCGATGCGTCGAAATGCTTCAAATGCACGATGCGGATCTTGTCGGAAGGCGCGTCCCGGCCCTTCGTTCCCGTCATGGCGGCGACCCCCGATGCCGGAAGCGGGCTTCGCTCATCCCTCGGGCCCTGCGCTTCAAGAGCCGCATCACCGCCAGGGCCGGCACATTCTCGTCCCGCCGGTTCCCGACGCGACAGGCGACGCACAGGATGCCGCGCTCGGGCTTCGAGCGCGACGGCGCCGTCTCGACGATTTCCGGCTCGACGTGGAGCGCGTCGCCCGGCCGCACCGGCTCCAGCCGGCGCAGCTCGTCGAAGCCCGGCGAGCCCATGCCCGCGGCGCGGAAAATGCCGGTCTCCAGCACCATGCGGAAGCTCGGCGCCAGGGTCTGGAAGCCGCCGGCGATGAATCCGCCGTAATGGCTCTGCCGCGCCGCCTCGATATCGATGTGGAAGGGCTGCGAGTCATAGACCATCGCGAAGTCGATGATCGCGCTTTCGCTCAGCGTCACGCCGCGGGTAAGGAAGCGTTCGCCGGCGGCGACGTCGTCGAAAGGGCGCTCGCTCATCGCCGCCCGGTCAACCGAGCGCCGCGGCGATTGCCGCGCCCAGCTCCTTGGTCGTCGCCTTGCCGCCGAGATCGGGCGTCTTGGGCGCGGCGCGGTCGGCAAGCGCCGCCTCGATCGCCTTCTCGATCGCGTCGGCCGCCGCCTGCTCGCCCAGATGCGCCAGCATCATCGCCCCCGACCAGATCTGGCCGATGGGATTGGCGATGCCCTTGCCGTAGATGTCCGGCGCCGAGCCGTGCACCGGCTCGAACATCGAGGGGAAGGCGCGCTCGGGGTTGATGTTGGCCGAAGGCGCGATGCCGATCGAGCCCACCACCGCCGGGCCGAGATCGCTCAGGATGTCGCCGAAGAGGTTCGAGCCCACCACCACGTCGAACCAGTGCGGGTTGCGCACGAAATGCGCGGTGAGGATGTCGATGTGGTATTGGTCGGTCTTGACCGCGGGATAGTCCTTGGCGACGGCGGCGAAGCGCTCGTCCCAATAGGGCATGGTGTGGATGATGCCGTTGGACTTGGTCGCCGAGGTCACGTGGCGCTTGCGCCGCAGCGCAAGCTCGAAGGCATAGCGCATGATGCGGTCGCAGCCCTGGCGGGTGAACACCGTCTGCTGCATCGCCATTTCGAAGGGCGTGCCGCCGTAGAGCCGGCCGCCGATCTCGGAATACTCGCCTTCGTTGTTCTCGCGCACGACGTAGAAATCGATCTCGCCGGGCCTGCGGCCCCTGAGCGGCGACTCGACGCCGTCCAACAGCCGCACCGGGCGCAGATTGACGTATTGCTGAAAGCCGCGCCGGATCGGGATCAGCAGCCCCCAGAGCGAGACGTGATCGGGAACGCCGGGATAGCCCACCGCACCGAGGAAGATGCCCTGCATTCCCTTGAGCTGCTCGAGCCCGTCCGCCGGCATCATCGATCCCGTCTTGGCGAAGCGTTCGCAGCTCCAGTCATGGGACCGCCAGGCGAGCGAGAAGCCGAAGCGCCGCGCCGCCGCCTCGAGCACGCGCATGCCTTCCGGAACCACTTCCTTGCCGATCCCGTCGCCGGCGATCACGGCGATCTCGTATGGTCTCGCCACCGCGTCTCCTCCCGTGCAGGCCCGGCCACGATAGCGAAGGGCCCGCGCGAGCGCGATAGCGCTCGTCGCCAACGGCGCCAGCGGTTGCGTCAGCAACCGCGAAAGTTGCCCCACGCCCCCTAGACCGTGATCACGCCATCGAGATAGAGCACGCAGCGTCCGGCGAGGTCGACGCGATCGCCCTTGAGCTCGCAGGCGATCTCGCCGCCGCGGGCCGAGATCTGGCGCGCGGCGAGCGACGGCTTGCCCAGCCGCCCGGCCCAATAGGGCGCGAGCGTGCAATGTGCCGAGCCGGTGACGGGATCTTCGGGGATGCCGAGGCGCGGGGCGAAGAAGCGCGAGACGAAATCGACGCCGCCGCCCGGCGCGGTGACGATCACGGCCTGGCAGTCGAGCCGCGCCAGCGCGCTCATATCGGGCGCCAGCGCCGCCACTTCCTCTTCCCGCCCATAGACCGCAAGCGTGTCGCGCGTTGCCTGCAAGACGGCTTGCGGTGCCTTGCCCAGCGCTTCGGCAAGTCCCGCAGGAGTGGCGCAGGGACGCGGCGGCAGCGCCGGGAAATCCATCGCCAGCAGATCGCCGCGCTTGGCCACGCTCAGCCTTCCCGCCTCGCGCGTCTGGAACCCGACGCGCTCGCGCTGCGGCTCGAGGAAGCGGAAGATCGCATAGGCCGAGGCGAGCGTCGCATGGCCGCAGAGATCGACCTCGACCGTGGGGGTGAACCAGCGCAGCGCGTAATCCTCGCCCTCCCGCCGCAGGAAGGCGGTTTCCGCCAGATTGTTCTCGGCGGCGATCGCCTGCAGCACCGCATCGGGCAGCCATTGCTCCAGCGGCACCACCGCAGCCGGGTTGCCGCCGAAGCGGCGATCGGTGAAGGCGTCGATCTGATAGAGCGGCAAGCGCATCGCTTTCTCTCCGTCCTCGATTTGTATCGATACAAGCACTCGACAAGGCCGAAAAACCAGCAATTCTGCGGGGCATCTTCTTGGACATTCCTGAATCAATTTGACCCGCCTCACGGTGTCAATGCTAATATTGACACCGTGACAAGCTGGCTTCCGGATCTCGGGGTCCACCGCGGCCCGCGCTATCGCGCGATCGCCGAGGCGTTGGCGGAGGACGTCCGGCGCGGCGCGCTGCCGGCGGGTGCGCGCCTGCCGACGCACCGCGATCTCGCCTGGCGGCTCAAGGTGACGGTCGGCACGGTAAGCCGCGCCTATGCCGAGGCCGAGCGGCGCGGGCTCATTTCCGGCGAGGTCGGACGCGGCACCTTCGTGCGCGCCGCCGCTGCGCCGGCGCCGCTGCGCTTGCACGCCGCGGCGCCGGACGGGGATTTCGTCGATCTCGGCGTGCAACGACCGCGGGCCGGCAGCGAAGCGGCGTTGCTGGCCGAGGCGTTGGCGCAGCTTGCCGGCGCGCCCGAGCTGGCGCAGCTCATGGAATACCAGCCGCATGCCGGCAGGCCCGCCGAGCGCGAGGCCGGCGCCCTTTGGATCGAGCGCAGCAGCGGTCTCGCCGCCGCGCCCGGGCAGGTGGTGGTGACGGCAAGCGGCCAGCACGCCATGGCCGCGATCCTCGCCGCCGTCGCCGAGCCCGGCGACAGCCTGGCGGTCGAGGCGCTGACCTATCCCGGCATCCGCGCCGTCGCCGGCCTGTTCCATCTCAAGACCGTGCCGATCGCGCTCGACGAGCAAGGGCTTGTGCCCGAGGCGCTGGCGGCGGCCTGCCGTGCCGGGCGCGTGCGCGCGCTCTACACGCTGCCGACCCTGCACAATCCGACGACGGCGATCCTGCCGCTGGAGCGGCGCCGCGCGCTCGCCGAGCTGGCGATGCGGCACGACCTCCTGCTGATCGAGGACGACGTCTACGGCTTCCTGCGCGAGCGGCCCCTGCCGCCGCTGGCGAGCCTGGCGCCCGATCACGCCTTCTACGTCACCTCGACCTCGAAGAGCTTCGTGCCGGGCCTGCGCATCGGCTATGCGCGCTGCCCGCCGGCGCTGGTGGAGCGCGTCAGCGCGGCGCTGCGCGCGCTGACCTATACCGCGCCGCCGCTGATGGCGCGCATCGCCTCGCGCTGGATCGAGGACGGCAGCGCCGACCGCCTCGTCGCCGAGAAGCGCGCCGAGACCGCGCGCCGGCAAGCGCTGGCGCATCGGCTGCTGGCGCGGTGGCGCTATCGCACCGAGCCCGGCGCCGCGCATCTCTGGCTCAGCCTGCCGGAGCCCTGGCATGGCGAGGAATTCGCCGCCGCCGCCGAGCGAAGCGGCGTCGGCGTGACCCCTGCCGCCGCCTTTGCCGTCGGCCGGCAGGTGCCCAACGCCGTGCGCCTCTGCATCGGCACGCCGCCGACGCTCGCGGCGCTCGAGCGCGGCCTCACCCGCCTCGAGGCGCTGTTGGCGGCGGCGCCCGCGCGCTACCTGTCGGTGGTGTGAGGCTACCGTCGCGTCGTCTGCCCCTGCCTTTTTTCTCGGGCAATTTGCCCGGCCGCCGCTTGCATTTTGCACGGCGCAAATTGCGGCGATGGCGGGAAAGCCGCGGATTTGGCCGGGACGGAGCTGGCACGTTTCCTGCTCCGTCCCCTTGGGAAGGCGCTCGAACGCCGATCGGGCGGCGATGAGCCCACGACGTGGAGACGAAAGATGGCAACGACCGATAATTTTCGCCGACAGCACGCGGAGATCGCCGAGCTCGTTCAACGCTTTCAACCGCTGCTCCAGCCGCAGGCCGTGGCCGCGAGCGCGGGCGCGATCCGGCAGAAGCTCTCCGGTATTTTCGGCAAGCTCTCCCTGCACTTGGCGATGGAGGACAACGCCCTCTATCCGAGCTGCCGCAAGCACGCCAACGCGGCCATCCGCGCCGTCGCCGAGCGGTTTGCCGGCGAGATGGGGGGCCTGAAGCCCAGCATCGATGCGTTTTCGGGCAAGTGGACGGAAAGCCGGATCAAGGCGGATCCTTCCGGCTTCTGTGCCGAGACGACGCAGCTCTTCGGCGTCCTCGCTGATCGCATCCGCCGCGAGAACACGGAATTCTACGCGCTGCTCGACAAGGCGGATTGACGGCCGCGCCCTCGGCCTTGGCGGAAAGCTCGCCGCGGAACGGCTCGGCCGTCCGGCGCCCGGGCGCGCCAAATCCACCTGACGCGCGCCGAGGGGCGAGAGCCGATCGGGGGCTATCCCGCCTCATCCGGCAATCTCGCGCAGCCCCTGCGCGCGGTTCAGCGGCCCGCGGCCGGCAGACGGTCGTGCCGGCTGGCATATCCCACCCCGATCGCGGCAGAATGACCGGTGCCGGATGGCCTGACGGTCCCGTGCAGCGAAGAGGTGGGGTGTGAACGATCGGATCGACCGGATTGAAGCGCTGATCGGGCAGCAGGTCAGGCGCAACATCTCGCGTCTCGTGCAGTGCGCGAAAGGGAATCTTGCCAAGGCGGCGGACTCCATCGCCGTGACGCCCGCGCCGCATATCGCGATCGTCGCGGGCTTCTTTATTCGTCACGCCAACCCGCCCTCGCCCGAAACCGACGGGCTCAACGGCATGGCTCATCTCGCGGCCGGCTTTCTCGCCGCCGGCTTTCGGGTCACGGTGATCACGGACGCGCCCTGCGCCAAGGCGGTCTGGGCGGTGGTGGACACGCTCCCGGCCGGGGCCGAGCTTGAGATCGTCGGGGTCGACGAGCGCGCCGTCAGACGCTTGCGCCGGCGCCTGGAGGACCAGGCGACGCCGCCCACGCACCTTATCGCCGTCGAACGCGTCGCGCCCGGAGCGGACGGCAAGCCGCATCGCGAGCATGGCTGGGACATGTCGCGCGAGACCGCGCCGCTGCATCTCCTGTTCCACGAAGCCGGCTGGGACCGGCGCTGGACGACGATCGGCATCGGCGACGGAGGCAATGAGATCGGCATGGGCTCGCTGCCGGCCGAGATCATCGCCGCGGACATCGCCAACGGCCCGCTCATTGCTTCGCAGACGCCCTGCGATTACGTCATCGTCGCCGGCGTCTCGAACTGGGGCGCCTATGGGCTTCTCGGCTCGGTCGCCAGCCTGCGCGCCGATCTCGCCCCGGCGCTGCTCCGCTATTTCAACCGCGACAAGGAGCGGGAGTTCTTGGCCGCCGCCGTGGAGCTTGGCCAGGCGGTCGATGACTGCCGGCTGGACCAGCCGGCGCAACAGCAGATGAGCGTCGACCGCGTTCCGCTCGACCAGCACGCCGATCTCGTCGAGCGGATTCGGGCTCTTTCTTTGGCCTCGCCGGCGCCGGCGCGCTCGGAAGCGATCTGAACGATGCCCTTCGCCGCCTGACTTCGGCGCCGCGCTTTCGCAGGTCGTGGGCTATGGATCCGAGCAGGGCCGACTCACACCGACCGTATGCGCGTGATCGACCGGCCCGTGGCCCTTGCCGTAACCGGGCGCGGAGCGGATTGCGCGTTGCACGAAGTCGCGCGCGCGCTCGATAGCGGCGCGCGTCGACAAGCCCTGTGCCAGGCCGGCGGCGATCGCCGAAGCCAGCGTGCAGCCGGTGCCGTGGGTATGGCGCGTCTCGATGCGCGGACTTTCCAGCACGTAACGGGCATCGCCCTCCACGACCACGTCGCGCACCGTGGCGCCGCCGAGATGGCCGCCCGTCAGCACGACCGTTGCGGCACCGAGCTTGCGCAGCACCGCGGCCGCCTCCGCCATCGCTTCGGCTCCGGCGATGGGCCGGCCGAGCAGCGCCTCGGCTTCGGGAATGTTGGGCGTGAGCACGGCGGCGCCGGCGATGAGCCGTTCTTTCAGCACTCCGATCGCCGCTTCATCGAGCAGCCTCGCCCCGCTCGTCGACACCATCACGGGATCGACCACGCGCGGCACGTCCGGCGCCGCCGCGGCGAGGCAGTCCGCCACCGCGGCGATGATCCCGGCGTCGTGCAGCATGCCGGTCTTGATGCAGTCGGCCCCGATATCGCCGAGCACCGCCTCCATCTGCTGCCGGACGAAGGCCGGCGCGACCGGGACGATGCCGCTGATCCCCAGCGTGCTCTGCGCGGTGAGCGCGGTGACCGCGGTCGCCGCATAGCCGCCGAGCGCCGTCACCGTCTTGATGTCGGCCTGGATGCCCGCGCCGCCGCTGGAATCGGAGCCCGCGACGATGAGCACGCGGCCTTTCATTCGGCGGCTCTTCCCTCCGCCTCGTCCGCGGCCGCGACCGCGGCGGCGATCGCGTCGACGATCTCGGTCACCAGCCGCTCGTCCTCGCCTTGCGCCATGATGCGGATCAGCGGCTCGGTGCCGGATTTGCGCACGGACAGCCGCCCGGCCTTGCCGAGCCTGCGCTCGCCGGCGTTGATCGCCTTCTTCACGGCGGCATGCTCGAGCGGCGCGCCGCCGGAAAAGCGCAGGTTCCGGAGGAGCTGCGGCACCGGCTTGAAGACGCTGCACACTTCGCTCGCCGGCGCGCCGGTCTCGACCCGCGCCGCCAGCACCTGCAGCGCCGCCATCAGCCCGTCGCCGGTGGTCGAGGTGTCGCCGAGAATGATGTGGCCGGATTGCTCGCCGCCGAGATTGCTGCCGAGCTTGCGCATGGCCTCGACGACGTAGCGATCGCCGACCGCGGTGCGGTGCAGCGTGATGCCGCTCTTCGCGAGATGGCGCTCGAGGCCGAGATTGGACATGAGGGTGGCGACGACGCCGCCGGCCTGGAGCCGGCCGGCGCGATGCCAGCTCTGCGCGATCAGCGCCATGAGTTGATCGCCGTCGAGAAGGCGCCCGGCCTCGTCGGCGACGAGCAGGCGATCGGCGTCGCCGTCGAGCGCGATGCCGAGATCGGCCTTGTGCTCGACGACGGCGCGCTGCATCGCCTGCGGCGCCATGGTGCCGCTGTCGCGGTTGATGTTGAGGCCGTCGGGCGCGACGCCGAGCGCGGTCACCTCGGCGCCCAGCTCCCACAGCACGGTCGGCGCCACCTTGTAGGCGGCGCCATGGGCGCAATCGATCACCACCTTGAGGCCGTCGAGGCGGAGCCCCTTGGGAAAGCTGCTCTTGACGAATTCGATGTAGCGGCCGCCGGCGTCGTCGAGCCGCCGGGCGCGGCCCAATTCATGCGGCGGCACGCGGAAATCGGCGGCGCGCTCGAGCTCGGCCTCGATCCCCGCCTCGATCTCGTCGGAGAGCTTGTAGCCGTCGGCGCCGAACAGCTTGATGCCGTTGTCCTCGAAGGGATTGTGCGAGGCCGAGATCATGACGCCGAGATCGGCGCGCAGCGAGCGCGTCAGCATGGCGATCGCCGGCGTCGGCAGCGGCCCCACCAGCACCACGTCGACGCCCATGGCGATGAAGCCGGCGGTGAGCGCCGGCTCGATCATGTAGCCGGAGAGCCGCGTGTCCTTGCCGATCACCGCGAGGTGGCGGTGATCGCCGCGCCGGAGGCAGCGCCCGGCCGCCATCGCCACCTTGAGCGCCGTCTCGGCGGTCATCGGCTCGCTATTGGCGGTGCCGCGGATCCCGTCGGTGCCGAACAGCTTGCGCGTCATGCCCCCCTCTGAAAAGCGATGCATCATGCGGCTTATAGCTCAGTGTTTCCTTCCCGGTATCAAGAAATAATCCGGGCCTGTCTTCACTATGAGCGATATTGGTTCATTGACAGAACTACGGATAATCCGTACCTTATGACAGATAACCTCTTCGAATGGGATGACGGGAAGGCAGCAGATAACCTTCGCAAGCACGGCGTCAGCTTCGAACTTGCCAAGTTCGAACTTGCCAAGAAAGTGTTCAAGGATCCCTTAGGCGTCGAGCGCATTGACGACCGGCAGGATTACGGCGAAGAGCGCTTTGTCCTGATCGGTTTGGCCGACGGCAATGTCCTGTTCGTGGCCTATACCGAGCGTGATGGACGATTTCGGCTAATCTCGGCGAGACGCGCGACAAGAGATGAGCAAGAAGACTATTTCAGCCAAAATACCTGATCGGCTCCGTCCGAAGCTCCCGGAAGAGGTCGAAGCGGCGGCCCGTTCGGACCTCGACGCGCAGCCGTTGGGCGCCGATGACCTGAAGCGCATGCGGCGCACGCCCCAGCCGAAAATCATCCGGCGCGCGCTCGGACTTACGCAGGAAGAGTTCTCGGCACGCTACCGCATTCCAATCGGCACGCTGCGCGATTGGGAACAAGGCCGCACCGAGCCCGATCAGCCTGCACGGGCCTATCTCACCGCCATCGCCCGCGACCCCGAAGGATTGCGGCAGGCGTTGCGACCCCGTTTGCCGACAGATGCAAGGCCAGCCGCCGGCGAGGCGTCCGAAGGGACAAAGGGGTTGCAGACGGAGATTGCCGGCGAGCACTTCATGCACCGGCAACTTTGGCGCGTCGTCCGCCGCCAGATCGACCACGCCACGGCCAACCCGACCGGAGCTTTTCTCGATCATATCGTCACGATGACCTTCGCGTTTCACACCTTGGAGGCCTACCTCAACTTCCTTGGCCCGCGGCTGGCTCCCGGGATATGGCGCGATGAAAGAAATTTTTTTCGCCGCGAACCCTACCGGGGCATCGATGGAAAACTTCGAAAAGTCCTTGAGCTCGCGCAAGTGCCGGAACCGGATCGCTCAGACAGACCCTATAGCACTGTTTGGCTGCTTAAAGAGCTGCGTGACATGATCACTCACGCTCAAGCTGAGCGATTCTCGCAGGCGATCGAATATCCGCCAGAGTATCCGGCCTCTCTCCGTGAAGAAACGCGGGTCGATTACATGCCCTTTGGCGCTTTGGTAACCGCTGAGAACGCTCATCGTGCGGCAACCGATGTGGAAGAATTTATCGAAAGGATTCACTCGGCTGCGAAATTGCTGATCCCAGACGACATATGGTTTGGCGCTAAGGCTCTCAGCGGTCCTCTGGCATACAGCAGCGGCCGTACCGGCATTTCCTCGTGATGTAGAGGCCATCGCGCCGGCTGCCCCTGGCGAACCTTGGGGGTCCGGCGCTTCGACGACCGCGGCTTGCCGTGCGTCTCATGTGAGGCCATTTTCCATCTCACATGAAAGAGATCGCTACGGTCATGGCTTTCGAAGAAGTTACCGGACTGCTGGGGCTTATTTGCAGGACAAGACCGTAATTTCAAGTAATTAGCTCATGGCACCGCAACTTGGAGATATTGGCGGGTTCCCGCTCTTGACCTTCGGCCTTGCCCCCGGCAATATGTGCACATGTGCACATGTGCACAAAAGGCTAATCGCGATGAGCGAGCAAGCATTCCTGTCGTTCAGGCTGCCCGTCGAAGAGCGTAACCGCTTGAAGGCGATAGCCGCCCGCAAGGGCGAGTCCGTCCAAGATCTGATGGGACGGCTTGTCGAAGCGTTTCTGAAGCAGGAGGACCGCCGACCGCCCTTGCTGAGCAACGTCCTCAAACAACTTCGCAAACGCAAGCAAGACTTGCAGCATCGGGGCGTGAGGAGACTCTGGGTGTTCGGTTCGGTCGTCCACGGCGAAGCCCGCCCCGACAGCGACGTCGACCTGGTGGCTGAATTTGATCCCCAAGCCAGGATCTCGTTGACCGGTTTCGCGCATCTGCGCCACGATTTGTCGGAGATGCTCGGAACCCCGGTCGATCTCGCCGAATGGCGGATGCTGCGGCCTCACATTCGCGAGGCCGCGGAACACGATGCGGTTTTGGCGTTCTGATGCCGCGTCCAAGGGCTGACGAACGGTTGCGGGACATCGTGGAAGCCGTGACGGACATCATGGCCTTCGTCAAAGACATGAGTTCTGATGCCTTCGAGGCGCTGGCCGAGAACGATCGACGGACATATCGGGCCATCAAGAACGCCGTGTCCGAAATCGGAGAAGCCGTGAAGGCATTGCCGCCTGAGATCTGTGACAGGCACCCGGCCATCGACTGGCAGGGAATTGCCGGGTTGCGGGACGTCGTCATCCACAAGTATTTCGCCGTCGATCTTCCGCTGCTCTGGCCCGTCCTGACCGAAGAATTCCCGGCGCTTCTCGAGGCGGTGATGAAGGAGCTTGGTGAAGACGGCCCGACAGGAACCGGCGGAAAGTGAGCCGCAAGGCCTCAGTCGCCGGACGGCCCGCCGGAAAGACATACCTCCGCGATAGAGGACGCCGACGGCTCGTAGCTGAGGCGCGTTATCGGCACGCCAAAACGAAGCCCCGCCTGCGAGGCGGGGCTTCTTTTGCAAAGCGAGGTCGGACGAGCGCCCTCAGCCGCCGGGCTGCGGCTCGGGCTCGAGGCCGCCGGCGGGCTTGTCGCGGCCGGCGGGCGGCACCGAGGAGCGCCGCCCGGTGGCGCTGCGCGCGGGATCCTCGGCCGGGCCGCCGGTGTCGCGGACGATCTTCTCGCCGCGGATGACGCGCTTGATCTCGTCGACCGACAGCGTCTCGAATTCGAGCAGGCCGCGCGCCAGCGCGTGCAGCTCCTCGAGATGCTCGGTGAGGATGCCGCGCGCCTTCTTCTCGCCGTCCTCGACGATGCGGCGGATCTCCTCGTCGATCACCTTGGCGGTGGCGTCGGAGACGTTCTTGCGCTGCGTCACGGAATGGCCGAGGAAGACCTCCTCCTCGTTCTCGCTGTAGCGCAGCGGCCCCAGCTTGTCGCTGAAGCCGAACTCGGTGACCATGCGGCGCGCCAGGTTGGTGGCGCGGCGGATGTCGTCGGACGCCCCGGTCGTCACCTTCTCCACGCCGAAGATCAGCTCCTCGGCGACGCGGCCGCCGAAGAGGCTCGCCACCATCGCCTCGAGCTCCATCTTGGACTGGCTGTACTTGTCGCGCTCGGGCAGGAACATGGTGACGCCCAGCGCGCGGCCGCGCGGGATGATCGTGACCTTGTGCAAGGGCTCATGGCCCTCGGCGTAGAGCATGACGAGCGCATGGCCGCCCTCGTGATAGGCGGTGAGCTTCTTCTCCTCCTCGGTCATCACCATCGAGCGGCGCTCGGCGCCCATCAGCACCTTGTCCTTGGCCTGCTCGAACTCGGTCATGCCGACCGAGCGCTTGCCCTTGCGCGCCGCCATCAGCGCCGCCTCGTTGACGAGGTTGGCGAGATCGGCGCCGGAGAAGCCCGGCGTGCCGCGGGCGATGATGCGCGGGTCGACGTCGCTGGCGAGCGGCACCTTGCGCATGTGCACCTTGAGGATCTTCTCGCGCCCGACGACGTCGGGGTTGGGCACCACCACCTGGCGGTCGAAGCGGCCCGGCCGCAGCAGCGCGGGGTCGAGCACGTCCGGCCGGTTGGTGGCGGCGATGAGGATGACGCCCTCATTGGCCTCGAAGCCGTCCATCTCCACCAGCAACTGGTTCAGCGTCTGCTCGCGCTCGTCGTTGCCGCCGCCGAGCCCGGCGCCGCGATGGCGGCCGACGGCGTCGATCTCATCGATGAAGATGATGCAGGGCGCGTTTTTCTTGCCCTGCTCGAACATGTCGCGCACGCGGGACGCGCCGACGCCGACGAACATCTCGACGAAGTCCGAGCCGGAGATGGTGAAGAACGGCACGTTCGCCTCGCCGGCGATGGCGCGCGCGAGCAGCGTCTTGCCGGTGCCCGGCGGGCCCACCAGCAGCACGCCCTTGGGGATCTTGCCGCCGAGCCGCTGGAATTTCTGCGGGTCCTTCAGGTATTCGACGATTTCCTCGAGCTCCTGCTTCGCCTCGTCGATGCCGGCCACGTCGTCGAAGGTGATGCGCCCGACCTTCTCCGTCAGCAGCCGCGCGCGGCTCTTGCCGAAGCCCATGGCGCGGCCGCCGCCGCCTTGCATCTGGCGCATGAAGAAGATCCAGACGCCGATCAGCAGCAGCATCGGGAACCAGTTGATGAGCACGCCCAGCAGCGTCGGCACGTTCTCGTCGGCCGGGACCGATTTGAAGTTCACGTGCTTGTCGAGCAGGCGCTGCACCAGGCCGGGATCGTTCGGCGCGTGGGTCGAGTAGCTGCCGCGCTTGTCGGAGAGCTGATAGGTGATGGTGTTGCCTTGGATGGTGACGTTGCTGACTTGGCCGCGGTCGACTTCGTCGACGAACTCCGAATAATCCTGTCCGCTCGCCGTGCTGCGGTTGGCCGAGTTCTGGAACAGGTTGAAGAGCAAGATCAGCAGGACGACGATGATCACCCAAAGCGCGAGATTCTTGCCGAAGTTATTCACAGTCCTGGCCTTTCCATGCCGAGCCCAACGTGGTCTCCGAGCGGAAGGGGTCGTTGCCGGGGCCGAGGCCCTGGCCGCGCCGTCGCGTCACTGCTCCGCCCCTACCATGTAAGATGCGCCTTTGCTTAAACAACTGTAAAGCCTGCGCCGCTCAATGGTCGAGAGGGCCTGAGCGCCAGGCGCGAGCCGGCGAGCCAGCCGGCGTCGAACCCGCCTCTTACATAGCCCAACGCAGGCACCACGGCCACCGACCGGTCGTCGCTGAGCGCCGGCAGGCCGGCCCGCACCGCCGCCGGCAGCCTCGCTGCCGCCGCGCCAAGCCGCGCCGCGCCCAAGCCGCCCAGCCTCAACCCTTCGGGCGCCGCCTCGGGAAGATAAAGGCAAAACCTTCCATCCCAGTAAATCTCGCCGCCGGGGGGGGCCGGCACCGGCGAGGCCACCGCGGCGGGCTCGCGGCAGACCAGCAGCCGGCCCTGTCGCGGCAAAAGGCGGCAGCCGCCCAACGTCCGCCCGCCGCCGAGCCCCGCCGGTAGCTGCCGGTAAAGCCGTTCCAGCCGCTCCAGCCGCGGCGGGTAAAGGGCGCCTCCGGCCATTGCCAGCACCGCGGCAAGCGCCCTGAGGCCCAGCTCTTCGGGCGCAGCCTTGAGCGCCGCCGGGTCGAGCCGCACGAACCCCGCGGGATGGATCAGCGCCGCCCGCGCCAGCAGCGCCGCCACCCCGGCCTCGAGCGCCGCCCGCGCCCGGGCAAGCCGCGCCGCCGTGGCGGCGAGCCGTTCCACGCCCAATCCGGCCGCTTCCAGCAGCCCCCGTCCCTGGCGCAGCCGCACGCGGGCATAGGCAGGGTCGAGATTGCTGGGATCCTCGATCCAGCCTTGCTGCGCCGCGCGCAGCGTCGCCTCGAGCCGGGCGCGCGGCACCGTCAGCAGCGGCCGCAGCAGCCGGCACTGCCCGCGCTCGGCCACCGCCGCCATGCCGGCGAGCCCATCGAGGCCGCTGCCGCGCGCCAGGCGCAGCAGCAAAGTCTCCGCCTGGTCCTCGCGGTTATGCGCGACCAGGAGGTGGAGCACGCCGTTTCCGGCGCACCAGCCCTCGAGCAGGCGATAGCGCGCCGCGCGCGCCGCCGCCTGCACGCTGCCCGCCGCCGGCCGCTCTTCGCAGCGCAGGATGCAATGAGCGATGCCGCGCGCGCCGAGCCACGCCGCGACCTGCGCCGCTTCCGCGGCCGAGGCCGCGCGCAGCCCGTGATCGACGGTAAGCGCGGTGAGCGCCCCGCCCGACGCCGCCACCCAATCCCGGGCGAGCAAGGCGAGCGCCAGGCTGTCGGCGCCGCCGGAGACGGCGACGGCAAGCCGGGGCCGGCGCTCGAACGGCGCGAGCGGCGCCATCAGCGCGGCGAACTCCGCCGCATCGAGCGCGGCCGCCTCTGCCGGGGCGGTCATGCCGGGATCAGCAGCCGAGGCGCTTCTTCGCGTCGCCGGCGCGGTCTTTTATGGTGGCCGGCGCGGTCGGGAAGGCGCGGTCGAGTCGCGCGAGGGCAAGGCAGGCATTGGCCTTCTGGCCGAGTTGGCCCAGCGCCATGCCGAGCTCCAGCAGAGTCTCCGCCGCCTTGCCGCCTTTGGGGTATTTCTCATAGCCCTCGGCGAAAACGGCCGCGGCGTTGTTGTAATCCTTGCGGACGAAATAGGTCTCGCCGAGCCAATATTGGGCGTTGCCGGCCAGCGCGTCGTTGGGATAGCGCTGGAGGAAGGCGCGCAGCGCCTGCTCGGCGGCGGGATAGTTCGCCTGGCGCAGCAGGCCGAAGGCGTAATTGTACTGCTCCTGCGGCGTGCCCTTGGGCAGGACCCCGGCATCGCCGGCGGCCGCCGGCGCCGCCGCGGTCTGGGCGGCGCCCGCCGCCGGCAGTTGGCCGAGGACGCCTGCCTGGCTCGGCGCCTCGGCGGGGTTGGCGCCGGCGCCTTTGGGCGGGCCGCCGGCAAGCGCGCGCGGCCCCGCTTGCGGCGGCGGCTGGCCCTGCGCCTGAGGCGGCTGGCCGGCAGCGGCGCCGGGATGCTCCAGCGCGGCGAGCCGCTGGTCGATGTCGCTCGCCAGCGTCTCGAGGCGGCGTTTCATCTGGTCGAGGGCGTTGGTGATCTCCTCGATCTGGCCGGTGATGGTGCGGACCTGATCCTCGAGCTGGCTGATGCGCACTTCGTTATTGACCGAGCTTTGCGCGTCCGCGCCGGCAGCGGTGGGCGCGGTGCCCGGACTGGCGCCGCGATAGACCTGGCGCTGGAGCAGGTTCATATCGCGCTCCAGCCGGTCGAGACGGTCGAGCAGGGGCCGTAAATCGTTGCTCTGTTGTGCCGGGGCGTTGTCCGCCAGCAGGCAGAGCAGTCCGCAGCAGGCGACGGCGAAGGCGGTTGGTCGCATCGTCGTCAGGTCCTTTCGCAGGAAACCGGGCAAAGGCCGCAACCGGCGGCGCGCCGAGTCCTGGTCAGGCTAGCGGGGGTTTTGGGCAAAATAAGGGCGCCCGCCTCCGCCCGCGGAACCAGCCTCGCAGGCAAAGGCAGGCGCGCCTCCAACCCTCGAAATCGGCGGGATCGGTCAGTTGACAACCGTCACGCCGCGGCGGTTCTGCGCCCAGGCCTGCTCGTTGTCGCCCACCACCGCCGGCCGCTCCTTGCCGTAGCTGATGGTGGAGATGCGGTTGGCGGCAACGCCCAGCGCCACGAGCATCTTCTTCACCGCGGTGGCGCGGCGCTCGCCCAGCGCCAAATTGTACTCGCGCGTGCCGCGATCATCGCAATGGCCCTCGACCGTCACCGTCACGTTCGGATACTTCTTCAGCCAGTCGGCCTGGCGCTGCAGTGTGGTGCGGCCTTCCGGCTTGATATCGCTCTTGTCGAAGTCGAAGAAGACTCGGTCGCCGACATTCTGCACGAGGTCCTGCTCGGAGCCCGGCTGGACCGCGCTCGTTACCGACGGCGCCGCAGCGCCGCCCGTGCCGGCGCCACCGGTGGTCGTTTTGGTTTCTTCAGCACAGCCGGCCACGAGCAGCACGGCCGCGAGCAGAGTCAAGGACCGAAGATTCATTTTCTACTCCCTCGAAATGCCTGGGATTGAGGTGATCGGTGTTGTTAGGACGGCGTAGCCCTGAGGGCCCCACTCGGTCAGGCCGGCGTTCGCAGGCGGACGCCGGCCGCGTCGGAGAAGCGGCGCGACTATACTTATAGTTAATCATGGAATCAAGGGGGACCAGGCAGGATCGGAGGCGTCCTGCGGTGTAATAACTTCGCGCTCGTTGTAACCGGTCAAGTCAATCGTGTAGAGGCGACTGGTGCCGCCTCTGCCGTGGGCGTCGCTGGGCGTCTGGCGCGTGTACATCAGCACGCGCCCGTTGGGCGCCCAGGTCGGCCCTTCGACCAGGAAGGCCTGCGTCAGCAGCCGCTCGCCCGTTCCGTCGGGGTGCATCACGCCGATGTAGAACTGGCCGCCGGCGATTTTGGTGAAAGCGATGAGGTCGCCGCGCGGCGACCAGACCGGCGTGCCGTAGCGCGACTGGCCGTCGAAGCTGATGCGCTTGATGTCGCTGCCGTCGGCGTTCATCACGTAGAGCTGCTGCGAGCCGCCGCGGTCGGAATTGAAGACGATCCGCGTCGAATCGGGCGAGTAGCAAGGCGAGGTGTCGATCGCCGGGCTGTTGGTGATGCGCGTCGCCTGGCGGGTGCGCAGGTCGAGCGTGTAGATGTCGCTGTTGCCCTCGACCGCGAGGCTCATGATCACCTTGTTGCCGTCGGGCGAGAAGCGCGGCGCGAAGGTCATGCCGGGGAAGTCGCCCAGCACCTCCTGCTGGCCGGTGTCGATGTTGAAGAGATAGACCCTCGGCACGCCCCTGGCGTAGGAGAGATAGGTGATCTCCTGCGTCGAGGGCGAGAAGCGCGGCGTCAGCACCAGCGCGCGGCCGTCGGTGAGGAAGCGGTGATTGGCGCCGTCCTGATCCATAATGGCGAGCCGCTTGATGCGTTTGTCCTGCGGTCCGGTCTCGGAGATGTAGACGATGCGCGTGTCGAAATAGCCGTCCTCGCCGGTGACGCGCTTGTAGATCGCGTCGGCGATGATGTGCGCGATGCGCCGCCAATTCTGCTGCGTCGTGGTGTAGCGCAAGCCGGTGAGCTGCTGCTCCTGGAACACGTCCCAGAGGCGGAACTCGACCGCGAGCCGGCCGTCGGGCTGGGTTTCGACGCTGCCGGTGACCAGCGCCTGGGCGTTGATCACGCGCCAGTCGCCGAAGCGCGGCGGCGAGCGCGTCGCCCCTTCCTTGTCGATGAAGGAGCGCGGGTCGAGCGGCTGGAAGAGACCCGAGCGCTCGAGGTCGGCCGACATCACCTGCGTCACGTCGCGCGCCGGCTGCGCCGCGGCGTCGGCGCCGGCGAAATCGGGGATGGCGATCGGCATCGGCTCGATCTTGCCGTGGGTGAGATCGAGATGCAGCTCGGCGCGCGCGCCGGCGCTCGCCGCAAGCAGAACGAGCAGCGCCAGGACGGCGCGCCGAGGTCCGGAAGCGAGGAGGTGTCTCTTCATGAGATATCCTTGGGATCGAAGGTAATGGTGAAGGTTTGCCACTGGTCGTATTTATCCGGCGGCAGCTTCAGCGGCTGGCAGCGGGGGTTGCGCAGCGCGCGCAGCGCGCTGTCGGCGGCCGCCTGGAAGAAGGGATCGCCGTTGCGCTCGGGGTTGAGCTGTATCGCCGAGCGGATGGTGCCGTCGGGATTCATGTAGACGCGGAACTCGGGCGTCAGGTCCTTGGCGTCGCGGGCGCCGGCGGGCACGTTCCAGCACGCCTCGATCTGCTGCTTGACGAGATCGAGCTCGCTGGTGGTGAGCTGCGGCCCCAGCGGCGCGATCGGCTGCGAGGAAGCCTTCGCCGGCGCCGCGGCGGCTTGCTTCTGCGGCGTCTGTTCGGGCGTGCGCGCGGGATCGCGCTTGGCGAGATTCTTGAGCAGCGCGTCGAAGGCGGCGTCGTCCTCCTTCTTCTTGGGCGGTTGCGGCTTGGGCGGCGGCGGCTGCGGCTTCGGCGGCTCGGGCTTCGGCGCCTCGGCCTTGACCTCGGGTTTCGGCGGCTCCGGCGGCGGCGGCGGAGCCGCCTTGGGCGGCTCCGGCTTCGATTCCGGCGGCGGCGGCTTGGGCGGCTCGGGCTTGGGTTCCGGCGGCTTCGGCGTCTCCGCTTGCGCCACCTCCGGCGGCTTGTCCGGCTTCGGCGCCTCGCGGTTTAGCTGCGTCGCGTGCGTTTCCGGCGCGACATTGACAAGCTGCACGACGATCGGCTGCTCCTCCGCGATGTTGCGCTCGAAGAGATGGAGGTGGGCCACCATCACCAGCCCCATGACGACGGCGAGATGAAAGCCCGCCGAATAGGCGAAGGCGCGTCCGGGGATGCCGCCGACCTCGCTCATGCGGTCAACGCTTCGGTTTGTCCCGCGGTTGCTCGGTGATGAGCGACACCTTGTTGAAGCCGGCGGCGCTGATCATGCCCATCACCTCCATGACGCGGCCGTAATTGATGGCGCGGTCGCCGCGGACATAGATGTCGGCCTCGGGATTGTTCCTGGTGATCGCCTGCAGGCGCGGCACGAGCTCGTCGTCGCCGAGCTCCGTGTTCTGCAGGAAGAGCTTGCCTTGGGCGTTGACGGTGATGACTAGCGGCTCCTTCTGCTCGGTGATCGCCGGCGCCTTGCTTTGCGGCAGATCGACCGGCACGCCGACGGTGAGCAGCGGCGCCGCCACCATGAAGATGACGAGCAGCACCAGCATCACGTCCACCATCGGCGTGACGTTGATCTCGCTCATCGGCTTGTAGGCCGTGCGGTAGCCGCCGCCGTTTCTGTTCATGAGCCCTCCGGCCATGGCTCAGACCTTCTCGTCGAGCTGGCGCGACAGGATGGCGCCGAACTCGGTGGAGAAGCCGTCGAGCCGGCCGGCGTAGCGGCCGAAATCGGTGGAGAACTTGTTGTAGGCGATGACCGCGGGGATCGCCGCCACCAGCCCCAGCGCCGTGGCGAACAGCGATTCGGCGATGCCCGGCGCCACCACCGCAAGGCTGGTGTTCTTGGAGGCGGCGATCGACTGGAAGCTGTCCATGATGCCCCAGACCGTGCCGAAGAGGCCGATGAAGGGCGCGGTCGAGCCGACGGTGGCGAGGAACGGCATGAAGCGCTCGAGCCGCTCCATCTCGCGGCTGAGCGTCACGTGCATGACGCGCTCGATGCGCTCCTGCAGGTTGGTGCGCAGCGCCGAGGAGGCGACGAGCCCCTTGGCGGCGCTGCGCCGCCACTCGCGCATCGCCGCGGCGAACACCGCCGACATCGGGTCGAGCGGCCGCGCGCCGATGCGGTCGTAGAGATCGTCGAGCGACCCGCCCGACCAGAAGCTCTCCTCGAAGTTCTCGGCGTCGCGCCTCAATCGCCGCAGCTTCATGATCTTGTCGAAGATCACCGCCCACGACCAGAACGAGGCCGCCAGCAGCAGGAACATGACGATCTTGACGATGAGATCGGCTTGCAGGAACAGGCTGATGATCGAAAGATCGTGCGGGACGGCGCCGCCGAGCGGGACCGAGCTGACGTCACCTTGCATGGGCTGTTACCATTTTTGTTGCCTCATTGAGGGAGAGGAGCGCCGCGCGCAGCGGCGGCGGCAAGCGTTGCGGCCGGCCGCTCGGGCCGACCGCGGCGATCTGGAAGGCGAGGCGGACCAAGGCGGTCTTGCCGCGGCGAACCTCCTGGTCGAGATCGAGCGTCGCCGCGCCGAGCCCCGCGAGCCGGCTGACGACGACGAGGTCGTCGTCGAGCCGCGCCGGCAGCAGGAAATCGGCGGTCGAGCGGCGCACCAGGAAGACGAGGCCGCTTTCGGCGCGCAGCCGCTCCTGGCCGAAGCCGAGGCGGCGCAGCATCTCGGTGCGCGCGCGCTCGACGAACTTGAAATAGTTGGCGTAATAGACGAGGCCGGCCGCATCGGTGTCCTCGTAATAGACGCGCACGGGATAGAGGAACGCGCCGCTCGCGACGGCGCCCTCGCGCGGCAGCGGCGTGTTCATGCGTCTTCCTCCTCGGCCTCGGCCAGGAGATCGAGCTGCGCGGCGCGCGGCCCCTGCGGCTTCAGTCCGAGATAGGCGTAGGCGAGGTCGGTCAGCATGCGGCCGCGTGGCGTGCGCTGCACGAAGCCCTGTTGGATGAGATAGGGCTCGATCACCTCCTCGACCACGTCGCGCTGGTCGGCGAGCGCCGCGGCGATGGTTTCGGCGCCGACCGGGCCGCCGCCGTAATTCTCGGCGATGCAGGTGAGATAGCGCCGGTCCAGGGCGTCGAGCCCGCGCTCGTCCACCTCGAGGCGCCGAAGCGCCTGATCGGCCGCGGCGAGGTCGATGCGCGCGGCGCCGGCGACCGCGGCGAAATCGCGCACCCGGCGCAGCAGGCGCGCCGCCACCCGCGGCGTGCCGCGCGAGCGCCGCGCGATCTCGGCGGCGCCGGCGGCGTCGAGCTCCATCGCCAGGACGCGCGCCCCGCGGCCGACGATGCGCTCGAGCTCGTGCGGCTCGTAGAAGACGAGGCGCAGCGGGATGCCGAAGCGCTCGCGCAGCGGCCGGGTGATGAGCCCCGAGCGCGTCGTGGCGCCGATGAGGGTGAAGGGCGGCAGGTCGATGCGCACCGAGCGCGCCGCCGGTCCCTCGCCGATGATCAGGTCGAGCTGGAAATCCTCCATCGCGGGATAGAGAATCTCCTCCACCGCCGGCGTCAGGCGGTGGATCTCGTCGATGAACAGCACGTCGCGCGGCTGCAGATTGGTGAGCAGCGCCGCGAGATCGCCGGCGCGCTGGATCACCGGCCCCGAGGTGGCGCGGAAGCCCACGCCCATCTCGCGCGCGACGATCTGCGCCAGCGTCGTCTTGCCGAGGCCGGGCGGGCCGAACAGCAGCACGTGGTCGAGCGGCTCGCTGCGCCCGCGCGCCGCCTGGATGAAGACGCGGAGGTTCTCGCGCAAGCGGCTCTGGCCCACGAATTCGTCGAGGCTCGTCGGCCGGAAGGACGCCTCGCCGGCGTCCTCTTCGCGCTTCTGCGGCGTGATCATGCGCTTCTCGCTCATCGCCCGAGCTCCTGCAGCCCGGCGCGGATCAGCGCGTCGATCCGCGCTTCGGCGCCGAGCCGCTGCGCCGCCTGGCTGATCGCGCTATGGGCGTCGCTGCGCGAATAGCCGAGATTGACCAGCGCCGAGACCGCGTCGGCCGCGGCGCCCTTGGGCGCGGCGGCGGGCGCGCCGGAAGCGGCCGGGCCGAGCGCGATGCCGCCGACCTTGTCCTTGAGCTCGTTGGCGATGCGCTGGGCGAGCTTGGGGCCGACGCCGTCGGCGCGCGTCAGCGCCGCCTTGTCCTGCGCCATGACGGCGATGGCGAGCGCATCGGGTGCGAGCGCGCCGAGAAGGGCGAGCGCGAGCTTGGCGCCGACGCCCTGCACCGTGGTCAGCAGCCGGAACCAGGCGCGCTCGGCCTCGTCGGCGAAGCCGTAGAGGTGGATGTGGTCCTCGCGCACATGCGTCTCGACGAGGAGGCGCAGCGGCTCGCCGCGCGCCGGCACGCGCGCCAGCGTGCGCGCCGAGGCGAAGACGACATAGCCCACGCCGTTGACGTCGATCACGACGCTGTCGCCGGCGGCCTGGTCGACGATCCCCGCCAGCATCGCGATCATCGCGCCGCTCCCGCCGCCCAGGCGCGCTCGGTCGCGGCGTGATGCGCGTGGCAGATGGCGACGGCGAGCGCGTCGGCGGCGTCGGGCGCCTCCAGCGCCGCGCCGGGCAGCAGCCGGCGCACCATCATCTCGACCTGCTGCTTGTCGGCGTGGCCGACGCCGACCACCGACTTCTTGATGAGGTTGGCCGAATACTCGTAGACCGGGATGCCGCGCTCGGCCGGCGCCAGCAGCACCACGCCGCGCGCCACGCCGAGCTTCAAGGTCGAGGCCGGGTTTTTGTTGACGAAGGTCTCCTCCACCGCCGCCGCCGCCGGTCCGTAATTGGCGAGGATGTCGTTGAGCTGACGGAAGAGGTCGACCAGCCGCTCGGCGAGCGGCCGGCCCGGGCGCGCATGGATGACGCCGTCGGCGACGTGGCTCAACCGGTTGCCGGCGGCCTCGATCACGCCCCAGCCGGTGTGGCGCAGCCCCGGATCGAGTCCGATGAGGCGCATGGCGACGTCCTCTCGCCGGCGAGATCAGGCGCTCAACCGCGCCATGACGTCGTCGGATACCTCGAAATTGGCGTAGACGGACTGCACGTCGTCGCTGTCCTCCAGCCCCTCCAGCAGCTTGAACAGCGCTTCCGCCGCCGCGTCTTCGACCGGCGCCAGCGTCTTCGGCTTCCAGACGAGCTTGGCCGAGGAGGGCGGGCCGAAGCGGCGCTCCAGCGCGTCGCGCAACTCGTTGAGCGCCTCCGGCGCGCCGGTGACGACATGCTCCTCGCTCCCGCTCTCGACATTGTCGGCCCCGGCCTCGGCCGCCGCCTCGAAGATCGCATCGGCCGTTGCCGCCGCGGCGGGGTAGGTCACCTGGCCCAGCCGGTCGAAGAGGAAGCTCACGCTGTTGCTCTCGCCGAGATGGCCGCCGGCTTTGGTGAAGGCGGTGCGCACCTCGCTCGCGGTGCGGTTGCGGTTGTCGGTGAGCGCCTCGACGATGATCGCGACGCCGCCGGGGCCATAGCCTTCATAGCGCACCTCGGTGTAATTCTCGCCGTCATCGGCGCCGGCGCCGCGCTTGATGGCGCGCTCGACGGTGTCCTTCGGCATGTTGGCTTCCTTGGCGGCGGCGATCGCCGCGCGCAGCCGCGGATTGGCATTGGCGTCGGGCAGGCCGCTGCGTGCCGCCGTGGTGAGTTCGCGAATGATCTTGGTGAAAATCTTGGCGCGTTTCTTGTCCTGCGCGCCCTTGCGATACATGATGTTCTTGAATTGCGAATGCCCTGCCATGGGTTGCCTTCTACATCGCCTTTCCGGATCTGGAATTCGTGAGCGCGGGCCAGCGGCAAGCGCCAGGCTCGGCGCGCGGTACCATGTTTGTGCATGACCGCGCCAAACTTTGCAAGCGGGCGCTGGAGCGGATGCCTTTGCAACCTGCCGGGCTCTCG
>DASPSJ010000090.1:0-35961 GCA_035623985.1 Allostellaceae bacterium | reverse complement strand
ACATGGCGTCGATGACCTTCGGCGATTTCCGCTCAATGATCGAAGACAGCCCAGTGCTCAGTCGCATCATCGAGCTTCGCGATGAGCGCGGCCGGTGTCTTGGTGCCTGTCTTGTCGATGTGCTCGACGACGGACTCTCGGCCGTCTACAGCTTCTTCGATCCCGAGGAGAACCGGCGCAGCCTCGGCACGATGTTGGTCCTGGCCCTTGTCGACGCGGCGCGCCAGGCCGGTCTACCCTACGCCTATCTCGGATACTGGATCGCCGAGAGCCGCAAGATGGCCTACAAGGCGCGCTTCCGCCCGCTCGAGGGGCTCGGCGCCGCCGGCTGGCGGCGGCTCGCGCTCGAACCGACACTCTAAAAAATCCTCCCCCTTGAGGGGGTAGGGTGGGGTGGCGGCAAGCTCCGCGGATTGCCGTGGTCGCAGCAGCGACGTGCGCTCGCACCGTGCGGGCTTTCGCGGTTGCTGACGCAACCGCTGGCGCCCGCCGGCGACGACCGCTGCGCGGTCGCGCCTACTCCGCCGCGGCCGCGCCGCGCCGGCCGAGATGGCGGAGGCAGCGGTCGATCCACAGCCGGGTGAGCTTCTCCTCGGCGGCGTTCTGGCCGAGGCGCTCGTGCAGCGCGCGGAAATCGACGAGATCGAGCGGCTGATCCTGATTGAAGCAAGAGAACACCACGCTCTCCGCGCCCGAGACCGGGTCCTTGTGGAGCTGCAGGCACTGGGCGCAGATCTCCTTCATCATGCATTGCATCGGCGAGTTGATCGAGGCGATCGCCCGATGGCCGGGCTTCAAATGCGGCGCCAGCGCGCCGTGGCGCGCCGTCGCCACCGCCGCCATCATCGCATCCGAGCCGATGGCGATGAGCCGGTCGGCGGCGTTCAAGGGGATCTCGGCCGGTCCCAGCGCGCCGCTGGCATAGGCGAGCATCGCCTGCACGATGTTGCCGACGAAGCTGCGGTCCTGCTTGCGCGTCGGGACGAAGCCGGGCGCCTCGTCGCAGCACCAGACGACGACATCGGCCGCCTTCTCGATCTCCTCGATCTTGTAGCGGTCCTGGCGCTTCTTGTAGCCGGCGAAATAGAGCACGGCCGAGCCACGGCGGCGGAACTCCTGGCCGATCGAGAACAGCACGGCATTGCCCAGCCCGCCGCCGACCAGCACCGCCGTCTCGCCGGAAGGCGTCTCGGTGGGCGCGCCGGTCGGACCCATGAGGATGACCGGCTCGCCGGGCTCGAGCAGCGTGCAGAGATCCGATGAGCCGCCCATCTCCAGCACGATGGTCGAGAGCAGGCCCTGGTCGCGGTCGACCGAGGCGCCGGTGAGCGCGAGCCCTTCCATCGCCAGCACGGTGCCGTCGACGCGGCAGGCATGGCGCTCGTAATTCTGCAAGCGGTAGAACTGGCCGGGCCGGAAGGCGCGTGCCGCCATCGGCGCGCGCACGACCACCTCGACGATGCTGGGGGTGAGCCGCTCGACCCGATCGACGGTGGCGCGCAGCGCGTCGTTGAGCGTCGCCAGCAGTTCCTCCGGCGACGGCGCGGCCGGCGCGCGCTTGGCCAGCATGCGGCTGACCACCGAATAACCCAGCTTCGCGCCGCCCATCGCCTTCACCACATTGCCGGAGAAGGAGGGGTGGAGATCGCCGAAGAAGCTGATGGCGCGGCCGTCGGGGCGCAGGCTCATCAGCACCTGCACCTGCTCCGGCTTGGCGACGCGCTCGGGCGTGACCGGCCGGCCTTCTTCGTCACAAGCCTGGAAGTAGCGGCCGTCGAGCACGACATGGGCGGGGTCCTCGCGGCCCAGCACGGTGTTGGGCTGCGTTCCGGCGGCGACCAGGATGGTGCGCGCCGGCAAGGTCACGCTGGCCTCCGCCCCGCCGGGCTCGTGGCTCGTGAGCGTCAGGCCCGCGGCATGGCCGAAGGCGTCGACCTCCACCGCTTGCGGCGTCAGGCCCTCGGCGAAGCGGATGCCCTCCTCCATCGCCTTCGCCACTTCCTCGTGATTGAGCGTGTAGCTCGGCGCGTCGATGAGCCGCCGGCGATAGGCGATGGTGACGCCGCCCCAGCCATTGAGCAGCTCGATGAGCCGCGGCGCCCGGCCCTCGCGCGCGGCCGCCGCGCGCTCGGCGCGGATCGCCCGGCCATGCGCGATGAACTCGTCGGCGGTGGCGCTTTCCTCCTCGCTCCACCCCGCGCGCACCGCCCGCTCGCCGCGCTCGGCCGCCAGCGTCTCGTGGCGGCTCAAAAACTTCTCCACCTGCAGCGGATAATAGGCGAGCGATTCCGTCGCCGTGTCGATGGCGGTGAGGCCGCCGCCGATCACCACCACCGGCAATCGCACCGTGAGGTTGGCGACGCTGTCGGTCTTGGCGGCGCCGGTGAGCTGCAGCGCCATCAGGAAATCCGACGCCTGGCGCACGCCGCGCGCGAGGCCGTTCTTCATCGGCACCACGGTGGGCTTGCCGGCGCCGGCGCAGAGCGCGACGTGGTCGAAGCCGAGATCGAAGGCGCCGTCGATGGTGAGCGTGCCGCCGAAGCGCACGCCGCCGAAGCTCGAGAATTCGGCGCGCCGCTCCAGCAGGAGACGCACCAGCTTGAGGAAATTCTTGTCCCACCGCACGGTGATGCCGTATTCGGCGACGCCGCCGAAGCCCGCCATCGTCCGCTCGTCGAGCGCCTCGTAAAGCTCGCCGACCTCGCGCACCGGGCGGAACGGGCGCCGCTCGCCGCGCGGGCCGACGCCGGCAAGGGACTCGGGGAGCGGCTCGATCTTGAGCCCGTCGATGCCGATGACGGCGTGGCCGTCATTCATCAGATGATGCGCGAGCGTGAAGCCCGCCGGCCCCAGCCCCACCACCAGCACCTTCTTGCCCGAAGGCGGCCGCGGCAGTGGCCGGCGGATGTCGAGCGGGTTCCAGCGCGTCAGCAGGCTGTAGATCTCGAAGCCCCAGGGCAGGCTCAGCACGTCCTTCAACGTCCGCGTCTCCACCTGCGGGATGTCGACCGGCTCCTGCTTCTGATAGATGCAGGCCTTCATGCAGTCGTTGCAGATGCGGTGCCCGGTCGCCGCCACCATCGGATTGTCGACGATGGCGATGGCCAGCGCGCCGATGCTGTTGCCGCGCGCCTTGACCTCGTTCATTTCCGAGATCTTCTCCTCGAGCGGACAGCCCGCGAGCGTGATGCCGAAGACGCTCTTCTGGAAGGCATTGGTCTTTTTGTCCCGCAGCCCCTTCGAGCAACTGTCTTTGCCCTGGTGATGGCACCAGATGCAGTAATTCGCCTGGTCGAGCGCGCCGGCGAGATCGGTGCCGCGGTCGGTGAGCTTGAAGCCTTGTCGCCGCCGCCAATGCGCCGGCGACAGGCGCAGCATCCCGACGCCGTACTGCGCCACCGTCTCGACCGGCACGAGATGCGTCATGTCGAGCCGGTGCGGCACCTTGAAGAGCACGCCGGCGCGGTGCTTCTTGCGTCCGGCCGGCGCGAGCACCGCCCAGGCGGCGTAGCGCTGGGCAAGGCCGAGCGCCGCCTCATGCTCCGCCTCCGCCTCCAGCCAGCGCGTGACGGAGCGGGCATAGCTCTCCTCGACGAGCGGCTCGCCCATAAGCACCTCGAGCTGCTGCGCCAGCGCGGCGCCGTCGAGCGCGGCCGCCGCTTCCGGGCTCACGCCCTTGACCGCGCGGCGCTGCACGAAAAGGCGCTTGACCGCATAGAGCGGCGCCAGCACGTCATGGCGCGCCTGCAAGGCGCGCAGCTCGCCAGCGATGCCGAAGAGCTCGCCGATGAAATCCTCCAGATGCGGAGCGAGCGCCACCAGCAGTTCGGACTCGCCCGCACAGTCGAGGGCAGCCGGCTCGCGCCGGGCCGCCATCAAGCAGTTGTGGAGATCGATGTCCACTTCGCCGAGATGTCGCGTGAAAACGGCGTCCAGCCGGATAAGCCCGTCGCGACGGTAAAGATCCTCGAAGGCAAGATCGTGCCTGAGGACTAGCTCGCTCATATCGCGCAACTCTCCCACCCGGCCCCGTCGCATTTCACGGCGAGGGTCGCATTGACCTGCATCATGTGCTGGTGAGCTTTCCGCCGATCGGGCCGGCCCGATCTCCCGCGCTGCACAGGACGCGGAACGATATCTTGTATGAGCGCTGGCGCCGGCCCTCGTCAACCCTTGGCGAGTTGGGGATATGCGCCGGCGCCGGCGCAAGTGCCTGACGTGACAGGGATAAGGCGGTCAGCGAAGCCGCTCGCGAGGTGCCCGCCCGCGCCGCCATGACGCGGCAATATTGCCGAATGATCCCAGCTATAAGACAAGAACCATTAATCCAAAATTATAAATTGTTGGCCAATTTGCGCATACCGCCGCGTTTCGGTGTGCCGGCTGCGAGGCGAGGCACCGCGAAGCGACGGACCGGGACGGAGCGTGCAATGGGGCGGTTGCTGGCGCGTTTGGGGCTGCAATACCAGATCGGGCTGATCGGCCTCGTCGGATTGATCGGCCTCTGCGTCTTCGGCGCGCTCTACTATTCCGGCACGCTGGCGCAGCATGGCTTTCAAGAGGCGGCCGACCGCACCGCGGGCTATGAGGATGCCATCACCGGCATCGACCGCACCATCGCCGAGGCAGGCCGCTCGGAGATGGCCTTCCTGCTCTGGCACAAGCCGGAAGACGCGGCCCGGCAGGACAAATACGCGCAGCAAGTGAGCGAGCGGCTGGAGCGGATGGAAGCCGGCCTGCGCAAGGACGGCGTGACCGCGCTCGCCGATACGGTGGCGAAGATCCGCGTCGGTTTCGCCGGCTACGTCAGCCAGTTCATCACCGTGACCCAGCTCAGCCAGTCGGTCGGCCTCGACGAGGAGAGCGGCCTGCTCGGCCGGCTGCGCACGGCCGTGCACGAGGTCGAGGCGTCGTTGCAAAAGGCCGACGACCCGAGGCTGCTTCTCTGGATGCTGATGATGCGCCGGCACGAGAAGGATTTTCTCGCGCGCCATGCCGAGGGCAAGGGCGATAAATACCTGGCCGACATGAAGCAGTCGAAGGAGAAGTTCGACGCGGCGCTCGCCGCCGCGCCGCTTGCCGATGAAGCGCGCGCCGCCATCGTCGACAAGATGACGACCTATCAGCGCGATTTCTTCATGATGGCGGACGGGATCGCCGAGCTCGACGGCGAGATCCAGAAGCTGACCAAGAAACGCCTGGCGATCGAGCCGCTGATCGCCGAGACCACCGAGACCGTCACGCGCATGTATCACGACGCTTCCGCCGCCATGGCGGCAAGCCGCGCTCGAACGAGCGCCAGGCTCGCCTGGTCGTTCGCCGCGGTGGCGCTGTTGCTCGTCGTCAGCGCCGGCGCCATCGGCTGGAGCATCGCGCGCCCGATCACCCGGGTGGTGGCGGTCATGGAGCGGTTGGCCCGCGGCGACCGCGCCATCGACATCGCCTATACCGGCCGGCGCGACGAGGTCGGCGCGATGGCGCGATCGGTGCAGGTGTTCAAGGACCATGCCGCCGAGATCGAGCGCATGCGCGCCACGCAGGAGACGCAACAGCGCGCGGCCGAGAACGAGAAGAAGCGGGCCATGGCGGTGCTCGCCGATACCTTCGAGGCGAGCGTCAGCGCCATCGTCATTGCGGTCTCCGCGGCAGCCGCCGAGCTGCAACGCACGGCCCAGGCCATGTCGAGCACCGCCGAGCAGACCAAGCAGCAGTCGCTGAGCGTCGCCGCCTCCTCGCGGCAGACGACGACGAATGTGCACATGGTGGCGACCGCCGCGGAAGAGCTTTCGGCTTCCATCGCCGAGATCGGCCGGCAGGTGGCGCAGGCGACCGGCGTGGCAAGCCAAGCCGCCGACGAAGGCCAGCGCACCAATACAAGCGTCCAAAGTCTCGCCGAGGCGGCGCAGAAGATCGGCGAGGTGGTGGCGCTCATCAACGACATCGCCGGCCAGACCAACCTGCTGGCGCTCAACGCCACCATCGAGGCGGCGCGCGCCGGCGAGGCCGGCAAGGGCTTCGCCGTGGTCGCGGGCGAGGTCAAATCGCTCGCCAATCAGACCGCCAAGGCGACCGACGACATCCGCGCGCAGATCGCGGCGATCCAGGACGCCACCGAGGCGGCGGTCGCCGCCATCCGCGGCATCTGCGGCACCATCGTCGAGGTCAGCTCCATCTCCACCTCGATCGCCGGCGCGGTCGAGGAGCAATCGGCCGCGACTCAGGAGATCGCGCGCAACGTCCAGCAGGTGGCGGCCGGCACGGAGGACGTGTCCAGGACCATCGCCGGCGTCACCGACGCGGCGGGCGAGACCGGCACGGCGGCGCGCGAAGTGCTGAGCGCCGCGGCGCAGCTCAGCGAGCAGTCGGAGCGGCTGCGCGAGCAGGTCGGCCACTTCCTCGCCACCGTGCGCGCCGCTTAGACCCGCCGCGGCAGGCTCTCAGATCAACCCGCCGTCGACCGGCAGCGTGTGGCCGGTGATCATGGCCCCGCCGGCGGCGAGGAACAGGATCGCCTCGGCGATGTCGGCCGGAGTGCAGATGCGCCGCATCAGCGCGGTCGCGGCATAGTCGCGCTTGCGTTCCGCCGGCCAGGGGTCGGTCCAGGGTGAATCGACAAATCCCGGCGCCACGGCATTGACCCGCACCTCGGGCGCGAGCGCGACGGCCAAAGAGCGCGTCAGGTTGATCAGCCCGGCCTTGCTGGCGCCATAGGCGATGCTGCTGCCGGGCCGGCCGAGCCCCGCCACCGAGGCGGTATTGACGATGGCCCCGCGCGCCTGCCTGAGCGCCGGCGCGGCGGCATGGCTGCAACGGAACGGGCCGATGAGGTTGGTGGCGAGGATGGTTTGCCAGAACTCTTCGGTCATGGCATCGAGGTCGCGGAACTCGATCGGAGTGCGCGTGCCGGCAGTGCCGGCGTTGTTGACCAGGATGTCGAGCCCCCCGAGCTGGTCGATCGCGCGCCCTACCATCGCCTCGGCCTCGCCTGGGCGCGAGACGTCGCCCGGCGCGCCAAAGACCTGATAGCCCTGCTCCTGGAAGCGTTCGAGCTCGCTGCGGGCGCGACTGTCGTAGGGCAGATGGTTCATGGCCACTTTGGCGCCGGCGAGCAGCAGCAGCTCGACCGTGGCCAGCCCGATGCCCGAGGCGCCGCCGGTCACCAACGCCGCCTTGCCTCGCAAATCCACGGTGATCATTCGTCCTCCCTCTCGCGGCCGTGTGGCGACGCGCGGCCCGTGGCTCGCCGCCGCCGGTCGCTCAAGTATCGGTCCGTCGCGTGGGGAAGTGAAATGTCTCGCTTGCGGCCGGAGCCGGCGGCGCGAGCGGCGGTCGCTATCGTCGCGGCGGGCGATCAGCGCTTCCGGTCGCTGGACGGGGGGCCGCTAAGCGCCAGCCGGTCGGTGAGGGCGCGCAGCAAGGCCTCGACCGATGCGACGACATCGGCTTCGCCGCGACCCAGCAGCAGCGCTTCGTAACGCCCCAGGCGGCGCTCGCCGCCGGATCCTGCCACGCCGGCTCGGGCCGGCGCGGCGGTGGCGCGGCGGCGATTTTCCCGGTGTCGCGCTTTATCCTTCTCGATTCCAATGGGAGTCACAACCGCGCGCATATAATGGCCTATACTGCTATGGTTCGCATGATCGTCATCGCCACCATCACTTGTAACATAAACTAACTCGAAAGGATGAGGGTAAGAGACGCAATTGTACGATAGCGTACCGTTTTAGTACTATTTCACGAAGGCGGACGGCGATGCGCCCTGGGATCGGTTGGTGATGATGACAGTCCGACAAGCATTGCTGCCCGAATTCAGCAGCAACCGTCTGCTCGCCACGCTTTCCGCCGGCGATATCGACAGGCTGCGGCCCCACCTTGAGCGTATCGCCTTGACGCAGGGCCGGACGCTGCACAAGGCTCATGCGCCGCTCGACCACGTCTACTTTCCCGACACGGGCATCGTCTCCCTGATCAGGCCCCTGAAAGACGGGGCGACGATCGAGGTCGGATTGCTGGGACGGGAGGGGATGGTCGGCACGATGCTGCTGACCGGCGCCAACACCACGCCGCTGGAAGCCATGGCGCAGATGCCGGGATCCGCCTGGCGCTTGCCGGCGACCGTGCTGCTCGAGACCATGGAGCGCCATCCGGGCTTCAAGGCCTCTCTGTTCCGCTTCGCGCAGGCGCTCCTGCTGCAAATCTATCAGTCAGCCGCCTGCAACGGCCGGCACACGCTGGAGCAGCGCCTGGCGCGATGGCTGTTGATGGTGCGCGACCGCGTCGATCGCGACGAGCTGCCGCTGAAGCATGAATTCATCTCGCTGTTGCTCGGCACAAGGCGGCCCAGCATCAGCGTGGCGATCGCCGGTTTCAAGGCGGCGGGCCTCGTCGCCACCGGTCACGGCTACATCGTCATGCTCGACCGGCAGGGGCTCGAACGGACGGCGTGCGAATGCTACCGGACCATTCTCGATCAGAGCCGGGGGCTGATGCGCGATTAATACCCCAAGGCACAGCCGTCCTTGCGCGGGTCGGAGCCGCCGATCAGCACGCCGAGCCGGTGATCGATAGAGATCGCCTGGCAGCCGCCGAGCGGCTTGACAGGACGCTCGATGACATGGCCGCGGCGCGACAGCTCCGCCGCGACGTCCGCCGGGATCGTCGTTTCGAGCTGAAGCTTCCCGTCGAAGGCGAAGCTGCGCGGCGCTTCGGCCGCCTGCTGCGGATCCATCCCCTGGTCGAGCATGCGCGAGAGCAGCGTGGCGTGGCCGGTCGCCTGGTAGTTGCCGCCCATGACGCCGAACGGCATCACGGCACGGCCGTCCTTGGCCAGCATGCCGGGCAGGATCGTGTGCAGCGGCCGCTTGCCCGGCGCGATCGCGTTGGGATGGCCGGGGATGGTGCGGAACATCGCGCCGCGGCTGTGCAGCATGACGCCGCTCTCCGGCACGAAGATGCCGCTGCCGAACTCGTGGAAGAGCGAGTTGATGAAAGAGACGGCGTTGCGGTCGCGATCGACGACGCAGAGATAGACGGTGTGCCGATGCTCGGGCTCGTCCCACGCCGCCGGCGGCGAGGCGCGGCGGCGATCGATGCGGCGGCGGACGCTCTCGCTGTAATCGTCGGAGAGGAAGCGCTCGACCGGCACGGTCCCATGGCGGGGATCGCCGATAAAGACGTCGCGCGCGCGATAGGCGGCCTTGGTCGCTTCGGCGAGGAAGTGGATGCGATCGGTCTCGTTGCAGGCGTCCTTGAGGTCGAAGCCCTCGAGCGTGCGCAGGATCATCAGCGCCGCCAGCCCCTGGCCATTGGGCGGGCATTCCAGCACGTCGTGGCCGCGATAGCGCGCCGAGATCGGGCTCACCCACTCGGAGCGATGGCGGGCGAAATCCTCCAGCCGGTGCAGGCCGCCCAGCTCGGCGCAGCGTCTGACGATGTCGGCCGCGACCGGGCCTTCATAGAAGCCGCGCCGGCCCTCCTTGGCGATGCGCCGCAAGGTGGCGGCGAGCGCCAGCATCTTGAGCCGCTCGCCTACTGCCGGCATGCGGCCCGCCGGCATGAAGACGCGCGCGGCGCCGGCGTCGCGGCCGATCTTGTCGACGAGCAACGAGAAATCCCAGGCCACGCGCGGCGTCACCACCACGCCCTCCTCGGCGAGCTTGATGGCGGGCGCGAGCAGTTCGGCCAGATCCATGGTGCCGTGACGCTCCAGCAGCGTGCACCAGGCATCGACCGCGCCGGGCACGGTCACGGTATGCACGCTCTCGAGCGGGATCTCGGCGAAGCCATGCTCGCGATACCACTCGACCGTGGCCTTGAGCGGCGCCGCGCCGGAGCCGTTGAGCGCCAGCGGCACGGCCTGCGCCTTGGGCGCGTAAAGCGCGAAGCAATCGCCGCCGATGCCGGTCATATGCGGCTCGGCCACGCACAGCACCGCCGCCGCGGCGATCGCGGCGTCGACCGCATTGCCGCCGGCGCGCAGCATCTCGAGCGCGGCGAGCGTCGCCAGCGGGTGGGAGGTGGCCGCCATCGCCTCGCCGGCAATTGCGGCCGAGCGGCGTGGCTGGTGAAAATCGCGCATGCGCCTTCTCCGAAGGCCCGCACCGGAGCGGGAATTTGGCTCGTAACGGATCTATCCTTGGCATTGGCGCGGCGGTCGGCAAGGTCCGTTCCGCCGACCATCGCCTCTGTGGGGCTCAACACAGCCATGCCGGCTCGCCGCTTGCTCATGCCGGCCGCCGGGCCTAGGCTGCGCCGCAACGGCGAAAGATAATTTCGCCCGGTAAGCCCGACAGGCCAGGGGAAGAGCGATGGAACACGCTTATGTCTATGACGGTCTGCGCACCCCGATCGGCCGCCATGCCGGTTGCCTCGCTCCGGTCCGGCCGGACGACCTGCTGAGCGGCGTCATCAAGGAGCTGGTCGGCCGCAATCCCTTCAAGCCGCGGGATTACGAGGATGCGGTGATCGGCTGCACCAACCAGGCCGGCGAGGACGCGCGCAACGTGGCGCGCCACGCGGCGCTGCTGGCGGGGCTGCCGACCGATATCGGCGGGCTTACCGTCAACCGGTTGTGCGGCAGCGGGCTCGCCGCGGTGGTCGACGCCGCGCGCGCCGCGAGCTGCGGCCAAGGCGAGCTCTTCGTCGCCGGCGGCGTCGAGAGCATGAGCCGCGCGCCCTTCGTCATGGCGAAGGCCGAGAGCGCCTATAGCCGCGAGGCGAAGCTCTATGACAGCACCATCGGCGCGCGCTTCCCCAACCCGCGCATCACCAAAGCCTTCGGCCAGGACACCATGCCGGAGACCGCCGACAACGTCGCCCATGAGCACGCCATCAGCCGCGAGGCGAGCGACCGCTTCGCGCTCGCCTCGCAGGAGAAATACGCGCGCGCCAAGGCCGAAGGATTCTACGACCAGGAGCTGCTGCCGGTAAGCGTGCCCGGCGCCAAGAAAGGCAGCGAGACGGTGATCGCGCAGGACGAGCATCCGCGCCCCAACACCACGATGGAGCGGTTGAGCGAGCTGAGGCCGCTCTTCCCCAACGGCGTCGTCACCGCCGGCAATGCGTCGGGCATCAACGACGGCGCGGCGGCGCTGATCATCGGCAGCCGGCGCGCCGGCGAGAAAGCGGGCAAGGCGCCGATCGCGCGCGTCGTCTCCGCCGCCGTGGCCGGCGTCGAGCCGCGGGTCATGGGGCTCGGCCCGGTGCCGGCCTCGAAGAAGGCGCTGGAGCGCGCCGGCCTCGGCTTCAAGGATATCGACGTTATCGAGCTTAACGAGGCCTTCGCCAGCCAGGTGCTGGGCTGCCTCAAGCTGCTCGACCTCGATTTCGCCGATGCGCGCGTCAATCCCAATGGCGGCGCTATCGCCATCGGCCATCCGCTCGGCGCGTCGGGCGCGCGCCTCGCGCTTACCGCCATCCGGCAGTTGCACCGCAGCGGCGGGCGCTATGCGCTGGTCACCATGTGCATCGGCGTCGGCCAGGGCATCGCCGCCGTGTTCGAGCGGATCGGCACTGCATGAGTCCGGCCGAGGGCGGCGCCGCCGCGCTGCGCTTCCCGCACGCGGCGGCGCCCTCCCCCGGCACCGCGATCGAGGTGGCCCCGGGCGTGCGCTGGCTGCGCATGCCGCTGCCGTTTCAGCTCAACCACATCAATCTCTGGCTTCTCGATGACGGCGAGGGCTGGGCCATCGTCGATACCGGGCTCAATTCCGACGAGACCAAGGAATTGTGGCAGCGCCTGCTGGCCGAGGCGCTGGACGGCCGGAAAGTGACGCGGCTCATCTGCACGCATTTCCATCCCGACCATATGGGCCTTGCCGGCTGGCTCACCGAGCGGCTCGGCATCGAGCTGTGGACGACCGCGGGCGAATGGGAGCACGCCCGCCGCGCCATCGCCGACCGGCCCGGGACCTTCCACGCCGACCTCGTCGACTTCTACCGCCAGATCGGCTACGGCGATCTCGAGGAGACCGTCAGGACCAGCCGGCCGCGCGCCTACCGCACCATGGTCTCGCCGGTGCCGGAGCAATACCGGCGGCTGGAAGACGGCATGGAGCTCGCCATCGGCCGGCACCGCTGGCGCGTCATCATCGGCCGCGGCCATGCGCCGGAGCACGCCTGCCTCTATTGCGGGGATCTCGACCTGTTCATCGCCGGCGACCAGGTGCTGCCCCGGATCTCGCCCAATGTCAGCCTTTGGCCGCGCGCCAGCGACCAGGATCCGCTCGGCAGCTTCATCGCCTCGCTCGATAAGCTCGAAGGCGCCGTGCCCGACAGTGCCTTCGTGCTGCCCTCGCACAATCTGCCGTTCTATGGCCTCCATGCGCGCATCGGCGAGCTGCGCCGCCTCCATGCCGAGCGCTTGGACCAGATCGTCGCCGCCTGCGACCGGCCGCGCACCGGCGCCGAGATCGTCCCGATGCTGTTCCACCGCGCGCTCGACCGCCATCAGTTGGGATTCGCCATCGGCGAGACCATGGCGCATCTCGCCCGCGCGGTGGCATCGGGCGGCATCGCGCGCCAGGAGCGCGCGGACGGCGTCTGGCTCTTTCAGCGCGCCTGACCGGCGAGCCGGCGCGCCAGCATCGCTTCGAAGGCGGCGAAGATCTTCGGCACGTGACGGTGCTTGTAGGCGAAGGTGTCGGGCGCGTCCTTCAAATGCACCAGCATCGTCGCATTGGCCTCGAACACCAAAACATTGCCCGCGCCGTCGAGCGCGAAATCGATGCCGCAGAAATCGAGATCGAGGCGGCGGCCGATCTCCGCCAGCGCCGCCATCGCCTTCCCGCCGAGCGCCCGCGCCGGCGCCTCGAGAAAGCGCGCCTCCTCCGCCCGCTTCCAGGAGGGATGCAGCATGTCGGCGGAGAAATAGTGGACGAGCCAGTGCTGCGAGATCGCGAGATGATAGGGATAGGGCTCGCGGTCGATGAAGATGACGCGGTACTTGCGGAAATACCGGTCGGGCGAGCGGTAGTCGCGATAGGCGGTGAGATAGAAGGTCTCCGCCTCGCCAAGCGCGGCATCGGCGAGGCGCTCGGCCGTCTCGATCAGGCTCACGCCTTGCCCGCCATGAGCGCCCGCCGGGCGCAGGATGAGCGGAAATCCCACGCGCGCGCCGTGACGGGGATCGCCGAGCGCGTCGCGCGGAAGCCGCAGCACCGGCGGCACCGCGACATCGGCGATATCGCTGAGGAGATCCGGCAGCAGATGCCGCCGGGTGCGCGCCACGGCCGCGGGCGGATTGAGCAGCGGCTTGCCGAGACGCGCGAGAAAGCCCGCGACGTCCGGCAAGAGCGGGCCCATCATGTCGGGATCGCCGGCGGCGTTGAAGACGAGATCGAAGGGCGGCAGGCGATCGCCCTCGCCGGGCTTCGCATAATCGACGAACCAGGTGACGCGCGTCACCGTCGCCGCCGGGAAAAAGGTCTCTATGGGCACGTTGCCGTAGCCCGAGGCCGCCAGCAGCAGCACGCGCTGCCTTTCGGCCGGAGCCTGCTCGACGAAGACGCTCTGGCGGCGATAGGCTTCGTCGCGATGCGCCCGCGCCTCGGCGAGGCTTCCTTCCGCTTCGAGGATCGCCGCGAGATTGCGGTGTGCGGCGACCAGCGCCGGATCGAGCCTGAGCGCGAGCCCGTACCAGCGCTTCGCCTGCGCGCGCCGGCCGGCCTGAAAACAGGCGGTGGCGATGTTGCAGAGCGCCAGCGGCGCGCGCGCCTCGAGCGCAACGGCGGCGAGATCCGCCGCCATTGCCGACGCTTCTTCGCCCGCCGCCCGATGCGCCGCCGCCAGCGCGCGATAGCGCTCGGGATTCTCGGGATCGAGCGCGGCGTCCTGCTCCAGCGCGGCGATGCGGTCGGCGGTCATGCAGGCCAGGATAGGAGCGGACCATGCTCGCCAACAAGCCGTCGGGCTCCCGGCGATCGGCTCCGCCTCGACCATCACAAGCTCCGCCGGCCAATCGCCGTCGCACCGAGCGTCGTCGATTCTTCCGCTAATCGATGAGGCCCGCCTTCGCCCTCCGCGGAAATTCGACAGGGCTCGGATTCCACTATTGCACAAATACGACTTGTGAGATGATTCGCGAGCAAGTGAGCGGGGGCGAAAATGCTTGCTTGGCTGGCACGGACCGTCGACATCCTAAGGCCGCTCATCCAGGCTCTCACCTGGATCGCCGCTTTGGCTCATCTTGCCATCTGGGCCGGCGCTTACGCTCAAACGCACGAGCTGATTTCCGAACTTCCGTCGCTGGCGACGATTGTCAAGGTAGCGCCGATCATTCAGACGATCGCCATTCTCATGTTGGTCATCGCCTTGAAAGGACCTCCGCCGAAACCCGAGGCTGAATATAGATTTGCGATTGCGGCGTCGCAACAATTCGCCGTGGCGTGGTCCGGCGTGTGGATAGCGCTTTTCTTCTTTTGGCTTGTACGCAGCGGGGCGGCATTCGTGGGCTCGCGCGACTTGGCTCATTACAGCCTCGACGTGCTGAGCATGGCGGCCGCCGGGCTGGTGCTTTTGTCCTATTTGACGATGGTGGTTTCCAGCGCCGGACAGGATAGCCTCAGATGGTTTCAGATCGTGATTCGCGTCATTCTGGGATGCGCGGCTTTCATTCTCGCCGAGTTTCTCGCGTCCATTTATACGGAAAAAGCCCATGCGTTTTTCGACGCCTGCCAGGGGCTCTTCGCGGGCGTAATGTTGGCGCTTCTTATCGGCAGATTCGAAAGCAAGCTGATCGGTTCGCCGATTTGGATCGTGGCTCTTCTCTACGCCTACGCCGTTCTTCAGTTCGCCTATCCGATAATCGTGGAACATGAAACGGACGACGTGAGCATCCAACTCAGGTTTCTTTTCGTAAGCTCCATCGCCCTGTTTCTCAAAATACTTCTATTTTGGCACGTTCGACGCATCGTCGTGAGCGGCCAGCTAACGGATTACATGCTGCAATATCGGCAACTTTCCGAAAGGGTCCTGCACGAGAAAAGGCGCAATTCGAGCGCGGCGGCGAAATGAGAAATCGGCGATTTTCCCGGACCCTCGACCGGATTCCAGGCTCGCAGGTCCGATCGGCGGATAGGATACCGGCGCCGCAACGGCGGGCGCGAGCCGCGACGTGACGCACCCGATGAACGCTCCTGCCGGCGCCGCAATCGTCGATCTTCCACGGTGCAGCCAACGGCGCACGCCGTGCGATTCCAATGCAAGATCCGATCGTCGTCCCAGGCATCGCGGCCGATCGTTGCGCGCAGCTCGCTCAATGAAATACACGGGGCGGCCGGCGAGCGGGCGGTCTGCCGTGTCGTCAAAAACCATCGCCCGCGATCGTGGAGACGTTCGCCGACATTGGCGAGATAGGGCTCTTCACGGGAGTTATGTAGCTGGCCTGCCGCAGCCCGATGCCGCCCAAAGTGGGAAAAGCTCTGCTCCGGCCTCTTGCCTCCCCCTCCCCCGCGTGCTTTCCTCGCCCAGGCGAGCCAACTCCTTCTCCGCCCCAGCGGCGGAAAGGAGGGGCAGGTCTCGTATGAATTCGCCGCGCGATGACGGAGAGAAACAGATGGGCAAGATTCGCGAGCTCGAGGCGGCGTTGGCGGCGATCGCCGACGGGAGCAAGCTCGTCATCCCCGCCGACTACGCCGGCGTGGCGATGGAGGCGACGCGGGCGCTGATCCGGCGCGGGGTGAGAGGGCTTCATCTCGTGACCTTGCCGGCCTCTTCGCTGCAAGCGGATCTGCTGATCGGCGCCGGCTGCGTCGCCACCCTCGAGACCTCCGCCGTCGGCTTCGGCGAGCTTGGCGCCGCGCCGCGTTTCACCGCCGCCGTGCTCGCCGGCACGATCGCGCTCAAGGACGCCACCTGCCCCGCCCTCCATTCGGCGCTGCGCGCGGCGGAAATGGGCAATCCCTTCGGCGCGCTGCGCGGCATCATCGGCTCGGACATCCTGAAGCAGCGCCCGGATTGGAAGGTGATCGACAATCCCTTCGGCGAGAACGATCCCATCGTGCTGCTGCCGGCGATCCGGCCGGACGTGGCCCTCTTCCATGCGCCGCTGGCGGACCGCAACGGCAACATCTGGGTGGGACGCCGGCGCGATCTCTTCACCCTGGCGCATGCTTCGGCAAGGAGCGTCGTCACCGTCGAGGCGCTCCACGACGGCGACCTGCTGGCCGATGAGGTGATGGCGGCGGCGACCATTCCCGCCTTCTATATCGAGGCGGTGGCGCTGGCGCCGCGCGGCGCCTGGCCGCTCAAGATGGGCGATCTCTATGGCGAGGACACGCAGCACCTGCTCGACTACCTCGCGCTCGCCGCCACCGAGGAGGGCTTCGGCCGCTATCTCGATCGGCACGTCCTGCGCCGGCGCGCCGCCTGAGATGAGCGCGACCGCGGCGGAGATAAAGCCGGAAGAAGTGCTGATCGACGTGGTGCTGCGCCTCATCGAGGGCGCGCGGCACGTGGCCGTCGGCGCCAACTCGCCGATCCCGGCCGCCGCCGCCTTCCTGGCGCAGCTATTGTCTCCCGACGCACCGAACGTCTCGCTGCAGCAGAGCCCCGAGCACAACCTCTGGACCGATGGCGGGCGCGAGCTGTTCGACAGCGCCGGCCAGGGCCGCATCGACGCCTTCTTCTTTTCCGGCGCGCAGATCGACGGCAGCGGCAACATCAATCTCACCGTCATCGGCGATTACGCGCACCCCAAGGCGCGCTTTCCCGGCGCCTATGGCTCGGCCTTCCTCTATTTCATGGTGCCGCGCATCATCCTCTTCCGCCTGGAGCATTCGCGCCGCACGCTGGTCGACAAGGTGGATTTCATCAGCGCCCCCGGCGTCAGCCCGCCCAACGTCTTCCGCCGCGGCGGGCCGGTGGCGCTGGTGACGCCGCTCTGCCATTTCAGCTTCGACAAGAGCCGCGCCCGCTTCCGCCTGGAGAGCGTCCATCCCGGCCACAGCGTCGAGGAGGTGCTGGACTCCACCGGCTTCGCCTTCGACCTTCCCGCCGGCGTGCCGGCAACGCCGGCGCCGCCGCCCGCAACGCTGGCGCTGCTGCGCGCCGAGGTGGCGCCGCGCCTTGCCGCGATCTATCCCAAATTCGCCGAGAAGGTCTTCGGGATACCGGTGAAGGCAGGGGCCGCGCCGATGGGATAGCAGCCGAATCCCCTCTCCGCCCCCCCGGGGGCGGAGAGGTCGGGTGAGGCGGGGCTTGCACGGCCTCACATCACCCACCTCATCCTAAATCCTTCTCCGCCCTCGATGGCGGAGAAGGACTTTCCCGACATAGGATCAAGAGACCCATGACTGACGGCATTTCTCCCGGCGCGCTGGCCGGCCTCAAGGTGATCGATTTGAGCCGCGTGCTGGGCGGGCCTTATTGCACGCAGATCCTCGGCGATCACGGCGCCGACGTGATCAAGGTCGAGCCGCCGCAGGGCGACGAGACGCGCGGCTGGGGCCCGCCCTTCCAGGGCGATGCCGCGTCGTACTTCATCGGCGTCAACCGCAACAAGCGCGGCATCGCGCTCGATCTTGCAAAGCCCGAGGGCCGCGAGGTGCTCTTCCGGCTGCTCGAAGGCGCCGACGTGCTGGTGGAGAATTTCAAGACCGGCACGCTGGAACGCTGGGGGCTGGGCTATGAGGCGGTGCTGAGGGAGCGCTATCCGCGCCTCATCCATTGCCGCGTCTCCGGCTTCGGCGCCGACGGGCCGCTGGGCGGATATCCCGGCTATGACGCGGCGGTCCAGGGCATGGCCGGGCTGATGAGCCTCAATGGCGAGGCCGAAGGCGAGCCGCTGCGCGTCGGCGTGCCGGTGGTCGATCTCGCCACCGGCCTCAACGCGGTAATCGCGATCCTGATGGCACTGCAAGAGCGCCAGCGCTCCGGCAAGGGGCAATTCGTCGAGGCAACGCTCTATGATTGCGGCGTGGCGCTGCTCCATCCCTACGCCGCCAACTGGTTCCTGTCGCAGAAGCCGCCGCGGCGCACCGGCAACGCGCACCCCAACGTCTCGCCCTATGACCAGTTCCGCACCCGGACCAAGCGCATCTTTCTCGCCGTCGGCAACAACCGGCAATATGCGCGCTTCTGCGCCGAGATCGGCCGGCCGGATCTCGCCGAGGACGCGCGCTTCCGCGACAACAAGGACCGCGTCGTCAATCGCGCGGCGTTGCGCGCCGAGCTCGAGGGCGCGATGGCGGCGATCGACGGCGAGGCCTTGACCATGCGGCTCCTCGACCTCGGCGTGCCCTGCGGCGTGGTGCAGGAATTGCCCGACGTGCTTACCCATCCGCACACGCGCCACCGCGGCATGGTCTATGAGAGCGGCGAGTATCGCGGCGTGGGCGCGCCGCTGAAGCTCTCGCGCACGCCGCCGGGGCTGCGCCGGGCGCCGCCGCGCTTCGGCGAGGCCAATCGCGAGGTGCTGAAGGAAGCAGGCTACGGCGAGGCCGAGATCGACCGGCTGATCGACGCCGGCATCGTCGTCGCAACGATGCGGACAGCAGCGCAGGATTGAGCGGCATGGCCGAGACCGGACGCGGCCCCTTGCCGCCGGCGACGGCGCGCGCCTCCTACGCGCTCTGGACCACCGACACGCTGCGCTATGGCGACACCGACCGCCAGGGCCACGTCAACAACGCGGTCTTCGCCACCTTCTGCGAGAGCGGCCGCGTCCGCTTTCTCTATGACGAGGCGCTCGACCTGCGCGGCCCCGGCGGCAATTTCGTCATCGCCCGGCTCGAGCTCGACTTCCTCGCCGAGCTGTTCTATCCGGGCCAGGTCGATATCGGCACGCGCGTGCTGGCGATCGGCCGCAGCTCCTTCCGCCTCGGCCAGGGCATCTTCGACGGCGAGCGCTGCGCCGCAACGGCGGAGTGCATCATGGTGCTGGTGGACGACGCGACGCGGAAGTCGCAGCCGCTCACCCCGCGGCTGCGCGCCTGGCTGGAGGCGCGCCGCGCGCGATAGGCCGCCGGTCGCCGGTACATCGCCGGAACGTCCATTCCTCGCAAAACGCTATGATGAATCAGAGGCTTACGAGAAAAGCCCGTTAGCGATTCCGTAAGCTATTTACGGCACTTTGAGGCTGATTTTATCCGCCTCGGACCCAGCCGGCATGTCGCGCCCGATCGACGACGTCAAGAACTGGATGAACATGTTCCGCTGGATCGTCAAGCTCATCCGCGACGAGTACCAGATCGACGAGGCGCGGCTGACGCGCACGGCGGCGCTCGAGACCGATATCGGCCTCAGCGTCGAGCAGATCGAAGAGGTGATGGGCACCATCGCCGAGAGCTTCACCATGCGTTTTCCCGACGGCACGCTGGACGAGGTGCTGAAGCTCGAGGAGCTCTGCATGCTGGCGAGCTGGATCAAGGGCTATTACAAGCGGCCCGAATTCATCTCCGCCGATTTCGAGGCGAAGTGCCGCAGCGTCAACCCGGCGATGGCGGCCTGAGCCGGCGCGGCGCTCGCCAGTGGTTTCTTCTAGAGAAAATTAAATTATAATCTTGTATATTTTACCGAGAATTTGTCATTTCTTTCAAGAACATGACAATGCCATCTTTAAACGAAACGCTAGAATTGAATATCCGGACAGCGACAGATGCAAACGGTCTTTTCTCCTTGATTTTATCACTGAGATAGAGCGCCAGCGCTTGCTTTGCTCCCTCAACGAAAGAAAATGCTGCCAGGCGCGGAACCGGGTGCTCTTCTACCGTTAGGTCGATATTTTCTATCACGCCTTCTGCATCATAGGATGCTTTAAAGTGTAGAATGGTTTGATATTGCTTTCCAGTAGGGCTACGCCAAAAGACGGTATATATAATTATAGCACCTTGTGAATCGCTTTGCTCGATTATTATGTTTTTATTATCGATCTCTCCCTTCAGAAGGGGAAATAGAAAAGATGGATGAGCAAGTAAAAAAATAAACTCTTGATAGTCGTCGACGGACTTTCGGAAGCGGACCGCCCCTGCTGCCACCCGATTAGATTTGGGTGGCTGTTCAGACGCGATACCGGGCGGAGAGACGTAGCTCGGCGGAGCACTCGGGGGCGGTGCGGCGTAGCTCGGTGAGAAGTTGGAAGGAGGGACATTGCTTGGCGGAGCGCTCGGAGGCGGCGGAGTGTAACTCGGTGAGGGAGTGGGAGGGGGGACATAGCTTGGCGCGGATGGCGGCTGGCGTGGAAAGCGCGGAACTGACGGCGTGGCGTATCGTTGCGGAAAATAAATTTCACCACTACCGAAGTCCACTGTGTTTCCAAGTCCGGTCATACATTGGACGAATGCCATTTTAGGATCGGACCACCGGACAGATGCTCTATTGCAGGCTAGGGCTTCAGAATTCAGCTGTGCAGGGCTCTTTCCGGGTGGTCCTGTCACTGTAGCAATGCCGCACGCGCCCAGCGCCAATAGCCCGATAGAGGCAAATAGTGCACGAAGCACATTGCTCCGCGAATGGACGAACATCTGCACTCCCTGATCAAACTTTGTTTTTTGTAGCTCCGACGCGGGAATAGTAGCATGTATAACTATATCGCAACTCTACCTTTAAGAGCGCACGCGTTGCTAGCAAAGTTTTTATACAATTTCACGTCAAGAGTGACAATTGACCGAATAAGTACAAACGCAGGTCGCACAATCGCGTAGGTCGATCGCGCGTCTGCATATCAGGAAAAGTCAAGCCAAGCCAAACGACCTACCGGTCATATAGTTGGCAGCGAAGCTTTTTTCCTTGAACTGCTTTGGTGCTTCGTCCGCAGCAGCCCGTCACACCACCGGCGCCTCGAGCCTCTTCCAGTCGTTCGCCAGCACCAGATCCGGCTCGCTCAGCGCCTGCAGCCCGGCAAGATCGAGCCCTTCCACCATTTCGCGCACGATGACGCCCTCGCGCGTGACGTCGAGCACGGCGAGGTTGGTGTAGACGCGCTTCACGCAATGGGGCGCGGTCAGCGGATAGGCGCAGGCCTTGCGGATGCGCGGCCTTCCGTCCTTGGTGGTATGCTCGACAATGACGCGCACTTCCTTGGCGCCGAAAGCGAGATCCATGGCGCCGCCGACGCCGGGCGCGAAATTCGGATCCTCGGTGGTCCAATTGGCGAGGTCGCCTTTTTCCGACACCTCGAAGGCGCCCAACAGCGCGAGGTCGAGATGGCCGCCGCGGATCATCAGGAAGGCGTCGGTGTGATGGAAGAAGACGCCGCCCGGCACCAGGGTCGTGAGCTGCTTGCCGGCGTTGATGAGGTCCTTGTCCTCCTCGCCGGGCTTGGGCGCTGGGCCCATGCCGAGAATGCCGTTCTCGCTGTGGAAGACGATCTCGCGCCCCTCGGGGATGAAATCCGAGCACAGCGTCGGCAGGCCGATGCCGAGATTGACGTAAGCGCCGTCCTCGATGTCCTGCGCGGCGCGCCAGGCCATCTGGCGGCGGGAAAGCGGCTTCATGAGGCGCCTCCTCTCTTTCTTCCTTATACCACGACGACGCGGTCGACGAAGATGCCCGGCGTCACCACGCATTCGGGATCGAGGCCGCCGAGCGGCACGATCTCGCGCACCTGCACCGCGGTCACCGCCGCGGCCATCGCCATCACCGGGTTGAAGTTGCGCGCCGATTTGCGATAGGTGAGATTGCCCCAGCGGTCGGCGCGGTCGGCGCGGCAGAGCGCGATGTCGCCGCGGATCGGCGTCTCCAGCACGTGAAGCTCGCCGTCGATCTCGCGCGTCTCCTTGCCCTCGCCGAGCCTGGTGCCGGCGGCGGTCCTGACGTAGAAGCCGCCGACCCCGGCCGCGCCGGCGCGCATGCGCTCGCTGAGCGTGCCCTGCGGCACGATCTCGAGCTCGATCTTGCCGGCCTTGTAGGCGGCCTCGAAGCAATGCGGGTCGGTGGTGCGGGGAAAGGAGCAGACGATCTTGCGCACGCGCCCGTCCTTGATGAGGCCGGCAAGGCCCTCATCGCCGGTGCCGGCGTTGTTGGCGACGCAGACGAGGTCTCTCACCCCGGTCTCGCGCAAGGCGTTCAGCAGCTCCACCGGCTCGCCCACGGCGCCGAAGCCCGAGCACAGCACGATCGCCCCGTCCTTCACCCCCGCCACCGCCTCGGCGAGCGTCCTGACGCGCTTGTCGATCATCAGAACGCCACCGCGTCGCCGCCCTTGAGCGACAGCATCGCCCGCGCCTCCTTGGGCGACGCGATCTCCAGCGACAGGTTCTCCAGGATCGAGCGGATGCGCCGCACCTGCTCGGCGTTCGACTTGGCAAGCTGGCCCTTGCCGACGAACAAGGAATCCTCGAGGCCGACCCGGACGTTGCCGCCCATGATCGCGCCCATGGTGACCAGCGGCAATTGGTGGCGGCCGGCGGCGAGGATCGACCAGTAGTACTGGTCGCCGAAAAGCTTGTCGGCGACGTGCTTGGCATGCGTCAGGTTCTCGGGATCGGCGCCGATGCCGCCGAGGATGCCAAAGATGCTCTGCACGAAAAGCGGCGGCTCAACCAGCTTGCGGTCGAGGAAATGGGCCAGGGTGTAGAGATGGCCGATGTCGTAGCACTCGAACTCGAAGCGCGTGCCGTGCGCCTCGCCGAGATGCCGGAGGATGTATTCGATGTCCTTGAAGGTGTTGCGGAAGATGTTGTCGCGCGAGGCCTCGAGATGGGCGCGCTCCCACTCGTGCCGGAACTCCTTGTGCTTGGCCAGCATGGGATAGAGGCCGAAATTCATCGAGCCCATGTTGAGCGAGCACATCTCCGGCGAGGCTTTGAGCGGCGCCGCCAGGCGCTCCTCGAGCGTCATGGTGTGGCTGCCGCCGGTGGTGATGTTGATCACCGCGTCGGAAGCCTGCTTGATGCGCGGCAAGAACTGCATGAACACCTTGGGATCGGGCGTCGGCCTGCCGTCCTTGGGGTCGCGCGCATGGAGATGCAGCACCGCCGCGCCCGCCTCCGCCGCCTCGATCGCCTGCCCCGCCACCTCGTCGGGGGTGAGCGGCAGATAAGGGCTCATCGTCGGCGTGTGGATCGCCCCCGTGACGGCACAGGTGATGATGACCTTCCCGGTCTTGGCCATGGCCTCTCCTCGGCGCTTCTTCTTTTATCTCGGGGGCTATTTGACCAAAGGCGCGGCCGGCGTCAACGGCGGGCAACGGAGACTCGCCGGCTACCGAGCGGCTCTCGCGGTTGCTGCGCAACCGCTGGCGCCGCCGCGGACGAAGGCGCTGCGCGCCTTCGCCTAGGCGTCAACGGCGAACAACGAAGACTCGCCGGCTACCGGGCGGCTCTCGCGGTTGCTGACGCAACCGCTGGCGCCGCCGCGGACGAAGGCGCTGCGCGCCTTCGCCTAGGCATTGGCGCGGATGAACTCGCGCAGCACGGGATAGATCTCGTTGCTCCAGCGCTTGCCGTTGAAGACGCCGTAATGGCCGACCTTGGGCTGGATGTGATGCGCCTTCTTCACCGTCGGCAGCCCGCTGCAGAGATCGAGCGCGGCGCTGGTCTGGCCGACCGCGCAGATGTCGTCGTTCTCGCCTTCGACGCAGAGCAGGCCGATGCGGGCGATGGCGCGCGGCTCGACCTTGCGCCCGCGCGAGATGAAGCGGCCGATCGGCAGGGCGTGCTGCTGGAAGACGCGCGACACGGTCTGGAGATAGAAATCGGCGGGGAGATCCATCACCGACATGTATTCGTCGTAGAACTTCCGCGTCGCCTCGGCGCTTTCGCCGTCGCCGCGCACGAGATGCTTGAACAAATCCATATGCGCGGTGACGTGCCGGTCGAGGTTCATCGACATGAAGCCGGCGAGCTGCAGGAAGCCGGGATAGACGCGGCGGAAGTGGCCGGCATAGCGCCCGGGCACGGTGGCGATGACGTTGCGCTCGAACCAGGACATCGGCCGGGAAGTCGCGAGCTTGTTGACCACGGTGGGATTGCGCCGCGTGTCGATCGGCCCGCCCATGAGGGTCATCGAGCGCGGCTGCGCCGGGTCGTTGTCCGCCGCCATCAGCGCCACCGCCGCCATCACCGGCACCGAGGGCTGGCAGACGGCGACGATATGCGTCTCGGGGCCGAGCTCGCGCAGGAACGAGACGATGAGATCGACAAAGTCGTCGAGATCGAACCGGCCATGGAGCAGCGGCACGTTGCGCGCGTTGATCCAGTCGGTGATATAGACGTCGTGCTCGGGCAGCAGCGTCTCCACAGTGCCGCGCAGCAAGGTGGCGAAATGACCGGAGAGCGGCGCCACCAGCAGCACCCGCGGCTGCTCCACGGCGACGTCCTTCCTGAAATGGAGCAGCGTGCAGAAGGGATGGCGCAGCGTCGCGACTTCGTCGACCGGGACGGTGCGGCCATCGACGACGGTGCTGTGAAGGCCGAAATCCGGGCGGTCGTGCCACAGCCCCGCCCGCGTCACCAGCTCGCAGGCGGCGGCGGCGCTGCGGATCACCGGATGATGCGCCACCACCGGCCAGGGCTGGCTGAGCAGCCCCTGCATCGCCTGCGCCATAAAGCGTATGGGTCCGAAGGCGTCTCTATGTGCTTGATACGTCTCATAAAGCATCGCCTTCGACCCCTTTTTCCGGCTACGCGGCGTGACCGACGCGCAAGGCCTGCCATGCGGCGGGGCTAGGGCGCAAAACGGCGGAACAGCGCCATTCCGGCCGCTCGGGACCGGCGGCGGGGAGCGCTTGCGGCAAGCGGCCCGCCGGAGGCGAGCCAAGTCGCGAAGCTGTCATACCAACTTGCTTAATTCGCGGCTGCCAAAGGGTCAAGTCAAGAACCGACCTAAGTGTCCGGGCCGAAGCGATGATTCGTACCGTCCCGGCATGCTGCGGCGCACCTTCAGCGGTCCGGCGGCGGCGGCGCGCCATGACCCGGGGCCCTGGCCGCACCGCCGGCGGCAAGACCGGCAGCGCGGAAGCCTCGGCGCGGGGAAGAGACATGGCGATCATTGTCGAGGATACCACCGAGGGATTAACGATCCATGGGGACGAGGCCCGATCAGGAGGCGAGCCGATAGCAGCGCCGGTCGCTTGAGACCTCGAGCGACAGGGCCTTGCTCTCATGCCACGAGCCGACGCGGAAGAGCCGCCCCTGCGGACCGGGATCGCCCGGATAAGGCGCGACTTCGACCACTTTCCACGGCGCCGCCGCGCGCCCGACGGCGAAGAAGCGCCGACCGGCTTCGCTGCCGCAAGTCTCACCGGCCCCCGGACGTCGCCGCCACACCGTCACCACCACCACCCTGCACTCCAGCCGGGGCGCCAGGCGCGTCCGGCTGCTTCAGCAAACCCCAAAGCGCCGCGCGCCGTCGAGAGCGAAAAATGCCGCCGCGCATTGCGCCGGAAGCGGGGTCGGCGCATGCTGGCCCGCCGGGGAGGCGCTTGAAACCATGAATCTCGCTGCCTGGCTCCGGCGCAACGGGCGGAGCTTCGGCGACCGCCCGGCGATCTCGCTCGGGCCCGCCGTGCACGCCACCTATGCGCAATGGGCTGCGCGCGCCGCGACGCTGGCCGGCGCGCTCGTCCGCCAGCCCTTCTATCGGCCGGGCGAGCGCGTCGCGATCGCCATGACCAATCGCCCCGCCTATCTCGAAGCGCTGTTCGCGATCTGGCATGCGGGGCTCGTCGCGGTGCCGATCAACGCCAAGCTGCATCGCGAGGAATTCCGCTACATCCTCGCCCATTCCGGGGCGCGGCTGTGCTTCGCCAGCGCCGATCTCGCCGAGACGCTGGCGCCGCTCGCCGGCGAGCTGCCGGCTCTCGCGCGCCTCGTCGTCGCCGAGGACGCCGATTGGCGCAGCTTCCTCGATGGCGACGCCACGGCGCTGGTCGAGCGCCGGCCCGAGGACGCCGCCTGGCTCTTCTACACCAGCGGCACCACCGGCCGGCCCAAGGGCGCGACGCTCACCAACCGCAACCTGATCGCGGCCAGCCTCGCTTATTTCTCCGACGTCGATCCGATCGCGCCGGCCGATGCCATCCTGCATGCGGCGCCGCTGTCGCACGGCTCCGGGCTCTACGGCCTGCCGCACGTGGCGAAGGCCGCCAACCACGTCCTCTCCGAGGGCGATCATTTCGATCCGGCGGAGATCGCGGCGCTGTTGCAGCGCTGGCCGGGGACCAGCCTCTTTGCCGCGCCCACCATGCTGACGCGGCTCGTCGCCGATCCCGCCTTCGCCGGCGCCGACCACCGCAACCTCAAGGCCGTCATCTATGGCGGCGGGCCGATGTACGTCGCCGACCTGCTGAAGGCGTTCGACCTGCTCGGGCCGCGGCTCGTGCAGATCTATGGCCAGGGCGAATCGCCGATGACCATCACGGTGCTGTCCCGCGCCTTTCACATGGACCGGACGCATCCGCGCTGGCGCGAGCGGCTGGGCTCGGTCGGCCTGCCCTTCACCGGGGTCGAGCTGCGCGTCGTCGACGGCGAGGACCGCGACCTGCCGGTCGGCGAGCCCGGCGAGGTGCTGGTGCGCGGCGACACGGTGATGCCGGGCTATTGGCGGGACGAGGCGGCGACGGCCGAGACGCTGCGCGGCGGCTGGCTCCATACCGGCGATGTCGGCGCGCTCGACGCCGACGGCTTCCTCACGCTGCGCGACCGGTCGAAGGACATGATCATCAGCGGCGGCAGCAACATCTATCCGCGCGAGGTGGAGGAGGCGCTGCTGCGTCATCCCGCGCTCGCCGAGGTCTCGGTGGTCGGCCGCCCGCACGCCGATTGGGGCGAGGAGGTCGTCGCCTTCATCGTGCTGCGCCCCGGCATGCCGGCCGAAGAAGCCGAGCTTGATCGGCTCTGCCTTGAGTCCATCGCCCGCTTCAAGCGGCCGCGCGCCTACCGCTTCCTCGCGGCGCTGCCCAAGAACAATTACGGCAAGGTGCTCAAGACGGAGCTGCGCAAGCTGCTGGCGCAGGAGCGATAGCGCCGCCGCTCGGTGAAATCCGGGTTAGAACGTGCCGGGATAAGCGCCGCCGTCGATCAGGAAATTCTGGCCAGTGACGTAGCTTGCCTGCTGGCTGCAGAGAAAAGCACAGGCGGCGCCGAACTCGTCGGCAGTGCCGAAGCGGCCGGCCGGAACAGTGGCCATCCGCTCGGCTCTTGCCTCCTCATGGGACAGGTTCCGGTTCTTGGCCCAGGTCGCAATGGTCGAACGCAGCCGGTCGGTATCCATCACGCCCGGCAGCAGATTGTTGATGGTGACGTTGTGCTTCACCGTCTTGCGCGCAAGGCCGGCGATGAAGCCGGTGAGCCCGCTGCGCGCGCCGTTGGACAGGCCCAGGATGTCGATCGGCGCCTTTACCGCGCTCGAGGTGATGTTGACGATGCGGCCGAAGCGGCGCTCGATCATGCCGTCGACCGTCTGGCGGATGAGCTCGATCGGCGTCAGCATGTTGGCGTCGAGCGCCTTGATCCAGGCCTCGCGGTCCCAGTCGCGGAAATCGCCGGGCGGCGGTCCGCCGGCATTGTTGACGAGGATATCGGGCTGCGGGCAGGCGGCGAGCGCCGCCTTGCGGCCTTCGGGCGTGGTGATGTCGCAGACGACGGTCGCAACCTTGGCGCCGGTCCGGTCGCGGATCTCCGCCGCGGTGGCTTCAAGCGCCTCCCTGCCGCGCGCCAGGATGACGAGCTCCACCCCGTCCTGGGCCAGCGCCAGCGCGCAGCCTTTGCCGAGCCCCTTGCTGGCGGCGCAGACCAGCGCCTTCTTGCCGGCGATACCGAGATCCATGGCCTCCTCCACGATTGCCTTTGCCGCCATGATAAGGGGCAGGGGTGCGGCCGGCCAGCATCAGGACGCCGGCTTCTTCTTCTCGGTACGGATGGCGGGCAGCGATTTGACGTAGACGGCGATGGCGCGGCGGTCGGCGTCGCTAAGCGCCGCGGTGCCCTTCACCACGTCGCCCATGCCGGAACCGACGAAATCCATGTCGGGAGTCTGGCCGGTCTTGAGCAGGGTTGCGACGTCGTCGACGCTCCATGCGCCGATGCCGGTTTCGGCATCGCCGGTGACGTTCGGCACTTTCATGCCGTCCGGCCCTTGCGGGTTGCCGGAAAACGCCCGGCCGGTCTCGAGCCCGCCCAGCAGATTGCGCGGCGTGTGGCATTCCTGGCAATGCACCACCGCCTCGACGAGATAGCGCCCGCGGTTCCACTCGGCGCTCTCGCCCGCCACCGGCGGCAGCGGCCCCTCGCGGAAGAACAGCGTGCGCCAGAAGAATTGCAGGAACCGCCAGCCGAAGGGAAAGCGCAGCCGATGCGGCTTGTCTGGCTGCGCCACCGGCGGGCGCGAGAGCAGATAGGCGTAGAGATCGGCGATGTCCGCATCGGTCATGCCGGAAAAGGCGAGGTAGGGAAAGACCGGGAAAAGGTATTCGCCGTGGCGGCCGACGCCTTCGCGCAGCGCGCGGCGGAACTCGGCTTCGCTCCAGGCGCCGATGCCGGTTTGCCGGTCGGGCGAGATGTTGGGGCTGAAGAACACGCCGAACGGCGTCGCCAGCGGCCGCCCGCCGGCGAGCGGCGCGCCACCGCCCTTGACGTCGGTGTGACAGGCGACGCAATCCGCCGCCTGGAACAGCACCTCGCCCCGCTTAAGCCGTGCCTCGTCCGCGCCGCGCGCCGGCGGCACGGCCAGCACCAGCAGGAGGAGTGCGGCGAGCCACGCCGGCGCCATGGCCCGCCGCCTCACGACGGGTCAGCTCAGCTTCTCGCGATAGGGCGTGTGGCAAGCGCCGCAGCCATTCTTGCCGGTATTGCCGAGCTGCGCGCCGATGGCCGCCTTGTCGCCGCTCTTGATCGCGGCGGCGAGCTTCTCCTCCTCGCCCGCGAGCGTGAGGGGGATCTCCTTGAACTTGTCCCACTCCTTCCAGATCTCGGGCTTGGCGCCGGTCTTGCCGGGAAAGGCGTCCATGCCCGTGCCGGCGGGGAAGAGATCGACGATCTTCGGCGCGAGCGATTGCAGATCGGCGATGGCCTTCGCCGCAGCCGCCTCGTCGCCTTCGCCCTTGACGTAGTCCTGAATCGCCTTGAAATCCGCGCCCTGGCGCTTCATCGTGTCGCGCCGCGTCTGGATCTGCGCCTCCTTGTCCTGCGCCACCACGCCGACGACGCCGAAGCCGACCGCCAGCGCCACGGCCGCCGCCGCGAAGCCTATCCGTGAAAAATGCCGCATCTTTCGCTCCCTCTCTCTGGTCGCGCCGGCCGGGGGCCGCGGCGCGGTGGCGTGATGATAAGGAGGAGCCCCCGCCCTACTCTTCACGATCGCGTGACGAGGTTCTTTATTTCAACGGCCCGGCGACATGCGCCTTGAAGCCCGGCCGCTCGCCGATCCGCTCATGCCACGCCTTGAGCCGCGGCAGGCTCGGCCGCTCGATCGGATAGCCGTGCCAGCGATAGCCGAACATGCCCAGCACGATATCGGCCAAGGTGAAGGTCTCGCCGGCGATATAGGGGCCGCGCTCGAGCTGGCGCTCGACCATGGTCCAAAGCTCGATGCAGCGCTGCCGCATCGCCTCGAGCGCCTTGGCATCGCGCTGCTCCGGCGGCGTGCGGTAATAGCCGGCCAGCAGCGCGCCCATCGGCTGGCCGAGCGAGGCGAGCTGCCAATCCATCCAGCGCTCGACCTCGCTGCGCCGGGCGGGATCGCGGGGATGGAGGTGCTCGCCGCCGCGCGTGGCGCAGAGATAGCGGAGGATGGTGTTGGATTCCCAGATGACGAGCGCGCCGTCCTGCACCGTCGGCACGAGGCCGTTCGGGTTCATGGCGAGATAGGCGGGATCCTTGTTGCCGCCGAAGGGGCCGCCCCAATCGACGCGCTCGAAGGCGATGTCGAGCTCGGCACAGGTCCACAGCACCTTCTGCACGTTGGCTGAGGTCGTCCGCCCCCAGACCTTAAGCATCGATCCCCCTCATGCCGCCACGCTAGCCGAGGCGCGCAGCGGCTTCAACAGCGGCTGGCGCGCGCGTGCCGCTTCAAAGCAGCCCCAGCTCCAGCTTCGCTTCCTCGCTCATGCGCTCGCGCGTCCAAGGCGGCGTCCAGACCAGCTTGATGCGCGCCTCCTGAACGCCGGGAACGGCGGCCACCGCCTCCTGCACCTGGCCCGGCAGCGCGCCGGCGACGGGGCAAGCCGGCGTCGTCAAGGTCATCTCGACATAGACCGTGCCGTCCTTGTTGACGATGAGCTCGTAGATGAGGCCGAGATCGACGAGGTTCACCGGGATCTCGGGATCGCGCACCGTCTTGAGCGCCTCGATCACCTGCTCCTCCAGCGCGGGATCGCCGCCATCGGGCTCCGGACGTTCGACCTCCTCGCCGAACTCGCCCTCGCCTTCCGGCTGGAAATCGAAGAGATCCTGGTCCTTGGGCGCCGACACGGGGCTACTCCGTTTTCACGATGGCGCCGGCCTCGCCGTTCTTCAGCGCCGCCTCGAAGGCGTGCCAGGCGAGCGTCGCGCATTTGACGCGGGCGGGATAGGCTTTGACGCCGCTCAGCGGCTCGAGCCGCTCCATCTCCTCCTCGAGCGCCGCCGGCACCGCCGGCGCCGCCGCGCCGGTGACCTTGGCGTGAAAGCCTTTGAACAGCGTCTCCGCCTCGGCCAGCGTCTTGCCGCGGAGGATCTCGGTCATCAGCGAGGCGGAGGCTTGCGAGATGGCGCAGCCGCGGCCCTCGAAGCTGACATCGCCGATGCGGTCGCCCTCGAGGGTGACATAGACGGTGACGCGGTCGCCGCACAGCGGGTTGTGGCCCTGGGCGCGATGGCTCGGATGCTGCTGCGCGCGGAAGTTCCGCGGGTGCTGCCCGTGGTCGAGGATGATGTCCTGATAGAGGTCGCGCAGGTCCATGGGGCTACCGCTTGAACATCTTCTGCGCCGCCGCGACCGCCTCGGCGAGCGCGTCGATGTCGCTTTCGTCGTTGTAGACGCCGAGCGAGGCGCGCGTCGTGGCGCCGAGGCCGAGCTTGTCGATGAGCGGCTGGGCGCAATGATGGCCGGCGCGCACCGCCACCTGATGCTGGTCGAGCACGGTGGCGACGTCGTGCGGATGGATGCCCTCGACCTGGAAGGAGAAAATGCCGAGGCGGCGCTGCCCGGCGCCGACGAGACGCACGCCGGCCATGCGCGACAGCCGGTCGACGCCGTAATCGGTGAGCGCCTCCTCATGCGCCAGGATCGCGTCCCGCCCGAGCGCCTCGATGTAGTCGATGGCGATGCCGAGCCCGACGGCGCCGGAGATGTCGGGCGTGCCGGCCTCGAAGCGGCTCGGCGGATCCTGGAAGGTGGTCTTCTCGAAGGTGACGTTGAGGATCATGTCGCCGCCGCCCTGCCAGGGCGGCATGGCGTCGAGCAGCTCCTTGCGGCCGTAAAGCGCGCCGATGCCGGTGGGGCCGTAGGTCTTGTGGCCGGAGAAGACGTAGAAGTCGCAATCGATGGCCTGGACGTCGACCGGAAGGCGCGGCGCCGCCTGGCAGCCATCGACCAGCACCCTGGCGCCGCGGGCGTGAGCAAGCCGGGCGATGGTCTCGACCGGCACCAGCGCGCCGGTCGCATTCGCCTGATGGGTCACCGCCACCAGCCGGGTGCGCGGCCCGAGACGCGCCTCGAAACCGGCGAGATCGAGCCCGCCGGTCGCGTCGATCGGCGCCACGACCAGGGTGAAGCCGATGCGGTCGCGCAAAAGCTGCCAGGGCACGATGTTGGCATGGTGCTCGAGCTCACTGATCAGCACTTCGTCGCCGGGCCGGAGCACGCTTGCGCCCCAACTGTTGGCGACGAGGTTGATGCCCTCGGTGCCGCCGCGGACGAAGACGATCTCGCTCGCCTGGCGCGCATTGAGGAAGCGGCGCACCTTCTCGCGCGCCGCCTCGTAGAGCTCGGTCGAGCGCGCGCTGAGGCGATAGACGCCGCGATGCACGTTGGCATAGTCGCTGCGGTAGTACTCGGCGATCCCGTCGATCACCGCCGCGGGCTTCTGCGCGCTGGCGCCGCTGTCGAGGAAGACGAGGCCGGGATTGCGCGCGAAGATCGGGAAGTCGCGGCGGATCGCGCGCGGATCGAGCGTGGCGCGCGGGAGGGAGCGCGCGGGCATGAGCGGCGTCATGACTCCCAGGACTCCCGAAGGCCGAGCCAGGCTTGCAGATGGGCGGCAAGGCGCGGGCGGAACGCCTCCCCCTCGACGGTGTCGAGCGCATCGGCGGCAAAGGCCTCGATCAGCATCCGCCGCGCCTCGCCCTCGCCGATGCCGCGGGCGCGCAGATAGAAGAGCGCGCTCTCGTCGAGATCGCCGACCGTCGCGCCGTGGCTGCATTTGACGTCGTCGGCGAGGATCTCGAGCGCGGGCTTGGTATCGACCGTGGCGCGTCGGCTCAGCAGCAGGTTCTTGTTGAGCTGATGCGCATCCGTCTTCTGCGCCTGCGGCCGCACGGCGATCGAGCCCTGGAACACGCCATGGGCGCGGTCCCCGACCACGCCCTTGAAAAGCTCGCGCGTGGTGCAGCCGGGAGCGGCATGGTCGACGACGGTGGCGATGGTCGCTTCCTGCTCGCCGCGCAGGAGATAGGCGCCGTTGAGGCCGAGCCGCGCGCCCTCGCCGGCAAGCTCGACCTGCACGTCGCGGCGCGACAGCGCGCCGCCGAGCGTCAGGGAGAACCCGTCATAGCGCGCGCCGGCATCGAGCCGCAGCCGCGCCAGCGCCAAGTGGATCGCCTCGCCGCTCTCGTCCTGCAACGCCACGTGATCCAGCGCCGCGCCCGCGCCAAGCTCGATGCCGAGCACCGCGTTGGTCCAATAGGGACCGGCGCCGGCGAAGCTCTCGATCACCCGCGCCCGGCTGCCGGGCGCAAGCTCTATGCGGCTGCGCAGATGCAGCGAGGCCGGCGCCTCGGCGCGGCCGAGATGGATGATCTCGACCGGGCGCTCGAGCGCCACGCCCGGCTCCAGCGCGATGACCACGCCGTCGGTGAAAAACGCCGCGTTCAAGGCGGCGAAGGGCTGCGCTCCCTCGCTATCGCCGGCGTCGAGCACCGGCAAGGAGGGCCGCTCCGCCAGCGTCTGCGCCGTCGACTTGATCCAGGCGCCTCGGGGCAGCGCCGAGGTATCGGACAGCTCCGGCGCAAACCGGCCATTGACCAGCACGAGGCGATGCGCCGGCCCGGCCAGCCGCAGCGCCTCGACCGCAGATGCCGGAGCGGCGCCGCCGACGGAAGGCGGAAAGCTTCGGCGCTCCAGCGCGCGCAAATTGGTGAAGCGCCACGCCTCCTGCCGGCGCGTCGGGAAGCCCAGCGCGCCGAACCGCGCCAGGGCCGCTTCGCGCTGCGCGGCGATCGGCTCGGGCTCGCCGGCGCGCGGGCCGCTGCGGAAGGCGTCGATATAGGGCTGGGTCTCGGTCTTGACGATCATGGCCGAGCCGCCTCAGGCCGCCTCGAAAGCGGCATAGCCGTGCTTCTCGAGCTCGGCGGCGAGCGTCTTGTCGCCGGATTTGACGATCCGGCCGCCGCTCAGCACGTGGACGCGGTCGGGCTCGATATAGTCGAGCAGGCGCTGATAATGCGTGATCAGCACCATGGCGCGGTCGGGCGCGCGCAGCTTGTTGATGCCGCCCGCGACGACGCGCAGCGCGTCGATGTCGAGGCCGCTGTCGGTCTCGTCGAGAATGGCGAGCCTGGGCTCCAGCATCGCCATCTGAAAGATCTCGTTGCGCTTCTTCTCGCCGCCGGAGAAGCCGACATTGACGGCGCGCTGCAGCAGGTCGTCGCCGATCTCCAGCAGCTTGAGCTTGGCGCGCACCGCTTTGAGGAACTGGCCGGCGTCGAGCTCCGGCTCGCCGCGCGCGCGGCGCACCGCGTTGAGCGCGGCGCGCAGGAAATACATGTTGTTGACGCCGGGGATCTCGACCGGATACTGGAAGGCGAGGAACACGCCCTCGCGCGCGCGCTCGTCGGGGCCGAGCGCCAGCAGGTCGCGGCCGCGATAGACGACGGCGCCCTCGGTCACCTCGTAGCCCGGCCGCCCGGACAGCACGCCCGCGAGCGTGCTCTTGCCGGAGCCGTTGGGCCCCATGATCGCGTGCACTTCGCCCGATGCCACGGCGAGATCGATCCCCTTGAGGATCTCGCGCCCGTCGGCGATGCGCGCGTGCAGGTTCTTTATCTCGAGCATCGATTCCCTGACTCTCCCGTGAGCTTCGGCGCGCTCAGCCGACACTTCCCTCGAGGCTGACGGCGAGCAGCTTCTGCGCCTCGACCGCGAACTCCATCGGCAACTCCTTCAGCACTTCCTTGCAGAAGCCGTTGACGATGAGCGACAGCGCATCCTCCTGCGTCAGTCCCCGCTGCCGGCAGTAGAACATCTGATCCTCGTCGATCTTCGATGTCGTCGCCTCGTGCTCGACGCGGGCCGAGGGATTGCGCACCTCGACATAGGGCACGGTATGCGCGCCGCATTTGTGCCCGATCAGCAGCGAGTCGCACTGGGTATAGTTGCGCGCGTTCTCGGCCTTGGGCTGAATGCGCACCAGGCCGCGATAGGTGTTCTGCCCGCGCCCGGCCGAGATGCCCTTGGAAAGGATGGTCGAGCGCGTGTTGCGGCCGATATGGATCATCTTGGTGCCGGTGTCGGCCTGCTGCAGATTGTTGGTGATGGCGACCGAGTAGAACTCGCCGACGGAATTGTCGCCCTCGAGGATGCAGCTCGGATACTTCCAGGTGATGGCCGAGCCGGTCTCGACCTGGGTCCAGGAGATCTTCGAAGAGGCGCCGCGGCAGGCGCCGCGCTTGGTGACGAAGTTGTAGATCCCGCCCCTGCCCTCGGCATCGCCGGGATACCAGTTCTGGACCGTCGAGTACTTGATCTCGGCGCCGTCGAGCGCCACCAGCTCGACCACGGCGGCGTGGAGCTGGTTCTCGTCGCGCTGCGGCGCGGTGCAGCCCTCGAGGTAGCTGACATAGCTGCCCTTGTCGGCGATGATCAGCGTGCGCTCGAACTGGCCGCTCTTGGCGGCGTTGATGCGGAAATACGTGGACAGCTCCATCGGGCAGCGCACGCCTTCCGGCACATAGACGAAGGAGCCGTCGCTGAACACCGCCGAATTGAGCGCGGCGAAGAAATTGTCGCCTTGCGGCACGACCGAGCCCAGATACTTGCGCACGAGATCGCCGTGCTCGCGCACCGCCTCGCCGAAGGAGCAGAAGATGATGCCGAGCTCGCCGAGCTTCGCCTTGAAGGTGGTGGCGACCGAGACGCTGTCGAACACCGCGTCGACCGCGACGCCGGCGAGCGCCGCGCGCTCGCTCAGGGGAATGCCGAGCTTCTCGTAGGTCTTGAGCAGCTCGGGATCGACCTCGTCGAGCGATTTGGGCGCGTTCTGCCGCTTGGGCGCGGCGTAGTAGGTGGCCGCCTGGTAGTCGATCGGCGCGAGGCGCAGCTTCGCCCAGTGCGGCTGCGCCATCTTGAGCCAGTCGCGATAGGCGTTGAGTCGCCACTCCAGCAGCCATTGCGGCTCCTGCTTCTTGGCGGAGATGAAGGCGACGGTGTCCTCGTTGAGGCCCGGCGGCGCGGTCTCGCTCTCGATCTCGGTGACGAAGCCGTATTTGTAGCCTTCGCCCGTGACCTCGCGGACGGCATCGAAGCTCTTGGCGGCAACCGGAACACTCATGGGGCGGCGTCCTCTTCTGAGGCAATGGCGGGATAGAGGCCGAAGGCGCCAAAGGGCGGCAGCATGTCGGCAAGGGTCACCGCGCCAAGCGCGGTTCCCACCGCCTGATTGATGCGATGCCAATGCGGCCGCGTTCGGCAGAAGCCGCTGCGCTCGCAGGCCGGCACATGGCTTGTGCACTGGGTGAGGCCGATGGCGCCGTCAATCGCCGCCACCAGCTCTGCAATGGAGATGGAAGCGGCCGGCCGCGCCAGGCGGTAGCCGCCGGCGGCGCCGCGGGCACCGGTGACGATCCCGGCATGGGCCAGCGCCTTCAGCAACTTGGCGACGGTGGCCCGCGG
>DASPSJ010000060.1:0-262927 GCA_035623985.1 Allostellaceae bacterium | reverse complement strand
GTCGCTCTTGTCGTGCAGCTTGCCGATCACGATCGAGCCGTCGACGCCGGCGTTCTCGGCGATTTGGCGCACCGGGCTTTGCAGGGCGCGGCGCACGATGTCGATGCCCACCTTCTGGTCGTCATTGGCGGGCTTGAGCTTCGCCAGCGCCTTGCTGGCGAAGAGCAGCGCCACGCCGCCGCCGGCGACGATGCCTTCCTCGACCGCGGCGCGGGTCGCGTGCATCGCGTCGTCGACGCGGTCCTTGCGCTCCTTCACCTCGACCTCGGTGGCGCCGCCGACGCGGATGATCGCGACGCCGCCGGCGAGCTTCGCCAGGCGCTCCTGGAGCTTCTCGCGGTCGTAGTCCGAGGTGGTCTCCTCGATCTGCGCCCGGATCTGGCCGATGCGGCCCTGGATGTCCTGCTTCTTGCCGGCGCCGTCGATGATGGTGGTGTTCTCCTTCTCGATCCGCGTCCTTTTGGCCTTGCCCAGCATGCCGAGCGTCACGTTTTCGAGCTTGATGCCGAGATCCTCGCTGATGAGCTGGCCCGCCGTCAGGATGGCGATGTCCTCGAGCATCGCCTTGCGGCGGTCGCCGAAGCCCGGCGCTTTCACCGCCGCCACCTTCAAGCCGCCGCGCAGCTTGTTGACCACCAGCGTGGCGAGCGCTTCGCCCTCGACCTCCTCGGCGATGATCAGCAGCGGCTTGCCGCTCTGGACCACGGCTTCGAGCAGCGGCAGCAGCGACTGGAGATTCGAGAGCTTCTTCTCGTGGATGAGGATATAGGGATCCTCGAGTTCGCAGATCATCTTGTCGGCGTTGGTCACGAAATAGGGCGAGATGTAGCCGCGGTCGAACTGCATGCCCTCGACCACTTCCAGCTCGGTCTCCATGCTCTTGGCTTCTTCGACCGTGATCACGCCCTCGTTCCCCACCTTCTGCATGGCTTTGGAGAGCATCTCGCCGACTTCCCGGTCGCCGTTGGCGGAGATCGTGCCCACCTGGGCGATTTCCTCGTTGGTCGAGACCTTCTTCGAGCGTTTCTTCAAATCCTCGACCACCGCCTCCACGGCGCTTTCGATGCCGCGCTTCAAATCCATGGGGTTGAGGCCGGCGGCGACCGCCTTGACGCCTTCGCGCACGATCGCATGGGCGAGCACCGTCGCGGTGGTCGTGCCGTCGCCCGCCTGGTCGCTGGTCTTGGTCGCGACTTCGCGGATCATCTGCGCGCCCATGTTCTCGAACTTGTCGGCGAGCTCGATCTCCTTGGCCACCGTGACGCCGTCCTTGGTGATGCGCGGCGCGCCGAACGACTTGTCGAGGACGACGTTGCGGCCCTTGGGGCCGAGCGTCACCCGCACGGCGTGGGCGAGAATGTCGATGCCGTGTAGCATCCGGTCGCGGGCGTCGGTCTGGAACCTGACTTCCTTGGCTGGCATTGCTGTCCTCCTTCAGGCGACTTTCTTGGCCTTCGAGGGCTTGCCCTCGATGACGCCCATCACGTCGCTTTCCTTCATGATCATCAGCTCTTCGCCGTCGATCTTGACTTCCGTCCCCGACCATTTGCCGAACAGTATCCGGTCGCCGACCTTGAGGTCGAGCGGCTGCAGCCGGCCCTGCTCGTCCCGGGCGCCGGGGCCGACGGCGACGACTTCGCCTTCTTGCGGCTTTTCCTTGGCCGTGTCGGGGATGATGATGCCGCCGGCGGTCTTCTCCTCCTGCTCGAGGCGACGGACCACCACGCGGTCGTGCAATGGACGGAATTTCATGAAACCCTCCTCCCTCGTTGGCACTCGAATAGCGAGAGTGCCAAGGACTTAGGGAGATGGCCGGCCGCTTTCAAGCGCCGGCTCGGCGCCTGGGCCGCGACATTTTCTGCTCAGGGGACCAGCAGGACCTTGCCGATATTGCGCCGTGCCTCGATATGGGCATGCGCCGCCGCCGCCTCGGCGAAGGCGAAGCTGCGATCCACCACCGGATTGATCTTGCCTTCCGCCTGCCAGCGCAGGATATCGGCGAGCCAGCGCCGTAGCGTCGCCGTTTCGCCCCAGAGACGGCCGAGATTGACGCCGAACACGCCCAGATTGGCGTTCATCAGCGCCGGCGGCGTGAACCGCAGCCACGGCACGCCGGCGGCGGCGCGCAGCAGCGGCAGAAACCGTCCTTGCCGCTCGGCGGCGGCGGCAAAGCCGAACGCCCCGAGCCGTCCCAGCGGCGCCAGGCAATCGAGGCTCTGCCGCCAGGAGCGCCCGCCGATGGGATCGAGCGCGAGATCGACCCCGCGTCCCGCCGTCAGCGCCTTGACCTGCGCCGCCAGATCCCCGGCTCTGGCGTCGACCAGCAGCCTGACGCCGCGCCGGCGCAGGAAATCATGCTTGGCCGCCGATGCCACCCCGATGACCTCGGCGCCGGCGATCTGCGCCAGCTCGATCGCCGAAAGCCCGACGCCGCCGCCGGCGGAATGAATGAGCACCGTCTCGCCCTTGCCGAGCCGGCCCAGGGCGATGACCAGCGCGTAGGCGGTGAGATAGGTGAGCGGCAGCGCCGCCCCTTGCGCGGCATCGAGTCCGGCGGGAAGCGCGAACACCTGGCTCTCGGGCACCGCGACATGGCTCGCATAGCCGCCGAAGCGGGTCAGCGCCGCCACCTTTTGGCCGAGGGCGAACTGCTCCGCGCCCGGCCCCAGGGCCGCGACCTCGCCCGCCACCTCGTAGCCGACGACGCAAGGCGGCTTGGGCGCGTCGGGATAGACGCCGCGCCGCGCCATGATGTCGGCGAAATTGACCCCTGCCGCCGCTACCGCGATCAGCACTTCGCCCGCGCCCGGGCTCGGCACCGCCGCCTCGCGCAGCGCCAGCACCTCGGGCGGCCCGTGCCGCGTGATCCAGATCTGCCGCATCGGCGGCGCCATGCCGTCCTCTCGCGACGATGGTGCGGGAAGCCACGCTAGCCCGGACAGCGCCCGTCGGCCAGGGCGCCTCGCCCGCGGTCAGGGCGCCAATTCCGCCAGCAGCGCCGTCGCCTCCCGGAGGTCGGGCGCGTCGAAGCCTTCGCTGAACCAGCCATGGATGGCGGCAAGAAGCTCGCGGGCCTCGCCGCGCTTGCCCTGTCCGAGCCACAGCCGCGCCAGGCGGATCGACGCCCTCAGCTCCGCGAGCTTCGCGCTCTGCCGCCGCGCCACCGCGAGCGCCTGGCGATAGCTCCGCTCCGCCGCCGAGGAACCGCCCGCGTCGTTCAGCAAATCGCCGCGCAAGCGATGCAGCTCGGCCTCGCCGATCCGTTCGTCGGTCGTCTCGATCGTCTGCTCCGCCTCGGCGAGGCACTTCAGCCCTTCGCCCGGCTCGCCGAGCAGGGCGTGGATTTCGGCGAGCATCAGCAGCGCAAGCTGCGTGTTGAAGACCGCTCCGGTGGCGCGCACCGCCGCGAGCCCCTCGGCGACCAGCGCGCGTCCTTCCCGCGCTTGCCCGAGCGTCGCCAGCGACCAGCCGCGAAAAGCCGTCGCCCAACCCCGGAAATAGGGGAAACCGTGCTCCGCGGAAAGCGCGAGAAGCTCCTCGGCATGCTGTTGCAGCTTGGGCGAGCGGGTGACCCACGCGCTCCAACTGCCGAAATGGAGCACGACGGCGAGGCTGTGGGCTTCCTTGAGCCGGCGCGCCTCCGCCAGCGCCTCCTCCGCCCGCGCCCGCGCCTGGTCGACATGGCCCAGATGCGCCAAGGTCACGGCGAGATAGGCGAGCATCCCGGAATAGAGATCCTCGGACAACGATCCGCGGATCGCGCGATGCGCCGGCTCGGCGAGGCCGTGACATTGCTCCAGGAGCGCGCGGGCGGCGACGAATTCGCCGACCAGGAGGTGGGTCAGCCCGCTGATGCGGCGGCCCTGCAATTGCACCGCGATGTCGTTGCGCGCCTCGCCGATCTCTATGATCTGCTCGGCCAGCGACAGCGCCAGCTTGCGCTCCGACCGGGCCGCATGAAACGCCCATTGGCCATAGAGCAGCGGCACGAGGTATTCCGGCCGCTCGATCTGCTCGGCCAGCACGCGCGCCCGGGCGACGGTTTCGCCCACTTCGGCCGCCGACCAGCCTTTCGTGGCGGCCAGCGCCGGCCGCAGCGCCATGTGCAGATCCAGCTCCTGCTGTCGGCGCCGCGTGCCGTCCGGCAGGCCGGTGAGCGCGTCGAGCCCCTTGCGGAGCTGGGCGACCGCTTCCGTCATGGCCGAGCGCGCCATCGCCTGCTGGCCGGCCTTGAGCCAGTAAGCCGCTGCCTTTTCCGACAGCCCGGCTTCCGCGCAGTGCCGCCCGAGCACGGCGGGCTGGGCCGCGGCGATCGCCGCGAATTGCTCTTCGAGGGTTGCGGCGATGCGGGCGTGGAGGTGCTGGCGCCGGCCGCGCAGCAAGGTGCCGTAGGCGGTGTCCTGCACCAGCGCGTGCTTGAAGGTGTATTCCGCCTCGGGGGGCGTCCCGCGCCGGAAGATCAGCTCGGCGTCCACGAGCTGCGCCAAGGCCTCGTCCAGCCGGTGGCGCGGCATGGCCGCCACGGCGCTGATCAGCTCGTGCGAGAAGCGCCGTCCGAGAGCGGCGGCAATCTGCGCCACCTCGCGCGTCGGCGCCAGGCGGTCGAGCCGTGCCAGGAGCGAGGCCTGGAGCGACGTCGGAATCGTCGGCGCGCCGGGCGGACCCGTCGCCGCGGACCGGTCGCCGGGCGCCGCGAGCAGGCCGCTCTCGATCACCGCCTTGGTCAATTCCTCGATGAACAACGGCACGCCGTCGGTCCGGTCGGCGATCTCGACGGCGATCTCCCGGGGAAGGAGCTTGTCGCCCGCGACGCGCGCGATCATCGCGGCGCTTTGGCGCGGCGGCAGCCGGTTGATGCCGAGCAGCGTCACCTGCGGGCGGTCGAGCCAGGCTGGCGCGAATTCCGGCCGGAAGGTGATGATCGCCAGGACGCGCAGGGCCGGCACGCGGTCGATCAGCATGCCCAGCATCTCCCGCGTCGTGGGGTCGCTCCAGTGGACATCCTCGAACAACATCAGCAGCGGTCGACGCCGCGCCAGCCCCTCGATTTGCGCCAACAGCGCGTTCAGGGTCTTCTCCTTGCGCCGCTGCGGCGTGAGGCTGAGCGGCCGATGGCGGCCGGCCGTCGGGATCGACAGCAAATCCGCCAGCAGCGGCAGCGCCTCGCCCGGCTCGTCGCTGGCCAGCGCGAGCACCGCTTCGAGCTTGGCCAGCCGTTGCGCGTCCGTGTCGCCGCGGCGGAGTCCGGCCGCGCGCTCGAGCTGCATGATGTTCGGATGGAGCGCGCTGTCCTGGTGATGCGGCGAGCAGAAATAGCGCAGCCGCGTATGCGGCTCGCCTCTCAGCCGCTCGAAGATGGTCTCGGCGAGGCGCGATTTGCCGATGCCCGCTTCGCCCGAGATCAGCACGACCGAGCCCTCGCCGGCTTTCGCCCGCTCCCAGCGGCGCAGCAGCAGCTCGATCTCCTCCTCGCGCCCGACCAGCGGCGTCGTGGTCGCGCGCAATGCCTTGAACCGGTTCTCCGCGCCGCTCGCGCCCAGCGCCTGCCAGGCCGGAACGTTTTCGGCGAAGCCCTTGAGCGCCACCGCGCCGAGATCGCGATAGTCGAAGAGGCCGCCGGTCAGCTTGCGCGTGCTCGACGAGATCACCACCGCGCCCGGCTCGGCCAGCGCTTGCAGCCGCGCGGCGAGATTGGGCGTCTCGCCGACCAGCGCTTCCTCCTGCGCCGCGCCCGCGCCGATGAGCGCGCCGACCACGACGAGCCCGGTGGCGATGCCGACCCGCGCCTGCAAAGGCGCGCCGGCGGCGGTCCTGAGCTTCGGCACCGCCGCGGCGAGCGCCAGCCCGGCGCGGACGGCGCGCTCGGCATCATGCTCGCCCGCCCTCGGATAACCGAAACAGGCGAGCACGCCGTCGCTCATGTAATTGGCGACGAAGCCGCCATGGTGCTCGATCAGCTCGGCGCAGCAGCGATGATAGGCGCCGATGACGCTCAGGAGATCCTCGGGGTCGAGGCTGCCGGACAGCGCCGCGGAACCCGTGAAATCGCAGAGCATCACCGTGAGCTGGCGCAGCTCGGCATAGTCCCGCGGGTGCCGATCGGCCGCGGTGCTCGGCTGAGGTGTGGCGCGGGCAAGCTCGCCGATCGCCGCCAGCATCCGCCGCCGATGCTCCAGCACGACGCCGAACTCCCTGAGGTCGCGGTCCGTCAAGCGGCTGAGACCCGAGAGGTCGATGTCGTTCTCGGAAAAGCGCTGGGCGTACTCGGACATGCCGAGCGACCCCAGCCACTGCGCGATCTCGGACACGGCTTCCCTCGCGGGGTTTGCGCCGTATCGAATGATACAGCATCAATAAGACGAAACAACGACCACATCGGGAAGGGGCCGCACTCGAAGGAGTACCCGTAATCAGAATTGGGTACGAGAACGCCGAGAGCGTGGAGAAGCGGCGAGCGCCGCGCTTTGCCCGAATTTCAGGGACACAGTCGCGCGAATCTTCCCCTCTCCGCCCCTTGGGAATTTCAGGGACATAATACATAATTCACAGTCGCGCGAATCTTCCCCTCTCCGCCCCTTGGGTGGAGAGGCCGGGTGAGGTGGGGTATTTGTCGCGCCGCGCCGCGTCGTCGCTGAATCAGGTATTGTGTCCCCGTAATTCGTGGCGAAGGCAGGCAAAGCGCGCCCAACTTCAATCCTCCGTGTCCTCGTTGATCCGCTTCGCGGCTCAACCTCCGTGGTGAATTTCATAGGCGATAGCCCTGCGGACCGGAGGGAGTGAGACGGACAAGCGCGTCGCGGAAGTGCGATCCTCCATCTCGGGCGCCGCTTTTCGCTTCTTCGAAAGAAGCCGGGATTGGCACGGCGGCGGCGCGCCGATTCCCCCGCTGCTGCCGTCCATCCTCTATGATGTCCCGCAAGTCGCCATCTCCCGCAGGATCCGCGCCGCATGTCCGCCGTGACCGCTCCCTCCGATGAAGCCTCGCCCGTCCTCGTCGAGATCGTCCGCGGCGACACGGTGGAAAGCTTTCACCGCGGCGCCGTCGCCGTCGCCGACGCCGCCGGCGGGATCGCGCGCTCCTTGGGCGATGTGCATCGGCTCGTCTTTGCGCGCTCGGCGCTCAAGCCGATCCAGGCCCTGCCGCTGATCGAGACCGGCGCGGCCGACGGCTTCGGCCTCGGCGCGGCGGAATTGGCGCTGGCCTGCGCCTCCCATCGCGGCGAGCCTTTCCATGTCGCGGCGGTGGCGGCTGTCCTTGCCCGGATCGGATTGGGCGAAGCGGATCTCGAATGCGGCGCGCATCCGCCGCGGCACGAGCCCTCCTATCGGGCGCTGTTGCGCGCCGGCGACGCGCCCTCGCAGCTTCACAACAACTGCTCGGGCAAGCATGCCGGCTTTCTTGCCACGGCGGTATGGCGGCGCGAGCCGACCCGCTTCTATATCGAGCCGGACCATCCGGTGCAGCAGCGCGTTGCGCGGACCATCGGCGAGATGACGGGTCTCGACCTCGCGCGGGCGCCGCGCGGGCGCGACGGCTGCGGCATCCCCGTCATCGCCGTGCCGCTCGGCGCGTTGGCGGCGGCGATGGCGCGGCTCGCCGATCCCGCGCGCCTCGGCGAGCATCGCCGCGCGGCGGCAAGGCGCCTGCTCGATGCGATGGCCGCCGCGCCTCTCATGGTCGACGGCACCGGCGGCATGACCTCGGCGGTGTTGACCGCGGCGCCCGCCTCGGTGCGGCTTAAGCCCGGCGCCGAAGGCGTTTTCTGCGCGGCGCTGCCGGCGCTCGGGCTTGGCGTCGCGCTCAAGATCGATGACGGCGGCGGGCGCGCGGCGGAGCTTGCCATGGCGACGGTGCTCGATCGTCTCGGCTGCTTCGCGCCCGAGCAGCGCGCCGCGCTCGCGCCGTTCCTGATGCCGCCGCTCCACACGGTTGCCGGCCGCGAGGCGGGCCGCCTCCGGCCCGCCCCCGCGCTCCGGTCCTTTTGAGCGGCGGCGGCGCGGCGCCGCGTCTTGCCGCCGGGCCGTTGCGGAAGCGGCCGCCGGAGCGCTAGCATGACGACAGGCAAAGGGCTCAGGCACGTCACGTGAGACCGATGGATCGCGTCGAACCCCGCCGGCCGCCCGGCAAGATCGCAATGCCGTCCCGCGCATGGAGCGGGCCGGCGCTGGCGCTGCTGCTGCTTTTCAGCACGGCTTCCGCCGCCGAGGCGCAGTGGGGCGGCGGGCACGGCCTTCCGCAAGGCGGCGGCCAGCAACAGACGCCGCAAAAATCCACCACGCCGGCGCCGGCGCCGGTCACCATCGTGCCGGAGCCATGGCCGCGGCTCGATGTCGGCGCGCTCTTCTGCAAGTCGCGCGAGGATCTCGTCCGCTATCAGATGAAATTGGCCGGCGATCCCGCGGCCGCGGCGCCGGGACCGGCGCCGGATTGCCGCGTCGTCAGAAAACAGACCGCGATCCAGATTCTGGACCGGGACGGTCCCTCGCGCACGCAGGTGGTCACGACGGACGCGGCCAAGCAGACCGGCTGGACCAATGCTTATCTGCCGCCGACGCCGCCGCCTTCCGCCACGGGTGGATCCACCGCCGCCAAGTGACGGCCTCGGCGGCGCCGGCGCGGACTGTCCAGGCGAGCCCTTGACCGGCGCGCATCGAGCGCGTTGTTGCCCGAAGCGAGCCGCGCGCCGGCAGGATGCGCTTTGGTCCGCGCCAGGCGCGAGGGCGGATTTTCGGGTCAAAGCCCGATGAAGGAAAAATTACCGACGTGCCGCTCGCTTCGGCCGATGCAGGCCGCGTCGCGCGATGGCCGCGCCGGAAGCCGCGCTAGCTCGTGATGCACATCGCCCGGATCGTCGCGCACAGCGCGTCGGTGCCGAAAGGCTTTTCGATCAGCGGAATGCCCGATCCGGCGGCGGCGGCATAGGCCGTCATGAACATGATTTTCACGTCCGGCCGTACCTCGCTCGCGCGATCGGCCAAGGTCGTGCCGGCAATTCCCGGCATCATGATGTCCGTCAGCAGCAAGCCTATGCTTCGGTCGCCGCTCAGGATGCGCAGCGCTTCCTGCCCCGACGCGGCTTCGATGCCGGTTATGCCGTCGTCCGCCAATGCCTGAATGACGGCTTGGCGCGTGTAGGAATCGTCGTCGACCACGAGCACGACCGGATTGCCCTGCATGTTTCCCCCTTCCCGAATTCGTGCCACCAGCAGCTCGGACGTTGACGCGATTTACGTGTCTTATTGTTGTTTTGAATTCTCGGATCGCGGGTGTCAAAAATGCGGATCCAGAAATTAAACGGAAGCACTATTTAATTCAACTCTTTCTCTCGGGCGTACCATCGCGTTCAACGTCGCTGCAACGCGCCGCCGCGATGACGGACGGTCGCCGCAGTCGCGTGTTTGCGCGAAGACGCGGCCGTCGTCGAGGACATGCGGCCATCTTTTTCTCCCAGTCCGTAGAGGGGAGAGGTTGGGGCGCACGCTATTCCTAGAATAATTCCGAGCGCGCGCGGGTCCGTCGTCTCGTCCATCGGATGCTGCGTCCTCGAGTCTCGACCGGAAGCGGGAGGGGTTTGCGCGCTCGTCGCGACGCCGGCTTGACCGCCGCGCGCGGCCGGCCGAGCATGCTGCGCATGCGAAAGGGGAACATCCTGCCGGTCCTGACGCGCCGGTCGGCAATGGCCGGCGCCGTCGCCGCGCTGCTGCGGCCGGGCTCCCGGCCGGCCGCCGCCGCCGCGCCGCCCGCGCTTCGCGATCTCGCGGCGGCCAAGGGGATCCTCTACGGCTGTTGCGTGCAGGAGGCGCAGCTCGCCGCGCGTGACGATTTCACCGCGCTGGTGCTGCGCGAATGCTCGGCGATCGTGCCCGAGAACGAAATGAAATGGCAGTGGATGAGCCGCCGGCCGGACGAGGAGGATTTCTCGATCCCCGACCGGATCGTCGATTTCGCCGCGCGCCATCGCCTGGCTCTGCGCGGCCACACCCTGCTTTGGTATTGGCGGACGCCGGACTGGTTCAAGGCGCTGCCCCGCGGTCCGGGCGCCGAGGGCGCGATGGTGCGGCGGGTGACGGAGATGTGCCGGCGCTATCGCGGCCGCGTCTTCTGCTGGGACGTGGTGAACGAACCGATCGATGTCGGGCATGGCCGCGCCGATGATCTGCGCAAGACGGTGTTTCTCGACGAGGTCGGTCCCGATTATCTCGATCTCGCCTATCGCGCGGCGCGCGAGGCCGATCCCGGCGCGTCTCTCGTCGTCAACGAATACGGCATCGTCCACGACACGCCGGAGGCGGACGGCAAGCGCGCGGCGGTGCTGCGGCTGCTGGAGCGGACGAAGCGGAGGGGGACGCCGGTCGACGCGCTCGGCGTGCAAGCGCATCTCGACGTCGGCGGCGATCCCTTCTCGCCGGTGAAGTTCCGGCGCTTCCTGGCCGATGTCGCGGCGCTGGGGCTCGGCATCCAGGTCACCGAGCTCGACGTCACCGACGCGCGCGCGCCGGCCGAGATCGCGCCGCGCGACCGGCTCGTCGCCGACGCCTATGCGCGCTTTCTCGACGCGGCGCTCGACGAACCCTCGGTCGGCGTCGTCGTCACCTGGGGCCTGTCGGACCGGCATAGCTGGATCGTGCGCCACGAGAGCAACGATCAGGGCTGGCGCAAGGACGGGCTGTCCTCGCGGCCGTTGCCCTTCGATGCGGCGCTCGCGCGCAAGCCCGCCTGGGATGCTCTCGCCGCGGCTTTCCGCGCGGCGCCGGCGCGTCCCGCGGGGAAGTGGGCCGCGCCGGGATGAGCTGGATGCCAAGAGGCACCAGACGATCGGCTCATATTCGCTGCGTGGCGGCTTTCCGTCGGCAAGGCCGTGCAGGCAACGTGATTCCGTTCGCGTCTCGGTCGCTCTCGCCCTCCGCGCCATGACCCGAGCCAGGCGGACGCGCGGCGGCGTCAATTCGGCAAGGTTTTCTTCTTGAGAAAAGAGAAAATTCCCATTTCGAGTCAAGCTGACATAGCGGAAAATGATTGATAAACTCGCGCTTCGAGGGGGAGTCCCACGATGGAACCATTCTCGGCAAACGTGATTTCCGCGATCGCGGTCTTGTATTCCATGGATTTGGCAGCAAACGCGTTGCTTGGGCCGGGAAAGGCGGGCGGAGGGGCGGGCGGAGGCGCGCCGCCATCGGGACCGCCAAAACCCGGCAAGCCACCGCCGGGCCTGCCAGCGCCGGGCCTACCGGGAAAGCCCAGCGTACGACCGCCGGGACCGCCAAAACCCGGCAAACCACCGCCGCGTCCATCTGCGCCACCGAAGCGGGGCGGATCGCCGCCGCCCAGCCCGCGCCGACCGGGGCCGCGCGGAGCATAGATCGCAGAGCCAGAATTCTCGCAGGTGGCGGCTGCGTCTGCGCGAGAGGGGAGGAGTGAGTGTCCGATCTGCTCAAAGGGCTGGCCGGCGGCAACGCGGCGGTTCTGTATGCATGGATATTTCCGAGCGCCCTGGTGTTGGGTGCTTTTTGGCTTTTCATATTTCCGGAATTGCAGGATCTCCGCTTCGCCTGGCGGTTCGCGGACCTGTCGAGCACGGAACAATCGGGCGTGTTCGTCGGCATATCGGCAGGACTGGGCGTATTCCTCAATGCTGTGTCCACGCCGCTCTATCGCGTACTCGAGGGCTATCTGTTGTGGCCCGCTTGCTTGCGTAAGCGCGGCGTGGCTCGGCAGCGAGCGATCAAGGCCTCGCTTCAGCCGGGACAAGGGGCGACGGGGTGGCTTGCCGAGTTGAAGCTGGAGAAATGGTCGCGCTTTCCAGATGAGGACGACGAGATCGCACCGACGCGCCTTGGCAATGCCTTGCGCGCGTTCGAAACTTATGGGAGCTCGCGCTTCGAACTCGATTCCCAAACGATGTGGAGCGAGCTATGCGCTGTCATACCCAAATATCTTCAGGATGAGCTTGACCAATCGCGCGCCAGCGTGGATTTCTTCGTGGCGCTGGTGTATCTCAGCATCGCCTTTGGGGTGGTTTCGTTTGTGCTCGGCGTCATCGAGCGCCGCAATGGCTGGATATTGGTCTGGGCGGTCGCGGCGCTGCTTTCCAGCTACCTTTGGTATAGACTTGCCGTCGTGGCCTCGAGCTACTGGGCGGCGACGGTGCAGGCCCTCGTCAATATCGGGCGATCGAAGCTGGCAACGGAGATGGGGCTGTGTCTGCCCGATTCCATCGACGCCGAACGTGAGATGTGGGGGCTTGTGACTCGTTTCGTCTTTTATGGGTCTGTCAATGAAGCGCGCCAACTGGACCCCTATCGGTGCAAGTGCAAATGCAATCCCGACAAGGAAGCGGCAGATGGCGCCGAACCAAAACCAGCCGTTGAAGTGATTTCAGTCGCTCTGACCGAAACATCCGACGCGCCGGAGCTATGAGCGTTGCCGGGCCTCAGGCGATGGCGCCGCACTGCTCTCTTGATGGGAAATGACGCTAAAGGGTCGAGCAGAAGCAGCCCGCGAGACGGTCGGTGGAGTTCCAGAAGGCGTAGTACTTGCCGAGAAGACTGTCGCCGTCCTCTTGGACGGGGCCGAGGATCGAAGCCGCCGAGCTGCAAATGCTGACCTTGCCGTCGACCGACACCGTCATCTTCGGCGAGGCGACCTTGCGGTTGCGGACGCCCGGCAAGGCGCCCGAGGCGTAAACCTTGAGCCCTCTCGCCCGGCCGACCGCCACTGCCTCGTCCAGTGCCTCCGCGAAGACCTCCTGCGATATGGCGAATTGCTCCTCATAGTGGACGCCGCGGCCCGACGGCAGGAACCGGTTGAAGATGACGTAGTCCGCCTCGAGCTCGCGCGCCAGATGCACCATGGGTCCCGTGTCGTCGACGTTCACTTTCGTCAAGACGGCGCTTATCGAAAGCGGGATCGCCGCGGAGGATGCATAGAGCGCCCCTTCAATGACGCGGTCCAGCCGCCCGCCGCCGGTGAGGAACCGATAGCGCTCTTCGTCATGCGACGGCACCGAGAATTGCAGCGCGACGTTGCCCAGCGCGGCGAAGCGATCCGCCATGGCGGGGGCGATGTCGGCGCCGTGCGTGACGATCACGACGGGCGCGGAGGCCGCAAGCGTCGTCGCGATGTCGACGAAGTGCGGATGCGCGCTCGCGTCGCCGCCGGCCAGGACGACGCTGACCTCGAACTCTTCGGACAATCGCCGCGCCAGCGCCGCGACTTCGGGGACGACCGCGAGGGACATCGACCGATGAAGACGCGCGGGAGACGAGCGCCACTCGTTATAGCAGAAGCGGCACTTGTACTGGCATGCTTCGGTTATCTCGACCCAGAGAGTGAAGCTCTTGCGAGCGTCCTCCGGCATTGGACCTGCCGCCTATTTGGGGTCCATGTCGCAGGCGCCGCAATTCGCCGCCACGCCGGGGTTGCGTTGATCGTCCTTGGACGCGGCGCCCCGGCCGGCCGGCGGCGCCTTTTGCCCGCCCGCTTCCGCCATTCGCCTGCGGATGCGGTCGACGTATTGGCGGACAAGCTTCTCCTGGCTAGGTTCCATTTCCCTCTCTCCTTATCCAGTGCAAACGGACGCCTTGATAGGGCAGGACGGCGATGTTGCTGCTCCAGCTTGCCGTCTTGCCTTCCCGGACGGCCGAAGTTCCCTGACCGTGCAACGGCTCGATCCAGGCGACCAAATCGGCCTCGGCATGGTTCGTGACGCTAAAGCGGAATTGTTCGGCAAAGCAATCGTAAGCCGTGAAGATGTCGTTGCCCTCGCGGGGGATTTGCTCCGACATCTTTACCTCGATCGTGATCGATCCGCGCGCCGGCACCTCGTCGTTCAGCAGCACCCCGTCCTTGGAATAGATGCGGCGATCGTTCGGATCCTTTAGTTTCCCGTCGACCTTGGCGGACAGCAATTCGAACGTGCCCGGCGGCGTATGATAGCGGCTGATGAAGTTGCGATTTTCCGAGGTGCGGTTCCTCACCACCAGCTTGACGGAAAAAACCTTCTGCACGGTGTTCGCGTCGGCCGGAATCAGCTCGACGTCGTATTCCATCGATTCGTAATAGAAGGGATTCTTGAAAATGAACTGCCTCAGCGCTTGACCGACCAGCGGCGGCTGATCCGCCGGTATCGCGTCGAGCATCCTGTTGTACGAGATGAAATTCACGCAGAACAGCGTCGCGACGAACAGGAAGGCGGCAAACGCGCAGGCTTGATCGAAGAGCGGCGCGGTGACCAGCGCCGCGGGGAAGAGCGGGCGGACGCCGACGAAGATGATGAAGCCGGCGACCGCGAGGAAGATCAGGGCGGAAAACAGCAGCACCAGGGCATATCGGCTGCTCACATAGTGGCGCAGGCTGTAGGAGATGAGCATGGCGCAAACCGCGGCGGTCAGCCAGATCGCGGGGTTTATCGTGTCCTTGAGCCCGAACCCGGAAACCACCATTCCCGAGAGGACGATGAGCGAGGAGGCTTTGACGCCGTAGAAGCGAAAGACGTCGCCCAGGAAGGTCTCGGAGAGGCCCTCGAGTTTGTCGGAAGCGGCAGCATGTTCGACTTTTTCGACCATGTCTTGTTCCACATGCCGGATACGACACAGCCGCGCATGATAACGCTTGAAAGGTTGAATTTAAAGTCTTGATCGGCCTCGGCGCCGCTCCTGCGGCCGCGCGCCGTCGCGCGGACAGGGGTGGCGACCGCCTAGTGTCTGGAATCAAAAATGTCTGAGACAGCGCGCGAGATCGTCGCCCCCACCTCACCCCAACCCTCTCCGCCCCCTGGGGCGGAGAGGGAGGGACCCGCGTAGCGGGAGGGTGAGGTGGGGTGAGTCACGGATTTGCGATAGCTGGTACTAGTGTCATGAACGCGCCAAGCCTTCCGCGGTCGCGTCGAGGAATGCCGCGGCCCGGCGCCCCGCCACCGCCGCGCCCGAGAGTGCGGCGTCTCGGTGCCGTCAGGCTCGCCCGTTCGCGATCGCCAGGTCCGCCGATTGGATGCGGTGGACGCCGGCTTTGCTCATGTCGTCCCAGGCCTTGGCGAGCGAGCCGTTGGCGTCGATGCCGCGGCAGGCGTCCTCGATGACGTAGGTATCGAAGCCGTGCTTGCGCGCGTCCACGGCGCTCCAGGCGACGCAGAAATCCGTGGCGAGGCCGACGAGGAAGACGCGCTTCAGGCCGCGCTCGTGCAAATAGGCGGCGAGCCCCGTCGGCTTGCCGTCGGCCTCGTTGAAGGCGGAGTAGCTGTCGACCGTGTCGCGATATCCCTTGCGAAGCACCAGCTCGGCGTGGGGAACCTCGAGGCCCTTGACGAGCTCGGCGCCCGGCGTCCCTTGCACGCAATGGTCGGGCCACAGCACCTGCGTGCCATAGGGCAGCTCGGTCGTCTCGAACGGCTTCTTCCCGGGATGCGAGGAGGCGAACGAGACGTGGTGCGGGGTGTGCCAATCCTGCGTCATCACCACATGCGGAAAGCTCCTGGCGATGCGGTTGATCAGCGGCACGATCTGGTCGCCATCCTTGACCGCGAGCGAGCCGCCGGGGACGAAGCAGTTCTGCACGTCGATGATGATGAGCACGTCGCGCGCGCCGGGCGTGATCTTGCCCGCCGCCCGTGCCCGCCCGCCCGTGCCGAACGCCGCGGTGGCGATCACCGCGCCGAGAAACACCCGCCGATCCATTTGCTGCATGTCGCCCTCTCCCTGACGCCGATGCATGACGCAAGACCTCGTTCCAGGCTTGCGCACGCTTGCCGCGGCGTCAACCGACCCCTGAAGCTTTTAGCACGGAACGAGCTTACTTGTCGTGGCGCCCCATGATCATCTGGCCGAGAGCGGCAATTGCGACGCGAATCATGCCGACCCAGGCCGAAATAGCGGCAGGACGATGACGGCGGTCGACCGGCGACGCATCATATGCCGCGCCGGATTCCTCTTTCAATCCACTGTTGCTCCACAGATGCGCGACAGTACGATACATCCACGGGCGGTCAGCCTCCTCCGCCGGGTTTAATGACTCGCCGGCTTCCGCATCTCGGCGCGCCAGGATCATCACATGGCCGCCGACAAGGACAATGCCGGCGCCGATCACGAGGGTCCAATAGGGTTCGAGCGATTGGAGCTGTGGAACGTAAAGGGTGAAGCCAAAAAGAACGAGCAAAATGCACAGCCATGTAAAGTCGCGCTCGATCTTGCGATTTAACAGCGTCCTCACTTTTCGTATGTCGTCGGGCAAAGCCTCATGTTTCGGTGTGCTGGTCATGCCCATCTCCCGAGCGTCGCATGCAATGCACTAGTCCAGGACATATCGAGCTTCCATCGCTCTGATATATGCAGCGAAGATGTTCAGAGCAACAGCCAGATAGATCGCCATCCGGTTGGCTCGCCACATCAGCGTCCACGCCTCAGGACCGCCTTGCGGCGCAAGATAGGCCCTCACCAGCCTGATGCTCGCTCCAAAGAGAACCGCCGCTGCCAGCACTACGACGACAAACAGCGCCACGAGCTGAAAATAGGCACGGATGGTTTGTGCAGAAGTATCTGCCTCGACAATGGTGGCGATATGGCCCCAAAGTCCGATAGTTGTTTTGACATACAAAACGCCGCTCGCTGTGGACAGCTCCGGCGTAAACGCCCACGCTTCCGGGGAGGTCCAACCGTGCAGCGTGATCCCGAAGCATGTTACGTAGACGATGACGATCGCGATTTCGATCAGGCCGTCTGAAATCATCGTAACCGGCCCTCCGAATACATCTCGCTCACGCCTAATTGTCGGGAGCACAATATTGAATTCCGAGCTTGGGCACGCCTACCGTACCGTCAAGTAAATACCACGCGCTCGAAATAGAGACCGAACCCAGCCGCGCCTGGAGAACGAGCCTGAATCTGGCGGACCCGACACGATTCGAACGTGCGACCTCTGCCTTCGGAGGGCAGCGCTCTATCCAGCTGAGCTACGGGTCCCCAAGCACCGAACCTTAGGCCAACCGCCCCCCGCGGCGCAAGCAGCCGCACCCCTCGGCGCCAAGGTTACTCGGCGTTAAGCCTCCTCCGGTATAGAATTGGTCCGATACTCTTGCTTCTGGTCGACGAGCCGCCCGATGTCCCGTGCTCCGCGCTTTGCCGCCGCCCTCGCGCTTCTCGCGCTGCCGCTGCTCGTCCTGCCGCCGGCGCCGGCTGCCGCCTCGGGCGAGACGGCCGGCAATGACTGGAGCCGCGTCGCGGCGCCGCTGCCGGGGCCGGCGCGGATCATCGGCGGCGCCGCCCATGGCTGCCTCGCCGGCGCCGAAGAGCTGCCGCCGGACGGGCCGGGCTATGAAGCGATCCGCCTCTCCCGCCACCGCAATTTCGGCCATCCCGATCTCGTCGCCTATATCGAGCGGCTGGGCCGGCGCTCCCAGGCCGCGGGGCTGCCGGTGTTCTATATCGGCGACATGGCGCAGCCGCGCGGCGGGCCGCTGCCTTTCGGCCATGCCAGCCATCAGACCGGCATCGACGTCGACATCTGGCTCACGCTTGCGCCCAAGCCCTACCTGCCGCCGGCGCAGCGCGAAGCGGTCGAGCTGCCCTCGATGCTGCTCGCCAACTACCACGAGATCGACAGGAGGCGCTTCGGCGAGAAGCAGGTGGCGCTGCTGCGCCTTGCCGCCAGCGACCCCGCCGTCGACCGCATCTTCGTCAACGCCGTGATCAAGGAAGCGCTCTGCCGCAGCGCGATCGCCAGTCCGCCCGCCGAGCGCGCCTGGCTCGGGCGCATCCGCCCCTGGTACGGGCATGACGAGCATTTCCATGTGCGGCTGCGCTGTCCCCCGGGCTCGCCCGATTGCGAAGAGCAGCGCCCGGCGCCCGAAGGCGACGGCTGCGGCGCCGAGCTCGCCTCGTGGCTGCGCCATCTGCCGCCGCCGCCGCCGGAGAATGCGGCCGGCCGTCATCCGGTGCTGCCCGCCGCCTGCCGCGCGGTGCTCGACCCGCGCTGAGAAGAATCGACAGCGTCATATGACGCTGTCCGAGATCCCTCCCGGGCGCGCGCCTCAGCTTCCCCGGCTCTCCCAGAACAGCACCGCGCCGAAGATCAGCCAGCCGGCGACCACCAGCGCCAGATAGGCTTTTTCACCTGCCGACATGCGCGCCCTCCCCGAGAATGGCTCTCGGGAGGGAGCACAGCCGATGGGCGGATTTCCGCGTTGACCTGGATCAATGGGCGCCGGTTGAAGGCGCCGCCGCCTGCCGCTCCAGCGCCGGCGCCGCTTCGCCGACGCCGCCGGCAAACAGCACCGAGCTCGCCCGCCGGTCCGCGCCCGAGGGCAGCGGCGCGTCATGATCGCCGATCCAGCTCCCGACGTCGCGCCAGACCGCCGGCGCTTCGAGGTCGCGCAGCAGCATGTGATAGCCCGCCTCGTACCAGGCGATGCGGCGCGTGCGCCGCTCGGCGAAGGGCAGGCCGGCGATGAAGCGCTCGGTGGGCGCGCGCGGCACCAGCTCGTCGCGGTCGCCGTAAAGCAGCAGCATCGGCGCCGTCACTTGCGGCGCCGAGGCCAGCGCCGTGTCCATGAGGTCGACCAGCCCCTTGACCGCCGCCACCCGCGTCTCCTTGATCACCAGCGGGTCGCGCGCGAGCTGGCGCAGCATCTCGATATTGTCCGACGGCATGATGTTGAGGCCGCGCCCGGTCAGCGTCATGTCGGGAAAGAAGGTGTCGCCGGTCCACAGCGCCGCGCGCTCGAAAAAGGTCATCGTCTCGCGGGCCCAGACCGCCGGCGCCGCCAGGATGATGCCGTCGCAGGCCGGCCGCGGCGCGCCCGCTTCGCCGCTCGCCGCCGTCGCCACCACCGCGCCGCCCATGCTCTCGCCCAGGCAATAGAGCGGGGTTTGCGGATGGCGCGCCTTGATGAGCCGGCTCGCCGTGGCGAGGTCCTCGGCCAGCAGCCGCGTGCCCGGCCAGCCGCCGCGCAGCGGCGCGTCGCCGAAGCCGCGCTGGTCGTAGGCGTAGGTGGCGATGCCGTCCTTCGCCCAGACCGCCGCCGGCGCGGCAAAGGCGTTGGAATAATCGTTAAAGCCGTGCAGCGCCAGGATCACCGCCCGCGGCTTGCCTTCGGGCAGCCACGCCCGGAGCGGCAGCCGCGCCCCGTCGCGGGCGGTGATCGCCCGCTCGGCGAGCAGCGGCGCAAGCGGCGGCCCGGCCGGCGCCACGGCGTTGCCTTCGGCGGTAAAGGCGGCAAGATGACCCGTGCCCTGACCGGCGCAACCGGCGAGCAGCAGCGCGAGGATCAGGGCGACGCGGCACATCACGACACTTTGCCCTGGCGGCGCGTCAACCGCAAGAAAACCTCTTCGAGGTCGGTCTCCTCGGTGGCGAGGTCGCGGATGGTAAGGCCGGTCTCGCGGATCGCCGCCAGCAGCGGGTCGAGCCGGGTGCGGCTCGGCCCGTAGCGGTAGAGCAGCCGGTCCGGCGCGATGAGCATGAAGCCGAGCGCGGCCAGCGCCGGCGGCAGGCTCGCCACCGGCTCGACCAGGGCGACGGTCAGCGTCTTGTCGTCGACCTGCTGCACCAGCGCCGCGGTGGTGTCGCAGGCGATCAGCCGGCCGTGGTCGATGATGGCGATGCGGTCGCACAGCTCCTCGGCCTCGTCGAGATAGTGCGTGGTGAGCAGGATGGTCGTGCCGGCGGCGTTCATCGCCTGCACCAGCGTCCAGAGCTGGCGGCGCAGCTCGACATCGACGCCGGCGGTGGGCTCGTCCAGCACCAGCACCGGCGGCGAATGCACCATCGCCTTGGCCACCATCAGCCTTCGCCGCATGCCGCCCGACAGCGTGCGGGCATAGGCATCCGCCTTGTCGGCAAGGCCGAGCAGCTCCAGGATCTCCGCGGTGCGCCGCTCGGCGCGCGGCACGCCGTACATGCCGGCCTGCAGCTCCATCATCTCGCGCGGCGTGAAGAAGGCGTCGATGGTGAGCTCCTGCGGCACGACGCCGATCGCCGCGCGCGCGTGGCGCGGATCGGCGTCGATGTCGATGCCCCAGACCGAGGCGCTGCCGGCGCTTTTCACCACCAGCCCGGCAAGGATGTTGATCAGCGTCGACTTGCCGGCGCCGTTGGGGCCGAGCAGCCCGAAGATCGAGCCGCGCGGGATCGCGAGGTCGATGGCGTCGAGCGCAGTCAGCGCCGGCGCCCGCCCGGCGCCGCCATAGGTCTTGGTCAAGCCCTTGAGTTCGACGGCATTGACGGGCGCGCGCTCCGCGGCGGCGGGCGGCGCGGCATCGGCGATCGGCTTGGGCTTGGCGAGCGTCGTCATTGATTGTCCTGGGGCAATCCGTATCATCCGCATGTCGGCCGGGTCAACCTGCCGCGCTTGCGACGTCACCGGATATTGAGCACCATGCGCCCTTTCGAAATCATTGAGGTGGATGGCGCCGTGGCGGCCTGCAACGGCGGCGGCGGGGCGCTCGGCCATCCCCGCGTCTATCTCAATCTCGGCGGCGCCGGCAGGGTCGAATGCCCCTATTGCTCGCGGCTCTTCGTCGCGCGCGGCACGGCGTCCGAGGCCGCGCCGCCGCCGCGCGGCTCCGGCGCGCCGCCGTGAGCAGCGCGCTGCGCCACGTCTATCTCGTCGACGGCTCCGGCTACATCTTCCGCGCCTATCACGCGCTGCCGCCGCTGACCCGCGCCGACGGCACGCCGGTCGGCGCGGTGCTGGGCTATTGCAACATCCTCTTCAAGCTGCTGCAGGACACCGACGCCGACCATCTCGCCGTCGTCTTCGACACCGCGCGCGTCAGCTTCCGCAACAAGCTCTACGATCAGTACAAGGCGCATCGCCCGGAGCCGCCGCCCGATCTCGTGCCGCAGTTCAAGCTGGTGCGCGAGGCGACCGACGCCTTCAACGTCGCGCGCATCGAGCGGCCGGATTACGAGGCCGACGACCTCATCGCCGCCTACGCCCGCGCCGCCGCGGCGGCGGGCGCGGCGGTGACCATCGTCTCCTCCGACAAGGATCTGATGCAGCTCGTCGACGACAGGATCGGCATGCTCGACCCGATCAAGCAGAGGCCGATCGGCGCCGCCGAGGTGCGCGAGAAATTCGGCGTCGGTCCCGACAAGGTGGTCGACGTCCAGGCGCTGTGCGGCGACAGCGTCGACAACGTGCCGGGCGTGCCGGGCATCGGCGTCAAGACCGCCGCCGAGCTCATCAACGCCTATGGCGATCTGGAAAATCTCCTGGCGCATGCCGGCGAGATCAAGCAGCCCAAGCGCCGCCAGTCGCTGATCGATTTCGCCGAGCAGGCGCGGCTGTCGAAGCGCCTGGTGCGGCTTGACGCCGACGCGCCCTTGACCGTGCCGCTCGAGGCGCTGGAAGTGCGGCCGCCCGACCGCGACAAGCTCGGCGCCTTCTTGCGCGAGAACGGCTTCAAGAATTTGATGGCGCGGGTCGAGACCCGGCTCGGCAAGGCCGAGGGCGCCGCCGCTGCTGCGGAGAGCGCGCCCGCCGCCGCGCCGGTCGCGCCCATGGCGCTGCCGCCGCCGCCGCCGGATCTCGGCAAGGTCGAGCGGCGCTATGCGCTGGTGCAGGACTTGGCCGATCTCGACGCCTGGATCGCCGCCGCCGCCGCCAAGGGCGTCGTCGCCATGGACACCGAGACCACCTCGCTCAATCCCGCCCATGCCGAGCTCGTCGGCGTCTCCTTGGCGCTCGAGCCCGGAGAAGCCTGCTACATCCCGCTCGCGCACCGCGCCAACGGCGCGGGCGAGCTCGCTCTCGGCGACGCGCCGGCGCCGGCGGCGCCGAAGCAGATCCCGCTGGAAGCGGCGCTGGAGCGCCTGAGGCCGCTCTTCGAGGACGAGAGCGTGCTCAAGATCGGCCAGAACATCAAATACGACGTCGAGGTGCTCGCCGGCTACGGCATCGCGGTGGCGCCGGTCGACGACACCATGCTGATCTCCTTCGTGCTCGAGGGCGGCTTGCACGGCCACGGGCTCGACGAGCTGGCGGAGCTGCATTTCGGCCACAACACCATCAAGTACAAGGACGTCGCCGGCAGCGGCAAAGGTCATATCGGCTTCGCCGCCGTGCCGCTCGACAAGGCGCGCGATTACGCCGCCGAGGACGCCGACATCACCTTGCGCCTCCACCGCCTGCTGAAGCCGCGTCTCCTGGCCGAGCGCCGGCTCGCCTTCTACGAGACCATCGAGCGGCCGCTGGTGCGCGTCGTCGCCGAGATGGAGCGCGCCGGCATCCGCGTCGACCGCGCCGAGCTCAACCGCCTGTCGCAGGATTTCGCGCTGCGGCTGGTCGAGCTGGAGCAGCAGATCTTCGCGCTCGCGGGCCATCCCTTCAACATCGGCTCGCCCAAGCAGTTGGGCGAGGTGCTGTTCGACGAATTGGGGCTTGCCGGCGGCCGCAAGGGCAAGACCGGCGCCTACGGCACCGACGCCGCCGTGCTGGAGCAGCTCGCGCTGACCCACGATCTGCCGGCGCGCGTGCTCGACTGGCGCCAGCTCGCCAAGCTCAAAAGCACCTATGCCGACGCCCTGGTCGAGGAGATCAATCCCAAGACCGGCCGCGTCCACACCTCTTTCTCATTGGCGGGCGCGATCACCGGGCGCCTCTCCTCGACCGAGCCCAATCTGCAGAACATCCCGATCCGCACCGAAGAGGGCCGCAAGATCCGCCGCGCCTTCGTCGCCGAGCCCGGCCATGTGCTGCTGTCGGCCGATTACAGCCAGATCGAGCTGCGCCTTGCCGCGCATATCGCCGATGTCGGCCCGCTCAAGGAGGCCTTTCGCGCCGGCGCCGACATCCACGCGCTCACCGCCAGCGAGGTCTTCGGCGTGCCGATGGACGAGATGACCGGCGAGATCCGCCGGCGCGCCAAGGCGATCAATTTCGGCATTCTCTACGGCATGAGCGCCTTCGGCCTCGCCCAGCGCATCCAGGTGCCGCAGGCCGAGGCGGCGGAGTTCATCAAGGCCTATTTCGCCCGCTTCCCCGGCATCCGCGCCTATATGGAGCGCTGCAAGGCCGAGTGCCGCGACAAGGGCTATGTCGAAACCCTGTTCGGCCGGCGCTGCCATCTGCCCGGCATCAAGGACACCAACCCGGCGCGGCGCGGCTATGCCGAGCGCGAGGCGATCAACGCGCCGCTGCAAGGCACCGCCGCCGACATCATCAAGCGCGCCATGGCGCGCATCCCCGCGGCGCTGGCCGAGGCGCGTCTTGCCGCGCGCATGCTGCTGCAGGTCCATGACGAGCTGGTCTTCGAGGCGCCCGAGAGCGAGGCGCAAGCGACCGCCGCGCTGGTGAAGCAAGTGATGGAGCACGCCTGCGCCCCCGCACTCGAGCTTTCCGTGCCGCTCACCGTCGAGACCGGCATGGCGGCCAATTGGGAAGAGGCGCACTGAGCGCCGCTACCCCGCCAGCCCGACCACCCCCGCGACGACGCCGAAGCCGGCGGTGAGCGCCATCGCCGCGCCGACGATCCAGGCATAGACGCCTTTGAGCCGCCAGGGCTGCGGCAGCACCTTGAGCGCCAGCAGATAGAGAAAGCCCAGCACGATCGGCAGCAGCAGCGCGTTCAGCACCTGCACGGCGATGGAGAGCTGCACCAGGTTGATTCCCGAGGCGACCAGCGCCGCCGCCGCCGTCAGGCAGAAGCTGAAAATGCCGTAGAACCACGGCGCCTCCAGCGGGTGATGCGCGAGCGAGCGCTTGTAGCCCGCCACCTCGCCGACGCCCCAGGCGGCGGTGAGCGAGACGACGATGGCGGCGACCAGCGCCGCGCCGCTCATGCCGGCGGCGAAGACCAGGCGGCCGAGCCACGGCCCCAGGAACGGCGTCAGCGCATCGGAGATCTGCTGCACGGTGTCGAGCGGCGCGTCGGGCCGGGCGCGGCCGATGGTGGCGGCGGTGGCGACCAGCACCGCCGCCATGATCACCTGCGTCAGCACCGCGCCCGCCGCCGTTTCGGCGCGCGCGACCTTGAGCTGCGCCGGGCCCAGCCCTTTCTCCACCACCGCCGATTGCTGATAGAAGATCATCCACGGCATGATCACCGCGCCGATATTGGCGGTGGCGAGATAGAGATAGGCGGGGTCGCCGAGCGGCGTCTGGGCGAGGCCGGCGAGCATCTGCGCCGGCTCCGGATCCGCCGCCCAGGCGACGCCGACGAAAGCAAGCTCGAAGAGGCCGAGCGACACCGCCACGCCCTCGACCGAGCGATAGGAGCCGGTGAGCGCCATGAGGATGATGGCGCCGGCGGCGAGGCTGACGCTGACCCCGACCGGCACGCCGAACAGCAGCCCGACCCCCGCCAGCCCTGACAGCTCCGTGATCAGCGCGCCGATGCAGGCGACGGCCAAGGTCGAGACCGAAAGCCAGGCCCAGGCGCGGCCGAAATGCTGCGCGATCAGCTCGCCATGGCCGCGGCCGGTGACGAGGCCGAGCCGCGCCGTCAGCTCCTGCACCATATAGAGGATCGGCACCAGCAACGCTTGCAGCAGCAGCAGCCGATAGCCCCATTGCGCGCCGCTCTGCGCCGCGGTGATGATGCTGCCGGCGTCCGTGTCCGCCAGCATGACGATGAGTCCCGGCCCGAGCGCCGCGAACCAGGCGAGCTTTTGCAGCGGCGAGCGGCGAAGGGTGAAATCGGACACGGGGCGCGGGCCGGAAATTGCGCGGGGAACCGCCGTTGCTAGCAACAACCGCCGCCGCCGTCCACCGGCTTGTCGGCCCCTCGCCGGCCGGGGTCGGGCGGGCCGGATCGTGCGTGCCCTGACACGCTCCTACAGGTCCCGGAGAAATTCGATCAGCAGCGCATTCACCTTGTCGGGCGCTTCCTGCTGCACCCAATGGCCCGCGCCTTCGATCAGCACGCTGCGCCGGATCCCCGGCAGCACCGGCTTCAGCTCTTCGAGATCGACGCGCATGCCGGGCATGCGGATGACCCCGTCGCGCGCGCCGGCGATGAACAGCGAAGGCTGCGGGATCGGCGCGCCGGCGAACGGTGCCATCAGCTCCCAATTGCGCTGCAGATTGCGATACCAGTTGAAGCCGCCGCGAAAGCCGCTGGCGCTGAAGTCGCGGACGTATTCCGCAAGGTCCTCGGCGCTGAGCCAGGGCAGCGGCATCTCGGTGTCGAAGGTGGTGTCGAGCAGGCCCCTGCCCGGCGGCACGAAGGCGTGCCAGCGTTTTCCCTCCGGCAAGCTGCCCGAGGCGGAGTAATAGACCTGGCGCAGCGCGCGCGTCACGTCGCGCTCGAACTCGGCCTCGGCGACGCCCGGCTGCTGGAAATACATCATGTAGATGGTTTCCATGCCGGCGAGCTTGAAGGCGTCGATGGCGCTGATCTTGCCGCGCGGCCGATAGGGCACGCTCAGCCCCGCCACGGCGCGGAAGCGGTCGGGCCGCATCAGCGCCGAATGCCAGGCCGCGGGCGCGCCCCAGTCGTGGCCGATGATGACGGCTGTCTCGATCTCGAGCGCGTCGAGCAGCCCCACCATGTCGCCGGCGATGTGGAGCTGGGTATAGGCGTCGACCGGCTCGGGCCGGTCGCTGCTTCCATAGCCGCGCATGTCCGGCGCCAGCACGCGGAAGCCCGCGCCGGCGAGCGCCGGGATCTGGTGGCGCCAGGAATACCAGGTCTCGGGCCAGCCATGGCACAGCACCACCGCCGGCCCGGCGCCGGCCTCGGCGACGTGAAGACGGATGCCGTTGGTCTCGACGAAGCGATGCTCGATGCCGGAAGGCGCCATGGCGGTCTCTCCTGATGCGGCGGGCATCTTTGGCGATTGCGGGCGCCGCGGCAATACCGCTGCGGCGCCGGCGTCCGACGCTCATCGCCCGCGGCATCTTGAGCAGGGGTTGCCTCGTTTGCGATGCACCGCTCTCGGATGTGCGTGCATCACCCAACGAATCGCGATCGATCTGACTGCTATCCCAGATGTGGGATATTGTGCCATGGCCCGCACGCCGGGATTACGAGGCACGCCATGGCAAAACGACATCGTGAAACGGCCGACGGGATCGTCCGCGGGACCGCCAATGTATTCGCCGATCTCGGCTACCCGGACGCGGAAGAACGGCAGACCAAGCTCCGATTGGCTTATGCGATCAACCGGATCGTCGAGCAGCGTCGACTGACTCAGGCGACCGCGGCCGATCTGCTCCGCATCAACCAGCCGAAGGTCCCGGCGCTGCTGCGATACAAGCTGGAAGGTTTTTCCGTCGAGCGGCTGATGACGTTCCTGACGGCGCTCGACCGGGACGTTGAGATCGTCATCAGGAAGAAGCCGCGCTCGCGGCAGGCGGCGCGCATCAGGGTGGTGGCTTAGGTTCCGCGTCGGGTCCGGCGCTGCGCGCGACCGTCAACCCGGGCGCACGCTGTAGAACTGGGCGAAGCCCTCGCGCACGCCGGCGAGGCCGCGGCGATAGGCGGTTGGCTGGAAATACTGGCCGAGCGGGATGAAGGGCACGAAGCGGAACGCCTCCGCCTGAATCTCGGCGCAGAGGCGCTGCTGCGCCGCGAGGTCGGGCGCGGCGAACCAGGCGTCGCGCAGCGCCTCGAGTGTGGGATCGCTGGGCCAGCCGAACCAGCCTTTGTCGCCATTGGCGCGGAGCCCCAGATGCGCCGCCGGGCTGAACTCGTTCGGTCCCTGGAGATAGGTGAAGAAGAGGTTCCAGCCGTGCTGGTCCGGCGGGTTCTTGCTGGTGCGGCGCTGCACCACCGCGCCCCAGTCGAGCCCCTGAAGGTCGACCTCCATGCCGATCGCGCGCAGCACCGCCGCGCCCACTTGGCCCAGCGCGTTGATGCTGGGAAAATCGACCGGCGTGAGCGCCACGACGCGCTCGCCGCGATAGCGCGTCTTCGCCAGCGCCGCCTTCGCCGCCGCCGGATCGCCCGCCATGATCTCGGTGCCGGCCTCGGTGGCGAGCGGCGAGACGGCGTTGAAGACGCCGATCTTGTCGCGCCAGTAGCGCCGGTCGGTGCCCGCCACCGCGGTCATGAAATCGGCCTGGTTGATCGCCGGCAGGATGGCGCGCCGGACCGCCGGATCGTCGAAGGGCGGAAAGAGGAAATTGAAGCGGATGACGCCGATGGCGCTTGCCGCCTCGTCGACGCGGACCTCGATCTTGCCGTCGGCCGCGAGCAAGGCGACGAGATCGACCGGCGGCTGCTCCCACCAATCGACCTCGCCCGAGACGAGGGCGTTCGCCGCCGTCGTCGGGTCGGGGATGACCGTCCAGTGAATGCGGTCGAAATAGGCCACCTTGGGCCCGGCGGTATAGCTGGGCTCGCCGCTCGCGCGCGGCACGTAGCCGGCGAATTTCTCATAGACGACCTGCGAGCCGAAGACGCGCTCGCCGGCAAGGAAGCGGTAGGGGCCGCTGCCCACCATCTCCGTCACCGGCTTGAAGGGATCGGTCGCCGCCAGCCGCTCCGGCATGATGCAGGGCATGTTGGAGCCGGGCTTGGCGAGCGCGTTCGCAAGCTGCGGGAAGGGCCGTTTCAGGCGGAACTGCACGACCCTGTCGTCATCCGCCGCGAGCTCGTCGGTCGCCGCCATGAGCGCCAGGCCATAGGCGTCGCGCGCCGCCCAGCGCTTGAGGCTCGCCACGACGTCGGCCGCCCGCACCTTTTCGCCGTCATGGAAGCGCAGGCCGTCGCGCAGCGTGAGCCGCCAGGTCTTGCCGTCGTTCTCGACGACGTGGCCCTCGAGCATCTGCGGCTGCGGCGCGTAATTCCGGTCGACGCCGTAAAGCGTGTCGAAGACGAGATAGCCGTGGTTGCGCGTGACGTCGGCCGTGGTCCAGACCGGGTCGAGCACGGCGAGATCGGCCTGCGGCACGAAGCGGAGCACGCGCGCGCTCTCGCCGCGCAGCACCGCGGGCATCGCCAGGCCCGCCAACCCCGCCGCCGACGCTTTCAGCAGGTCGCGCCGCCGCATCGATCCCCTCAAGCCGCGGCCGGGCCGCGGCGTCTAGGCCGCCGGGTGAATCCCGGCCGCGCGCACCTCGCGGCCGACATAGGGCTCGAACTTCTTGAAGTTCGTCTCGAAGCGCCGGGTGAGCTCGCGCGCGGTCTCGTCATAGGCGGCCTTGTCCGACCAGGTGCCGCGCGCGTCCAGCACTTCGGCCGGCACGTCGCCGCAGCGCTCCGGCACGTAGAGGCCGAAATAGGGCTCCTGCTTCACCGGGGTGTTCTTGAGCGTGCCGGCGAGCGCGGCGCGCACCAGCGCGCGGGTGTGCTGGAGCTTCATGCGGCTGCCGACGCCATAGGCGCCGCCCGACCAGCCGGTATTGACCAGCCAGCATTGCGCCTTGTGCTCGCGGATGCGCTCGCCCAGCATCTTGGCGTAGACCGCGGGATGGCGCGGCATGAAGGGCGCGCCGAAGCAGGTGGAGAAGGTCGCCTGCGGCGCGTTGCCGATGCCCTTCTCGGTGCCGGCGACGCGCGCGGTATAGCCCGACAGGAAATGATACATCGCCTGGTCCGCGCTCAGCCGCGCGATCGGCGGCAGCACGCCGAAGGCGTCCGCCGTCAGCATGATGACGTTGTCGGGATGCGGCGCCACGCCGGTGGCGCTGACATTGGAGATGAAGTCGAGCGGATAGCAGGCGCGGGTGTTCTCGGTGAGGCTGCCGTCGGCGAAATCGGCGCTGCGCGCCTCGGGCTCGAGCACGACGTTCTCCAGCACCGTGCCGAAGCGGTTTATCGCGGCGTAGATCTCGGGCTCGGCCTCGGGCGAGAGGTTGATCACCTTGGCGTAGCAGCCGCCTTCGAAATTGAAGAGGCCCTTGTGGCTCCAGCCGTGCTCGTCATCGCCGATGAGCATGCGCGCGCCGTCGGCGGAGAGCGTCGTCTTGCCGGTGCCGGAAAGCCCGAAGAAGATCGCGCTGTCGCCTTTGGCGCCGACATTGGCCGAGCAATGCATCGGCAGCACGTCGCGCGCCGGCAGCAGGAAGTTCAGGTAGCCGAACACCGATTTCTTGATCTCGCCCGCATATTCCGTGCCGCCGATCAGCACCAGGCGGCGCGCGAAGCTGACGAAGATGAAGGTGTCGGAATGGATGCCGTCGAGCTCGTGCCGGGCGAAGAAATGCGGCGCGTGCAGGATGGTGAAGTCGGGCTCGAAATCCGCCAGCGCCTCGCCGCGCGGCCTTATGAACATGTTGCGCACGAAGAGGCTGTGCCAGGCGCTGTCGGTGATGACGCGCAGCTTGAGCCGGTACTCCGGATCGGCGCCGCCATGGAGGTCCTGGACGAAAAGCTCGCGCCCCTGGAAATAGGCGGCGAGCCGGCGGTACATGCTCTCGAATGTCTCCTCGCCGACCGGCTTGTTGATGTCGCCCCACCAGATGTCGGCCTTGCTCGAGGCTTCCTCGACGATGTACTTGTCGCGCGGCGTGCGGCCGGTGAAGGCGCCGGTGCGCACGACGAAGGCGCCGCCTTGGGCGACCAGCCCTTCACCCCGGCGCACCGCATGCTCGTAAAGCACCGGCACCGACAGGTTCCAATGCGCCGCGGCGAGGTTGCGCAGCCCCTGCCGTTCGAGGCCGAAGCTGCTCGCCGTCCCCGTCACCCGATGCGCTGCGTCTTGCACGGCAATGACCTCCTGGATTCTCACTTTTTTAGCTTTTTCAGTAGCTTGTGATAGACGAAACGCGCCGCGGCGGCATCCCGCGGCACTCTCTCGGGCCGGGCGCCCGGTCCGCCGGAGAACGGCCTTCCTCCCTCGTTCGTTCCCGCGGCTTCAGACGCCGGTCACCCCATCCCTCTTGCCGATTGGGCAAGCCGGACGAGCTCGGCCCGTGCCCCTTCCGCATCGCTTACCGGCGTGCGGAAGTCAAGCCTCGCCACGACCCCGCCGCGGCGGAGGTCGGTGCCCTCGGGATCGACCCCGGTGAGCCGCCAGCCTTCGCCGGAGAGCCCCAGCAGGCGGTCGGCGTAGAGGTCGATGGTCCTGGCGTGGTCGGCGTTCATATGCGCCAGAATGTCCGCCTCCGCCGCTTGAAGCGCCGGAGCGGGCGGCGACAGCAGCGCTTCCCCCTCGACCCAATCGATCCGGCCGAAGCCGGCGACGAGATGCGCCCGCGCCGCTTGCAGCCGATAGAGGCGGAAATCGGCGAAGCCGGCATAGCGCTCGGCCGAGGGATGGCGCCTGATGAAGCGCGCCAGCAGCGCCGGATCGGCCGCTTCCGCCACCTCGCCCATCACGGTGACGCGCGGGCCGGTGAGCGGATCGACGCGCCCGGCGGTCCCGTCGAAGAGCAGCGAGGCGCGGGGATCGCGCTTCAGGTTCTTGGTGTGCTCGGCAAGGTTGGAGAGCAGCAGCAGCGGGCTTCCCTCCTGCGCCAGCGCCACCAGCGCCAGCGACGCATAGGGCCAGCCCTGCTGCGCCGTCGCCAAACTGGCGCGGTCGGCCGCGCGCATCAGCCGGCGCGCCGTAGCGGCGGGGGAGGGGGCGTCGGTCACGGCGGCAGTCTAGCACCGATCTGCCGTCCTGCCGCCGCGCGGCGCGGGCCTTATTCCGCCGGTGCCCTTGCGGGAATCGCGCGGCGCTCGCCGCCCGGGAAGAGCAGCGCCGTCGCCAGCGTGCCCAGCGCGATCGCGGCAAGCACGCCGAAGAGCGGCACGAAGCCGCCGCCCTTGGGCTGAAGATAGGCCACCAGCGGAATCGCCGGCAGGCTCGCGCCGAAGGAGACGACGTAGCGCAGCGCAAAGACGCGCGAGCGCCAGCTCTCATGGGCGTAGCGCGCCACCATCGCGTCGTTGATCGGGATGATGCCGAAGATGACGAACATCATCGCCACCGTGACCGGCAGCATCGCCCAGTCGGTCAGCATCCCCGCCAGCGCCAGCAGCGGCGCCTGGAAGAGGGCGAGCGCCAGGAATACGCCGCGCAGCGAGCGCCGGTCGATGAGCTGGCCGACCACGAGCTGCGCCATGGCGGCGACGACATAGACCGCCGAGACCAGCGTGCCGATGCCGGTGGTGGTATGCGCCAGCGCGGTCAGCCGCTCGTCGAAGATCTTGGGGAGCGCGTTGGTGGTGGCGGCGAAGATCACGCCGCTGCACGCCGTCGCCACGGCGAGCAGCCCGAAGACGCGGCGCGCCAGCGCATCCGGCCCATGGCGCTGCCCGCCGCTGCGTCCTTGCGCCGCCGTGGCCTCTGTGCGCGGCACCAGCAGGGCGAAAGCGAGGCCGGCGGCGAAAGTGGCGACCCCGGGCGCGAAGAAGGCGGCGCGCCAGCTCAGGCGATCGGCGAGCCAGCCGGCGATCAAGGCGGCGCAGGCAAGGCCGAGATTGCCCCAGACGCCGTTCCAGCCGAGCGCGCGCCCGACCCGCGCCTGGTCGCCGACCAGCATGGCGATGCCGACGGGATGATAGATCGAGGCGAAGACGCCGATCAGGGTCAGGCCGGCGGCGATCTGCCAAGGCGTCTCGGCAAAGCCGGTCACCACCAGCGCCGCGCCCAGCCCGAGAAAGAAGACGATCATCATGTTGCGCCGGCCCCAGCGGTCGCCGAGCCAGCCCGCCGGCAGCGAGCCGCCGCCGAAGGCGAGGAAGCCCCCCAGCGACAGCGGCAGCATCGCCTCGTAGGAAAGGCCGAACGGCGCCATCATCGCCAGCACCGCGGTGGCATAGATCAGCATCGCCAGATGGTCGAGGAAATGGCCGAGATTGAGGAAGGCGACGGTCAGGCGCAATTTGTCCATGGCTCCGGCTCCGGCAGCGGCGCCCAGCATAGCCCTGGCGGCCTTAGCCAACTTGCGCTAGTCTGCCATCCTCTATCGCGAATCGGACATTCTGGACATGGCTCGGCGCAGCACCGACCCCGAGGATTACCAGGACGTGCCGCGGCCCATTGCCGCCATGGCCAAGGATTTCCCCGACGGCAACCGCGTCCCGCCGCATCGCCATCGCCGGGCGCAACTGGTCTTCGCCGCCCAGGGAGTGATGGTGGTATGGACGCGGCCGGGCACCTGGGTGGTGCCGCCCAACCGCGCCGTCTGGATGCCGGCCGAGACCGAGCACGCCATCCGCAGCCGGGGCCATGTGGCGATGCGCACCCTCTATATCCGCGCCGATCTCGCCCAGAGCCTGCCGCGGCAATGCTGCGTCATCGCCGTCTCGCCGCTGCTGCGCGAGCTCATCCTGCGCGCGGTCGAGCTGCCGCTGCTTTACGACGAGGCGGGGCCGGAAGGCCGCGTCATGGCGCTGGTATTGGACGAGATCCGCGCGCTGCCGGTGTTGCCGCTGCATCTCCCCTGGCCGGAGGAAGGGCGCCTGCGCCGGCTCTGCGAGGCGATCCAGGCCGAGCCCGCCAGCGAGCGCACCTTGGAGCAGTGGGCCGGCGGCGTCGGCGCCTCGAGCCGCACGCTGGCGCGGCTTTTCCGCAAGGAGACCGGCATGAGCTTCGGCGCCTGGCGCCAGCAGGTGCGGCTCGTCGAGGCGCTGGGCCGGCTCGCCACCGGCGAGAAGGTGACCGCCGTGGCCATGGACCTCGGCTATCAAAGCCCCAGCGCCTTTACCAGCATGTTCCGCCGCGCGCTCGGCCGGTCGCCGACGCGCTATTTCCTGGAAAGCTGAGGATTTGATGCTTATGACAATACCGGTTCCGGCCACAGCTTTTCACGGCGCCGCCTTAAAGCCGCCATACCTCGAGGCGAGCGTGGCCGTGCCCAACTTGCGGGAAAGGTGAAATGGCCGTGACGAACAACATCGCGCTGGTCGACGACGACAAGAACATCCTGACCTCGGTGGCGATCGCGCTCGAGGCCGAGGGTTTTCAGGTGCGGACCTATTCCGACGGCGCCGAGGCGCTGCGCGGGCTCGCCCAGCATCCCGCCGACCTCGCCATCCTCGACATCAAGATGCCGCGCATGGACGGCATGGAGCTGTTGAGCCAGCTCAGGAAGCAAGGCTCCATGCCGGTCATCTTCCTCACCTCCAAGGACGACGAGGTCGACGAGGTGCTGGGCCTGCGCATGGGCGCCGACGATTACATCAAGAAGCCATTCTCCCAGCGCCTCCTGGTCGAGCGCATCCGCGCCCTGCTGCGCCGCGGCGAGCTGGCGCGCGGCAGCGGCGAGAGCGAGCCCGTCATCCAGCGCGGCGAGCTGCTGCTCGATCCCGCGCGCCATCAATGCAGTTGGAAAGGCACCAACGTCGATCTCACGGTGACCGAGTTCCTGATCCTGAAATCGCTGGCGCTGCGCCCCGGCCACGTCAAGAGCCGCGATCAGCTCATGGACGGCGCCTATGGCGAGCACATCTATGTCGATGACCGCACCATCGACAGCCACATCAAGCGCCTGCGCAAGAAGTTCAAGGCGGTCGATGGCAGTTTCGCCCAGATCGAAACCCTCTATGGCGTCGGCTATCGCTACCGCGACCGCTGACCCTGCCAAGCGCGCTGCCGCGCCGGCGTCGACGACACCGTTGCGCCGCCGCCGGCGCCGGCTGTCGCCGCTCACCCGCCGCATCCTTGCCGTCAACGTGCTGGCGCTGGGCCTGCTCGGCCTCGGCCTCCTCTATCTCGGCGAATATCAGCAGGGCCTGGTGGATGCGCAGCTCGACGCGCTCAAGACCCAAGGCCAGGTCTTTGCCGCGGCCCTGGGCGAGGGCGCGGTGATCGACAGCCTCGGCGAAGGCGAGCAGCTCCTGCCGGCGCTGGGACGCCAGATGATGCAGCGCCTGGTCGAGCCCACCCATACGCGCGCGCGGCTCTTCGGCGCCGACGGCAAGCTCATCGCCGACAGCCGCATGCTGAGCGGCCCCGGCGGCGTGGTGCAGATCAACGAGCTGCCGCCGCCCGGCGAAAGCGACGGGCTGCAAAACCTCGCCGCCTCGCTCTATGGCTGGGTGGTGACGCGGCTCTCCGGCCAGCGCCGCTATCCCCCCTATCACGAGGCCGCGGTGCAAAACGCCGCCGATTACAGGGAGGTGCAGAAGGCGCTTCTCGGCGACATCGGCACGGCGGTGCGCAGCGAGCGCGAGGGCGGCAGCCTGCTGATGCTGAGCGTCGCGGTGCCGGTGCAGCGCTATCGCCAGGTTCTGGGCGCGGTGCTGCTCTCCACCGACAGCGCCGAGATCGACCAGGCGGTGCGCGCCGTGCGCCTGGAGATCCTCAAGGTCTTCCTCATCGCTCTCGGCGTCACCGTGCTGCTGTCGATCTATCTCGCCGGCACCATCGGACGGCCGATCCGCCGGCTCGCCGTCGCCGCCGAGCGCGTGCGCCGCGGCCATGGCCGCCAGATGCTGATCCCCGACTTCACCCGGCGCGGCGACGAGATCGGCGATCTCTCCGGCGCCTTCCGTGAGATGACCGGCGCGCTCTGGGCGCGCATGGACGCGATCGAGCATTTCGCCGCCGATGTCGCGCATGAGATCAAGAATCCCCTGACCTCGCTGCGGAGCGCGGTCGAGACGGCGGCGCGCGTCGACGATCCGCAGAAGCAGCGCAAGCTGCTCGCCGTCGTGCTCGAGGACGTGCAGCGCCTCGACCGGCTCATCACCGACATCTCCGACGCTTCGCGGCTCGACGCCGAGCTCTCCCGCGTCGAGCTTGAGCCGGTGCTGATCGGCCGCATGCTCGAAACCCTGGTCGACCTCTATCAATCGGCGGCGGACGAGCGCGCGCCGCGCCTGGAGCTGTCGCTGCCGGGACCGGTCGGCACGGCGGCGGGCGACCTCGCCGTGCTCGGCATCGAGGGCAGGCTGGTGCAGGTGTTCCGCAATCTCATCGCCAACGCGCTCTCCTTCAGCCCGCCGGGCGCGGCGCTCCATATCGCCGCGGCGCGCCAGGGCGAGTGGGTGGTCGTCACCGTCGAGGACGAGGGCCCCGGCATTCCCGAAGGCAAGCTCGAGGCGATCTTCGAGCGCTTCTACAGCGAGCGCCCGGCCGGCGAGAAGTTCGGCACGCATTCCGGCCTCGGCCTCTCCATCTCCAAGCAGATCGTCGAGGCGCATCGCGGCGCGATCCGCGCCGAAAATCGCCGCGCCGCCGACGGCAAGGTCGTCGGCGCCCGCTTCATCGTGCGCCTGCCGGTGGGGTGACCGGGTGGTGCTGCCGGCCATGCTGCGCCGCATTGTAGTGCGATGACGGCTTCTCGCAGCACCGACGATCCACCTACGGATTGAGGTAATTTGACGATTGAAAAGCTATAAGTTGATATCGAAAAGGTTGAAATAAACATCAAAACGCCGGGGCATTGACATTGGCCCGCGGGCGGCGCACCTAAACCGCCCATGATCCGCGTCCACGGCACCGCAGTTGCCCTCGGCGGCGACGGCATCCTCTTGCGAGGCCCGTCCGGCAGCGGCAAATCCGATCTGGCGCTGCGCCTGATCGACGAGGGGGCGCGTCTCGTCGCCGACGACCAGACCGAGCTCGAGCGCGTCGCTGGCGGGCTGGAGATGCGCGCGCCGGCGACCATCGCCGGCCGCATCGAGGTGCGCGGCCTCGGCATCCTGCGCGTGCCGGCGCTGGCGGCCGCGCCGCTGCGCCTCGTCGTCGATCTCGTGGCGCTCGAGACGATCGAGCGCCTGCCCGAGCCGCAAGCCTGCACCTTGCTCGAGGTGAGCGTGCCGCTGCTGCGTCTGGCGCCGTTTGCGGCCTCGGCGACGGCGAAGCTCCGCCTGGCGCTGCGGGCTTGCGCGCCCGGCGCGCTTGCCGCCGCATCATGAGCGAGCCCGCCGCAGCGACGGCTGTGCTCGCGCCGAAGCGCGCGCCGGGAAGGCCGGCGGGGCGCGGCCGGCTGCTGGTGGTCACCGGCATGTCCGGCGCCGGCCGCTCGACCGCGCTCAAAGCGCTCGAGGATTTGGGTTACGAAGCGGTGGACAATCTGCCCTTGTCGCTGCTGCCGGATCTGCTGCGCGCGCCGGCGCCGCGGCCGCCGCTGGCGCTCGGCGTCGATGTCCGCACGCGCGATTTCGGCGTGGCGTCGCTGCTCGCGGCGCTCGACCGGCTGGTCGCCGAGCACGGCGTCGAGCTCAGGATCGTCTTCCTCGATTGCGAGGACGACCGCCTGGTGCGCCGCTACACCGAGACGCGCCGGCGCCATCCGCTGGCCGGCGACCGGCCGGTGACCGACGGCATCGCGCTGGAGCGCCAGCGCGTCTCCCCCTTGCGCGACCGCGCCGACCTCGTTATCGATACCACCGCTCTCAGCCCGGGGGATTTGAAACGGCTGCTTCATGGGCATTTCGCGCTCGATGCCGCGCCCGGCATCGCCATCTTCGTAACCTCCTTCTCCTATCGCCATGGCGTGCCGCGCGATGCGGATCTGGTGCTCGACGTGCGCTTCCTGCGCAACCCGCATTACGTTCCGGCGCTCAAGCCGCTCACCGGCCGCGACGCCGAGGTCGGCGCCTTCATCGAGGCCGACGCCGATTTCGCGCCGTTCTTCGACCGGCTCTGCGCCTGGCTCGAGCCGCTGCTGCCGCGCTATGAGAGCGAGGGCAAGAGCTATCTCACCATCGCCATCGGCTGCACCGGCGGCCGCCATCGCTCGGTCTATCTCGCCGAGCGCCTGGCGGACCGGCTCAGCCGGCAGGGCCGGCCCGTCGGCATCGGCCACCGCGACCTCGATCGCTCGGCGGCGATGGTCGCGGACGCCGCGGCGGAGAGCCCGGTAAAGGACATCCAATGATCGGAATGGTACTCGTCACCCATGGGCGCCTCGCCGCCGAATTCGTCGCGGCGCTGGAGCACGTCGTGGGGCCGCAGCGCAACATCGCCGCCGTCTGCATCGGACCCGAGGACGACATGGAGAAGCGGCGGGCGGACATTCTGCGCTGCGTCGGCGAGGTCGACGCCGGCGACGGCGTCGTGCTGCTCACCGACATGTTCGGCGGCACGCCGTCCAATCTCGCCATCTCCGTCATGGACAAGGCCAAGATCGAGGTCATTGCCGGCATCAACCTGCCGATGCTGATCAAGCTGGCGAGCCTCCGGCAGAGCGAAACCCTCGCCAACGCCGTGCGCGGCGCGCAAGAGGCGGGGCGCAAATACATCAACGTCGCCTCGCAGCTCCTCGCCGACGTCAGGGGATGAGTGCCGAGGACGGCACGGCGGCGGGCGCCGAGCCGGTTCGGCGCACCGTCACCATTTGCAACAAGCGCGGGCTGCATGCCCGCGCCGCGGCGCGCTTCGTCAAGCTCGCCTATACTTTCGATGCGGAGATCATGGTGGCCAAGAACGGCGCTGCCGTCTCCGGCCGCTCGATCATGGGGTTGATGATGCTCGCGGCCGGTCCCGGCACGGCCATCGAGCTGCGCGCGACCGGTCCCGAGGCCGAGCGCGCGGTCGCGGCGCTTGCCGAGCTTATCTGTGACGGCTTCGATGAGGACTGACGATTCCAGCGATGACAAGCCCAGAGGCGAGCGCGTGCTGCACGGGCTCGGCGTCTCGCCCGGCGTCGCCATCGGCCCGGCCTTCGTCAGCGACGACCGCGAGATCGCCGTGCCCGACTACCGCGTCGCCGCCGACGCGGTCGAGGCGGAGCGCGAGCGCTTCGCCGCCGCGGTGGCGGCCTCGCTGAAGCAGCTCAAGAAGCTCAAGGGCAAGGCCGCGGCGCTGCCCGCCTCGGCGTCGGAGGAGGTGGGCTATCTCCTCGACGCCCATATCGCCATGCTGACCAATTCGCGCCTGGTGCGCGGCGCCGTGCGCCGCATCTCCGAGGAGCGCGTCAACGCCGAGCGCGCGGTGCAGATGGAGATCGCGGAGATCGCCGACAGCTTCGACGCCATGGGCGACGCCTATCTCGCCGCGCGCGGCGAGGACATCCGCGTGGTGGGCTCGCGCCTCATCCGCAACCTCACCAAGACGCCCTATGCCGCCTTGCAGCACGTCACCGAGGGCAGCGTCATCCTCGCCGAGGAGCTGACGCCGGCGGACACCGCGCTGATCGATCCGCGCCGCATCGCCGGCTTCGCCGCGGTGCTGGGCGGGCGGGAGGGCCATACCGCGATCATGGCGCGGGCGCTCGAGCTGCCGGCGGTGCTCGGCGTCGCCGGGCTGCTGACCGAGATCGATTCCGGCGACATGGTGATCATCGACGGCACCGAGGGCGCCGTCGTCGTCAATCCCGGGCGCGAGACCATCGCCCGCTACGAAGCGCGCCAGCAGACGCTGGAGCGCGAGGAGCGGCAGCTCGCGCGGCTCAGGCGCCTGCCGGCGGTGACGCGCGACGGGGTCGAGATCGCGCTGCAGGCCAATCTCGAGCTGCCGCGCGAGCTCGACCAGGCGCTGGCCGCCGGCGCGCAGGGGCTGGGGCTGGTGCGCACCGAGTTCCTTTACATGAATCGCGAGGACCTGCCCGACGAGGACGAGCAGTTCGAGGCCTATCGCGGGCTGGTGCGCGGCATGGCCGGGCGGCCGGTCACCATCCGCACGCTCGACGTCGGCGGCGACAAGCTCGCGGCCCCGCTCGCCGAGGCCGCCGGCGAGAGCGCCAACCCCGCGCTGGGCTTGCGCGCCATCCGCCTGTCGCTGCGCGACCGCCCGCTGCTCGACGCCCAGCTCGGCGCCATGCTGCGCGCCAGTGCCGAGGGGCCGGTGCGCATCCTGCTGCCGATGATTTCCTCCGTCGCCGAGATCCGCAAGGTGCGCGAGGCGGTGGGACAGGTGGCCCGCCGGCTCAAGCGGCGCGGCGTCAGGATCGGCGATCCGCCGCCGCCGCTCGGCATCATGATCGAGATTCCCGGCGCCGCGCTTGCCGCCGACGCGCTTGCCGCCGAGTGCGACTTCTTCGCCATCGGCACCAACGACCTCATCCAATACACCCTCGCCATCGACCGCAGCGACGAGCAGGTGGCCGATCTCTACAACCCGCTGCACCCCGCCGTGCTGCGCCTCATCCAGTTCGCCGTCGAGGCGGCGCTGCGCGCGCGCATCGGCGTGAGCCTGTGCGGCGAGATGGCGGGCGATCCGCGCTACACCGCGCTGCTGCTCGGCCTCGGCATCCGCGAGCTTTCGATGGCGCCGGGCAAGATCGGCCGCGTCAAGCAGCGCGTGCGCGCGCTCGATCTCGTCGCCGCCGGCCGCCGCGCGCATGCCATCATGGATCAGTTCGACGACGCCCGGATCGTGAGCCTGCTCGACGATTTCAACGCCTCGGCGTGAGGGAAGCCGTCAGCGATCAGCCGTCAGCCGTCAGCCGTCAGCCAACAGCCAACAGCCAACAGCTATCAGCCGTCAGCCGTCAGCGATCAGCCGTCAGCTCATCATTGCCCACGAGCCGTGGGCAAATGGGCAGCGATGTTGTTGGCTGATAGCTGATAGCTGATAGCTGATAGCTGATCGCTGATGGCTGATCGCTGACGGCTGACGGCTTACTTATAGCCGCCAGCTTCTTGCTCCAGCAACGAACCGTTGCTATATGCGGTTGTCCGTGGCTTACCGTCTCCAAGGAGCTTCACGATGGCCGCCGCCGCCGACTACAAGGTCGCCGATATCGCGCTTGCCGGCTGGGGCCGGCGCGAGATCACCATCGCGGAGACGGAGATGCCGGGGCTGATGGCGCTGCGCGCCGAATTCGGCCGGACGCAGCCGCTGAAGGGCGCGCGCATCACCGGCTGCCTGCACATGACCATCCAGACGGCGGTGCTGATCGAGACCTTGATGACGCTCGGCGCCAGCGTGCGCTGGAGCTCGTGCAACATTTTTTCGACGCAGGATCACGCCGCCGCGGCGATGGCCGAGCGCGGCGTCCCGGTCTTCGCCTGGAAGGGCGAGAGCGAGGAGGAGTACGAGTGGTGCATCGAGCAGACGCTGCGCGGCCCCGGCGGCTGGACCCCCAACATGGTGCTCGACGACGGCGGCGACGCCACCAAGATCCTGCATGACAAGTATCCCGACCTGCTCGCGGGCGTGCGCGGCATCTCCGAGGAGACCACCACCGGCGTGCACCGGCTCTACGAGATGATGAAGGCGGGCGAGCTCAAGGTGCCGGCGATCAACGTCAACGACAGCGTCACCAAGTCGAAATTCGACAATCTCTACGGCGTGCGCGAGAGTCTCGTCGACGGCATCAAGCGCGCCACCGACGTGATGCTCGCCGGCAAGATCGCGGTCGTCGCCGGCTACGGCGACGTCGGCAAGGGCTCGGCGAAGAGCCTCAGGGGCCAGGGCGCCCGCGTCATGGTCACCGAGATCGATCCGATCTGCGCGCTGCAGGCGGCGATGGAGGGCTATCAGGTGGTCACCATGGACGAGGCCGCCGCGCAGGGCGACATCTTCGTCACCGCCACCGGCAACATCGACGTCATCACGATCGATCACATGCGGCGGATGAAGGACCGCGCCATCGTCTGCAACATCGGCCATTTCGACAGCGAGATCCAGATCTCGGCGCTCAGGAACTACCGATGGGAAGAGGTGAAGCCGCAGGTCGACGAGGTCGTCTTTCCCGACGGCAAGCGGCTCATCGTTCTGGCCAAGGGACGGCTCGTCAATCTCGGCTGCGCCACCGGCCATCCCAGCTTCGTCATGAGCGCCTCCTTCACCAACCAGGTGCTGGCGCAGATCGAGCTCTTCACCAATCGCGGCAAGTACGAGAACCAGGTCTACGTGCTGCCGAAGCATCTCGACGAGAAGGTGGCGGCGCTGCATCTCGACAAGCTCGGCGTCAAGCTCACCCGGTTGACGCCGGCGCAGGCGGCCTATATCGGCGCCGACCTCGACGGACCCTTCAAGCCCAAGCATTACCGCTACTGAGCCGGCAATTTTTTCGCCTGCCAAATTCCCGCGATCGCGTCATAATCGGCCCATCGGCGAGCCCTCTGCGGGGCGTGCTGCGCCTGGGGAAACGTTTGGCAGGTCAAGAGGTTACTCGTTGCGGCTGATGGCTTGGCTCGGCCTTGCCGGTCCGGCAGCGCTGTCGCCGGCGGCGGCTTTCGCCGCCGCCGGGGAGGCCGTCGCCGCGCCACCGGCCGGGCTCGGCCTCGGCGTTCTCGCGCTCGTCGTCCTGGCGGCGGGCCTGCTTCTCCTGGGCGCCCGCCGCCGCGCCGGCGCGCTCGCCGCCGAGCGCGACCGGCTCGCGCAGGCGCTGGGCGCCTTGCCGGTGGCGGTCTGGCGCGCGCCCGCCGGCGGGCTGGACGGCAGCTTCACCCCGGGCTCGCTCAAGGCGCCGGGCGACCGGCCGGCGGCGAGCCTCGCCGATCTCCTGGCGCGCGCCGAGCGCCAGGACGCGGCCGCGTTCGAGAGCGCGCTGCAACGGCTGCGCGCCGAGGGCGTCGCCTTCCAGCAGGGCCTGCGCTTGACCGACGGCTGCACGGCGCTCGAGGCGGTCGGACGGCGCGTCGCCGACGCCGACGTCGTGGCCTTTCTCGACGGCTCCTTCCGGCTTGCCGCCGCCGCCGAGAAAGCGCAGCTCCTCCAGCAGCGCGACCGCCTGCGCGCCATGCTCGATGCGCTGCCGCTGCCGGTCTGGCGCCGCGACGCCGATCTCAGGCTCGTCGACTGCAACCGCGCCTATGCCGCCGCGCTCGACGCGCCCGCGGCGAAGGTGCTGGCCGAAAGCCGCGAGATCGCCGCCGGCGTCATCGGCGACAACGGCCGCGCGCTCGCCGCGCGCGCGCGCAGCTCGGCGGTGCCGCAATCGGAGAGCCATCACATCGTCGTCGCCGGCTCGCGCCGGCTGATCGAGTTCACCGAGGCGCCGCTCGACGGCGCCGGCGGCCTTCTCGGCTATGCCCGGGATTATACCGACCTCGAGAACATCCAGGCCGAGCTCGCGCGCCACGTCGCCGCCCATGCCGACGTGCTGGAAAACGTCGCCGTCGCCATCGCCATCTACGGGCCGGACACGCGGCTCACCTTCCACAACACCTCCTTCGCCAAGCTCTGGCGGCTCGAGGAGGACTGGCTCGCCACCGAGCCGACGCTGGACGAGGTGCTGGAGCGGCTGCGCGAGCGCCGGCGCATCCCCGAGCACGCCGATTTCCGCGCCTTCAAGCGCCAGCAGCTCGCCATGTTCACCTCGCTGATCGAGCCGCAGGAGGAGCTGCTGCATCTGCCGGACGACCGCACGCTCCGCCTCGTCGTCTCGCCGCATCCTTTCGGCGGCCTCGCCTTCGTCTACGAGGAGGTGACCGACAAGCTCGCGCTCGAGCGCTCCTACAACACGCTCATCGAGGTGCAGCGCGAGACGCTCGACAATCTCTACGAGGCGATCGCCGTCTACGGCAGCGACGGCCGGCTCAAGCTGTCGAACCCGGCCTATGCGCAGATGTGGCAGTTGGCGCCGGCCGATCTCACCGGCGAGCCGCATGTCGGCGAGATCATCGAGAAGCAGCGCGCCTTCTACGACGACGGCGGCGACTGGCCGGCGATGAAGCGGCGCATCATCGCGCGGCTGACCGCGCACACGGCCGAGAGCACGCGGCTCGCGCGGCGCGACGGCTCGATGCTGCAGGCGGTGACGGTGCCGCTGCCCGACGGCAACATCCTGCTGAGCTATCTCGACGTGACGGATTCGACGCGGGTCGAGCGCGCGCTGCGCGAGCGCAACGAGGCGCTGGAGACCGCCGGCCGGCTCAAGAGCGAGTTCATCGCCAACGTCTCCTACGAGCTGCGCACGCCGTTGAACGCCATCATCGGCTTTGCCGAGATCCTGACCAACCAGTATTTCGGCGAGCTCAGCGCGCGCCAGCTCGACTACAGCCGCGGCATCCTCGACAGCTCGCACCGGCTGCTGTCGCTGATCAACGACATCCTCGACCTCGCCACCATCGAGGCCGGCTACATGACGCTCGAGACGCAGGAGGTCGACATCCACACGCTGATGTCGAGCGTGCTGTCGCTGACGCGCGAGCGCGCGAGGAAGCAGGGCCTCAAGCTCGACTTCGACTGCCCGACCGATATCGGCCCGCTGGTGGCGGACGAGCGGCGGTTGAAGCAGGCGCTCTTCAACCTGATCTCCAACGCGCTCAAATTCACGCCCCCCGGCGGCACGGTGACGCTCGCCGCGCGGCGCACCGCCGACCGCGTCGCGCTCATCGTCGCCGACACCGGCGTCGGCGTGCCGCGCGAGGATCAGGCGCGCATCTTCGAGAAGTTCGAGCGCGGCAGCCCCAATGCGCGCCAGTCCGGCCCCGGCCTCGGGCTCTCGCTGGTCAAGAGCTTCATCGAGCTGCATGGCGGCACGGTCGAGATGGATTCGCGCCCCGGCATCGGCACCACCGTCACCTGCTATTTGAACGCCGCCCCCGCCGCCGCCGCGGCCGAGCCCGCCGCGCGGCGCCAGGCGGGGGAATAGCTCTCGGCTTTCGCGGCAGCGATCGCCCCCTCCCCACCCTCCCCCTTCAAGGGCAGGGAGTTATTTGACGCCCGATACTCATGTTCCCTCCCCCCTTGAGGGGGAGGGTTAGGGTGGGGGGTGACTCGCCACCGCCCCCTCAGCGCGCCTCGCCCGGCCGGGCGAGCTGCTCCAGCAGCGGCTTGAGCGCGTCGAGCTCGGCGCCGAAGCCGCTCCAATCGCCGGCCTTCAATCGCTCGAGGGCGCGCCCATAATGCTCGAGCGCCGCGCGGGCGCGCGCGTCGACGGGGCCTGTCGCCGCCGATGCGCCGGGCAGCGCCGGCGGCGGCGCCGTCTCCTTGAAGAGCGCGGCGAGCGCTCCCGCCAGCGTCTCCTCCATCACCACGCGGTCGCCATAGGCGGCGATGACGCGCTTCAGCTCCGGAAGCTGGCCGGTTTCGGCGCGCAGGTAGAGTGGCGAGACGTAGAGGATCGAGTTCTCGATCGGCACCACCAGGAGATTGCCGCGGATGACGCGCGAGCCCATCTGGTTCCACAACGAGAGCTGCTGCGAGATCTCGGTGTTCTGGTTGATGAGCGCCTCGATCTGGAACGGCCCGTAGACCAGCTTCTCCTTGGGGAACTCGTAGACGATGAGCTTGCCGTAATCGGGCGCGTCGCAGCGCGCGGCGAGCCAGGCGATCATGTTCTGGCGCTGGCTCGGCACCATCGGCAGCATGAGGAAGAGCTCGGCGCGCGCCTCGCCGGGCAGCCGCATGATGATGTAATAGGGCTTCATGCGGCTGTCGCCGGCGTTGATCCCGTCGAGGCCGGCGGGCTCGCGCGGGAACTGCCAGAGATCCTCGCGGTTGTAGAAGACTTCGGGCGCCTCCATGTGATAGGCGCGGTAGAGCTGCGCCTGGATCAGGAAGAGGTCCTCGGGGTAGCGGATGTGCGCCCGCAGCTCCGACGGCATCGCCGCCAGCGGCTGGAACAGGCCGGGAAAGACGCGCTGCCAGGTGGCCAGCACGGGATCGGCGGGATCGGCGACGTAGAAACCCACCGTCCCGTCATAGGCGTCGATAACGACCTTGACGGAATTGCGGATGTAGTTGTCGCCGCTCCCCGGCAGCGTCTGGGAATAGGGGAACCAGCGGCTGGTGGTGTAGGCGTCTTCTATCCAGAAGAGCCGCCCGCCGCTCACCACGATATAGGGGTCATGGTCGAGGCGCAGGAAGGGCGCGATCGCGCGCACCCGCTCCTTGATGTTGCGCCGGAACAGAATGCGGCTCTCGGGCGTGATGTAGCCGGTGAGCAGGATGTTCGGGTCGTCGAAATACCAGGCGAAGAGGCTGCGCTCCGCCGTGCCGCCGAGGGCGAGCCCGTCGGCGCCGTCATAGTTGGCGTAGACGTTGTCCTTGCCCTTGGGATAGTCGAATTCCGGCGTGCTCGTCTTGACGATGACGTAGCTGTCGGCGCCTTCGCCGAAGTAAATTCGCGGCTCCTTGAGCGCGGGGCCGCCTTCGGCCACCGGCGGGATGTCCTTGAGGTAGAAGAGCGGCAGGCCCTCGGCGGATTTCCGCGTCACCGGCGACATCACCACGCCGTTGCCGTGGGTGAACAGCAGATGCAAATTGACCCAGGTCTGGGCGTTGGGCGGCAGCAGCGCCGGCTCGAGCTCGCGCGCCGACAGCATGACCTGCTGATAGACGCCGCCGAGGTCATAGCGGTCGACGTCGACGTCGCGGAACTTGTAATAGGTGCGGATCTCCTGGAGCTGGGCGTAGGTATCCATCAGCGGCTGCCAGTCCCACAGCCGGATGTTGTCGACGGTGGCGGGGTTGGCCCGGAGCGAGGCGAAGGTGAGATCCTGCTCGGCCGGGAAAGGCTTGGCCGCGACCTGCCGCAGGTCGTAGGCCTCCCGCGTCAGCGCGATGTTGCGCTTGAGATAGGGCGTCTCCAGCGACAGCTCGCTCGGCTTGACATAGATGCGCTCGACCAGCGCCGGAAGGAGGAACGTCAGCGCGAAAGAGCCGCCGAAGACCGCGAGCGCGGCGGCGGCCGGGAGGCGATAGCCGCGCCGGCGGACATTGGCCGCCGCGGCAAGGGCGGCGGCGGCGGCGATGGCCATGAGCAGCCACAGCGCCGGCAGCTCGACATGGAGGTCGGTATAGCCCGCGCCGACGACGACGCCGTTGTCGCCGTAGAGCAGCAGGAAGCGGTCGAGCGCATAGGACCAGGCCTTGAGCGCGAAGAAGAGCGCGAGCAGCGCCGAACCATGCGCGACGGCGGCGGGCGAGACCAGCAGCGGCCGCTGCCCGAAGGCGATGTCGCCCTTGAGCCCGTAGACCGCGCCGGCGACCAGCGCGCTCAGGACAAGCGTCGCCATCAGCCAGTTCTTGAGCGCGACATAGGCGGGCAGCGAGAAGAGATAGAAGCCGATATCCTTGCCGAAGACGGGATCGCTCTCGCCATAGGGCACTTGGCGCAGGAAGCGCAGCGCTATTTCCCAATTGCCGCTCTCGCTCGCCGCGACGACAAGGCCGAGGACAAGGGCCGCTCCCCAGATGAGGGGACGCCAGGGGAGATGCGGCGCGGCGAAGCCGAAGACCTCGGGCAGGGTCTCGGGCAAGCGGCCGAAAGCGGCGCCGGGCTCGGCGAGACGCGGCCGCCATGGCCCGCGCCGCCCGGCGGCGCCAAGCGCCAGCGCCGCCGACAGCAGGAGCGCCGCGGCGGTGGCGAGAAAGACCCCGAGGAAGAGCGCGGCCTTGGCGGCGAGCATCGTCCAGAAGACGGAGCGATAGCCCAGCGAGGAGAACCAGAGAAAATCGACCAGCGCCTCGCAGACGAGCTGCGCCGCGATCAGCGCGGTGACGATGACCGCAATCGTTACCGCGACGCCTTTCCAGCGCATCTTTTACCTCCCTCCGGTAGCCGCCGATCGGCGCCTCGTACCGAGCATCGCAAAGCTGCGGGTCACCCCACCTCACCCTCCCGCTACGCGGGTCCCTCCCTCTCCGCCTCTCAGGGGCGGAGAGGGTTGGGGTGAGGTGGGGCGACGATCTTGCGCGCCGTTTCTAGCCTTGCTGCTTCCGGGCCAATCCCAATCTTGCCCTCTTATCGGATATCGCGCCATCCTCGCGCGCCTCGTCCGCGCGCCGGCGGTCAGCGCCGGCCGCCGTCCCGCTTGCGCTCGGGCGCGTCGGCCTCTTCGGCGGCGAGCTTCCGCCGGAGGTCGGCGACGAGCCCCGCGCTGTTGGGCAGATGCGGCGCCTCGGTGTCGAGAATGCGGTGGAGGATGCGCCGCCGCGCTCGCTCGATATCGACGCCGCGGCACGCCTCGGCGCCGGCGCTGTCGCGGACGAGGTCGACCATGCGGTCGGCGGCTTGCAGCCGCCCCATGAGGTAGTCGTGCTCGCGGTAGCGCCGCGAGAAGAAGGCCGCGAAATGCATCAGCCCCGCCCCCTTGAGGGCCAGCGGAACGCCGAGGCTCTTCAGCGTGCGCGCGTCTTCGGGGCTCATGCGGTCGACGAGGATCTCCTCGAATTCCCCGGCGTCGCGCCAATTGGCGACCGACAGCGCCAGCACGTCCCAGAAGGCGAAGCCGAGATGGTTGACCAGCGCCTCGCGCCTCGCGCCGTCCGGCCAGAGGGCGGGATCGAGGGCGGCGAGCGCGGCGTCGATCTCGCGCGTGCAACGGTCGAGCTCGAGTTCTTCGCCGATGCGCAGCGCGAGCCGGTCGATGCTCTCTACCGCCGTCGCGACGAAGGCTTGCGGCGCCTCCTCGCCGCGCCGCGCGGCGGCCTCCGCCGCCGGCGCGGCGAAGACGGCACGCGCCAAGGCGCGCGTCTCGGCCGGGAAATACTCGGCCGTCTCGCGGCGCCGCTGTTCGTCGAGCTGGCGGTGGAATTCGCGCTTCAGCGCATTGACGGCGTCGAGCTGGGCCTGCGGCGCTCCGGCCTGGATGAGGCTTTCGCGGATCCGGTTCTGGCCCTGGACCAGGAAATGGAGCCGGCGCTTCCGGTACTCGACGTCGAAGGCGAGGAGAAAGCGGACCCATTTCGGCGCGTCGCCGGCGACGGCGCTCATGTCGCCGCCGGCGGCGTGGCTGCCGCTGCGGGCATAGGCGATGCCGGCGACCTCGGCCCAGGCGTCGATGGCGCCGGCCAGGAAGCGGGCGGCGGCGGAGCGGGGCCGCGCGCCGATCATGCCGGCGATCGTCTGGGCGAGCTGGGCGCGCACCGCCGCGAGCTTGAGGCGGACATAGCCCTCATAGGCGAAGCCCGCCTCGCGCGCCGCCCGCGCGCTGGCGGCCTCGCGCCAGCGCGCGACCTGATCGGCGGCGAGCGTGCCGCCGAGCGCGCGCGGCAGGACTTCCGAGACGAGGTCGGTGACCTGCGGGCGCGCCGCTTCCATGATGGCGCGCAGCCGCCGCACCCGCTCGTTCTGCTCGCCCATCCAGTCGAGCTCGTTGGCGATGGGCTCGTTGCGCGGGATGTCGGAAAGCGCGCCGCGCAGCGCCGAGAAGAATCCCGGCGGCCGGCGGGCGCCGTTGTCCGGCGCCAGGCGCGGCACGGGATCGACATAGACGAGGCGGCGGTCGACTTCGCGCTGCGCCGCGCGCCCGCGCACCGCCCGGATCGCTTCGCGGAACGGCTTGCCGTTGAGCACGGAGCCGTCGATGAACGAGGCGTGCTCGGCTTCCACCTCGGCGCTGGGGGGCGGATCGAAGGCGGTGGCCAGGAACGCCGCGCGCCCCGGCCAGGTCCGTCCTTCCGCCGCGAGGAATTCGTCCATCTCGGCAAGCCGCGCCGGCGGGAAGGCGCCGGGGAAGGACGAGGTGGCCCGCGCGGCGAAAGCGAGCCCCGGTGCGTTCTCGAGGCCGAAATCGCTGCGCGCGCTGTCGCCGGGGCTGCGCTCATAGGAGAAGCGCAGCAGGCGCTCGTGCTCGCGCTCGTCGATGAGGGCGGGGTCGTGGATCTCGATCGCGCGCCGATAGCCGTGATAGTCGGTCAAGGTGACGAAGAGGTCGAGGCGGTGGCCGGCGGGCAGCAGCGAGGCGGCGGGATGGGAGGCGCCGAGGCTCAGCACCGCCTCGTGCATCAGCCGCGTCATGGTCGGGCCGCTGAAAGGCGGCTTGAACCAGCGCGAGCGCGTGAACAGCGACAGCTTGCGCCGCACCTCGGGATCCCTGATGTCGGCAAGCCGGTACAGCCTGGCCGCGCCCCACAGGAAGGGGCGCATGAAGACCTTGCTCCAGACCCCGGCGCGCGCCGCGGGATCGAGCAGGATCTCCACGTCGCCCTGCTCGAGCCAGAGATCGCGGATGGCCTTGATCGGGAGGTCGTGCGCCAGCGCGCGCGCCAGCACGGTGCCGTTGATCCCGCCAGCCGACGCTCCGGCGACGACGTCGACCAGGACCCGGAGGTCGGTCGTCCGGGCGAGCGCGCTCAGCAGCTCCGCCCAGATCTCCTCGGTGTCGTGCTCGGGGTCGGCCGGGTCGTCCCGCGCGGCCTGGGCGCGGACCGCCTCGGCCGCGGCGCTTCCCGGCACCAGGTGCAGCAAGCGCGAGGCGCGGACGAGCTTCAGGATCTCCTTGCTCACCCCGTGGATGTAGACGGCCAGCGAGATGCCGCCGAAGAAGACGAGGGCGATGCGTAGCTCCTTCTCGCGCATGTCCCACTGTCGCTTTCAGCCGGCTCCATTCATAACGCGAGCAGCCAGGATATAGTCGTCCGGGACCACGGCCGGTGCTCCACGACTCGGCCGGTCATATGCAAATGCGCGCCGCGACGCCAAATTGCTCCACCACCCGCTTCGAGGGAGAAAAGTTGCCCCTGGCGGGGGAGCGTCGGTCCAAGCGGGCGTTGAATGAAGTCGGAAATTCGCGCTGGAATGCCGGCGAGACGCCGCGTCAAAGGCGATCCGTTCATTTTTGATAAGCACATCGTCGAGTTGGTAATGCAGATCACGAACGCGATCGTATCCGAGACCTAATGGGGAATTTTCCAGCCACTGTAAACACGAATGAACTTGGATCGGGTGCCGCGATAAACGGCAAATCGGCAACTGCTTGTAGTGGACCTCATTAACTCGGGCAAAAATTGCACCCGGCGGAATACGATCGCGTAATTCAGATATGTCACGCACGGTGAAATGCGGAGGGGAGCGAGTTGCCGAACCGGTCTGTGCGGGGCGAAAACCATCCGCATCTTCCGGCGAGACAAGAAAGGCAGGCGCCAATTGAATTTGCGAGTGGATCACGTCGCCTGTTGCCCTAAGCATTAGATTATCAGATATTCAAAAAATCGCTCGCTCCAATATCCGCGACGTGCAAAAAAGAAGCGGGTCAATTCCGCCGCGATTGCGTCGGAGTTCGCCTTTAGACTCGCAAAATTTCGATCTCCATATCGTTCGTCATATTCGAGTTCCGCGAGCGCGCTGCGAGAATCCTCATCGCTGAGGTAACGGAGGAACACGTCACACGCTCCCGCAAATCGAAAGAAATTCGTGTCACCGGCCTTGCCATAGCATTTGAATAGCCTTTCAAGGGGCGTCATTCCAATGTAGTTTTTGAGCTCTTCGACTTTGTCGTCCCCCTCAAATCGACTGAGCTCCCCAAGCGATGCAACCAGACTGAAATACATAAGTACACGGCTGTGTCGCAGTTTGATATTGCGAATGAGCCACTTCCCCCATTCTGCACCCTTCGAATGTTGATAATTAACGCAGATTGTGCGGAAGTACCTGATGAGATCATTAAGCAGATACACGAAATTTTTCGTCGAGTCAGCCATAACGTCGCCTGCATACTCCGCCACGATTTTAGCCACGAGTTTGTCGTAGGATCGGTTGTTTAACAGCGCGCGCGACTCCAAGAGCAGAAGAAGACGGCGCGACAATGTTTCATATTTTTCCTTGGTTCCCCCGACTTCCGCCAGCAGCTCATGTTCGTCGCAATCTGAAGCGAAAACGCCTTTCTCGTTCGGCAGCGGAAGCTTCAACTTCCGAAGGATCCGTCTGACGTGGTCCCGCATCTTACCTGCGTTGTCCGCTCCGCGCGTTACAATTAAAATATCAAGATCCGATCTCGATGATGCCTCAAGCCGCGCATACGAGCCGCACGCCACAACACATACGACGCCGTGTTTCACTTCGTCCGGAGCGGCTTTGAAGTGCCTTCGCAACTCGGTAAGTTTGTCTTCCGAGAAATTCCGGTTATCGCGAATGTCGCGATACTTATCGAGCACTCGCTCTTGATAATTTTTGTCCACTCCGCTCATCGAATGAAATAATCCGGTAAATGCCAATTCGATCCACGGCACGAGAGCATCATGGTGTTTTCAAATGAGATTGCCATCATCTGAGCGGGGGATGACACAGATTTATCATAGACGGCTTTGAAGACTCGCATTGGGCCAACATGAGAAAATACGAACACCTCAAGACGGCGCGTTTGTCGGGAGCGTTCCACTTCGGCGCGAAGGTCGATCAAAAATGAGAAGCATCGTTGCGCCAGCGTCCGATAGCTTTCGCCTCCCTCCGGTGCAAAATCCAAGTCGCCTCTAGCGTAGCCGCGAACGGGTCTGTTTGGTTGGTTTTCCAGCTCGCCAAGTGACCGCTCGTTGACGCGGGGATCGAAATATGGCGAGGTTTTGAGAGCTGGGACTGAAGCCAGGGCAATTGCCATCGTTTCGCGAGCACGGCGCAGTGTGCTTGAGATAACCAAATCAACCGAACCCGAGACAAGCATGGCGCGCAGCGATTGTGCTTGACGTCGACCGGAATCCGTGAGAGGCGGATCCGATTTCCCCGTGACGAGGCCCAATCGATTGTTGAGACTTTCACCGTGCCGGACGAAATGGATGGCCGCATCTCCGTGCCAGGATTTTCGAAACTGGTCGGAGATTGCGGACCATCCATATATTGCAGCCGCGTGATCGATCTTTTCCGGCGAATTAAGCGCCGCATGCAGTGGATGGATTTCTGATGACGAAGGAACGGACTGTGTGCGCCCCGGCGGCGGTGCAGGCATTTCAGTGCTTCCTTCGCTTCCGACCAGTTCGTCCTCGTATCTGATAAGTCGTTTTCCCCATTACGGCAATTCTAGTACAAACTGAGAACGTCGCAAGAGTTCCATTCCGGCCGGCTTAAGTTTGAGCGCAGGCTCGTTCACAAGGAAAGTTCGCGGCTGGGCGCTGTGTGCAGGGACACGTGGTGAGAGGTGTTCTGTCTCAACGTGTCGTGCCGCGCTGATGAGCCGATATCGTCCAATTCCCTTTCGCCGCCTCGTCATATCTTATGCGTCGACAGCAGCAGGCTGGTCTCGGAGTTCGAAATCCCCTTGATGAGGCGGATGCGCTGCAGCGCCTGGTCGAAGGCTTCGAGGCTGTCGACGCCAAGCTCGACGACGATGTCCCAGCGGCCGTTGGTGGTGTGGAGCGCCTGAACCTCCGGGATGCCGCGCAGCGCCCGAATCACCGCGCTGGCGTGCTCGCCGTCGACCGCCACCATGGTGATGGCGCGCACGCGCTGGGGCTCGGCTTCCGGCTTCAGGCGCAAGGTGAAGCCGCCGATCACGCCCTCGGCGAGCAGCCGGTCGATGCGGTTCTGCACCGTGCCGCGCGAGACCTTCAGGAGCTGGGCCAGGCTGGCCACCGGCAGCCGGGCGTTGTCGCGCAGCAACGCAATCAGCCGCCGATCGGTGTCGTCCATCGCCGCCTCGACAATCTGCCAATTCTTTCTGACGATATGTCCTATCTATGGCGCATTTTGTCAAGGATGCTGGCTTTTCGTTGGCACCCCCTCGTGCGACGGTGGCGCTCCTGGCGGTCCGGTCCGGCACCGCGGCGTGTTTTGGCGGAGTACCATCCCGTGCCTGCGAAGCCCTTGCTGCTGCTGACCGACCCCGCGCATTTCGAGGTCTCCTACGCGATCAATCCGTGGATGCAGCCCGGCGCCTGGGCCGAGGATCCGGCGGGCCACGGCGTCGCCGCCCGGCGCAGCTTCCGCGCGCTTGCCGCGGCGCTGGGCGCCGCCGGCGCGCGGCTCGAGATCGCCTCCGGCGTTGCCGGCCAGCCGGACATGGTGTTTCCCGCCAATGCCGCGGTGGTGCTCGACCGCCTGGCGCTGGTCGCGCGCTTTCGCCACTCCGAGCGCCAGGGCGAAGAGCGGCATTTTCGCGATCGCTTCCGCGCGCTGATGGCGCGCGGGCTTCTCGACGAGGTCGCGCAGGTCCCGGCGAGCTGCTTTCAGGAAGGGGCGGGCGATTGCATCTGGGACGCGACCCGCGGACGGTTCTGGGCGGGCTACGGCCAGCGCTCGACGCGGCGGGCGGCCGACGAGGTCGCCGCCTTCTTCGGCCAGGAGGTGACGGCGCTCGAGCTCGTCTCGCCGCGCTTTTATCATCTCGACGTCTGCTTCTGCCCGTTGAGCGGCGGCGAGGTGCTCTATTACCCGCCGGCGTTTTCCGAAGAGTCGCTGGTCGCGATCCGCGGCCTCGTCGCGCCCGAGGACCGGATCGAGGCGACGGACGAGGACGCCGCCTGCTTCAGCGTCAACGCGGTCAATATCGGCGACCGGCTGGTGATGGCGAGCGCCCCGCCCCGCCTGGTGGCTCGCCTTTCCGAGCGCGGCTATCGCGTGAGCGAGGTCGATCTCCTGCCGTTCATCATGTCCGGCGGCGGCGCCTATTGCATGACCTTGCGCCTCGACCCCCTGAGCGCCGGCGCCTTGCGGCGCGCGGCCGGATAGATCGCCGTCCTTCGAGGGAAGAGGGTTGAGGAGAACCCACATGACCGTCACCGCCGAAACGATGTTGAGAGAGCCGCCGCCGGCGGCCCGCGACGACTATCGCGCGCTCGAGCACGCCTTTGGCGCGCGCAACTACAAGCCCTTCGACGTCATCCTCACCCGCGGCCGCGGCGTCTGGGTGTGGGACGTGGACGGCCGGCGCTACCTCGATTGCCTGTCGGCCTATTCGGCGGTCAATCAGGGGCATTGCCATCCCGGCATCCTGGCCGCGCTCACCGAGCAGGCGTCGCGGCTCGCCATCACCTCGCGCGCCTTCATGAACGACCAGCTCCCGCTGTTCTACCAGGAGCTTTGCGCCGCCACCCGCTCGCACAAGGTCCTGCCGATGAATTCCGGCGCCGAGGCGGTGGAAAGCGCGATCAAGGTCGCGCGCAAATGGGGCTATGAGGTGAAGGGCGTGCCCGAGGACCGGGCCGAGATCATCGTCTGCGCCAACAACTTCCACGGCCGCACGCTGACCATCGTCGGCTTCAGCACCGATCCCACGGCGCGCGACGGCTTCGGCCCCTTCACGCCGGGCTTCCGCATCGTGCCCTTCGGCGACGCCGCCGCGCTCGAAGCCGCGATCACGCCGCACACGGTGGCTTTTCTGGTCGAGCCCATCCAGGGCGAAGCGGGGGTGATCCTGCCGCCCGCGGGCTATTTCAAAGCGGTGCGCGAGATCTGCACGCGCCACACCGTGATCCTGATCCTCGACGAGGTTCAGACCGGGCTCGGCCGCACCGGCCGGCTGCTCGCCGAGGAGCATGAAGGGATCGAGGCCGATCTCACGCTCATCGGCAAGGCGCTGTCGGGCGGCTTCTATCCGGTGTCGGCGGTGCTCTCGAACGACGAGGTCCTGGGCGTGCTGAAGCCGGGCGAGCACGGCAGCACCTTCGGCGGCAATCCGCTCGCCTGCGCCGTGGCGCGCGCCGCGCTGCGGGTCCTCTTGGAAGAGGGCATGATCGAGAACGCAGCCGCGATGGGCGCGCGCTTCCTCGCCGGCCTGCGCGGCATCGGCAGCGCGGTGGTGAAGGAGGTGCGCGGCCGCGGCTTGATGATGGCCGTCGAGCTTCGCCCGGCGGCGGGCGGCGCGCGGCGCTATTGCGAGGCGCTGCGCCGGCGCGGCGTGCTGTGCAAGGACACCCACGACCACACCATCCGCATCAGCCCGCCGCTGGTGATTACCCGCGCCGAGGTCGACTGGGCGCTGGAGCAGTTCGACGCGGTGCTGAGGGAGCCGGAAGCGGCTTAGATATCTCTGACGAAGCGCTCCGCCGCTCTCACTCCGCCGCCTGCGGCATCGGCGCGGGCCGTGCCGCCGTCTCGACCTGCCGCGCATAGGCGTTGCGCCAGTCGATGCCGTCCTCGCTGAGGAAATAGCCGCTGCGCGCCTTGAGATAGGGCGTGGGATCGTCGACGCAAGGCGGCGCGGCGCCGTCGTCGCGCCAGGCGCGCGCCGCTTTCAGCAGCCGCCGGCGGGTGTGCGTGATCATGCGGTCGGAGGGGCCGAGATGCTCGAGGTTGTGGTCGACGATCGGCCCCATGCTCTCGGTCACCGCCTGGTCCTGGAGGTGGATGTTGCCGATGCCGCTGAAGCTCCTGCCGTCGCGCTGGGACGCGCGGTCGATCTGCCAGTCATTGTCCTCATTGGCGCGGAGCCGCCAGCGGCCGTGCCAGCCGGTGTCGTTCGGCAGATAGTCGAGCGTGCGGGTGAGGTGCAGCGGCACCGTGCCGTCCTGCCGCACCATGGGAAGCGACGGCGCCGCGCGCTTCCAATGGAGGTGCAGGAACATGGTGTGCTCGTCGTCCATCGGGACCCAGGCGCGCGCGCCGACATGGGTCGGGAAGGAGCCGGCGGGCGTCTGCGTCCAGAACGGAAACAGGAAATTGGCGACGCGCCAGTAGAGCTGTCCCGGATCCGCCGGCCGGTAGGCGGCATAGGTGGTGCCCCAGGGCGCGTCGGCGACGTGATAGTCGGGGGCGCGGTCCGTCACCGTGTAGCGCAGCTTGTCCGCGGGATGGAGGTCGTCGGGGCCGATGCATCCCATGTGGAGGAAGCCGAAATGCGCGGTGTCGATCTCGCCTTCGAGCGCCTGCAGCCAGTTGCAGCGGCGCTGCACGAATTGCTGCGTCATGTCCTCCGCCGGCAAGAGCGCCACCTCGATCGCCGGCAGCGGCGGCGCCTCCTGCCGCGCGCCCATATAGACCCAGACGAGGCCGTTGCGCTCGGCGGTGCGATAGGCCTTGGCCTTCACCTTGGCTTTGAAGTCCCGCTCCGCCGGCACGCTCGGCATGTCGACGCAACGGCCGCTCACGTCGAACTTCCAGCCGTGATAGACGCAGCGAAGCCCGTACTCTTCGTTGCGGCCCAGGAACAGCGAGGCGCAGCGATGGGGACAGCGCTGGTCCATCACGCCCACCCGCCCGGCGCTGTCGCGGAAGGCGATGAGCTTTTCGCCGAGCAGCAGCAGCCGCATCGGATCGCCGTCGGCGGCAAGCTCCGAGGACAAGGCGGCCGGGATCCAATATTGCCGCATGAACTCGCCCATCACGGTGCCCGGTCCGACCCGGGTCAGATCCGCGTGATCGCGCGTTCTGCTCATGCTCTCCTCCTTCGCCGCTTGCGCCGGCGATCGGCGAAAAGGCTATGCCGCTTTCCCCGCGCGGTCAAATACGCTGCCCGCTCGCCGTTCTTCTACGCCGCGGCGCGGTCGCGGCGCGGCGGCCGCGTGAGGCTGGCGAAGAGCACCGCGAGGATGGCGGTCAGGAAGATTCCGTCGAAGGTTCCCGCCCCGCCGATGGAGGCGATCGGCGCCCCCATGCCTCGGATGTTGCCGAGATTGAGCAGGTCGGCGCCGATCAGCGTGCCGAGGCTGCCGCCGATATAGGCGAGCGGCGCCGCGTGCCGGCGCGACAGCAGCAGCGCCACGATGGCCGTCGTGATCGCGGGGACGAAGACCGGCACCGCGATGCCGAGCCCGGGGGTCGGACGCGCCAGCAGATGGCACATGACGGCGATGCCGGCGACCGCCACGACCCCTTGGAGCCAGAGGCGGTGCTTGATCAGCAGATAAAGCGACACCGCCGCCGGAATGAGCGCGCCGCCCACATTCACCGCGATGATGGTCCCGGGCCATGCGACGACGACCGGCACGACGTAGCGCATGCCATAGAAGGCGACGTCCTGTCCCGACACCACGCGCTGCCCCGGCAGCTCGGCCACCGGAATGTTGAAATAGCTGCCGAGCAGCGATCCCAGCAACAGCAGCAGGGCGGCCGTCGAGCTGATGCCGAGGCGCATATAGGCATAGCGCAGCGCGCCGAGCTGAAGCAGGGCAACCAGCACCAGGAACGCCGCCACCAGGATCGAAAAGAACGGCAGGGGCAGCGGCAAATAGTGAAGCTGTTCGAATTCCATGGAGGGTCCAATGCGGCCGGCGACAGGCGGCGCCCGATCCTATCGCACCTCTGCCCTGTCGCCCAGGAGGATGGCGGGCGAGAGCCGCCGGCGGCTGCCGCTTCGCCGATCGGCCGATCTGCTGCGTGGAATGCCCGCTTGCCGGCTCTCGACGCCGCGCCAGGGACGATCCCGGCGGGGCTCAGGCGACCCTTGCCGCCTCCACGAACGCGGCGGCGCGGCCCCAGCGCCAATCCGCGAGCGAGACCACCTTCTCGCCTTTCTGCGCGGCGCGAAATTCGCGCAACGCCGACAGGAGTTTATGCTGCGCCCGCAGCCAGCGAAGATCCACGCTGTCGCCGTTGGGGTGCGCGCTCAGCGCGGCGATGAGCCATTCGATGTTGCGCAGCTCGCGCATGAGGTCGTCGGAGTTCATGGGGCCGCCTCGCAAGGACGCCTGGTCCGTGAAATTTGAGCCGGATTCCCGGCTTCCGCGCGTTGATGCAGATCAAAGCGCGGAGATGTCGCCACCCCCCCGGCCGCGCTGGTCTTCCTCGGCGGCGGGAGGATGGGCGCAGGGGCGGCGGGCGGCCACATTTGATCTGCGTCAAGGCGCGACCGAAGGCGCCGGATAGAGTGGTTGGCCGGCGGATGGCGCGCCGAGGCGCGGGCTGAGGCGGCGCCGGAGCGCGGCCGGAGGGGGCTCGGCCGGCCGCGCTTCCCGCGGAGGATGTTGCCCCATGTTCCAGATACGCATTCATGGCCGCGGCGGGCAAGGCGTGGTTACCGCGGCCGAGATGCTGTCGATCGCGGCCTTCCTCGAAGGCCGCTTCGCCCAGGCCTTTCCGAGCTTCGGCTCCGAGCGCACCGGCGCGCCGGTCGTCGCCTATTGCCGCATCGACGACAAGGACATCCGGCTGCGCGAGCCGATCCTCGAGCCCGACGCGCTGATCATCCAGGACCCGACCCTGCTGCATCAGGTCGACGTGTTCTCGGGGTTGCATGCGGACGGCTACGTCCTCATCAACACCAGCCGAAGCTTCGCCGAGCTCGGCATCGCCGAGCTCGCCGCGCGCTACCACGTGCAGCGCCTGTGCACGGTGCCGGCGACCGAGCTTGCGGTGAAGCATCTCGGCCGGCCGGTGCCGAACATGCCCTTGCTCGGCGCGTTTGCCGCGATCTCCGGCGTGTTCTCGCTCGCCTCGGTGCTGAAGGCGATCGAGCAGCGCTTCAAGGGGACGCTGGCGCAAGGCAACATCGCCGCCGCGACCGCCGCCTACGAGGCGGCGCGGCGCAGCTCGGAGGCGGTCCATGCTTAAGCAGATCGAAGGCTCGCATGCGGTCGCCGAGGCGGTGGCGCTGTGCCGGCCCGAGGTGATCTGCGCCTATCCGATCTCGCCGCAGACGCATATCGTCGAGGCGCTCGGCGAGATGGTGAAGAGCGGCGCGCTCGCGCCTTGCGAGTTCGTCAACGTCGAATCCGAGTTCGCCGCCATGTCGGTGGCGATCGGCGCCTCGGCGGCGGGCGCGCGCAGCTACACCGCGACGGCGAGCCAGGGGCTGCTGTTCATGGTCGAGGCGGTCTACAACGCCGCCGGCCTCGGCCTCCCGATCGTCATGACGGTCGCCAACCGCGCCATTGGCGCGCCGATCAACATCTGGAACGATCACAGCGACAGCATGAGCCAGCGCGATTGCGGCTGGATCCAGCTCTTTGCCGAGACCAACCAGGAGGCGATCGATCTCCACATCCAGGCCTTTCGGCTCGCCGAGGAGCTGTCGGTGCCGGCGATGGTGTGCATGGACGGCTTCATTCTCACCCACGCCTATGAGCGCCTCGAGTTGCCCAGCCAGGAGCAGGTGGACCGCTATCTCCCCCCCTTCGAGCCGCGCCAGGTGCTCGACCCCGCGCAACCCGTCACCATCGGCGCCATGGTGGGGCCCGAGGCCTTCACCGAGGTCCGCTACCTCGCCCATGCCAAGCAGTTGCAGGCGCTCGACCTCGTTCCGGCGCTGGCGCGCGACTTCAAGAGCGTCTTCGGCCGCGACTCCGGCGGCCTCGTCCGCCCCTATCGCATGGAGGACGCCGACATCGCCGTCATCGCCTTGGGCTCGGTGCTCGGCACCATCAAGGACACGGTCGACGAGATGCGCGAGGACGGCGTCAAGATCGGCGCGCTCGGCATCACCACCTTCCGCCCCTTCCCGCTCAAGGAGGTGCGCGACGCGCTGGCGCGGGTGAGGCTCTATGTCGTCGTCGAGAAGAGCCTCGCCATCGGCATCGGCGGCATCGTCGCCACCGATGTGCGCATGGCGCTCGCGGGGCGCCTCCATCTGCGCGGCTATACCGTCATCGCCGGCCTGGGCGGGCGCGCCATCACCAAGGCAAGCCTGAGGCGCGCGCTGAGCGCGGCCATCGCCGGCAGGCTCGAGCGCCTCCACTTCCTCGATCTCAACCGGGAGATCGTCGATCAGGTGCTCGCGCATGAGAAAGAGGTGCGCCGCTCGGGCCCCATCGCCGAGGCGGTGCTGCGCAATGTCGGCGTCGTCGGCGCCAAGATCCTCTAGGCGGAACCCATGCACCAACCGATAAAATTCTATCAGACGGGCACCCATACCATCGGCAACCGGCTGCTGAAGCCGGAGCAGCGCACCGTGCAATCCGACCGCGCGCGCAGCAACTCGCTCAATTGCGGCCACCGCGCCTGCCAGGGCTGCGGCGAAGCGCTGGGCGCGCGCTACGCCATCGACGCCGCGATGAACGCCACCCGCCGGCAGCTCATCGCCGCCAACGCCACCGGCTGCCTCGAGGTGTTCTCGACGCCCTATCCCGAGAGCTCCTGGCAAATTCCGTGGCTCCATTCGCTCTTCGGCAACGCCGCGGCGGTCGCCACCGGCATGGCCGCGGCGATGAAGGTCAAGAACCGCGGCGACGTCCGCGTCGTGGCGCAAGGCGGCGACGGCGGCACCACCGATATCGGCTTCGGCTGCCTCTCCGGCATGTTCGAGCGCAACGACGACGTCCTCTACATCTGCTACGACAACGAGGCCTACATGAACACCGGCGTGCAGCGCTCCTCGGCGACGCCGCCGGCGGCGCGCACCGCGACGACCGCGGCGGTCGGCGAGGAGCCGGGCAACGTCTTCGGCCAGGGCAAGGATCTGCCGTGGATCGCCGTCGCCCACGGCATTCCCTATGTCGCCACCGCCACCGTCGCCGATCTCCACGATCTCGAGGACAAGGTGGCGAAGGCGATCGCCATCCGCGGCGCCAAATACATCCACGTCTTCGTGCCGTGCCCGTTGGGCTGGGGCTCCGCGGCGCAGGACACGATCAAGCTGGCGCGGCTCGCCAAGGAAAGCGGGATCTTTCCCGTCTTCGAGGCCGAGCGCGGCGAGGTCACCGCCGTCCTCAAGATCCGCCGCAAGACGCCGGTGGAGGAATATCTGAAGCCGCAGCGCCGCTTCGCGCATCTCTTCGCCCCGACGCCGCGCCCGGACGTCATCGCGCGGATCCAGGCGATCGCCGACCGCAACATCCGCCGCTACGGCCTGCTCGACGACGGAGCGCGCTGATGGAAAAGCCCTTCGCCATCACTCTCGATCCCGGCTCCTCGCGCGCCAACCATACCGGCTCCTGGCGCACCTCGCGTCCCATCTATGTCGACAACCTGCCGCCCTGCAATCACGCCTGCCCCGCCGGCGAGAACATCCAAGGCTGGCTTTTCCACGCCGAGTCCGGCGAATACGAGGCGGCCTGGCGCGGTCTCGTGCGCGACAATCCCTTCCCGGCGATCATGGGCCGCGTCTGCTATCACCCCTGCGAAGGCGCCTGCAACCGCGGCAAGCTCGACGAGGCGGTGGGCATCAATTCGGTCGAGCGCTTCCTCGGCGACGAGGCCATCCGCCGCGGCTGGAAGTTCGACGCGCCGGCGGCGGCCTCGGGCAAGCGCGTGCTCATCGTCGGCGCCGGCCCCTCGGGGCTTGCCGCCGCCTATCACCTGGCGATGCTCGGCCATGGCGTGACCATCCGCGAGGCGGGTCCGCTGGCCGGCGGCATGATGCGCTTCGGCATTCCCAAATACCGCCTGCCGCGCGACGTGCTGGACGCGGAAGTGCGCCGCATCCTCGATCTCGGCATCGAGCTCGTGCTCAACAGCAAGGTCGAGAACATCCTCGAGGCGATGGAAGGCGGCGGCTTCGACGCCGCCTTTCTCGCCGTCGGCGCGCATATCGCCAAGCGCGCGCATATTCCCGCCGGCGACGCCGCGCGCGTCCTCGACGCGATCTCCGTGCTGCGCAGCCTCGAAGGCGAGGAAAAGCCGATGCTGGGCCGGCGCGTCGTCGTCTATGGCGGCGGCAACACCGCCATCGACATGGCGCGGACGGCCAAGCGCCTCGGCGCCACCGAGGCGCTCATCGTCTACCGCCGGACCCGCGAGAAGATGCCGGCGCACGACTTCGAGATCGAAGAAGCGCTGCAGGAAGGCGTGATGATCAAATGGCTCTCGACCATCCGGCAGGCGGGCGGCGACGGAATCACGCTCGAGAAAATGGTGCTCGACGACAAGGGATTCCCCCAGCCGACGGGCGAGCTTGAGACCATCGCCGCGGATTCCGTCGTGCTCGCGCTCGGCCAGGACGTCGACCTCTCGCTCCTCGACAAGGTGCCGGGGCTCGAGATCGTCGACGGCGTGGTCAAGGTCGGCCCCGACATGATGACGGCGCATCCCGGCCTCTTCGCCGGCGGCGACATGGTGCCGTCGGAGCGCACCGTCACCGTGGCGGCAGGCCACGGCAAGAAGGCGGCCCGCTACGTCGACGCCTGGCTCCGGGGCCGAACTTACGCGCCGGCGCCCAAGCATGCCGACGCGACCTTCGAGCGGCTCAACCCCTGGTATTACTCGGATGCGCCGAAGACGGTGCGGCCGATGCTCGATTTGATCCGCCGCCAATCCACCTTCGACGAAGTGCAGGGCGCGCTCGACGAGACCAACGCGCTCTTCGAGGCGCGGCGCTGCCTTTCCTGCGGCAATTGCTTCGAATGCGACAATTGCTACGGCGTCTGCCCCGACAGCGCCGTCGTCAAGCTCGGGCCGGGCGAGCGCTACCGCTTCGACTACGACTACTGCAAGGGCTGCGGCATCTGCGCCCAGGAATGCCCCTGCGGCGCGATCAGCATGATCCCCGAGGAAATCTGATATGAGGCGGCTTCTGCCCGCGGCCGGAGCCGTCCTGTTGGCGCTGGGCCTTGCGCCGACGGCCTCGGCCCAGACCGGCACCATCACCCTGGGCGCCGCGCTCCAGCTCACCGGGGGCTTGGCCAATACCGGGCGCTATTATCGCGACGCCTATCAGCTCGCCGTCGAACGGATCAACGCGCAGGGCGGCGTCGAGATCGGCGGCGAACGGTACAAGCTCGCGCTCGAAATACTCGACAACCAGTCGGACGCGAATCTCGGCGTGCGCCAATACGTCCAGCTCGTCACCCGCGACAAGGTGAATTTCCTGCTCGGTCCCTATTCCAGCAGCGACGCGCTCGACGATTCCTCGGTCGCCGAGAAATACGAGGTGCCGATGGTGCAGGGCGGCGGCGCGTCCGACCAGATCTTCAGCCGCGGCTACAAATACGTCTTCGGCACCTTGCCGCCGGCGCAGGATTACTTCGGCAGCACGATCGAGATGCTGGGCAAGCTCGAACCGAAGCCGAAGACCGTCGCGCTCGTCTCGGCCGACGATGCCTTCGACGTGTCGATGGCCAAGGGCACCCGCAAGCTGCTGGAGAGGGCGGGAATGGAGATCGTCGTCGATCAGCTCTATGCCGCCCGCAGCAGCGATTTCTCGTCCATCCTGTCCTTGATCAAGTCGAAGGCGCCCGATGCCTTGCTCTGGGGCGGATTGGAGCCCGACGTGCTCAACGCCATACGCCAGATGAAGAGCCTCGATGTCAGCCCGGCGCTGTTCTATTCCTTCACCGTCGGCGTGCCGACGGCGGATCTGCGCCGGGCGCTGGGCAAGGACGCGGAATACGCTTTCGGCATGACCTCCTGGCTGCCCTCGCCGGCGTTCAAGGACGACTGGTTCGGCGACGCCGAGCAATTCGCCCACCTCTACAAGGAGAAGTACGGCTACGATCCCGATTATCATGGCGCTTCCGCGGCGGCCGATGTCGAGACCTTCGTCAAGGCGATCGAGGCGGCAGGCTCGCTTGATCCCAAAAAGGTGCGCGAGGCCATCGCCAAGATCGACTTTTCGAGTCTCTTCGCGCGAATCCGCTTCGACGAGCGGGGACAGATCATCCTGCCGCAGACGGTCATCCAAGTGCAGGATGGCACTGTGGTCGCGGTCTATAGCGACAGGCTCGTGACCAAGCCGCGTTACCCCATCCCCGCCTGGGACAAGCGGGAGTAGCGCGGCGGCCGATGACCCGACCGCCCGTCCTTGGGGGCGGGCTCGGCGCGCCGCGCCGGCGCGCCGCGGCCGCTACAGGAGCTGCAGGAAGATCAGGATGAGGCCGATCACCGACACCAGCCAGGCCAGCGTGCGCAGCCACGGCACGCCGGCGACGTAGATGATCGCATGCGCCAGCCGTCCCCAGAAGAAAAGCTGCGCGCCCAGCGCCGTCATCCCGTTGGTGCGGCCGGCGATCTGGGCGACGAGCACCAGCGCGATGAACAGCGGCAGGTTCTCCAGCATGTTGCGGTGCGCGCGCTGCGCCCGCCCGGCCCAGCCGGTGAGCGCCGGCAGGCCCTCGCGATTGCCGGCGAGCGTGGCGAAATCCACCTGCCCGCTGGCGCCCGCCACCGCGACGAGCACCTGCACGAAAGCGAGCGCCACCGACCAGACCAGCAGCGTGAGTTCGATCGACATAGACGCTTCTCCCCCGAATGAGATTTGTTATGGCTGAAGGCTAGCACGGCGGCGGCCCCGCTGTCCCGTCACGCTGGCGCTACCGCCCCGGCACGCCCTTGGTCGTCGAGTATTCGAAATGCAGCGCCTCACCGGGATGCACCAGCGGAAAGATCGCATGCGCCGCCAGCGCCGCCTCGGCGAAGCCCGAGAGGATGAGCTTGAGCTTGCCGGGATAGGTCGCGACGTCGCCGATGGCGAAGATGCCGGCCACGGAGCTTTGGCAGGTGGCGGGATCGACGGCCAAGTGGTGGTGCTCGAGCGCGAGGCCCCATCGGGTGATCGGGCCGAGCGCCATCGAAAGCCCGAAGAACGCCAGCAGCGCGTCCGCCTCGAGCCGCCGCGTCTTTCCCGCGAGATCGGCGACGACCACCGCGTCGAGTGCGCCGCCGCTGCCTTCGAGCGCGTGGAGCTGATAGGGGATGACCAGCTCGATCGCGCCTTCGCGCGCGAGCTGCTCGAGCTTCGCCGCGCTGTCCGGCGCGGCGCGGAACTTGGCGCGGCGATGCACCACCAGCACCCGCTCCGCCACCTCGGCCAGCGCCAGCGCCCAATCGACCGCGCTGTCGCCGCCGCCGGCGATGACGACGCGGCGCCCGCGGAAATCCTCGCGCCGCTTCACCAGATAGAAGACGCTCTTGCCTTCGAAGGCCTCGATGCCGGGCAGCGGCGGCCGGTTCGGGCCGAAGGCGCCGACGCCGGCGGCGATGATCACGGCGCGCGCCTCGATGACCGTGCCGCGCGAGGTCTCCAGGCGAAAGCCGCCTTGCGGCAGCGGCGCCAGGCGCTCGACCTGCTGCGCCAGGTGATAGACGGGATGGAAGGGCGCCGCCTGCTCGGCCAGATTGTCGATCAGCCCCGCCGCGTCGATGCGGGGATGGCCGGGGATGTCATAGATCGGCTTCTCCGGGTAGAGCGCGGCGCATTGCCCGCCCAAAAGGTCGAGCGCGTCGACGACGTGGCAGCGCATCTTGAGCATGCCGCATTCGAACACGGCGAAGAGCCCCACCGGCCCCGCGCCGATGATCGCCACCTCGGCCCGCTGCACCTCGCCCGCCATCGCCTCTCCTCTGCGCCGGATCGGCGCTACCATGGCGGCGGCGCTGGCGCGGCGCAATTGCCATCTGCTAAGAGCCGGTTTCGGACGGAACGAGGGAAGCGGCGATGCTGGAGGTCGCGGTCGTCGGGATCGGTTGGTGGGGCAAGATCATCGTGCAGACGCTGGCCGACAGCGCGAAGCTGCGCGTCCGCCGCGCCGTCGATCCCGACCCGGCGGCGCGGCGCTGGGCCGAAGAGCGCGGCATCGCCGTCTCGGCCGATCTTGCCGACGCGCTCGCCGATCCCGCCGTCAAGGGCGTCGTGCTGGCGACGCCCCACAGCCTGCACACGCCGCAAATCGCCGCCGCTGCCGGCGCGGGCAAGCACGTTTTCTGCGAGAAGCCGCTCGCCTTGTGCCGCCGCGACGTCGAGGCCTCGCTGCGGCGGTGCAACGCCGCGGGCGTGGTGCTTGCCGTGGGACACGAGCGGCGCTTCGAGCCGCCGATGCTGGAGCTGAAGCGGCTCGCCCAAGGCGGCGCGCTCGGCACGCTGCTGCAGATCGAGGCGGCCTTCTGCCAGGACAAGTTCCTGAGCCTGCCGCCCGACAATTGGCGCCTCAGCGCCGCCGAGGCGCCGGCAGGACCATTGACCGCCACCGGCATCCACCTGCTCGACCTCGCCGTGAGCCTGCTGGGCCCGGCCGAGCGCGTCAGCGTCGGCCTGCGCCGGCTCGGCAGCGACCTTGCCAATGGCGACACGCTGGGCGCGCTGGTGACGTTCAAGAGCGGCGCCAATCTGCTGCTCTCGGCGATCCTGGCGACGCCCTTTGCCGGGCGCTTTGCCGTCTATGGCAACCGCGGCTGGGCCGAGCTGCGCGACAAGGCGCACCCCGAGGCGCCGGAGGGCTGGGTGCTCGCCACCTGCCGGCGGGGCGCCGCGCCGGTGGCCGCCGACTACCCCGCCTCTTCGGCGGTGCGCGCCAATCTCGAAGCCTTTGCCGATGCCGCCGAAGGCCGCGCGCCCTATCCCGTGCCGCAGGCCGAGATGATCGCCACCATCGCCGCGCTCGAGGCGATCGTCCGCGCCGCCGCCAGCGGCAAGGTCGAGCCGGTGGAGGCGGCGTCATGATCAAGCGACGCCCCCGTCCGGCGCCCGCCGTCTGGGAAGAGACCTTCAAGGGCGCGGTGCTGGCCTCCGAATACGACGCCGAAGCCTCGATGAATTCGCACATCTACGTCTCGCGCTTCGACCAGGCGACCTGGTTTCTGCTGCATGCGATCGGCGTGACGCCGGCCGGGATCAAGCGCCAGCGCCGCCGCGTCGCCATCATCCGCGAGAGCTACCAGTTCCTGCGCGAGCTGCGCGGCGGCGAGCTGGTGACCGTGCGCAGCGGCTTTCTCGCCGTCGGCGTCAAATACATCCGCTTCCTGCATCAGATGCACGACCGCGCCGGCGACCGGCTGGTCGCCACCTGCGACTGCACCGCGGTCTTCGCCAGCCTGCGCTCGGGCAAGAGCATCGCGCTGCCGCCCGCGGTCCGGCGCCGCGCCGCCGCCCATCTCGTCAGCGCTCCGCCCCGGCGGCAGGCCTCGCGCTGAGTCCGGCGGCGCGCCGGGCGCCGCGCCCGCGGCGGGCTCGCCGTCGCGGGCAGCGCCTGTCGCAAGACGCGCAGTCCGGTGGTTTTATGCACCACCAAGCGGTATATTTTCAATCCATTCGCACTTTCCAGGGGGGAGAGGGGGAATGCATCGACTCATCCTGTGTTCGGCCGTCGCGCTCTGCGTGAACGGATGCACCGGCCTTTGGCCGTCATCGTCCTTGAGCGCCAATTCGCTCGATTACAACGCCGCCATTCAGGACGCCGGCGACAAGCTGCTCGTCATCAACATCCTGCGCGCCCGCGACCTGGCGCCGCTTCATTTCGGCGACGTTCCGTCGATTCACGAGACGGTGCAGCTCACCGCCGGCCTCACGCCGACCTTCATCTTCGGCCCCGTCCATCCCGGCTCCGTCTCGAACTCGGTCGCGGCCGCCGTCAGCCTCCAGGATGCTCCGACCTTCGAGATGGACAATCTCGACACGCAGGATTTCGTCACCGGCGTCATGTCGCCCATCGAGCCCAAGGTGGTGAAATATTGGCTCGATCGCGGCATGGATCAGCGGATCGCGCTGCTCCTGTTCTTTTCGGGCGTGAGCGTGTCCCTCGACCAGGTGGCGGAGGCGGGACCCAAGGACAAGAAATCGAAGAAGGAGGAGAAACCGGTGAAGAAGGAGACGGTGTTCGTCCTGAATTCGCCGCGCGCCGCTGTTCCCGTGACCGACGCCGAGCGCTCGCAGACCCCCGGCGACCGCTACACCCGGCAGGGAATCGCCGTCGACCAATCGGGCCGGCACAAATTGCCGTTCCTCAGCTATCTCTCGATCATCGACTGGATCAACGACACGGGCGGCCTTGTTCCCGTGGCGAGCGACGACAAGACGGAAGTCGGCCCCAAGGTCAAGATCGACAAGAGCAACGTCGATAAATATTTCAAGGATTTCGTCCACATCGACCCGGAAAAATACGAGCTTGACCCGGCGAAGGACGAGAACGGCAAGGAGCTCAAGGATTGGTATCAGCTCTATGCGCTCGGCGACGAGAAGAAGATCACGTTTTGCTTCGCGGGCGCGGCGCTGAAGGTCCGGAACCTCTCCAGGCCGAGCGCTTCCTCGGCGAAAGGCGACAAGGCGGGAGACGACGACGTTTGCCGGGACGCCGGCATCGAGAGCGCCGAGAAAGCGGAGAGCGACGCCGGCAGGCAAGGTCCACGATGCAAAAGCCTGGCCGAGTGGCTGGAAAGCCTGGGCTCCAAAAAATGCTCGGTCCCGGCGGACAGCATCCATTTCGAGCTCAGGTTCCGCTCGGCCGGCGACGTGGTTCATTTCCTCGGCGATCTCGTCTACCGCCAGGAGCATCCCTTCGACCTGCCGCCGCGGGTGTTGAACAACCCCGTGACGCTGGCCTATTGCCCGCCGGACGGCGCGGCGGCCTGCGACTCGGGCGGCGCCCTCTTCGTCCTCGGCCGGGACGACGCGCCGGGCCGGTTCAAGGTCGCTTATGTCGACGGCACCTACACCGTCGCCAATGCGAGCGAGAAGGATCATACGCTCGAAGTGCTGTCGATCCTTACCCAGCTCATCGATCTCAATAAATCGGCAAAGGATTTGCGCGAGACGCCGACGGTGAAGATCATTCCGTGATCGCCCCGCCGCGGCGGTTGCGACGGCTTGGCCGGACGGGATACAAGGGGCGCCGTGGACGCCGCGAGAGACTTGCTCGTCGACCTGCCGGACGAGGCCGCCACGGCCGGGCTTGCCGCGCTGCTGGCGGGGCGCGCCCGGCGCGGCGACGTCATCGGCCTCGAGGGGCCGCTGGGCAGCGGCAAGACGACCTTCGCCCGCGCCTTCATCCGCGCCTATGGCGGCACCGAAGAGGAGGTGCCGAGCCCGACTTTCACCCTGGTGGAGATCTATGCTTTTGCCGACAAGCCGCCGGTGTGGCATTTCGACCTCTACCGCCTCTCCGCGCCCGAAGAAGCCTGGGAGCTCGGCATCGAGGAAGCCTGGGCCGAGGGCATCAGCCTGATCGAATGGCCGGAGCGCCTGGGCAGGCTGCTGCCGGCCGAGCACCTGCTGCTGGCGCTCGCCGAAGGCCGCCATCCCGGCGCCCGCCTCGCCCGGCTTGCCGCCTCCCCCGCCTGGGAAGGCCGCCTTGGCGGCATCGCCGATGGCTGAGCGCGCCGAGCTCATCGCGGGCTTTCTCGCCGCCGCCGGCTGGGGCGCGGCCGAGCGCCGCCTGCTCGCCGGCGATGCCTCCTTCCGCCGCTATCATCGGCTCGAGGCGCCGCCCTTGCGCGCCGTGCTGATGGACGCGCCGCCGCCGCAGGAGGACGTGCGGCCCTTCCTGGCGATCGCGCGGTTGCTGCGCGGCTTGGGCTTCAGCGCGCCCGGCATCCTCGCCGAGGACGTCGCCTTGGGCCTCTTGCTGCTCGAGGATTTCGGCGATGCCACCTATACGCGCCTTCTGGCACAAGGTGCCGCGGAGGAGCCGCTTTACGCTCTCGCCGTCGATCTCCTGGTCGCGCTTCATCGCGGCTTCGATCCCAGGGACGCGCCCGGGATTCCGGCTTACGACGATCAGCGCCTGCTGGCCGAGGCGGCTTTGCTCGTCGACTGGTATCTGCCGGCGGTGTCGGGCAGGCCGCTGGCGCCGCGCCTGCGCGAGGAGTATCTCGCGCTCTGGCGCGGGCTGCTGCCGCTGGCGCGCGCCGTGCCGGAAAGCCTGGTGCTGCGCGACTACCACGTCGACAATCTCATGCTGCTCGAAGGGCGCGACGGGCTCGCCGCCTGCGGCCTCCTCGATTTCCAGGACGCGGTGATCGGCCCCGTAACCTACGACCTCGTCTCGCTGCTCGAGGATGCGCGCCGCGACGTGCCGCCGGATCTCGCCGAGGCCATGCTCCGGCGCTATCTCGCGGCCTTTCCCGATTTCGATCCCGCCGCCTTCGCCGCCTCCTATGCCGTGCTCGGCGCGCAGCGCAACTGCAAGATCGTCGGCATCTTCACGCGGCTTTGCCGGCGCGACGGCAAGCCCGGCTATCTCGCCTTCATCCCGCGCGTCTGGCGGCTGATCGAAGGGGATCTGCGCCATCCCGCGCTGGCGCCGGTGGCGGACTGGCTCGACCGCCATCTGCCGCCGGATCTGCGCGGCGTTCCGCCGGAGGCGTCCGCCGCATGAGCCTCGCGCCCAAATCCGGCATGGTGCTGGCGGCGGGCCTCGGCCTGCGCATGAGGCCGATCACCGACCGCGTGCCCAAGCCGCTGGTGACGCTGGGCGGCCGCGCGCTGCTCGATCACGCCATCGACCGCCTCGAGGCCGCCGGCGTCGAGCGCGTCGTGGTCAACGCGCATTACAAGGCCGAGATGATCGAGCGCCATCTCGCGGAGCGGCGCCGGCCGGCGGTCGCGCTCTCGCGCGAGGAGGCGCTGCTCGAGACCGGCGGCGGCGTGCTCAAGGCGCTGCCGCTGCTCGACGACGTCTTCTATGTCGTCAACGCCGACATCTTCTGGCTCGACGGCAAGACCTCGGCGCTGCTGCGGCTGGCGCGCGCCTTCGATCCCGAGCGCCACGACGCGCTGCTGCTGATGCAACGCACGGTCACCGCTTTGGGCTATGACGGCCCCGGCGATTTCATCGTCGATCCCCAGGGCGAGGTGCGCCGGCGCGGCGAGCGCGAGGTGGCGCCGCATCTCTTCGCCGGCGTGCAGCTCCTGTCGAAGCGGCTCTTCGCCGGCTCGGCGCCGGGCAAATTCTCGCTCAACCCGCTTTACGACCGCGCCATCGCCGCGGGCCGGCTCGCTGCCATCGTCCATGACGGCGAGTGGTATCACATCGGCACTCCCGAGGGCCTGGCACTCGCCGAGGAGCGGCTCGCGACCCATCGCACGGAGCGGTAACGGACAGGCAGGGGGGACGGGGGATTGGGGGGGAAGAGAAGAGCGGGGGGTGACGGCGCGCTCGGTGCTCTTCGAGCCTGAGCGCCATGCCGCTCTTCACCATCCCGCCCGATCTCCCCTTCCTCGACGCGCTCGTCGCGGGCCTCGTCGCGGAGAGCGGCGATGACCCGCTGGCGCTGGCGGAAGCGACCATCCTGCTGCCGACGCGGCGCGCGGCTCGCTCGCTCGCCGAGGCGTTCCTGCGCGCCAGCGCCGGCCGCGCGCTGCTGCTGCCGCGCCTCGTCCCGGTGGGCGATGTCGACGCCGAGGAGCTGGCGCTCCTCGGCGATGACGGCGCCGCTTCGGGCGGCGTCGACATTCCTCCCGCCGTGCCGGAGCTGCTGCGCCTGCTGGCGCTCACCAAGCTCGTGCTCGCCTGGGGCCGCGCGCGGGGCAGCGGGCCGCTCGCCCCCGGCCAGGCGGCGCCGCTCGCCCAGGCGCTGGCGCGCTTTCTCGACGAGGTCGAGACCGAAGGCAGCGATTTCGCGCATCTCGCCGAGCTGGTGCCGGCGCATTTCGCCGAGCATTGGCAGCAGGTGCTGGCGTTCCTCGCCATCCTCACCGAGCATTGGCCGGGCCATCTCGCCGAGCTGGGCGGCATCGGCCCCGCCGAGCGGCGCAATCGCGTGCTGCGCGCCCAGGCCGAGTCCTGGCGCCGCGACCCGCCGCGGACGCGCATCATCGCCGCCGGGCTCACGGGCGGCGTCGCCGCGGTGGCGGAGCTGCTGGCGGTGGTGGCGCGCCTGCCGCGCGGTGCCGTCGTGCTGCCCGGCCTCGACCGCGGCATCGAGGATTGGGACGCCGTCGCCGCCGATCCCGCCCATCCCCAGCATCTCCTGGCGCTGCTGCTGCGCCGGCTCGAGACCGACGCCGCGATGGTGCGCGACTGGCCCGCGCCCGGCCTCGCCCCGGGCTCCGCGGCGCGCCGGCGCCTCCTCGCCGAGGCGCTGCGGCCGTCGGCGGAGAGCCATCATTGGCGCGGACTTTCCGGCATCGATGCGAGCGCGCTCGACGGGCTGATGCGGCTCGATTGCGCCGGGCCCCAGGAAGAGGCGACGGTGATCGCGCTGCTGCTGCGCCAGGCGCTGGAGGCTCCCGGCAAGACGGCGGCGCTGGTCACGCCCGATCGCGGCCTCGCGCGTCGCGTCGCCGCCGAGCTGAAGCGCTGGCAGGTCGAGATCGACGACAGCGCCGGCCTGCCGCTCGACAAGACCCCGCCCGGCCTCTTCCTGCGCCTGCTGCTCGATCTCGCGGAAGAGGAGCTGGCGCCGCTGCCGCTGCTGGCGGCGCTGAAGCATCCGCTCGCCGCCGGCGGCCGCGCGCCCGAGGCGTTCCGCGCGCTGCTGCGCCGGCTCGAGACCGCGGTGCTGCGCGGCCCGCGTCCGGCGCCGGGCTTTGCCGGGCTCAAAGCGGTGCTGCCGCAAGAGCGCGACCTCGGCCGGCTGGTCGCGGCGCTCGAAACGGCGCTGGCGCCGCTGCTGCGCGCGGCGGCGGCGCCGGAGATCGCTCTTGGCGAGCTGGTGGCGGCGCATGTTGCCGCCGCCGAGGCGCTGGCGGCGAGCGACGCCGAAAGCGGAGCCGAGCGCCTCTGGCGCGGCGAGGCGGGCGAGGCGGCAGCCTTGTTCCTGGCGGAGCTGATGTCGGCTGCACGGACCTTGCCGCCGCTGGCCGGGCGCGACTACCCGGCGCTGTTTGCGGCGCTGATCGCGGGACCGGTGGTGCGGCCGCGTTATGGCCGGCATCCGCGACTCGCCATCTGGGGCTTGCTCGAAGCGCGCCTCCAGCAGGCCGATCTCGTCATCCTCGGCGGGCTCAACGAAGGCGTCTGGCCGCCCGCGGCCGAAAGCGATCCCTGGCTCTCGCGGCCGATGCGCCAGGCTTTCGGCCTGCCGCCGCCCGAGCGCCGCATCGGCGCCGCGGCACATGATTTCGTCCAGGCGCTGGGCGCCCGCGACGTCGTCCTGACGCGCGCCAGCCGCGTCGAAGGTGCGCCCACCGTGCCGTCGCGCTGGCTGCTGCGCCTCGACACCGTGATGAGCGCCGCGGGGCTCGCCTGGAAGCCGCCGCCATCCGGCGGTCCGCTCGCCTGGCAGGCGCTGCTCGACCAGCCCGAGCGCCGCCTCGTGCCGGCGCCGCCGGAGCCGCGCCCGCCGCTGGCGGCGCGGCCGCGCCAGCTCTCGGTGACGCAGATCGAGACCTGGATGCGCGATCCCTATGCGCTTTATGCGCAGAAGATCCTGCGCCTGCCGGCGCTCGAGCCGATCGACGCCGATCCCGGCGCCGCCGAGCGCGGCGTGGCCATCCACCAGGCGCTCGACCGCTTCCTGCGCGATTGTCCCGCGGCCCTCCCGGCGGATGCCGAGACGCGCCTTCTGGCGCTCGGCGCCGAAGCCTTCGGCGCGGCGCTGGAACGGCCGGGCGTGCGCGCCTTCTGGTGGCCGCGCTTCGAGCGCATCGCCCACTGGTTCATCGCCGAGGAGCGCGAGCGCCGCCGCCATCGCGCGCTGATCCGCAGCGAGCTTTCCGGCCGGCTCGAGCTGGCGATGCCGGCCGGGGCCTTCACGCTCACCGCCAAGGCCGACCGCATCGACCGCGGCGCGGCGGGCGGGCTGGTGCTGGTGGATTACAAGACCGGCGGCGTGCCCCGGCTCGAGGAAGTGAGGCAAGGCTTCGCGCCGCAGCTTCCGCTCGAAGCCGCCATCGCCGAGGCCGGCGGCTTCGACGGCATCGCCGCCGAGGCGGTTTCCGCGCTCGAATACTGGCGGCTCTCCGGCGGCGATCCGCCGGGCGAGGCGTTTCCTCTCGCCCGGAGCGCGGAGGAGCTGCGGCGTCTGGTCGAGGACGCACTGGCGGGGCTCTGCCGTCTCATTGCCGGCTTCGACGATCCCTGCACGCCCTATCGCGCGGTGCCGCGGCCGGAGCGCGCGCCGCGCCATTCCGACTATGGCCACCTGGCGCGGGTCAAGGAATGGTCGATCGCCGGCGAGGGCGGCGAATGACCGCGCCCGATCCCGGCAAGCGCCAGCAGGAGGCCGCCGATGTCGCCGCCTCCGTCTGGGTCGCCGCTTCGGCCGGCACCGGCAAGACCAAGGTGCTCACCGACCGGGTGCTGGCGCTGATGCTGGCGGGCGCGCCGCCGAGTCGCGTTCTCTGCCTCACCTTCACCAAGGCGGCGGCGGCCGAGATGGCGAACCGGATCAACGACCGCCTGAGCGCCTGGACGGTGCGCGACGAAGGCGCGCTGGCGCAGGAGCTGCTGGCGCTCACCGGCACGATGCCGAAGGAAGAGGAGCTGCGGCGCGCGCGCCAGCTTTTCGCCCGCGTGCTCGACGCGCCGGGCGGCATGCGCATCGAGACCATCCACGCGTTCTGCCAGTCGCTGTTGCGCCGCTTCCCGATCGAAGCCGGCGTCTCGCCGCATTTCGCGGTGATGGACGAGCGCAGCGCCGCCGAGGCGCTGGCAGTGGCGCGCGAGAGCGTGCTGGCGGCGGCGCGCAAGGGCGGCGAGGGCACGCTCGCCGCCGCGCTCTCCGAAGCGACGCGGCATGTCGGCGAGCGCGGCTTCGATGCGCTGATGGGCGCGCTCGCTCTCGAACGCGCCCGCCTTGCCCGCTCGCTCGCCCGCGGCGGCGAGCGCTTTGCCGACGCGCTCGCCCGCGCGCTCGACGTCAATCCCGACCTCGGCGAGGACGCGATCGTCGCTGGCGCCTCGGCCGAGGTCGCCTTCGACGGCGCGGCGCTGCGGCGCGCGGCGGCGGCGCTGCTGCGAGGCGGCGTCACCGATCAGCGCGCCGGGCGATGCATCGCCGACTGGCTCGCGGCCTCGGTGGAGGAGCGCGCGCTGACCATCGAGGACTATCTCCCCGCCTTCTTCACCAAGGAAGGCGAGCGCCGCGCCGCGCTCATGACCAAGAAGCTCGCCGCCGAGGAGCCGTCGGCGGCGCAGGCGCTCGCGGCCGAGGCCGAGCGGCTGGAGCAGATGAAGAGCGCGCGCGCCGCCGCCTCGCTCTTTGCCGCGACGCTGGCGCTGGCACGGCTCGGCGAGGCGCTGCTCGACGCCTATGAGCGTCACAAGGACGCGCGCGCCTTGCTCGACTACGACGATCTCGTGCTCAAGACGCGCGATCTGCTCCAGCGTCCCGGCGTTGCGCCCTGGGTGCTGTTCAAGCTCGATGGCGGCCTCGATCACATCCTGATCGACGAGGCGCAGGACACCAACCCGGAGCAGTGGGAGGTGGTGCAGGCGCTGGCCGACGAGTTCTTCGTCGGCGAGGGCGCGCGCGCCGAGCGCCGCACCGTCTTCGCCGTGGGCGACGCCAAGCAGTCGATCTACAGCTTCCAGCGCGCCGATCCCCGGGAATTCCTGCGCCTGCGCGACTATTTCGCCAAGCGCGTCGCCGCCGCGCGCCAGCGCTGGAAGAGCGTCGATCTCGACATCTCCTTCCGCTCGACCGATGCCGTGCTCGCCGCGGTGGATGCCGTCTTCGCCCGCGCCGAGGCGAGCGACGGCGTGGCGCTCGACGGCGCGCCGATCCATCACCTGCCGTTCCGCGAGCGCCATGCCGGGCTGGTCGAGCTTTGGCCTGCGGTCGAGCCCGACCGCGCGCCCGATGCGTCGCCCTGGGAGCCGCCGCTCGAACAGCGCCGGCAGCGCGCGCCGCAGGCGCTGCTGGCGCAGGCGATTGCCGCCGAGATCAGGGGCTGGCTCGAGCGCGGCGAGCGGCTCGCCGCGCGCGACCGGCCGGTTCAGGCCGGCGATGTCATGGTGCTGGTGCGCCGGCGCGGCGCCTTCGTCGGCGAGCTGGTGCGCGCCTTGAAGCAGGTCGAGGTCGCGGTCGCGGGCCTTGATCGCATGCTGCTCACCGATCAGCTCGCGGTGCAGGACATGATGGCGCTGGGCCAGTTCCTGCTGCTGCCCGAGGACGACCTCACCCTCGCCACCGTGCTGAAAGGCCCGCTCTTCGGCTTCGACGAGGCGCAGCTCTACGACCTCGCCTTCCCGCGCCGAGGCTCGCTGTGGCGGGAGCTGCGCCGGCGCGGCGGCGAGCGGCAGGATTTCGCCGACGCTGCCGCGCGGCTGGGCGCGCTCCTGGCGCGCGCCGATTTCGTGCCGCCTTACGAGCTTTTCGCCGAGGTGCTGGGCGCGCTGGGCGGGCGCCGCGCGGCGCTGGCGCGGCTCGGCCCCGAGGCGCAGGATCCGCTCGACGAGTTCCTGTCGCTGGCGCTGGCCTATGAGCGCATGCATGGGCCGTCGCTCCAAGGCTTCCTGCATTGGCTCGCCACCGGCGAGACCGAGGTGAAGCGCGATCTCGAGCAGCGCGGGCGCAACGAGGTGCGGGTGCTGACGGTGCACGGCGCCAAGGGATTGCAGGCGCCGATCGTCTTCTTGCCCGACACCTTGCAGGTGCCGCGCCAGGCGCTGCCGCTGCTCTGGACGGAGCGCGGCCTGCCGCTGTGGCGGGCACATGAGGGCTGCGACGCGCCGGCCTTGCAAGCGGCGCTCGCCGAGGCGCGCCGGCGGCGCGAGGCCGAATACCGCCGCCTGCTTTACGTCGCGCTGACCCGCGCCGAGGACCGGCTCTATATCTGCGGCTGGCACAACCGGCAGAAGCCCGCCGAGCTCTGCTGGTATCACCTCGTCGCGCGCGGGCTTGCCGCGGCGCCGGGCGCCGAGGCGGTCGAGCTTGCGCCCGGCGGCGGGCTGTGGCGCGGCCGGGGCTTGCGGCTGGCTACGCCGCAGCGCGCCACCCCCGACCGCAGCGAGCGCCTGCCCGAGCTTGCCGGCCGCGCCGGGCCGCTTCCCGCCTGGGCGCAGGCGCCGCCGCCGCCGGAGCCGACCCCGCCGCGGCCGCTGGCGCCGTCGCGGCCGGGCAGCGCCGATCCCGCCGCGCGCTCGCCGCTCGGCGCCGAGGAAGGGGCGGGGCTGCTGCGCGGCCGGCTCGTCCATCGCCTGTTGCAGAGCCTGCCGGACCTGCCGCCGGCGGCGCGCGGCGCGGCGGCGCGGCGCTTCCTGGCGCTGCCGGTGCACGGGCTTTCCCCGGCGCAGCAAGAGGCGCTTGCCGCCGAAACCCTGGCGGTGCTCGATCACCCCGATTTCGCGCCGCTCTTCGCGCCGGGCTCGCGCGCGGAAGTGCCGGTGGTGGCGCTCATCGGCGGCAAGGCGCTCAGCGGTCAGATCGACCGGCTGGTGGTGAGCGAAGGGGCGGTGATGATCGTCGACTACAAGACGCTGCGCCCGCCGCCCCGCGCCGAGGCCGAAGTGCCGGCGCCTTATCTCGACCAGCTCGCCGCCTATCGCGCGGCGATGGCGGCGATCTATCCCGGCCGCGCCATACGCTGCGCGCTCCTCTGGACCGAAGGCCCGCGCCTCATGCCGGTGAGCGCCGCGCTCCTCGACCGCCACGCGCCCTAGGCGAACGCGCGAAGCGCGTTCGTCCGCGGCGGCGCAAGCCTTTCTCCGTCGTTGACGGTCTGGAGAGAGGCCGTCCGATCGGTCGGGTCAGTCTGGTCCGGATCCCTCCGGCGGGTCGAAAGGCGACGGCACGGCCGGCAGGAGCTGGGGTCCCACCAATCCGGCCGCGAGACCGGCCGGCCCGACTTCGAGCAGCGAGCGATCGTTGGGTGGGCAGATCCAGTTTGCGGCGTTGTCGACGTCGCCGGTGCCGAGGTAATGCGCCTGCTCCGGGAACTTGCACAGCGGCATCGTTCGCCCGGTGACCGGGTTGCTGGCCGGAATGGCTTCCGGCGCGATGCCGTCTTCCACCCACGATTCAAGCGCCGACAGGGTGTCGAAGGTGTTGGGGCCGGGGCCGCCGCCGCAATGATACATGCCGGGCTCCATGAAGAGCCGCACGGTCTCCTGAAGCGTCCCGAAGCCGCCGGATATCGCCGCCAGATCCTCGTAGTAGCGCACCGTGCGATAAGGCGTGATCAGGCCGTCCGAATAGCCGTGATAAAGAATGAGCTTCTTGTTGGCGGTGATGAAGGGTTGGATTGCACTCGGCACGTCGCCGTCGCCGGCCTCCGTGCGCTCGTCGATAAGCGCCACCGCCGCATCGCTGACGATATTGCTGAAGCTGAACGGGAAGTCGGCGTTGCTGTTGAAGTCGGCGTCCTGGTAGATGAGATAGCGCAGCATGTTGTCGGCGAACAGCCAGGACGCAGGCGGCGCGGTCCCCCAGGGCTCGGCCGCGGCGATATTGGCCGCGGGCCCCGCCGCCTCCACCCACGCGAAAAAGCTTCCTCCCGGGGCGGTGTTGAGGTCGGAGGTGGGATAGCCCTCATAGGCGATGAGTCCGGACGGGTCGCGCGCCGCGTTGAAATAGGCGTTCAACGTGTCGACCTGGTCGGGGTTGAGGCAATTCGAGGTAGTGCCGGCCTTGCATTGCAGCATTGCCGGGTTGAACGAGCATTTGGCCGGGTTCTGGATCAGCCCGTCGACGACGCCGTCGGCCGCATCGCAATTGGCGTAGATCGCCGCATCCACGACCGCGAGAAGGGCCGGCGGGATGTAGGACTGATTGCTGCGCAACAGGCCCTTGGCGTCCTTGTAGCCGCCCAGCGTCTCGCCGCGGATGTCGAAGAACGGATCGCCGGCGATGACGCCGTCGAAATCGTCGGGAAAGCGGGTCGCCTCGACCATGCCCTCGCGCCCGCCATCCGAGCAGCCGGTATAATAGCTACGCGATAGGGGACCCTTCTCCCAGCTCTCCGCCAGCGACTTGCCCGCGACGATGACGGTGTGGACGGCGCGGAAGTAGAAGTCCGTCAGCGCGTCGGTATTGGGGACGCCGGGCGCAATCAGCGCCCACGAGCCGTCGAACACATCGTCATTGAGCGCGGTATGTCCGTCGTCGGTGCTGGCGATGGCGTAGCCCTTGGCGATCCCCTCGGTGGGGCCGGGGAACACCAGGCCGCACAGCCCCGCGCAGCCGGAGAACAGGAACTTGCCGTTCCAAGCCTTGGGGGTCGGCAGAATGATTTCGAAATTTGCCGTTTTGCCGGTGGCAGGGTTGGTGACGACGGTGCCCGTGACGGCGCAATATTCGGGCGTGCCCGCGCCGGCGTTGGCGGGTACGTCCAGCACGCCGCCCGTCATGGTAGCGGTCGGCGCTCCCGTCGGCAGGAGGCCGTCCGGGATCGTCTTGATCGTCATTCCCGAAGGCGCCGCCGCCTGGACATCGGCCGTCGTGCAAGACGCGATCGTCGCCTCCGCCGGCAACGACGCCAACGCGCCGAGGAGCGCCGCGGCCAAGCCCGCAACGATGCGGGGTTTGAAGCGCGGCCGTCGGATGATACCGATGCTCATGCTGTTTCCTCCCATGTTTTTGCTCGACCGCACCCAAATCATGCGGACGGTTGGCGCGGTCTCGACCGCGCGTCTCGACATGTCGTACAGACTTCAACTAGTCTGCGGAGGCCGTCAAACGCCAATGACGCGCGCCGGCGGCAGGGCGCCGGGAAGCCCGCAGTTTGGAGTGATTTTGTAAAACGACGCGCGATTTTCGAAAGTGCCCCGCGGGAATGGGAGAGGCGCATGGACCATCGGGCAGCCAATCGGATCGCCGCCTTCGACGCTCTTCTCGGCAGCAATGGCGGCACCGGCCCGGACTATGTGGTGTCCGGTGCCGGCGGCCGTCCGATCGCCGCCAAATGGCACCGGCCCGCGTCGCGGAACAGGCTGAGCAACCTCCGCGAACACGTTCTCATGTATCACGTCGGCGGATCGACCTCGGTGTCGATGTTCGTCAAGGGCAAATGCCTCGGCACCGGATCGCAGCATGGTTCCGTGACGCTTTATCCATATGATTGCGAATCGGATTTTGTGCGTGGCGGCACCTGCGAAGTTCTCCACCTCTATCTCGATCCGGATCTCGTGACCCGCTATGCCGAGGAGAATTTGCCCGGCGCGATCGATGTTCGCCTGGATCCGCTGCTCGCCGTCAAGGACCCCTGGCTGCAGGGCTATTTCGCGATGCTGATCAGCGAGTTCGAACTCTACGGCGGCATCGGCGGACAGGCGCATTCGCTGCTGCTCGCGCAGACGCGGCAAATGGTGATCCGCCATCTCGTCCACTGGCATTCGAGCGCCATGCAGCACAGCCGGCGCGCGGCGATCAATGCCCGAGCGCCGCATCCGCTGAGCCCGCGCCGGCTAAAGGCGGTCGTCGAGTATATAGAGGCGAACCTGACGGCGGCGATCGATCTCGCCGATCTCGCGGCGTTGACCGGCCTGTCGGCCAACCACTTCATCCGCTCCTTCCACGCGGCGACGCAGCGCACGCCCTATGCCTATGTCGTCCACCGCCGGCTGTCGCTGGTGGCCGCGGCGCTCCGGTCGAGCGAGGCGCCGCTGAGCGAGATCGCGCGTGCCTCGGGGTTCCGCTCTCTCTCGACCCTGACCAATACCTTCAAGCGGCACCATGGCGTGACGCCGAGCCGATACCGGGCACTCGCCCCGCGCGGCCTCGACCGCCGCGCGCCCTAGCGCGCCGCAAAGCGTCGTCGCTGGCGGGCGGCAGCGGTTGCTCCTGAGACTGTCGAAGGATGCAACCGCGAGAGCCCGCGCCGGGCCGGCGATTCTCCAAACCTCCGCTCGGACGGCGCGTCGGATCACCGCGCCCCTTTCTTCGCCGCCGGCGGCATCAGCGCCACGGCCGCTTCCGTCGTCAGCAGCAGGAAGGTGAAGGTCTCCTGCAGATAGAGCCGGACCGCGGCGTCGCTGTGGCTCAGATAGCCGATGGAGATGTCCTGGCCGAGATGGAGCGCGAAATCGCCGCCGCGGGTGGCAAGGACGAGACCGCCGGCGATCGCCGGCGCCCAGATGATCTCCTCGCTGACGATCTGCTTGATGTGCCGCAGCACCGGGTAGCCGTGATCGCCGGTGCTGCCGACGGCGGTGTAGGCGTCGGCCCCCAGCACCACGCTATAGGGACCGTTGACGCCGGCAAGACGCAATTGGCTCAGCGCCTGGGCAATGGCGTCGGGATACTGGCGGACATCGGCGGGCAGCGTCAGCTTCGGCAGGCTGGTGCCTTGGCGGATGCCCTCGATGTCGGCGGCGGCGTAGCCGTCGAAGACGGCGCGGTCCTCGGCAAAAGCCAGCTTTTGCGCCGCGTCCTTGAGCTTCTGCCAATCGCTGTCATGGGCGCCGCGCTCGACGTCGTCGATTGCCTGGCGGTCGAGCTCGAAGGGGATGCGCAGCTCGACCAGCGCCTTCACCTCGCGCTGGCGGGCGATGACGCCGTCCGCCGGCGCCTGAAGGCTGCGCTGATGGCCGGTGGCGATGGCGCCGAGCGCGCTGCCGCCGGGCTCGCTCACATCCACCACGCGCCTTGCCGCGAGGTGGCGCTTCAGCGTGCGCTGCGCCTCTTCCTCGATCTCAGCCCACGCCGCCGCGGAGATCGGGGCAAGCTCGCGGTGCAGGTTATTCATGGCTTGGGTCTCCTTTGAGCGAGCCGATGCCGAGCGAGCCGTCGCGCGCCACGGGTGGGGAAGGCGAGGCTTCGGCGGCGGGCGCTTCTTGGCCAAGGCTCTCCAGCAGCGTCGCGGAGGGCACGAAGAAGAGGCTGCCGGTGACGGCGCGGCTGAAATCGAGCAGCCGGTCGTAATTGCCCGGCGGCCGTCCGACGAACATGTTGGTCAGCATCTGCTCGATCCTCCGAGGGGAGCGGGCGTAGCCGATGAAATAGGTGCCGTACTCGCGCTCGCCCACTCGGCCGAAAGGCATGTTGGCACGCAGGATCTTCATCTCCTTGCCGTCCTCGACGATGCTCGTCAGCGCATTGTGCGCGGAGCTGGGCTTTATCCTGTCGTCGAGTTCGATGTCGGAAAGCTTGGTGCGGCCGACGATGCGCTCCTGCGCCTCGGTGCTGAGCGCATTCCACGCCGGCAGGTCGTGGAGGTACTTCTGCACGATGGCATAGCTGCCGCCGGCGAAGGCCGCGTCCTCCTCGCCGATGAGCGCGGCGTCGATCGCCTCCTGGCCGGCGGGGTTCTCGGTGCCGTCGACGAAGCCCAGGAGGTCGCGCTCCTCGAAATAGCGGAAGCCGTGCACCTCGTCCGCGGGCGCGGCGGCGGCGCCCAGCCGCGCCATGATCTGCGCCGCCAGCTCGAAGCAGAGATCCATGCGCTTGGCGCGGAGGTGGAAGAACAGGTCGCCCGGCGTGGCGACGGCATGGCGCGTGCCCGCGCGGATCTCGCGGAAAGGGTGCAGCTCCGCCGGCTGCGGCGATCCGAAGAGCCGGTCCCATGCCTCGGAGCCGATCCCCATCACGCAGGAAAGCTCGCCTTCGAGGTCGCGGAAGCCGACCGCCCGCACCAGCGCCGCGAGGTCGCCGCAGAGCGACCTCGCGGCGGCACGGCTGTCGTCGCCGGGGGTCACCGTCACGACCAGAAAGATCGCCGCGGGCGTCAGCGGCGCAACGATCTTCTGGGGTTCTGCCGCGGCGGCGGTCATCGGAGAGGCCCTTCGCACGGCGCCGCCGACGGGCGCGACATCAGGCCCTGAACTCGCGGCATCTGTTTGAATCCCCTCGATTCCCCCGGTCGCTGCGGCTGATTATGGGACCGCCGCCGGTCGAGTCAAAAGCAAAGCGCGGGCGGCTTTCTCGAAGGCTTCCGGCGGGCCGCGCCGCTCGCGGGCCGCTTCGCCTCAAGCCTTGCTCTTCGCCGGTCAGCCCTGCGCCATGGGCGCGTGCGCCGCCTTGACGCTCGTTTCCGCCTTCCCCTAATGTTTTGCCCGGCCGCAGCAGGAGAGGCTCATGAGCGTCCCCACCAAGGTTACCGATTCCTCCTTCGACGCCGATGTGCTGCGCGCCCCGGGGCCGGTGCTCGTCGACTTCTGGGCGGAGTGGTGCGGGCCCTGCAAGATGATCGCGCCTTTCCTCGAAGAGCTTGCCGGCGACCTCGACGGCAAGGTGACCGTGGCCAAGATCAACGTCGACGAGAACCCGCAGACGCCGATGAAATACGGCGTGCGCGGCATCCCGACGCTGATCCTGTTCAAGAACGGCCAGGTGGCGGCGACCAAGATCGGCGCGCTGCCCAAGAGCAAGCTCGTCGAATGGGTCGAATCCGTCCTCTGACATCATAGGTAGTTTTCCTTAGTCTGGATCCGCCTTTTGGCGGAGCGCCGCAATATATGCGTGTGCCGTGCTAATCGTTTCTCAATCGCCGCCGGTTAGTCTCAGCCGCATCGTTCCGCGGGGGCTGCCGTGGCGCCGAGTCCAGTCGGCCGCTGCCCGCTATCGGGAGACGGCCGGTGGCGAAGATTCTGGTGATCGACGACGACGTCATCGTGCGCGAGACCATCGCCCAAATTCTGGAGGATCGCGGCCACCGCGTGCTGAGCGCCGAGGACGGCAAGCGCGGCGTGGCGGCTTTCCGCGCCGAGCGTCCCGACCTCGTCGTCACCGACATCATCATGCCGGAGCAGGAAGGCATCGAGACCATCACCGAGATCCGCGCCCTCGCGCCTCAGGCGAGAATCATTGCCATTTCCGGCGGCGGCCGCATCGGCAACACCGATTTCCTCAAGATCGCGCGCCATCTCGGCGCCTGCGACGTCGTTGCCAAGCCTTTCGACCCGGACGATCTCGCAAGCCGCATCGACCGGTGCCTCGCCGGCCGCTGAGCGCGAGGCGGCGCCCGTGGCAAAGCACGGCATGCTCTACCGGCTGCGGCGCGGCCTCGCCGATCTGCTGGCGCCGGAGCGCGAGGAGCAGCGGCCGAGGCGGCGCCCGGTCCCGCGCGCGGTCGTCGCCGCTCCGCCGGCGCCCAGCGCCTTCGAGGATCGGCTCAAGGCGATGCTGGTGCAGTCGGGCCAGGGCGCGTTGTTTTCGGGACGGATCAACTTCATCGGCTTGCAGAAGGTCAAGGAGCGCTTCGGCGCCGGCTGGGAACGCATCGCCGACCGCGCCGACCACATGGCGCGCAACATCATCGAGCGCCACCTCGCCCAGGGCGACATCTTTACCAGCGTCGACAGCCTCACCTACGTCATGGTCTTCGCCCGCCTGACCGCCGATCAGGCGAAGGTGAAATGCCGGGCGATCGCCGACGAGATCGCCATGGCGCTCCTGGGGGAGAAGGGCGGCGACCTGCTCGAGGTCAAGACCGCGGTGACGCATGTCGACGGCACCCTCCACTTCGAGACCATCTCCCTCACGGACCAGCTCTGCGCCTCGCTCGAAGGCGCGGAGGACCTCGAATTCATCGAGGCAGCCGAGGCGCCGCCCGAGCCGCGCCGGGCGCCGCCGCGCGGCAGGGATCTCCTGGCCAATTTCCGGGCCGTCTATCGGCCGATCTGGGACCGCTCGCACAATGTGGTCTCCGCCTATCTCTGCGCCGCCCAGATTTTGTCGGCGGACGGCGCGAGCGTCTTGGGCGATGCCGAGGCGCTGGTTGAAGACGATGTCGATGAGTGCGCGCGGCTCGACGGTAAGCTCTGCCGGCACGTCTTGCGCGACCTCGCCGCCCTGACGCGCGAGGGCCGCCAGCTCCTGCTGACCTTGCCGGTGCATTTCGAGACGCTTTCCGCCGCCGGGCGGCGGCGCGACTACCTGGCGGCGCTCGGCCGCGACCTGCCCGACGGCGCCGGGAAATATCTGATGATGGAGGTCGCCGGCGTGCCCGCCGGCGCGCCTCAGTCCCGGCTCATCGAGATCACCGCCACCCTGCGCCGCCTGTGCCGCGGCTTCATGCTGAGCCTGCCGGTCGACGTCGCCGATTTTGCCAACGTCAAGGGCTGCGGCGCCGCGGCGATCGGCTGCGACATCGCCCACATCTCTTGCTCCGAGGCCGCGCTGATGCAGTACATGAACCGCTTCGCCCGCGCCGCGGAGAAGGCGGGGATCCCGAGCTATCTTCACGGCGCCAGATCGCTGAGCCGGGTCGTTGTCGCGCTCGGCGCCGGCTTCAACTATATCGACGGCGGCGCGGTGGCGAGCCCGATCGAGCATCCGCGCGGCATCGTCGATTTCCGCCTCGACGATCTCTATCGCGCCTTCCTGAGGCACTGAGCGGTTCCGGCCGCTCGCGGCGGAGAACCGCCGGCCCGCGCTCGCCGGTTCAAATCGCCAGCGCCGCGGTCTCGAGCTGCTCTGCCTCCTCTTCGCCCGAGAGCGCCGGCAGATAGATGTCGAAGCGCGTGCCCTCGCCCGGCCGGCTCTCCACCGCGATCCGGCCGCCATGCTGGGCGATGATGCCATGCACCACCGAGAGGCCGAGGCCGGTGCCTTCGCCGACCGGCTTGGTGGTGAAGAACGGCTCGAAAATGCGCTGCCGCGTCGTCTCGTCCATGCCGCAGCCGGTGTCCACGACCGCGAGATGGACGATCGGCGCGAGGGTGTCGTTGCCGCCCGCGTCGGGCAGCGGAGGAGGCTCCGCGTCCAGCCTGACCGCGATCATGCCCATCTTGTCGCCGATCGCATGGGCGGCGTTGACCATCAGATTGATCGCGACCTGGTGGAGCTGGCCGGGATCGGCCGAGACCAGCGGCACCTCCTCGATCGCCTCGTCGATGCGGATCGTCGCCGGCAGGCTCGAGGCCAGCATCCGCAGCGAATCCCGCAAGAGCGCGGCAAGATCGACGGCCTGGCGCGTCGGCGCGTCCTTGCGGCTGAAGGCGAGGATCTGGCGCACCAGGTCGCGCGCCCGCTCGCCTGCCTTCAGGATGGTGGCGAGATTGGCGTGCTCGCGGCTGCCTTCCGGGAGCCGCCTCATCGTCATCTTGGCAAGCGCCAGCACTGGCACCAGCGCGTTGTTGAGGTCGTGCGCGACGCCGCCGGCGAGCGTGCCCAGCGCCTCGAGCTTCTGCGCGTGCAGGAGCTGGCGCTCGAGATCGCGCTCGCGCTCTTCGGCCGCGCGCAGCTCCGTCACGTCGCGCAACGTGACGACGACCTGGCTCGGCGGGCAGTCGTCATCGCCCAGCGGCGCGACATCGAGCAGGATCGTCCGCAGCTCGCCATCGGGACGGCGCAGGCGATACTGCATCGGCGCCGGCTGCTCGCCGCGTTCCACCGCCGCCTTGACCGCGACGAGCTTCGCGCGATCTTCCTCGAGGACGAGCGGGAGGACCGCCGCAAAGGTTGCCGGCTGCTCGCCGCGTTTCAATCCGTTGGTGCGATAGAGCTCGTCCGACCATTCTTCGGTTTCCGTGGCGACGTCGTAGAGCACGCTGCCGGTTTGCGCGACGCGCTGGGCGACCGCCAAATGCTGCTGGCTGCGGCGCAGCCGCGCCTCGCTGTCGCGCAGCCGGTCGGCCTCGCGCTGCTGCGCGGAGAGCAGCTCCCGCTCGAGCTGGCGCTGCCGCTCCTCGGCCGCGCGCTGCTCGGTCACGTCGAGGAGCGTTACGAACAGCCGGCAGGGCGCGCCGCTCTCGTCCAGGATCGGCTCCGCCTCGCGCCGCACGATCCGGATCTCGCCGTCGGGCCGGACGATCCGGCACTCCAGCGACTGCCGCTCGATGCCGGGCCGCACCGCCGCCATCGCTTCGCGCAACCGGTCGCGGTCCTCCGGATGGATCAGGGCGAGCATGTTCCGCCGGTTCAGGTCGAAGCCGGCGCGATCGACGCCGAAGATGTGGAAGACCTCGTCGCTGCACTCGATCTTGCCGGATTTGAGGTCGTGCTCGACGCTGCCCATGCGGGCGACGTGCTGGGCTTTCAGCAGGTGCTGCTGGCTGCGGCGAAGCTGCGCCGCGCTCTCGGCGAGCGCGTTGCCGGCATCGCGCAGCGCGCGCGCTGCCTGGTTCACCTCGCGCACCGTCGAGCGCGTCGCCGGTATCGGCTCGTGGCGGGCGAGCGCGCCGGCGGCGCCGGCGAGCTGCCTCATCGCCTTGGCGAGATGGCCGCCGATGAGCGCCGCGGCGCCCAGCGCCAGCAGCAGCAGCGCGCCGCCCGCCACGGCGAACCGCCGCAACGTCTGGTGAAGCGGCGCGTTGATGATGGCGGCGGGAATGCCGACCACCACCGTCCATCCCGACAGCGCCGACGGTGCCGCCGCCACATGGACCGCGACGCCCCGGCGGTTGGTCAGGTGGAGGAAGCCTTCGCTCCGCTGCGCCGCGAGGGCGCGGATCTCCGGGCTCGCCTGGTGGCCGAGAACCGGCGCCATGTCATCGGGATTGGCGACGATGGTGCCGTCGCGGTCGATGGCGGCAACCATCCACGCCTCCGGCAGATGTTGCGCGCGCAGCAGCGCGTTGAGCGCGCGCGTCGCAAACACGATGCCCAGAACGCGCGTCACGCGGCCATCCTCGATGATGGGCTGGTAGACCGCGACTTGCGGCTGCGGCTCGATCATGCCGGCGTGGAGGTTGGAAATGCGCGGCTCGCCCGTGGCGACCGCCTCGGCGAAGTCGCGCGTCGGCGCGACCGTCGGCAGGGCGGCGCCAAGCGGCCGCCGCGTGTTCAGGATCTGTCGTCCGCTGCTGTCGGCGAGGAAGATCCAGCCGTCGTTCTCGGCGGCGTGCGCGGCGCAATTGCCGTAGAAATCGGCCAAATCCGCGTCCTCCCGAGGGAGCCGCGTCGCGAGCGCGCGCAGGATCCTCAGGTGGTGGCGAAAGTTCTGCTCGATCGTCGTGGCGACGGCGCGCGCGGTGCCGACGATCTCGCTCTGGTCGGCGGCACGCTCGCCCGCCGCCAGCCGCAGCGTCGAATAGACGCCGAGCCCGGCCAAGGGCAGCATGCTGGCGATCGCCAGGGCGATGACATGCGCGCGGAAGCTGGGCTGCCAGCCTTCTTTTGCCCGGGCGAGCATCGAAAGCGGGCGGGTCGCCGCCGCGGCGAGGCGGTGCAGGCGCAGGCTGGGCATCGCGGGCTCCTGGGCGAAAGCCGGATTCGGCGCGCACCCGTTGCCGGCAACCCGCGATTATATCGGTTGCAGGTAAAGATAGGATTTAGTCTATAGGTTGCGATCCGTTCTCGGCCAGCGCCCGGCCGGCGAGATAGAGCGAGCCGCAGATCAGCACCCGCCCCGGCGGCGCCTCCGCGCCGAGCCGCGCCAGCGCCGCGGCGATGCCGGCGGCGGGCTCGGCGGCGATGCCCAGCGCGCGCGCCGCCGCCGCACCGTCCTCGGCCGGGATGGCGTTCGCCTCGCCGGGAATGGCGAGCGCCGCGAGGAAGGCGGCAAAAGGCGCCAGCGGCGCGAGAAAGGCGCGCGCGTCATGGCTCGCCAGCATGCCGAAGACGAGACGCAGCGGCTTCTCCTGCCAGGCTTGCGCCACCGCCGCCAGCGCCGCGCCGCCGCCCGCATTGTGCCCGCCGTCGAGCCACAGCTCCGCGCCCGGCGGCAGCAGCGCCGCGAGCCGGCCGCGGGAAAGGCGTTGCAGCCGCGCCGGCCAGGCGACGGTCTCGAGCCCCCGCGCCAGCGCCGGCGGGTCGAGCGTCACCGCCTCCAGCACGTCGAGACAAGCGAGCGCCGTGCCGGCATTCTCGATCTGGTGCGGTCCGATCAGCCCCGGCTTCGGCAGGTCGAGGCGCGGCCAGCGGCGGCCTTCATAGCGCATGCCGTCCGGCGTCGCGCCGGCCTGCCAGTCGCTGCCGGCGGCGAAGAGCGGCGCGCCCAGCGCTTCGGCGCGCGCTTTCAGCACGCGGCGCGCCGCTTCCGGCTGCGGCGCCAGCACCGCCGGGCGCCCGGGCTTGATGATGCCGGCCTTCTCGCCGGCGATCGCCGCCACCGTCTCGCCGAGGAAATGCTGGTGGTCGAGCGAGATCGGCGTGATCGCCGCCAGCGCCGGGCGCTCGATGACGTTGGTGGCGTCGAAGCGCCCGCCGAGCCCGGTCTCGAGCAGCAGGATGTCGGCGGGCGCGCGCGCGAAGGCGAGGAAGGCGGCGGCGGTGGTGATCTCGAAATAGGTGATGGGCGCGCCACCATTGGCGCGCTCGCATTCCTCCAGCAGCGCCGCCAGCAGGGCGTCGTCGATCAGCCTTCCGGCAAGGCGGATGCGCTCGTTGAAGCGGATGAGATGCGGCTTGGTGAAGGCATGGACGCGCAGGCCCGCCGCTTCGAGCGCGGCGCGCAGGAAGGCGATGGTCGAGCCCTTGCCGTTGGTGCCGGCGACGTGGATCGCCGGCGGCAGGCAGCGCTGCGGCTCGCCCAAGGCCGCCAGCAGCCGCCGCACGCGGTCGAGCGACAGGTCGATCAGCTTCGGATGCAGCCGCAGCAGCCGTTCCAGGATCGCATCGACCATCAACACCGGACTCCTGGTCCCCGGCTCCCGGCATGGCGGGCGCGAGGAACCGGTCCATTGCGCCGTGCTCGCTTCCACCGCGGCGGCACGGAGGTCACGGAGAAAGGACGGGCGGCTCGGCGCGAACGCCGCCGCGAGAGGCATTCATTTTATTTTTCTCCGCGTCCTCCGTGCTCTCCGTGCTGACCGCCATCGGCGATGGCCGCCCCGTGAAGGCCAATCCCTTGGAAGCGCCTTAGCCGCCGACCGGCACCGCCTGCATCGGCGGCTCCGGGCGGCGCAGCAGGCCCAGCAGCCGCGCCAGCGTGTCGCGCAGCTCGCGGCGCGGCACCACCATGTCGACCATGCCGTGCTCGAGCAGGTATTCGGCGCGCTGGAAGCCTTCCGGCAGCTTCTCGCGGATCGTCTCCTGGATGACCCGCGCGCCGGTGAAGCCGATGACCGCGCCCGGCTCGGCCAGCGTGATGTCGCCGAGCATGGCGAAAGAGGCGGAGACGCCGCCGGTGGTGGGATCGGTCAGCAGCACGAGATAGGGCAGCCCCTTCTCCTTCACCATCTCCACCGCAAGCGTCGTGCGCGACATCTGCATCAGCGACAGGATGCCTTCCTGCATGCGCGCGCCGCCCGAGGCCGGCACGACCAGCAGCGCCGCGTCCTGCATCACCGCCAGCCGCGCCGCGGCCAGCAGCCCTTCGCCGACGGCGATCCCCATCGAGCCGCCCAGGAAATCGAAGTCGAAGACGGCGACGACGATGGCGAGCCCGGCCAGCGTGCCATGCGCCACCACCAAGGCGTCGCGCTGGTCGCCGGCCTTGGCCTGCGCCTCCTTGAGGCGCTCGGTGTAGCGCCGGCGGTCGCGGAACTTGAGCGGATCGACCAGGGTCTTGGGCAGCTCGATCGCCGTGTAGCGGCCCTCGTCGAACAGCAGCGCCAGCCGCCGCTCCGGCGGCAGGCGCAAATGATGGCCGCAGCTCCCGCAGACGAAGAGGCTCGCTTCGAGGTCGCGGTGGAACAGCATCTGGCCGCAATTCGGGCATTTGTGCCAGAGATTGTCCGGCACGTCCTTCTTGGCCACGACGGCGCGGATCTTGGGCAGGACGAAATTGGTCAGCCAGTTCATCGCCGCCTCACGCCGGGACCCGCCGCGCGCCGCGCACGCCGTCGGCCAGCGCGCGCACGCGGCCGAGCACGGCGGCGACAAGCTCGGGTTGCGCCTTGCCGGCCGCGTCGAGATGCGCGGCCACTTCCTCGACCAGCGCCGAGCCGACCGCCGCCGCGTCCGCGCTCAGCGCCACCGCCGCCGCCTGCGCCGCCGTGCGGATGCCGAAGCCCACCGCCACCGGCAGGCTCGATTGGCGCCGGATCCGCGCCACCGCTTCGGCGACCGACTGCGCGTCGGCGGATTTGGTGCCGGTGACGCCGGCGACCGAGACGTAATAGACGAAGCCGGCGCTGTGCTTCAGCACCGTCGGCAGCCGCCGGTCGTCGGTGGTGGGCGTCGCAAGGCGGATGAAGTCGAGCCCTGCGGCCAGCGCCGGCAGGCACAGCTCCTCGTCATGCTCCGGCGGCAAGTCGACGACGATCAGCCCGTCGACGCCGCTGGATTTGGCGTCCGCCAGGAAGCGCGCCACGCCATAGATGAAGATCGGGTTGTAATAGCCCATCAGCACGACCGGCGTCGCGGCGTCTTGGGCGCGGAAGGCGCGCACGATCGCCAGCGTCTCCTTGAGCGTCATGCCCGCTTTGAGCGCGCGTAGCCCCGCCGCCTGGATCGACGGCCCGTCCGCCATCGGATCGGAGAACGGCATGCCGATCTCGATGAGGTCGGCGCCGCTCGCCGGCAGATCCGCCAAGAGGCGCGCGAAGGTCTTGGCGTCGGGATCGCCGCAGGTGAGATAGGGGATGAGCGCGGCTCGGCCCGCCGCCTTGATCTCGGCGAAGCGCCGGGCGATGCGGCCGCTCACGGCGCCATCCCCAAAGCCTTGGCGACGCTGTCGATGTCCTTGTCGCCGCGGCCGCTGAGGTTGATGACGAGGAGATTGTTCTTGGCGAGCCGCGGCGCCAGCCTCGCCGCATGCGCCAGCGCATGCGCCGATTCCAGCGCCGGGATGATGCCTTCGAGCCGAGTGCAGAGCTGGAAGGCGTCGAGCGCCTCCTGGTCGGTGACGGCGACGTATTCGACCCGCTTCTGCTCGTAGAGCCAGGCGTGCTCGGGGCCGACGCCGGGATAGTCGAGCCCGGCCGAGATCGAATGCGCGTCGAGGATCTGCCCGTCCGCGGTTTGCAGCAGATAGGTCTTGTTGCCGTGCAGCACGCCCGGCGAGCCGCCGGTGAGCGAGGCCGCGTGCTTGCCGGTCTCAAGGCCGAGGCCCGCCGCCTCGACGCCGATGATCCGCACCGAGGGCTCGTCGAGGAAGGGATGGAAGAGGCCCAGGGCGTTGGAGCCGCCGCCGATGCAGGCGACGAGCGTGTCGGGCAGCCGGCCTTCGGCCTCAAGCATCTGCGCTCGTACCTCCTCGCCGATGACGCATTGGAAATCGCGCACCATGGCGGGGTAGGGGTGCGGGCCCGCCACCGTCCCGATGATATAGAACGTGTCCTCGACATTCGCCACCCAGTCGCGCAGCGCCTCGTTGAGCGCGTCCTTCAAGGTGGCGGTGCCGGCATGGACCGGCCGCACCTCGGCGCCCAGGAGCTTCATGCGCAGCACGTTGGGCTTCTGCCGCTCGATGTCGGTGGCGCCCATATAGACGATGCAGGGCATGTCGAAGAGGGCGCAGACCGTGGCGGTGGCGACGCCGTGCTGGCCCGCGCCGGTCTCGGCGATGATGCGGCGCTTGCCCATGCGGCGGGCCAGCAGGATCTGGCCCATCACGTTGTTGATCTTGTGCGCGCCGGTGTGGTTGAGGTCCTCGCGCTTCAGATAGATCCTGGCGCCGCCCCAGCGCCGCGTCAGCCGCTCGGCGAGGAAGAGCGGGCTCGGCCGGCCGACGTAATGCTTGAGGTAATAGCCGAGCTCGGCGGCGAAGCCCGGATCCGCCTTGGCCGCGGCATAGGCGCGTTCGAGATCCAGCACCAGCGGCATCAGCGTCTCGGCGACATAGCGGCCGCCGAAGGCGCCGAACCGCCCGCGCTCGTCAGGCCCGCCGCGATAGGTGTTGGGAGACGCCATGAACCCCGGACTTTCCGCCGCCGCTTGCAGGAGCGGTCTTTTACCCCAGAAGCCGCGGTGCACTCAAATGCGGCAAGGCCGGGGCCGCTTTATCCGCTGCGCCGGCCGTGGACGCTCGGCTCTGGCGTGCGCCGGTTGAACGGGCGCCGATCGCGCGTCCGCGAAGGCGCGAGCGCCCGCCTTCCGGCCGAGCGCGGCCATCCGTCGTCTCTCGCGGAAGGTGGCAGCAGCGCCATCGCCGCCCTCGCACTGACGGCTTCACCTCCCGGCTCAAAGCTGGATTGGATAAGGCAACGCCTGGTCCGGTTTTGCGCCGGCTGTCACCCCATTGATCCTCGCGCGCCAGCAGGCGCCGGAGGCTCTTTATAAGAGAAAAAATTCCTTGAAACACGTATATATAGTGTCTCGTGCGCTGTTTTCTGCAATCGCTTATGCCCTATGCCGCTCTCTGCTAGGATCACCACTCCACCGATTGTGACGGGGCTGTTACCGCCATGCCGAGCGAGGTCTACGACCAATCGCGTTCCGAGCGCCGGCTCGCCGCGATTCTGGCGGTCGATATCGTGGGCTGGTCGCGTCTCATGGGGCGCGACGAAGAAGGGACGCTTGCCGCGCTGAAGGCGCTGCGTCGCGAGCTGGTCGATCCCGCGATCGAGGAGCACCGTGGCCGCATCGTCAAGACCACCGGAGACGGCATGCTGCTCGAGTTTCCAAGCGTCGTTGACGCGCTGCGCTGCGCCGTCCTCGTGCAAGACGCGATGAAAGAGCGCAACCGCGCCGTGCCGCGCGAAGCGCGCATCGAGTTTCGCGTCGGCATCAACCTCGGCGACGTGATTATCGATGGCGGCGACGTTTATGGCGATGGCGTCAATATAGCGGCGCGCCTCGAGGGGTTGGCGGAGCCGGGCGGCATCTGCGTTTCGCAGACCGTGCTCGACCATGCGCGCGGCAAGGTCCCTTTTGCGGCCGAAGACGCCGGCGAGCAGGCGCTCAAGAACATAGACCGGCCGGTTCGCGTTTGGCGCATCGCCTCGGAACGCACGGGCGTGACCGCGCCGCAGCCGTCGCCGGCGCCGCGCAAGCCTACCATCGCCGTCCTTCCTTTCGCCAATATGAGCGGCGATCCCGAGCAGGAATTCTTCGCGGATGGCCTGACCGAAGATATCCTGACCGAGCTCTCCCGCTTCCACGAGCTTTTCGTGATCTCGCGTAATTCCGTCTTCGTCTACAAGGGCAAGGCGGTCAACGTGCAGAGCGTCGCGAAGGAGCTGGGCGTGCAATACGTGGTGGAAGGAAGCGTGCGCAAATCGAGCAACCGCGTGCGCGTTACCGTTCAGCTCATCGAGGCGGAGGGCGACCATCATCTTTGGGCCGAACGCTACGACCGCGAGCTCAAGGACATCTTCGACATTCAGGACGAGATCACCACGGCGATTGCCGCCGTGCTGCCCGGCCGCGTCGAAGCCGCGGCGCGCGAGCGCGTCAAGCGCAAGACGCCGGAAAATCTCGCCGCGTGGGAACTCGTTCTCGCGGGCAAGCTGCTGCATCATCGCTCGCACTGCGAGGACAATGTCCAGGCGTTGCGGATGCTGGAACGCGCCATCGCGCTCGACCCCGATTACGCCCACGCTCATGCCTGGAGGGCATGCACGCTGGGCCAGAGCTACGTGCGCGGCTGGTGTTCCGATGTCGACGCGACCCTTCGGGCGATCCGCGATGAGCTGCGGATCGCACGGGGACTGGACGACAACGATAGCGACGTCCATCGCATCCTTGCCGCCACGAATCTTGTCGTGAGCCACGATCATGAGCGAGCGCTGCATCATCAGGCGCGAGCGCTCGCATTGAATCCGAATGACGACCTGATCGTTGTGCAGCAGGGCGAGATGCTTACCTGGATCGGTCGGGCCGAAGAGGGCATCGAATGGATCCGAAAGGCGATGCGCCTCAATCCGTATCATCCCGAACGCTTCTGGAGCCATCTCGGCCGCGCCTATTTCGTGGCGCGGCGCTATTCCGAAGCGATCGAGGCGTTCGGCCATGTCGCGCAACCGGATCATGGCCAGCATGCCTTCCTTGCCGCCTGCCACGCGGCCATGGACGACATGCCGCGCGCCCAGGCGCTCGCGCAGGCGGTGCTGGCGCAAGCGCCGGCATTTTCGGTGAGCGCGTATCTCGCGACGCAGCACTACAAGCACGAGGAAGATCGCGACCACCACCGCGCCATGCTGCTGCGCGCGGGCCTTCCGGGGTAGCTATGGCATCGGCGTGGGTGGCGTCATGCTCGCCCATGGCGCTACTCCATTTCCGCGCGGCCGCTCTTTGGCACGGTCCGCCATTGATTCGTCATACGGATCGTTCTATTCTGTAAGACAAAGGAGCGCCGCATGACCTCGACGAAAAGCCGCGCCGCTTCTGGCCTCAAGCGCGGGGCCGGGAAAGCCGCCGCGCGTCCGGAGCCGCTCGCCGTCGCGAAGGCGCGCTTCGCGCTCGAGGCCGCCCGGTCCAGCCGCCTTCTCGAAGGCGAGAAAACCCATCTCCTCAGCGCCCGCTTGAATGAGCGGCTCGTCGCCGCGGCGAAGGAGAAAACCGGCATCACCTCCGACACCCGACTGGTGGAGCTGGCGCTGGCCTCTCTCGCCGTCGGGGATGATTTCGGCGAGTGGCTCGTGAGCCAGGGCGGCCGGCTCAAGGCGGATTTTGACATCGCCCCTTGACCTGGAAACCCCGCTCCGGCGGGTAAGGCCGCAGAAGCGACGCAAGCCGCTGCGTCGGCGCGACGGGCTGGCCTTCGTTCCCGATGACGTCGTTCCGGCCGAGGTCGGGCCGGTCCTGCTCGACACTTGCGTCTATCTCGATGCGGGCAAGGGCAAGCTGCCGCCGGGCGCCCGGCGGTTGGTCGCCGGATCGCCTCTCTTCCATTGCAGCGTCTGCATCGCCGAGATCGCTTATAGCTTCGGGCGCCTGGATCCGACGCATCCGGACACGCCGGCGACGCTGCTTTTCATGAGGGAGGTCTTGGCAAGGGTGCGGCCCTACCGCACCCTGGCGCCCGATCGCGACGCCTATGTCGAGGCAGGGATCATCACGGGCACGCTGGTGCGCATCCAGGGCTTGCCGACGCCCGAGCGCCGCAAGCTCCTGCTGGACGTGCTTGTCTTCCTGACGGCGTGTCAGATCGGCTATCCCGTCCTGACCGCGAACGCGAACGACTTCGACCTGATCCAGCAGCTCGCGCCCCGCGGCAAGGTGATTTATTACGCCCCTCAGTAAGCGCGCCGCAGCTCTCAATCCTGCCGGGGTTTGAACGCCGGCCAGCGCAATGCCTCCAGCTCCTCCAGCATCTCTTTCCGCCGCGCCTCGCCGGCGGAACGATATTCCCGCCAGATCGAAATCCCGGCATCGGTCAGCGCCTTGATCAGATCCGGGATCACCGCGATGAAGCCGCCGATGCCTTTCGTCGTCGCGCCGCTCTGCGGCAGGACTGTGTTGCGGACGAAATCGGTGAACGCCACCCGCTTGTCGACCGCTGCGTTCAGCGCCGACTGGAAGGCCGCCGACTGGTCCGGGGGTTGTGCCTGGTCCAACGTATGTTCCAGCGCCGAGATCAGCCCGTCGAACTCCGCCTTCGCTTCGGCGTAGAGCGTCACGCCCCTGGCATATCGCTCCACATCCTTGCGGCCGAAATCGTCGAGCAGCACCAGGAACTGTTCCGCCAGCGACTTCTCGCGCGCCAGCACGCGAATGCCTTCGGCCGAGACCTCGGCGATCGCCCGCCCGGCGCACAGCCATGCCGCGGCGCAGGCGCCCAGCAGCCGGCGTCTCTGCATCACGGCACCACCGTCGCGATGACGAGGTCCGGAATGGTCTTCGGCTTGGCCGAGGCCGGACTCTGGTCGCCATGGGTCAGCTCCTGGACGCGATGCGATAGATAGACCTCCAGCTCGGCGATCGTGATCCGCTTGTCGTGCTGATAGTCGGCGCCGCCCTTGATCGCTTCCACCAGCGCCTTGGTGAAGGCGCCGTTCTGCCATTCGTCCCTCTCTTGCGAGAATTGCCGGCCGGTCGAAGAGGTGAACACCACGATGCCCTTGTCCGCCGCGGCAAGCTGGTTGGCCAGCCGGTCGATGTCCGGCTGCGTCGGTCCCTTGACGCCGCCGGCGCCGCCGGCGAAGCACGTGTCAAGGAAGGCGATCACCTTGCCCGGCACCTTGCCGAGGAAATCTTCGATCTCGAAATCCTGGATCGTCGTCAGGTCCAGATCCGACTGGTCGGCGTCGTAAGGCAGGTAGTGATAATGCCCGCTCGCGTCGTTCTGCCCGTGGCCCGACAGGAACAGCATCGCCACGTCGCGGGTGGTGGTCTTCTTCAGCCAGCTCAGGCCCCTGCGGATCCCCTCGCGGGTGGCATCCTTGTCCGGCAGCACGTGCACCTCGACATGACCGTAGAGCCCGCCTTCCTGGGCCTTCGCCAGCTTCGCGAAGTCCGCGGCGTCCTTGGCCGGGTAGTGCAGATCGAGGCTCGTGTCCCTGTAATGCGCCACCCCGATGGCGAGCACATAAAGGTCGGGTTTATACCAGTCCTTCTCGCCATGCCAGCCGACATGCACCACGTCGGCCTCGCCCGTCGCCTGGGCGTTCGCCGCCACCAGCGAGATCGCCGCGTCGTGCCGCGGCATCGGAACCGACACGGTTGCCACGCTGCCTTCCGCGCTTGAGGTGACGACGGTCGGCGGCATTGTCGTCGCCGGCTTGCCGTCGATCAGAACAGTGATGCCGGTCACCGGCGTCGGGGATCGGACCAGATAGGTGACGTCGACCGGCGATCTCGCCACAGAGGACAGATCCGGAGGCGACAGGATCTTCACCACCGGCGGCAGCAGGCTGGCGACCGGCGCCGGCGTCTTGCGGCCGGCCGCCACGTTGGCTCTCCGTATTGCTTCGTCCACGTCCAAGGTGTCGAGCACCAGCGCCACGATATCCGGCCGGTTGAACCGGTCGCTGAACTGTTTTGCCGGAAAGAAATCCGCCTCGCGGTCCTTGCCGCGATTGACATGCCAGCCGATCAGCTCGTCGCCGCCGACGCTGGCGTCGTAATAGCCTTGCGGCGTCCATGCCACCCAGCGTTTGCCGTCGACATGCGGAAAGAGCGCCAGCAGCTCCGCGCCGTCGCGCATCCGATACCAGCGGATCGTGCTGTCCCCGAAGGCCGCGACCGCCAGCCTTCCGTCCGGCGTGACATTGACGGCCCATGCGGCTTCTGGAGCCGGCTGGGACCAGAGCGGCGCGCCTTTCTTGTCGAAGAGGCGCAAGGACCACTCGGTGCCGAGCAACAGGCGCTCGCCGTCGATCGCAACGGCACGCGATGTTTCGTGAGTTTCCAGCTCGAGCGCCTTGCCGTTCAGCGTCGGCGCCGTGTCATCTTCCCAATGTTCGACCGTCATTCCGGGGCTGGAAAGCCTGGGGCTGGCCAGGCTGGGATCCTTGCTCGGCCCGCCGATCACCCTCCGTTCGGCGAGCGCGAACACGGCCGGCCGTTTCCCGGACTGTTCGAAGCCGAATTGCACCTGCTTACCATCCGAGGACAGCTTGAATTGGGCAGCCGCGCCGCGGTAATCCGCTGTCGCCGGGGCGTGCAAGAGATCGACCCCTCCCGTGCCGCGCAGCACGCCCCAGCTCGGTTCGCCCGATGCGAACGCCACATCCGAACCCGCGAGAGGCGCCAACCCAAAAATGGCATTGCCCGCCACGGGCAGGTCGCGATAGGCGCCGCGCCCACCATCCGACCAGGCGCGGATGATCCGGCGTCCTGCGTCATTGGTGGCCCGGTCTCCGGCGAACAGCGTTCTGCCATCCGCCGACCAACTGACGTGCGCCAAATTGTCATTAATGCCCGTAACATCCGGGCTCGCAAGGCGCTGCAGGTCGCGCCAGGCAACGATATCGACGCGCGCGCTGTCCTCATAGCCGATGGCGACCCGCTGCCCGTCCGGCGAGAGGGCGACGCCGAACGGCCGGGTCCCGCCGGGCGCTTTCACCTTGGGCTGTCTCAACCTGCCCTGTTTGTCATAGCTCCGCAGATATCCATCCAAGCTAGAGGCGATCAACTCGCCCGACGTGCTGAACGCCAACCCATAGACAGCATCTCCGTAGTCCGCATCGCTCCAGGCAACGCTCCAATCGCCCGTATGCCAGACGCGCACGCCCCCTTTACCCAGGCCCGCCGCAAGCAGCTCCCGGTCCGGCGAAAATGCCAGTGAATCAATCACCTCCGGCAAGCCTGTCGGGCGGCGGAACAGTTTGCCGGAGCCGGTGTCGAAGAGGTAAATGCTGTTGGCGCCATCCCATTGGTATCCGGTCCATCCGCCGATGGCAGCGATTGCGCCGTCGGGCGACAGCGCGCCGGCATAGAGCTTGCCTTCGTCGCCGCTGCCGATCGGCGGGCGCAGTACGCGGACCAGCCTTCCGTCGGTCGGCGACCACAGCCGCGCGGTCTTGTCGTCGGAGACGGTCAGCAGCAGTTGGCGCCGCGCGTCGACGCTGATGCCGTTGATGGACGCCGTATGCATGCCGGTTTCCAGCCGCAACAGCGGCTCTGCCGGCGGCTTGTCGGCGCGCGCGATGGCGCACCATATCAGCAGGCTCAGCGCGATCATTGCTATCCCGGCCAACCGGGGCGAGCTGCTCCCGACCATTCCGCCCCCGCTCGTCGTCCGCGCCTCGCCGTCGTCCCGCATACAAGATGCCGCGTTCACCCGCGCAATGGCATGCTATTCTACCCGGAAAAGTTGTGCAAGGCTGTGAGGGAATTTGCTGCCGCCCGGCGCGCGGCGACTGGTCGCCGGATCGCATCTCTTCCACAGCAGCGTCTGCATCGCCGAGCTCGCCTATGCGTTCGGACGCCTGGATCCGGCGCATCCGGAGACGTCGACAGCGTTCAAGTTCATCAGGAACGCCTTGGCCAGAGTGCGCGCCTACCGCACCCTGGCGCCGGATCGTGACGCCTATGTCGAGGCAGGGATCATCACCGGCACGCTGGTGCGCACCCAAGGCTTGGGAGTGCCCGAGCGCCGCAAGCTCATGCAGGATGTGCTTGTCTTCCTGACGGCGTGTCAGATCGGCTATCCGGTCCTGACGGCGAACACGAGTGACTTCGATCTGATCCAGCAGCTCGCGCCCCGCGGCAAGGTCATCTATTACAATCCCCTTTAGCCGGGTCGGGTGCGCGAGCCTTGGCGGCGGAGGGGGGCAGGTCTACGATGATGGTGTCGCGACCGAGCGCTTTGAAACGATCCGAGGTCTGCTGAAGATCGCGGGCGAGGCTGACGTCTCCCCGCTCCTACGCCCCCGGCGTAGAGCGCAGTTTGTGTCGGGGGCGTACACCGAGGGCGGAGTCCGCGCCCCGCCTCAGAGCCTCACCCAGCCCGGCGGCGGCTCCTTGCCGGGATGGACCGCGCCGCAGGCGCGGCAAGTGCGCGCCGCGGGATCGGCCTCGAAGGCGGCGAAGAGCGGCGGCAGGTCGGCGACGATGTTGGTCACTGCCACTTCGACGCGATGCACCAGCGCGCCGCAGGCAAAGCAGTACCATTCGAAGCCGTCGATGTCGCCGGCGCGCCGCGCGCTCTCGACCACGAGGCCGAGCGAGCCCGGCACCGGCCGCTGCGGCGAGTGCCGCGCGTGCGGCGGGATCAGCAGCACTTCGCCTTCGCGGATCGGCACGTCGAGGATGCGGCCGCCCTCGGCGATCTTCAGCACCATGTCGCCTTTGAGCTGATAGAAGAACTCCTCGACGGGATCGTCGTGGAAATCGACGCGCCGGTTGGGCCCGCCGATTACCTGCACCACCATGCCGGTGTTCTCGAACACCAGCTTGTTGCTCACCGGCGGCTTGAGCAGCGCCGCATTGTCGGCGAGCCAACGCTGGAAATTGAACGGCGCGAAGGGCATCGCAAACGCTCCTCAGCGGCCGCTTTCGGCGGCGTCGCTGATGGCGCGCAGCAGCGCCAGCAGCGCGCTGTTGAGCGGCGTCGGGATGCCGTGCCGCTTGCCGATCGCGACGATGGCGCCGGTCAGCGGTTCCGCTTCGAGGGTTCGCCCGGCGAGGCGATCGAAATACATCGAGGTGCCGGCCTCCGGCGGATAGGTGAGGGTCGTCGCCATGACCCGCGCGGCTTCGTCGGGGGCGAGGCTGACGCCCTCGGCCCGCGCCACCACCACCGCCTCCTCGAGCACGGCCAGCGAGAATTCCCGGATGGCCTCGTGGCGGAGCACGGCCTGGCGCTGCAGCGTGAGCGCGGTCATCGGATTGGCGATCACGTTGATCAGCAGCTTGCGCCAGGCCAGCGTCTCGAACTCCGCGCTCAGCAGCACATGCAGCGGCGTCCCGGCGAGAAGCGCGGCGAAGGCGCGGCCGTCGGCGTCGTCGCGCGCGGCGAAGTCATCCTTCGACACGTGGCGCAGGCGGACGCGATCGGGCGGGATCCGCTCGCCGTTGTAATAGACGATGGTCGGAACGACCGTGGCCTCGCCGATGAAAGGGCCGACGCGGCGCGCCTGCTCGATGCCGTTCTGCAGCACCGCGACCCGGGTCCGGGGGCCGCAGAGCCGCGCGAGCCACGGCGCCACCGCCGGCGTCAGATGCGCCTTGGTGCAGAGCAGCGCCCAATCGACGACCGTCGCCGCGGCCGGATCGGTCAGCGTGCGCAGCGGCACCTCGACGGTGCCTTCGTCCCGCTCGAGGATGAGGTGCTGCAACGGCTTGCGGCTGCAGGCGATGACGTCGTGGCGGTTTGCGGCGCAGAGCGAACCGGCGATCGCCGCGCCGATATTGCCGAGGCCGACCACCGCGACCGTCATGCGTGCTTGGCTCGGCGCCGCGCCGCCGCCCGCCGGCTTCGCCCAGGGAAGGGTCATCAGGCTCTCCCGCCTCAGCGGGCTTCGTACAGGAAGCGGAGCAGGATGTCGACCGTCTCCTTCGGGTATTGATCGACGAAGAAGTGGCCGCCCGGCAGCGATGCCTCTTTGACGTTGGCGCACCGCCGGCGCCAGTGCGCGGGAATGTCGAAGAGCTTCGCCATGACGCCCGCGGAGCCATAGAAGACGAGGGTGGGACAGGTCACCTTGCGCTCGATATCGGCGGCGTCGTGCTCGAGGTCGATGCTCGCGCCGGCGCGGTAGTCGGAGCAGGAGCCGTGGATCATGCCGGGATCGCGCCAGCAGCGGCGATACTCCGCCAGCATCTCGGGATCGAAATCGGAGAGCTTCGCGGCGCCCCAGCCGAGGAGGCAGGTCTCGTAGAAGAAATCGGGATCGTTGCCGATGAGGCGCTCCGGAAACGGCTCCGGCTGCGAAAGGAAGTACCAGTGCCAATAGGCGCCGGCCACGTGCCGGTTGGTCTCCATGAACATGGCGTAGGTCGGCACGATGTCCATCACGGCGAGGCTCAGCACCGCTTCGGGATGGTCGAGCGCCATGCGGTGCCCGGTCCGCCCGCCGCGGTCATGGCCGATGAGATGGAAGCGCTCGAAGCCGAGCTGGCGCATGAGGCCGAGCTGGTCCTCGGCGAGCGCGCGGAAAGCGTAGTTCGAGCGGTCCGGCAGGCATTTGGGCTTGGCGGAATCGCCGTAGCCGCGCAGATCCGCGCAGATCACCGTGAAGCGCTCGGCAAGCGCCGGCGCGACGCGCGCCCACATCGCCTTGTTTTGCGGAAAGCCATGCAGCAGCAGCGCCGGCGGCCCCGAGCCGCCGATGACATAGGCGATGTCGGTCCCGCCGACGTTTATGCGCTTGTGTTGAAAGCCGTCAAACACGCCGGTCCCAGCGCTTTCTCGCTCCGCTCATCTCTTCCAGCCGCCGCGCAAACAGCGGCGCGCCCGCTCACGGCCCGTCGCCGATGCCCTGGAAGCTCTCTTCCATCGCGAGCTGGCGGCTGATGACCATGCGCTGAATCTCCGACGTGCCTTCATAGATCGAGCAGACGCGCACGTCGCGATAGATGCGCTCCACCGGGAAGTCGGAGAGATAGCCGTAGCCGCCGTGGATCTGGATCGCGTTGCGGCAGATCTTCTCGGCCATCTCGGTGGCGAAGACTTTCGCCATCGATGCCTCCTTGAGGCAGTGCTGCCCGGCGTCGCGCAGGCTCGCGGCGCGCAGCACCATCAGCTCGGCCGCTTGCAGCCCGGTGGCCATGTCCGCGAGATAGAAGGCCACGGCCTGGTGATGGATGATCGGCTTGCCGAAGGTTTGCCGCGTCTTGGCATGGGCGAGCGCCGCGTCATAGGCGGCGCGCGCCATGCCGGTCGATTGCGCGGCGATGCCGATGCGGCCGCCTTCCATGGTGCCGAGCGCGATCGCCAGTCCCTGGCCTTCCTCTCCGAGCATCTGATCGGGCTGGACGCGGCAGCCGTCGAAGACGATCTGGCAATGATCCGTCGAGCGCTGCCCCATCGTGTGCTCGACGCGCCCCACCTTGTATCCCGGCGTCGCGGTCGGAACGATGAAGGCCGAGATCCCCTTCTTGCCCGCCGACGGGTCGGTGACGGCGAAGACGATCGCGAGATCGGCGCTCTTGCCCGAAGTGATGAACTGCTTCACGCCGTCGATCACGAAGCCGTTGCCCTCGCGCCGCGCCCTGGTCTTGATCGCGGCGGCGTCGGAGCCGGCGTCGGGCTCGGTGAGGCAGAAGGCGCCGAGCATCTTTCCGGCGGCGAGCGGCTCGAGAAAGCGCTTCTTCTGCTCGGGGCTGCCGAATTTGAGGATCGGCATGCAGACGAGGGAGTTATGCACCTGCACCGCGGTCGAGACGGCGCCGTCGGCGGCGGCGATCTCCATGAGCGCGAAATAGTAGGAGACGAAATCGCCGCCCGCGCCGCCGAATTGCTCGGGAACCGTCATGCCGAGGAAGCCCAGCGCGCCCATCTTCGCGAAGGCCTCCTTGGGGAAGGAAGCTTCGCGGTCGCGCTGGGCCGCGGTCGGGGCAAGCTCGGCCTGGGCGAATTTCCGCGCGGTCTGCCGGACCATGCGTTGACGCTCGTTCAGCATGTCGCCTCCGCGATTGCAAGCCCCTTGGGAATGAGCCGTTGGCGATAGGGCATGTCCACGCTGTGGAGCATAGCTCTGGAGTAGTTCCCTGATCAAGGGTCGGGCGGCTTCGTCCTGCGTCCCTTCAGATCACGCCCTCGCGCCGCAGCGTCGCGATGCGCTCGGCGCTGAAGCCGCAGGCGCCGAGGATCGCCTCCGTGTCGGCGCCCAGCGCCGGCGCCGGCTGCGGCGGCACCGCCGCGCCGCCAAAGGGCGTCGCCACCACCCGGAAATCCGGACGCGCGGGATGCGGCATCGCCACGACCCTTCGCCGTTCGCGCGCGAAATCGCCGTCGAGCGCGGCGGCGAGCCCGTTCACCGGCGCCGCCGGCACCGTGCCGGCAAAGCGCTCGAGCCATTCCGCCGTGGTCCTTTGGCTCAAGGTCGCGTCGAGCAGCGCGGTGAGCCGCGCGCGGTTGGCGAGCCGGTTGGAAAAGCTGCGGAAGTCCGGGTTGCGCGCCAGCCCCGGCCGCTCGATCGCCTGGCACAGCGCCGGCCAGAATTTCTCCTTGTTGCACATCAGGAAGATATAGCCGTCCTTGGTGCGGTAGAGCTGGCTCGGGGTCAGCGAGGGATGGGCCGAGCGCGCCTCGCGCCTCTGCTCATGGCCCTCATTGAGATACCAGGTGGCGAGATAGCTCAGATTTTGCAGCGCGCAGTCATAGAGGCTGACATCGATGTCGCGGCCTTCGCCGCTGGCGCGCGCGGCGATGATGCCGGCGAGCAGCCCGAGCCCGGCGAAAAGCCCGGTCATGTAGTCGACCACCGAAAGCCCCATGCGCGCCGGCGGCCCGTCGGGCTCGCCGGTGAGCGAGAGATAGCCCGCCTCCGCCTGCATGAGATAGTCGTAGCCCGGCCAGGAGGCGCGCGAGCCGCTGCGGCCATAGGCCGAGAGATGCGCGCAGACGATGCGCGGATTGGCGGCTTTGAGCGCCTCATAGGTAAGGCCGAGCCGCTCGGGCAAGTCGCCGCGGAGATTATCGAGCACGCCGTCGGCGTTGCGCGCCAGCGCCGCCATCACCTCGCGCGCCGCCGGCTGCTTCAAGTCGAGCGTCAGGCTGCGCTTGTTGCGGTTGAAGCTCTGGAAGAAATGGCTGTCGTTCTCGCCGAGCAGATAGGGGCCGACGCGGCGCGCCACGTCGCCGCCCTCTTTCGGATTCTCGATCTTGATCACCTCGGCGCCGAGATCGGCGAGCTGCATCGTGCCATAGGGACCGGCGCCGTATTGCTCGACGGCGATGACGCGCACGCCCTGGAGCGGCGGCATCAGACCGGATTCCGCTGGATGAGCTGGCGAGCGATGATGAGGCGCTGCATTTCGTTGGTGCCTTCGCCGATCACCAGCAGCGGCGCGTCGCGATAGAGCCGCTCCACCGTGAACTCCTTGGAATAGCCGTAGCCGCCGTGGATGCGCATGGATTCGAGGCTGCACTGAACCGCCGCCTCGGTGGCGAAGAGCTTCGCCATGCCGGCTTCCATGTCGCAGCGCTCGCCCTTGTCGTAGATGCGCGCGGCGTCCTCGGTGAGCAGGCGCGCCGCGCGCACCTGCGTCGCCATGTCGCCGAGCTTGAGCTGGATCGCCTGGTGCTCGCAGATCGGCTTGCCGAAGGTCTTGCGCACCTGGCTGTAGGCCACCGCCTCGTCGAGCGCCGCCTGCGCCACGCCGACGCCGCGCGCCGCGACGTTGATCCGGCCGAGCTCGAGCCCGCCCAGCGCGTGCTGCAGGCCGCGTCCCTCGACGCCGCCGATCAGCCGGTCGGCCGGGATGCGGTAGTCGCTGAACGCCAGCTCGGCGGAATCGATGCCCTTGTAGCCGAGCTTCTCGAGCTTGCGGCTCACGGTGAAGCCCGGCCCCTTCTCGGCGAGGAAGAGGCTCATGCCGCGATGGCGCGGGCTCGCGGCGGGATCGGTCTTGACCAGCAGCGCGAAGCACTGGCCGTGGATGCCGTTCGAGATCCAGGTCTTGGTGCCGTTGATCGCGTAGTGGTCGCCTTGCCGCCGCGCCGTGGTGCGGATCGCCTGCAAGTCGGTGCCGCAATCGGGCTCGGTGAGCGCGAGGCCGCCGCGGATCTCGCCCGCGGCGAAGCGCGGCAGGAAGCGGGCTTTCTGCTCGTCGGTGCCGAAGCGCTGCACGGCCGCGGCCATGATCAGGTGCGAGTTGAAGATGCCGCTCAGCGACATCCACACCGTCGAGACCAGCTCGACGATCCTGGCGTAGGTGGTGGTGGAGAGGCCGAGGCCGCCATGCTCGGCGGCGATGGTGGCGCCGAAAAGCCCGAGCGCCTTCATCCGCTCGACGATCTCGGCGGGATAGGTGTCGTCGTGCTCCAGCTTGTGGACAAAAGGCTTCACCTCGCGCTCGAGAAAGCGCCGGACGCTGTCGAGGATGAGCGCCTCGTCGTCTTTCGCCGCCCGTTCATTCCGCATGACCGTCTCCTGTTTTCCCCTTCGCTTCCTTCCCCCTCTCCTCCCGGCGGGAGGAGAGGGCCGGGGTGAGGAGGGCTGCTCCGCCGATCGCCGCGCGTCCCCTCACCCAGCCCTCTCCCGCGGTGGGGAAGACGGAGATCCGGCGAGCGCATCGGCGACGCGGCGCATGTCGGGCGCGTCCTCGAGCGCGAGCATGATCCCCGCGATCTCCGCCGCGCGCCCGGCGGCGCCGGCGCTGCGCATGTTGTCCTCGAATTTGGCGAGGATGTCGGCGGACGAAAGCGGCCGCGTCGCGGCGCCGCGGTTCTCGTGCTCGCGCCGGCGCAGGACGCGCCCGTCGCGCAAGCCGACCACCAGCTCGCCCGAATAGAAATCGGGGAAGCCCGAGCGCGGATCGACCTCGTAATGGACGCGCTCGGCCAGCGCCAGCGTCGCCGGGTCGGCGATCGCCGCCGCGGTCAGCTCGGCGAGCGTGAAGCGGCCGTGGCGCAACGCGCTGGCGACGACGTAGGGGATCGAGAACTGCGCGTCATAGGCGTTGGCCGGCCGGCGCTTGCCGGCGACGGGCTCGCACACCGTCTGCACCACTTCGGCCGGGACCAGCGCGCGGATCTCGCCGATGGCATCGATGTCGGGTCCGGCCTCGCGGCCGAGCGCGATCGCCGCGTCGATGCAGGCATGGGTGAAATGGCAGGCCGGGAAGGGCTTCACCGCGACCTTCAGCAGCTCCCACGCGGCGCCGAGCCCGGCGGTGGCGAGAGCGAGATCGGCGGGCGCGAAACGCTGTTGCAGGTGGCTCGCATAGAGCCCGAAGCGGCCCTCATAGGGCTTGCGCGCGCCGACGAAGCCCCCTTGCGCCAGCGCCGCGGCGGTGATCCCCGCCACCGCCGCCCAGCCGGGATGCAGCCGCTTGTTCCAGGCGCCGTCCTCGAGGAATTCGAGCGAGCCCGACGCGGTCGAGAGCGCGATGCCTTGCGCCGTCGCGAGCGCCTGCGCGTCGAGCCCGATGAGGCTGCCGGCGGCGAGCGCGCAGGCGAACGCGCCGACGAGGCCCGTCGGGTGGAACCCCACTTGGTGGAAGCCGCCTTTGGCGACCGCGCCCAGGCGCGCCGCCGCCTCGACGCCGCCGATATAAGCGGCGAGCGCCGCCGCGCCCGAGGCGCGCTCGCGCGCCGCCATTGCCAGCACCGCCGGCAACAGGCTGGCGCCGGTATGGACCACGCCGCTCAGATGGGTGTCGTCAAAATCGAGCCCGTGCACCAGCACGCCGTTCACCAGCGCCGCGTCGCGCAGCGGCAGCCGCTCGGCAAAGCCGATCACCGCCGCCTCGCCCGCGCCGCCGAGCCCGCGCATCGCCGCGACCGTGCGCTCGGCGAAATCGAAGCGTCCCGATGCGAAGGCGATGCCGACGGCGTCGAGCATCAGATATTTCGCCCGCTCGACGACGGAAGCGGGGATGTCGGAAAGCCTCAGCCCGGCGATGAAGCGCGCCAGCCGCTCGGCGATGGTCGGCGAAAGCCCCGCCTCGGCCCGGGTCGCGTCGGGTGACGGCGACGATGCGTCCATGGCTCCCTCCCCTTGTCCCGACGGGTCTGGTAGCCTAGTTGTCCCGGCAAGTCACGGGGGATGCGCTCTTGCGCCCTGTCCACCAGCATGGGAACGCGCCATGGTCGCCATCGCAAAGCCGGTTGGCCCTTCGAGATATCGCGAGAGCTATGGCCGGTATTACGAGGATTTCGTGCTCGGCGACGTCTACGAGCACCGGCCCGGGCGCACCATCAGCGAGGCCGACAACACCTGGTTCACGCTGCTGACCATGAACCAGCATCCGCTGCATTTCGACGCGGCTTATGCCGCGAAGTCGGAATTCGGCCGGCCGGTGGTCAATAGCTGCCTCACCTTGTCGATCGTCGCCGGCATGAGCGTCAGCGACGTGAGCCAGAAGGCCATCGGCAATCTCGGCTGGAACGACATCCGCCTCGTCGCCCCGGTCTTCGCCGGCGACACGATCTATGCCGAATCCGAAGTCATCGCCAAGCGCGAGTCGGAGAAGCGGCCGACGCAAGGCATCGTCACCGTGCGCACCACCGGGCGCAAGGCGGACGGCACCGTCTTCATGACCTATGAGCGCACGGTGCTGGTGCCCAAGCGCGGCCACGGCGTCGACGACCGCGCCGATTACTAGGCAAACCAGCGCAGCGGGTTTGTCCGCTGCGGGCGCCAGCGATTGCTCCTGAGCTCGTCGAAGGATGCAATCGCGAAAGCCCGCACCGTGGGGCTCGCGCGCACGCTGCGGCGTCAGCGACGACGCGCTGCGCGCGCCGCCTACAATTCCCGCGCCCGCGCCAGGAACGCCGCGATCTTCTCGGGGTCCTTGACCCCCGGCTCGCGCTCGACGCCGGAGGAGACGTCGACGGCGGTGGCGCGCGTCAGGCGCACGGCCTCGCCGAGATTGCCGGCGGTGAGCCCGCCCGACAGCATCCACGGCACCGGCCAGCGCCTCCCGCCCAGCAGCTCCCAGTCGAAGGCGAGCCCGTTGCCGCCGGGCACCACCGCGTCCTTGGGCGGCTTGGCGTCGAACAGCAGCAGATCGGCGGCGCCGTAATAGCGCGGCGCCCGGTCGAGATCGGCGGCCGAGGCCACCGCGATCGCCTTCATCACCGGCTTGCCGAAGCGCCGCTTCGCCCAGAGCACGCGCTCCGGGCTCTCCTGCCCGTGGAACTGCAAGAGGTCGAGCGGCGCGCCCGCCACCGCGCGCGCGAGGCTCGCATCGTCGGCGTCGACGAAGAGCCCGACCTTGGTGATGCCGGCGGGCACCACCGCCGCGAGCGCACCGGCGAGTTCCGGCGTCACGTTGCGCCGGCTCGGCGGGTAGAAGACGAATCCGACATAGCGCGCGCCGTGGCGCGCCGCCGCCGCGACGCCCTCGGCGGTGGTGAGGCCGCAGATCTTGGCGGCGATGCTCATCGCGCCGCCGCCAGCATGGCGCGCGCCGCCGCGGCCGGATCGGGCGCGCCGGTGATCGGCCGGCCGATGACGAGAAAATCGGCGCCGGCGGCGAGCGTCTCGCGCGGCCCCATGACGCGCTTCTGGTCGCCCGCGGCAAGCCCCATGAGGCGGATGCCGGGCACCACCAGCAGGAAATTGGGGCCGCAGGCCTGGCGCAGCATCGCCGCTTCGAGCGGCGAGCAGACGACGCCGTCGAGGCCGCAGTCGCGCGCCAGCAAGGCGAGCCGCCGCACTTGCTCGGCGGCCGGGCCGCGCTGGCCGACCGCTTCGAGATCGCCGTCATCGAGGCTGGTGAGCACCGTCACTCCCAGCAGCTTGAGGCGCTGCCGGTCCGGCGCCGCCTGCTTGGCCGCCTCGGCCGCGGCGCGCAGCATCGCCTTGCCGCCGCTGCAATGCACCGTCAGCAGCAGCGGCTTGAGCGCCGCCGCCGCGCGCACCGCGCCCGCCACGGTATTGGGGATGTCGTGCAGCTTGAGGTCGAGGAAGAGCGGCGCCTTGCCGGCGACCTCGCGCACGCCGGCGGGGCCGTGGGCGGTGAAGAATTCGAGCCCGAGCTTGATGCTGACGACGTTGCGCACCGCCTGGGCGATGGCGCGCGCCTGGGCGAGGTCGGGCGTGTCGATGGCGCAGAAGATCGGGTTCTTTTGCATCGTCTTTCCGGGTCAAAGCGTCGAATGCGCGCTCGAGTAAACCACGTGCTCGAGCGCAAGCCTGGCGGCGGCGAGGTCCTCGATCGCGGTGCCGACCGATTTGAACAGCGTGATCTGGTCGTGATAGCGCCGGCCGGCGCGGCTGCCGCGCGTCAGCTCGAAGAGATCGCCGGCGATGTCGTCCTCGCGCAGCACGCCGGATGCCAGCGGCTGGACGATGTCGCCGGCCTCGGCGGTCGCGCCGGCGCGGGTGTCGACGAAGACGCGGGCGCGGCGGACGCAATCGTCGTCCGCCTCGCGCATCTCCGGCCGGAAGCCGCCGACGAGATCGAGATGGACGCCGAGCGGCAGCCAATGGCCGGCGATCAGCGGCGTCTCGCTCGGCGTCGCGCAGCAGACGATATGCGCGCCGCGCACGGCGTTGGCGAGGTCGGAGGTGGCGGCGACCCGGAGGCGGTGCCGGGTCAGGCGATGCGCCAGCTTCTCCGCCTTTTGCGGGTCGCGGCCCCAGACCAGCACGTTGCCGATCGGCCGCACGCTGGCATGCGCTTCGATGAGATGCGCGGCGAGCGCGCCGGTGCCGACCATCAGGAGGCGCTCGCAATCCGGCCGCGCCAGGTAGCTCGCGGCGAGCGCCGAAGCGGCCGCCGTCCGGCGCAGCGTGAGCGCCGCCGCGTCGATCAGCGCCAGCGTCTTGCCGGTCTTGCCGTCGAACAGCAGATAAGACCCGCCCATCGAAGATTCCTGTCGCGCGGGATTGTCGGGGAATATGGTCAGCAGCTTGACGCCGATGTCGCGGCCCGCCTGCCAGGCCGGCATCAGCAGCAGGCTCGCCTCCGTGCCTCCCGGGACGGGAATGGCGTGATGGTGGCGCCCCGGCGCCGCCGCGTCGGCGCGGAACATCTGGCGCAACGCCTCGACCAGCGACGGCGGATCGAGGGCGGCCACCACTTCCGAATAGCCCAGGATGCGCATGATATCGGAGGTAGCTGCACCGCCTGCGCGAGTCAATCGCGCCCGCGGCCCGTCATCGGCAGGTCCGCCGCGCCCTTTGCCGGCGCCTTCGCCGCCAGCTCGCGCTCCAGCGCCTCGATGCGCCGCTGCCGCTTGCGCGCCTCGCGCCGCCAGTGCCGGCCATTGATCCAGGCGGCCAGCTCGCCGCCGAGGAAGCCCAGCGCCAGCGCGCCCAGGACCAGGAGATAGAGCGGCATGTCGACATCGGGCAGCGGCCAGAGCCCCACCCGCACCCTGTCGAGATTGGCGACGGCGAAGAGGATGGCGACGACCGCGATCGGCAGCGTCACCAGCCAGTGGACGAGCTTCACATCTCCTCGTTGAGCCGCTCGCGCAGCTGCTTGCCGGTCTTGAAGAAGGGGATGTGCTTCTGCTCGACTTGCACGCTGTCGCCGGTGCGCGGGTTGCGGCCGAGCCGGGCATCGCGGCGCTTGACCGAGAAGGCGCCGAAGCCGCGCAGCTCGACCCGGTCGCCGCGCGACAGCGCCGCGGCGATCTCGTCGAAGATGGCCGTGACGATGCGCTCGACGTCGCGCTGGTAGAGGTGCGGGTTGCGTTCGGCCAGGCGCTGAATGAGCTCGGATTTGGTCATGGCCACGCTCTTGTCCTCGGCTTCGCGGGATCAACCCCAAAGCGTGCCAAACCCTTGAGCCAGCGTCAAGATTAGCCGTCAGCCCTCGGCTTTCGGTCGAGTTGTCAGTTCTCAGTTATCAGTCCTCGGTAGATGCCATCGATTACTGACAACTGAAAACTGACGACTGACGACTACTTCTCCTCCTTCTCTTCCTTCTCCTTCTCGCCGCGCCGCGACAGCGCCGCGCCGAGGATGTCGCCGAGGCTCGCGCCCGAATCCGACGAGCCGTATTCGGCCATCGCCTTCTTCTCCTCCTCGACCTCGCGCGCCTTGATCGAGAGCGAGAGCTTGCGCGCGGCGCGGTCGAGCGCGGTGATCTTGGCATCGACCTTCTCGCCGACGGCGAAGCGGTCGGGCCGCTGCTCGGCGCGGTCGCGCGACAGCTCGGCCTTGCGGATGAAGCCCGGCAGCCCCGCCCCCACCGTCACCTCGATGCCGCCGTCCGTCACCGCCGTCACCGTGGTGGTGACGACGTCGCCTTTCTTGAGGCCGGCGAGATTGCTCTCGAAGGGATCGCTGGCAAGCTGCTTGATGCCGAGGCTGATGCGCTCCTTCTCGACGTCGACGTCGAGCACGCGCACCTTGACCATGTCGCCCTTGCCGTAGGACTTGATCGCCTCCTCGCCCGGCTTGCTCCAGTCGAGGTCGGAGAGATGCACCATGCCGTCGATCTCGCCGGGAAGCCCGACGAAGAGGCCGAACTCGGTGATGTTCTTGACCTCGCCCTCGAGCTCGGTGCCGACGGGGCATTTCTCGACGAAGCTCTCCCAGGGATTGGCGAGGCACTGCTTGAGGCCGAGCGAGATGCGCCGCTTCTGCGGGTCGACGTCGAGCACCATCACCTCGACCTCCTGGCTGGTCGAGACGATCTTGCCGGGATGCACGTTCTTCTTGGTCCAGCTCATCTCCGAGACGTGGACCAGGCCCTCGACGCCGGGCTCGAGCTCGACGAAGGCGCCGTAATCGGTGATGTTGGTGACGCGGCCCTTGAAGCGCGCGCCGGCGGGGTATTTGAGCTCGACGCCTTCCCAGGGATCGGCCTCGAGCTGCTTCATGCCGAGCGAGATGCGCTGCGTCTCCGGGTTGAAGCGGATGACCTGCACCTTGACCGTCTGGCCGATATGCAGCGCCTCGGAGGGATGGTTGATGCGCCGCCAGGCGATGTCGGTGACGTGCAGCAGCCCGTCGACGCCGCCGAGATCGACGAAGGCGCCGTAATCGGTGATGTTCTTGACCACGCCTTGCAGGATCTGGCCTTCCTTGAGGCTCGCCACCAGCTCCGAGCGCGCCTCGGCGCGGCTTTCCTCGAGCACGGCGCGGCGCGAGACCACGATGTTGCCGCGCGAGCGGTCCATTTTGAGGATCTGGAAAGGCTGCGGGCTGCCGAGCAGCGGCGTGATGTCGCGCACCGGGCGGATGTCAACCTGGCTTCCCGGCAGGAAGGCGACGGCGCCGTTGAGGTCGACGGTGAAGCCGCCCTTGACCCGGCCGAAGATGACGCCGGTGACGCGCTCATTGGCCTGGAAGCTCTTCTCGAGCTGCGTCCAGGCTTCCTCGCGCCGCGCCTTCTCGCGCGAGAGCTGCGCCTCGCCGTTCTTGTCCTCCATGCGCTCGAGATAGACCTCGACGGTGTCGCCGGGCTTGATCTCGGCGGGCCGTCCCGGGGCGGCGAATTCCTTGAGCGGCACGCGCCCTTCGGATTTGAGCCCGACATCGATCAGCGCCGCGTCGTTCTCGATGGCGACGACGACGCCTTTGATGACGGTGCCCTCGAGCCCCGAAGCGCTTCCGAGCGATTGGTCGAGCAGCGCGGCGAAGCTCTCCTTGCCGGCCTCGGTCTTGGTTCTGGTAGCGACGGCCATTGCCTCTCCCACGCTTCCCTGGCTCTGCCGCCGCGCCGCCGGGAAGCGAGCGGAGCGCGTCAGGCCGCCGACAGGGAAGGGGCGCGGCGGCTTATGCCCCGGCTCCTGCTGGACGGGAAGGCGCCGGCCTAGCTCGGTTCCGCCGGCCTGGCGGCGAGCCTTCGGCCGATGAAATCGAGCGCCTTGGCAAAGGCGGCATCGGCATCGAGCGCCGTCGTGTCGAGAACGAACGCATCGTCGGCCGGCACCAAAGGCGCCGCCCGACGCTGACTGTCGCGCGCGTCACGATCTCTCATGTCCTGCAGGACAGCCTCGTATATAGCGGTCTCGCCGCCTTCCCGCAACTCCTGGACGCGGCGCGCCGCTCTCGCTTCGGGGCTGGCGGTGACGAAAAGCTTGGCATCGGCCTCGGGACAGATGACGGTGCCGATGTCGCGCCCGTCCAGCACCGCGCCCGCCTCGCCTCCGGGGGGATGGCGGGCGAAGTCGCGCTGGAAGGCGAGCAGCGCCCGGCGCACCGCCGGGATCGCCGCCACCACCGAGGCCGCCTGTGCCACCTTCTCCTCGCGCAGCCGGGGATCGTCGAGATCGCCGGCGGAGACGGCCTTGGCCGCCTTCTCGGCCGCCGCCGCGTCGGCGGGATCGCCGCCGGCGTCGAGCGCGCGCAGCGCCGCGGCGCGGTAAAGCCCGCCGGTATCGAGATGCGCCAGCCCGAAATGCTGCGCCAGCCGCCGCGCCAGCGTGCCCTTGCCCGCCGCGGCGGGGCCGTCGATGGCGATGATCACGGCTGCGCGGGCGCGATCGCGGCGCCGAGCCCGTTCATCGCCGCGACGAAGCCCGGAAAGCTGGTGGCGATGGTGTCGCCGTCATCGATGCGCACCGGCCGGCGCGCCGCCATGCCGAGCACCAGGAAGGCCATGGCGATGCGGTGGTCGAGCTTCGTGGCGATCGTCGCGCCGCCCGGCGGCGGCCCGCCCTCACCGTCGACGGCGAGCGTATCGCCGGCAACCTCGACGCTCACGCCGCAGGCGGCAAGGCCCTGCGCGATGGCGCCGAGCCGGTCGCTCTCCTTGACGCGCAGCTCGCCGAGCCCGTGCATCACCGTGCGGCCCCGGGCGAAGGCGGCGGCCACGGCCAGGATCGGGTACTCGTCGATCATGCGCGGCGCGCGCTCGGCCGGCACCTCGACGCCGCTGAGCGCGCCGGCGCGGAGCGTCAGGTCGGCCACCGGCTCGCCGGCGGCGACGCGCGCATTGCCGAAGTGGATCTCGGCGCCCATAGCCGCCAGCGTGTCGTAAAGGCCGGTGCGCAGCGGGTTGACGCCGACCCCTTCGATCACCACCTGGGAGCCGGGCAAGAGCAGCGCGGCGACGGCGGGGAAGGCGGCCGAGGAGGGATCGCCGGGCACGGCGAGATCCGCGGCCTTGAGTTCCGGCTGGCCTTTGAGGGTGATGCGGCGGGCGCCGTCCGGCTCTTCGGTGATGCTGACCGCGGCGCCGAAATGCCGGAGCATGCGCTCGCTGTGGTCGCGCGTCGGCTGCGGCTCGATCACGCTGGTCTCCCCCGGCGCGTTGAGCCCCGCCAGCAGCACCGCGGATTTCACTTGCGCCGAGGCGACAGGGAGGCGATAGGCGATGGGGAGCGGCGATGATGCGCCGATGACCGCCAGCGGCATCCGGACGCCGTCGCGCGCGATGATGCGCGCGCCGATGCGCTCGAGCGGCGCCGCGACGCGCGCCATCGGCCGGCGCCGGAGCGAGGCGTCGCCGGTGAGAAAGGTGGTGATGGGATGGCTTGCCACCAGCCCCATCAGCAGCCGCGCGCCGGTGCCGGAATTGCCGAGATCGAGCACGTCCTGCGGCTCGGTGAGTCCGCCGAGCCCGATGCCGTCGATCGTCCAGCGTCCCTCGCCGTTGCGCTCGATGCCGGCGCCGAGCGCGCCCATGGCGGCGGCGGTGCGCAGCACGTCCTCGCCCTCGAGCAGCCCGCTGACCCGCGTGCGGCCGACGGCCAGCGCGCCCAGGATGAGCGCGCGGTGCGACACCGATTTATCGCCGGGTGCGCGAAGCCGGCCGCTCAGCGCCGAGGCGGTTCCCGAGGTGAGAGGCGTCACGGAACGCTCGTCTGTCAGTTGCGCGGCAAGCTGTAGCACAGGCAAGCGGCGGCAGAAATGGGCGGCGGCCCGGGGGCGGCATCTCAAGCGGTTGATGATTTTGCTTTTGACAGCGGTGGCGCGATCATGGCAATTGGCCGGCCACCGCGCGAGAACGGAGGCGGTCCATGGTTAAGCCGGAATGGGGAATGAAGCGCATCTGCCCGAGCTGCGGCGCGCGCTATTACGACCTGCATCGCGAGCCCGTCCAGTGCCCGAAATGCGGCGCGGCTTACGATCTCGAAACCTTGTCGAAGACGCGGCGGGCCAAGGTGGCGGCCGTGCCCGAGGTGCCGATCGAGCCGATAGCCGAGGAAGAGATCGACACCGACATCGTCGCCGAGGAGGCGGAGGCGGAGGAGGCCGCCGAGGAGATCCCGATGGAGGGTGCCGAGGAGGCCGAGGGCGAGGAGGAAGAGGAGGAGGAGGTCATCGAGGACGCCTCCGAGCTCGGCGAGGACGAGGACGACATGGCCGAGGTGATCGAGAACGTCGAGGACGAGGAAGAGCGCTGAGCGGCTTTTCCGCTTGCGGCCGGCCGCCGCCGACCGCTAATTTCCCGCTCCCGCGCCGCCCCGCTTGGGGCTAAGCTGGCGCAGAGCGGCCTTTTGGGGTCATAGCTCAGTTGGGAGAGCGCCGCAATGGCATTGCGGAGGTCGGGGGTTCGAATCCCCCTGGCTCCACCAGTTTCCTCAAGGGCCTAGCCGGCGACGGCTAGGCCCTTCGCGTTTCCGTCCCGCCGCCGTGGCGGTCGCCGCTCCGAGCGGCACAGCGGGAAATGGCGAGAACCATTATAGATGGTTTTATGACGATGGCGTCCGGCTAGGGACGGAGACCGGAAGCGATGCTGCCGTTGTCGATTTCTCTTATTAGAAGTAAATGCATATTAATATAATCTTTTAAGGTGTCTTCGGTCGAGATCGGTTCCCGAATGGACGCCGGATAATCGTTATATAGAATTAACTTCTTGTTTTGATAGAACTCGCCTTGCCATAATAAGGCGACCGGCCAAGCCCGTTTTCGAGCGGGCCGGCAGAACATTGCAATGAGAGATAGCGGACAAGAGACCCGGGGATTCAGCCCATGACGCCGACGGAACGCCTTGCGATGCCACCCGGCCCGGTGCGAAGCGGTGCCGTCATGTCCGCCCCATCCCTCGCATCAGACGTCGCCTGTTTTTGAAGTGCGCGGCGCCGCCGGTCGCAATTGATTGACGCCGGACGGCATCCGCTGCGCAAACCGCTTGGGGAATCATCGCATGCCAATCAAAATTTCGGATCGTTCGCCGACCATAAGGATCCTCGAGACGGAGGGCATCGAACTCATCGGACGGAAGACGGCGGCGCGCCAGGACATTCGCCCGATGCACGTGCTCCTGCTCAATCTCATGCCCATGAAGATGAAGACGGAGGTGCAGATCGCGCGGTTGCTGAGCCACACGCCCTTGCAGGTGGAGCTTTCGCTGCTCACCACCGAAAGCTATCAGCCGACCACGACGTCGAGCGACTATATGCGCGAATTCTACCGCACGATCAGCGACGTTCGCGACGATTGGTTCGACGGCATGATCGTCACCGGCGCCCCCGTCGAACGCATGCCCTTCGAGGCGGTCGATTATTGGGCGGAGCTCTGCCACATCTTTGCCTGGGCGCGCCGCCGGGTCTTTCGCCGCTTCCATCTTTGCTGGGGCGCGCAGGCGGCGCTCTATGCCGAGTACGGCGTTCCGAAAGAGGCCTATCGCGACAAGCTCTTCGGCGTCTTCGAGCAGCGCGTGCTGGCGCCCAGATCGGCGCTGCTCAGGGGGTTCACGGACTCGTTCATGGCGCCGGTATCGCGCTATACCGGCGTGCCGCGCGCCGGCGTCGAAAAGGTGGCGGAACTCGAAATTCTCGCCGAGTCCGACGAGTCCGGCATCTGCCTCATGGAAAACAGCCGGGGCGACGTCTACATGCTCAATCATCTCGAATACGATACCGAAACCCTGCACGACGAATATGTGCGCGACTTGAGGGCGGAAAAGACGATTTCGCCGCCGAAAAATTATTTCGAGAACGACGATGTCACGCGCCAGGCCGTCAATCGCTGGCGGCCCTACGGCTATCTTCTCTTCAGCAACTGGATGTACCAGCTTTACGAGGACGTGCCTTACGACCTGCGCGATCTCCCTCGGGCGAACGGCGTCGACAGGCGCTAGTCCGCGGCCTGTCGGCAAGCCGCCTCGCGGCAAATTGCGGCCGCTCTTCCGTGACCGGGGCGGGGACGGGGCCGGCCGTGTGCCGGCCGGCCCCTCCCGCGGCGCCGGCGCTATTTCGGCCGGCTGTAGAGGGCGGTGAACTTGCCCTTGGCTACGGCGTGGGCGTTCAGCATGAAGCCGATGACCGCGGCCGTGGTGTTGGTATCGGCGTCGATGTGATCGACGTCGAGGGCGAAGACCGTGAAGATGTAGTGATGCGGCTTGGAGCCCGGAGGCGGGCAGGGGCCGCCCCAGCCGACGACGCCGTAATCGTCGCGGCCTTGCTTCGCGCCCGGCGGCAGGAGATTGGCCTTAACGTCGCCGGCATTCTTGGGCAGGCCGGTGGCGCTGGCCGGGATGTTGAACACCTGCCAATGCCAGAAGCCGCTGCCGGTCGGCGCGTCGGGGTCGTAGACGGTGACGGCGAAGCTCTTGGCGCCGGCCGGCGCGCCCTTCCAGGCGAGCGCCGGCGAGATGTTCTTGCCGGTGCAGCCGAAGCTGTTGAACACCTGCTCGTCATTGATCATCGCGCCGGGCTTGACGTCGGGGCTGCTCAGGCTGAGCGCGCTCGCCGTGCCGCTGACGCAGAGACCGAGCGCCAGGCCGGCGGCCATGGGCGCCATTTTCCAGATCATGTTTTCCCTCCCGAGTGGCGTCGCTGGTCGGCCCGCGTTTCGGCGATGCGCCGCCGGTCCCCCAGCGAGCGGAGCATAGGTGCGCCGGCGATCCACCGTCAACCGCCGGCGCGTGCAACACGCGGATTTTACCGCGGTTTTCCGCGGTTTTCCCGGGCCTTGATGGCCGCGGCGCCGCACCCCACATCTATCCCGGCGATGCCGTGGGGATCGCCGGGATTGCATGGGCGCCGTTTTGGGCCCGCTGGACTCGCTCGCCCGAGGAGGTCAGATGCCGCGACTTTCGCTGTTCAATTCGCCGCTGCTGCTGGGCTTCGATCATTTCGAGCGGGCGCTCGATCGCGTCAGCAAGGCGGCCGCCGACGGCTATCCTCCCTACAATGTCGAGCAGACCGGCGAGAACAGCCTGCGCATCACGCTGGCCGTTGCCGGCTTCGCGGTGGGCGACCTCACCGTGCAGATCGAGGACAACCAGCTCGTCGTGCGCGGCCGCCAAACCGAGGACAAGGACCGCGTCTATCTCCATCGCGGCATCGCCGCGCGGCAGTTTCAGCGCTCCTTCGTGCTCGCCGACGGCATCGAGGTGGCCGCCGCCTCGCTCGATAACGGGCTTTTGAACATCGACCTCGTTCGTCGCGTCCTCGAGCAGAAGGTGCGGACGGTCGAGATCCGGAACATCGGCAAGCCGATGCGCCCGAGCGTCGCGCCGGCCGCGCTGAAGGACGGCGCCTGATCCTTTGGCGCAGCGACGCAAAGGCGCGAGGCCCGATGAGCAAGGCCGGCGAAAGGTGACATCATGAACGACAACGATATCGAGAAGCTGAAACGCATCACGCCCCAGGAATTCGCCCTGCTCGGCATGCAGGAGATGGCCTATATCAAGCGCGTCGCCGGCACGGACGGCGTCGTCGGCTTTGCCGTCCATGCCGCCGACGGCACGCAGGTGGCGCTGCTGCCCGACCGCGAGGTCGCCTTCGCCACCGTGCGCCGGCACGAGCTGGAGCCGCTGAGCGTCCACTGAACCCGCTTCGCGACGTCGATCCGGGGGGCGGCTTCCGCGCGGAGCCGCCCCCCGGTGCTTTCCGGCGACCGCAGCATCTGGTTCGGGTTCGCCGAACGTCCCGCGCCCGACTCGGGCAGACCCACCAGATATTGATTTTTCTGGCCTTTTTCGGCCGGAATGATGGCCGCCGACACATCATCTAGGTCGAGTCGCGGAACGTCCCGTGGCCGACTCGGGAAACGACACCAGATATAGCGGCGACACGCCGCGCTCAGGCGGCGTGGCTGGCGGCGCGGTCGACGAGCAGCGCGTAGAGCGCATCGGCGCTGTCGGTGCCGCGCAGCTTGTCGCAGACCGCTTTGTCGCGCAGCAGCCGCGAGATGCGCGCCAGCGCCTTCAAATGGTCGGCGCCGGACGTCGCCGGGGTCAGCAGCAGGAAGATGAGATCGACCGGCTGGTTGTCGATGGCCTCGAAATCGATCGGCTTTTCCAGCCGGGCGAACAGCCCGTGGATGCGCTCCAGGTCGGGCATGCGGCCATGCGGCACGGCGGTGCCGTGGCCGATGCCGGTGCTGCCGAGGCGCTCGCGCTCGAGCAGCACGTCGAAGACGGCGCGCTCGTGCTTGCCGGTGAGTTGCGCGGCGCGCTTGGCCAGCTCTTGCAGCGCCTGGCGCTTGTTGGCGGCGCGCAGATTGGCGATGACGCCGTCGGGCCGGAGGATGTCGGCGATTTCCATCAGGAGGCCTTGCCCTTCTCGGCGCGTCGCGCCTTGGCGCTGAGATCGGGATCGATCCAGCCGACATTGCCGTCGCGGCGGCGATAGACCAAGTTGAGCGTGCCATGGGCGCTGTTGCGGAACAGCAGCGCCGGCAGATCGGCGAGGTCGAGGCGCATCGCCGCCTCGCGGACCGTGAGCGAGGGAATGCCGGTGCGCATCTCGGCAATGATCAGCGGCTCGCCGCCGTCATCCGCCGCCGGCGTCTCGGCCTCGGCGGCGAGCAGGTAATCGGTCGCCGCCTCGAGCTCGGCGCCGGGCTTGGCGTGCTTGTGGTGGTTGCGCAGCCGCCGCTTGTAGCGCCGGAGCTGCTTCTCCAGCCGCTCGGCCGCGTCCTCGAAGGCGGCATAGGCGTCGCCCGCCTCGCCGTGGCACTGGACGCTGAGGCCGCGGCCGGCATGGACCAGGATGTCCGACAGGAAGAGATGCCGCTCGCGGCAGAACACCACATGCGCCTCGATCGCCTTGCCGAAATACTTGTCGGCGATGGCCGCCGTCGCCGCCTCGGCATGGCTGCGCAGGGACTCCCCCACATCCATCTGCTTGCCCGTGACGGTAACCTGCATGGCTCCTACCGGACCGACTCGACGCTTGGGAACGCTTATGGTACGCCGGCCCTCCCCCGGGCGGGGCAACCTTATGGCCCCGGCCTTGCCGGGGTGTCAAGCCGCCTCTGGCTCAGATGGAGCCGGCCTCGCGGGGGTGTCAAGCCGTCTCCGGTTCAGAGCGTCAGCGAGCGTTCCCGCCGGCGCTGCACCGAGGAGGGGATGCGCATGGCCTCGCGGTACTTCGCCACCGTGCGGCGGGCGATGTCGATGCCTTCCTTGAGCAGGATCTCGACGATGCGGTCGTCGGACAGCACGTCCTCCGCCTCGGCCTCGATCAGCGCCTTGATGCGGAAGCGCACCGCCTCGGCCGACAGCGCCTCGCCGCCGCTCGCCGCGGCGATCGAGGAGGTGAAGAAGTATTTGAGCTCGTAGATGCCACGCGGGCTCGCCATGTACTTGTTCGAGGTGACGCGGCTCACCGTGCTCTCGTGCATCTCGATCGCCTCGGCGATGTCGCGCAGCACCAGCGGCTTCAGGTGCTGCACGCCGTGGCGGAAGAAGCCTTCCTGCTGGCGCACGATCTCGGTCGAGACCTTGAGGATGGTGGTGGCGCGCTGGTGCAGCGCCTTCACCAGCCAGTTGGCCTGCTGGAAGCGCTCGGCGAGATAGTCCTTGTCGGCCTTGCTGCGCGCCGCGCTCGTCACCTCGGCGTAATAGCGGTTGTTGACCAGCACGCGCGGCAGCGTGTCGTTGTTGAGCTCGATGGCGAAGCCCGCGCCTTGCGGCCGCACCAGCACGTCGGGCACCACCGGCTCGGCCGCCGCCTGGTCGAAGGCGAGGCCGGGCTTGGGGTTGAGCGCCTTGAGTTCGGCCGCCATCTCGGCGAGATCCTCGGCATCGACGCCGCACAGCTTCATCAGCGCCGGCGCGTTGCGGCTGGCCAGCAGCGGCAGGTTGTCGATCAGCGCCCGCATCGCCGGGTCGAGCCGGTCGCGGTCGGCGAGCTGAAGGGCCAGGCACTCGGCGAGGTCGCGCGCGAACACGCCCGGCGGATCGAGGCGCTGCATCAGCTTGAGCGTCGCTTCGACCCGCGCCGGCAGGCAATCGAGCCGCTCGGCGATGTCGGCGAGCTCGCCCTGGAGGTAGCCGGCATCGTCGACCATGTCGACGAGATGCGTGCCGATGACGCGGTCGACGGGATCGGTGATGTCGACCGAGAGCTGCGCCAGCAGATGGTCGCGCAAGGTGGTGGGCCGGCTCAGCGTCTGGTCGAGTCCGGGCAGCGTCTCGTTCGCTTGCGGCCGTGCCAGGCGGCTCTGCCAGGCCGCGGGATCGCCGGCGAGGTCGAGATTGCCCTCGCCCTCGCTCCCCGCCGCCTCCTGCCAGCGCTCGACGTCCTCGCCGTCGCCCTCGGCCGCCGGAGCGGGCTCGGCGGCCTCGGCGGCGCCTTCGGCCGGCGCGTCGTCGCGTTCCAGCAACGGGTTCTGCTCGAGCTCGCTCTCGATGAAGGCGGAGAGTTCCATGTTGGAAAGCTGCAGCAGCTTGATCGCCTGCTGCAGTTGCGGCGTCATGACGAGCGCTTGCGTCTGGCGGAGGTCGAGCCTCTGGGAGAGCGCCATGATGAGAGCTTATAGCCCGAAGCGGGTCATGACTGCAAATATCGGGCCAAGTCCTTGACGGACGGTTAAGTGTGCACCGGGTCGGTTTGAAACAGTCTTTTGGCGCAACTGTAAATAAGTGCTTGGCCTTGCCCCGGATGACGGTTTAGTCTGCAACCTGCCCGGGCAAGCGGGCGCCCCGACAGGAGTGCTGAGACACCCCTGCCGGAGCTAACCAGCAGCGGAGATCAGAGTCCGCCGATGGCTAAGTCGTCTTATCCCTCGGGTAGCGAGCGAGCGTCAACACGCTTGGCCGGCTGGTGCCGGGCGTGGCGATGTACGTTTGGGCTTTGGTCTCCGCCCCGGGGCGGAGGCGGGGATGATCGCCGGCCTGATTCGATGCGATAGCTGCGAAAGCGAAATCTACGTGGAAGGCGAGTCCCGGGAGCACATCTTGGCGATGGCCTTCATGCTGGAAGGTTGGTTGATCACGCCGGCCGACGAAGCGCCGGAGCGGCAGTTTCATTATTGCCCCGAATGCCGGCTCGGCCATGAAAGCGACTAGGCGGAGCGCGAGCGCCGCTTCCCCCTGCTCCGCGCATGGCAACCAAGCGCCTCAAGCGACCGAGAGACCCTATCCAGCTCGGCAAGCTGATCGCGGATATCGCGACGGGTCAGGTTGAGGACGCTGTAGAAGATCGCCGCGACCAAGCTGCCGTAGAAATGGGAAAAGGGCGGTGTCGCCGGAGCAGCGCGCCTTTCAAAAAAGCGTCGTCAGTAAATAGCCCAGAAAGCAACCAAATCGTGCTGGAAATAAGTCAGTTACGGCAACCAATCGCCCTATGCCGGCCGAGCGGTTTCGACCGGCAACAACAATATCCTTTCCCCCGATAGGCACGGCAACAGGGAGCGGCCGCTATAGTTCGCCACGCTGCGTCGGCGCGAAGTCGGAAGTCATTGGCGGCGCGCCCGATCCGAACCACATCGCGACAGGCTAGGCGAACGAGCATGTGGCGGTTCACGCGGCTTACCAACGCCTTCTCAAAGAGATTCGAGAACCACGCGCATTCCGTCACCATCCATTTCATGTACTACAACTTCGTTCGCATCGATCAGACTACGCGAGTTGCGCTGGCAATGACTGCGGGCGTCGCCGGCAAGCTTTAGGGACTTTCCAATAGGGTGCGCGTGTTGGAAAATTGAAAGTGTGAACAAAAGGCCGTCGAGCATGTCCATTTCCGAACATCCCCTAATCGGCACCCGGTTGCTATGCGATTTTAGAATGGGCTTTACGGAGCCAGAGATGACCAAGCGTCGTCCAGTGATCGTGTTAAGTCCCCGGATATCGGTTCGTCCAAAACTTTGCACCGTAGTTCCGATTAGCACGGAGCCGCCGCGATTCCCACAGCCGTATCATTATGAGCTTAAAAACCTTGTCCCGCCACTGCCCCCGCCCTATGACGAGGGGCCAAACTGGGTTAAGGGGGATATGATCGTAGCGGTAGGATTCCATCGACTGGATTTCTTCCGATACGGTAAAGACGCTGAAGGAAAGCGAATTTATCGGTATGAAGTGCTGCCCGCAGACGAGCTTAAAAAAGTGTGAAGTTGCGTGCTGAGTGGCCTGGCACTCGGAGCATTGACAAAGCACCTCCCTTGACTCATCTTAATAAATGAGTGCTGCTCTCCCGAAAGGGATCAGCGTCTAAGACCCCACCCGGGGCAGGCCGTGCATAGGGCGAAGTCAAGCTCAACGCACGGCCCGAGAGTTCCAGACTACCAGAGAAGCCCCGCCTTGCGGCGGGGCTTCGCCATTTTAGGTAAAGACGAGAAGGAGAGGCGCGATAAGCGATCACCGTCATTTCTCGCGGTAGCTTTGCCGGACGCCCCGCCAATGTCGTCAAACTGACCTTCCACCGGTTAAGTGGTTGTGCGGAAACCGCTTCGGCGCGCCCGCCCGGCCCTGCGCGCAACCGTCGCATGCGCTGGAAGCACCGGAAATTCAAGGGTTTTTAACCAAAGAGCGCTATCCCTGTCCGAGCAGCGGAGCGCGCCCAGGCGCCGCCGCCGGCAAGCGGGAGGCGCAGGGTTTCATGGACGGCGGCGCGGCGGCGGAGGGGGACAAGCGGGCGACGCCGATCGGCGTCGCCAGGTTGTCGAAGATGATGTTCGACGGCCGGGATCTGACGCCGATCTGGCGCGAGCTCGTCAACAAATACATCTATCAGCGCGAGGACGCCGCGGCGCTGATGGATCTCGCCACGGTCGAGCAGCTCTTCGGCAACCGCGAGGACGGCCTTGCGCGCCAGGCGGATGCGCTGGCGATCGAGCGCGTCTACCGCTCGCCCTGCGCCGCCGCCCGGCCAGGCCTCAGGCTGCTCGCCTTCGCCGCGCCCGGCGACCTCGGCACCAACACGCCGCTCGAATTCCTGCTCGAAGGCTCCGACGTGGCGCTCGACACGCTTTATATCGTCCCCGGCCGGCCGTTGCCGCAGCCGCTGCCCGAGCACGACGTCGCCATCGTCGCCGCCGGCGAATCCGACGACAACGCGCCGATCCTCGCCGAGATCGAGCGGCTGGCCGCCTTCTGGCCGCGCCCGGTGCTGAACCGGCCCGAGCGCGTGCTGCAGCTCTCGCGCGAGCGGCTCTTCGCGCTGCTCGACGGCGCGCCCGGCCTCGTCATGCCGATGACGCTGCGGGCCGACCGCATCAGCCTCCAGCGCCTTGCCGCGGGCTCGGTGGCGGTCGGCGATCTCCTGCCCGACGGCGCCTTTCCGCTGATCGTCCGTCCCGTCGGCTCGCATGCCGGCCACGGGCTGAGGAAGCTCGACGATGCCGCCGCGCTCGCCGCATACCTCGTCGAGCGCGCCGAGACGGAGTTCTATCTCTCGCGCTTCATCGATTACAGCGGCGCCGACGGGCAGTTCCGCAAGTTCCGCATCGTCTTCATCGACGGCGCCGCCCATGCCTGCCACCTGGCGATCGCCGACCAGTGGATGATCTATTACCTCAACGCCAACATGCGGGCGAGCGCGGCAAAGCGCGAGGAGGAAGCGGCGTTCATGGCCGGCTTCGAGACCGGCTTCGCCCGCCGCCACGCCGACGCGCTCGCCGCCGTCGCCGGCCGCGTCGGTCTCGATTATTTCGGCATCGATTGCGCCGAGACGCGGGACGGGCGGCTCCTCGTCTTCGAGGCGGACATCGCCATGATCGTCCACGCCATGGATAGCCCCGAGATCTTCCCCTACAAGCGCCCGCAGATGCGCAAGGTGTTCGACGCCTTTTGCGCGCTGCTGCGCCGCAAGGCCGCGCCGGCATGAGGCGCAGGCCGGCCGCCGGCGACGACAGCCTCGATCCCGCCGATTGGGAGGCGCTGAAGCGCGTTTTCCACGACGCGGTCGAGCAGGCGGTCGACCATCTCCGCGACATCCGCGAGGCGCCGGTCTGGCGCCCCACCCCCGATGCGGTGAAGGCGCGGCTCGAAGCCCCGCTGCCGCGCGCGCCCGAAGCGCTCGAGGCGCTGCTCGCGCGCTTTGCCGAGGACATGCTGCCTTACGGCACCGGCAACCTCCATCCGCGCTTCTTCGGCTGGGTGCACGGCAGCGGCAATCCCGCCGGCGCGCTGGGCGAGATGCTGGCGGGGCTGATGAACTGCAACCTCGGCGGCCGCGACCACGTCGCGGTCTATGTCGAGCGCCAGATCCTCCGATGGTGCAAGGAGATCTTCGGCTTTCCGGCCGGCGCGAGCGGGCTGCTCACCAGCGGCACCTCGATGGGCACGGTGATCGCGCTGGCGGTTGCGCGCACCGCGCGCGGCGAGATCGATGTCCGCCGCCGCGGCCTGGCCGCCGCTCCGCGCCCGATGCTCGGCTACGCCTCGAGCGAGGCGCATGGCGCCGTCGCCAAGGCGTTCGAGCTCCTGGGTTTCGGCCGCGAGGCGCTGCGCCAGGTGCCGGTCGACGCGGATTTCCGCCTGTCGCTGCCGCTGCTCGCCGAGATGGTCGCCGCCGACCGCGCGCGGGGCTGCCTGCCGGCGGTGGTGGTGGCTTCCGCCGGCACGGTCAACACCGGCGCCATCGACGATCTCGCGCCGCTCGCCGCGTTCTGCCGCGCCGAGGGGCTGTGGCTCCATGTCGACGCCGCCTTCGGCGGGCTCGCGGCGCTGACGCCGGACTTCGCCGCGCCGCTCGCCGCCATCGCCGAGGCTCACTCCGTCGCCTTCGATTTCCACAAGTGGCTGCACGTGCCCTATGACGCCGGCTGCGTGCTGGTGAAGGACGAGGCGGCGCACCGCGCCACCTTCGCCAGCCGTCCCGACTATCTCGCGCCGGCCGAGCGCGGGCTTGCCGGCGGCGAGCCCTGGTTCTGCGAATATGGGCCGGAGCTATCGCGCGGCTTCCGCGCGCTCAAAGTGTGGTTCACGATCAAGGCGCATGGCATCGACCGGCTCGCCGAGGCGATCGCGCGCAATTGCCGCCAGGCCCGGCTTCTGGGCCGCGCCGTCGAGTCCCACGCCGATCTCGAGCTGCTGGCGCCGGTCGGCCTCAACATCGTCTGCTTCCGCTTCGTGGCGCCGGGGCTCGGCGAGGCCGAGCTTGCTCGCCTCAATCGGGCGATCGTCGCGGAGCTGCAAATGCGCGGCATCGCCGCGCCGTCGACCACCCGCATCCGCGGCCGTACCGCCATTCGCGTCGCGCTCACCAACCATCGCACCACCACCGAGGATCTCGCCATCCTGGTGAGCGCGGTGCGCCGGCTCGGGCCGGAGCTGCTCGCCGCCGAGGCCGCGCCCGCCGCCGCGCTGCTGCCGCTCGCGACCGGCCGATGAGCGCCATCGCCTTCGCCCGCCTCGGCGAGCTTTTCGCGCCGCTTGCCTCCCTGCTCGCCGCCGGCGGCGACACGCGCCTGCGGCTCGATCCCGCAAGCCTGCTCAACGGCTATGGCTGCCGGCCCTTTCCGCGGCCGGAGGCCTTCACCTTCGCCTCCTCGACCGCGACCTCGATCTCCGAGCGCGCCTTTCGGGCGGCCGAGGCGGCGCATGAAGATCTGGTGCGCGAGGCGCTTCGCGACGGGCTCGAGCCGGCGGTCGAGGCGCGGGTCGAGGCGCTGCGCGCCGGCCTGCTCGATCTCCTCGGCCTTGCCGGCAGCGGCACCGAGGTCGTCTTCTCCCCCTCGGGCACCGACAGCGCGCTTTACGCCCTCTTCCTCGCGCGCGCCCGGCTCGGAACGCCGATGACGAGCCTCGTCGCCGCCGCCGACGAGACCGGCAGCGGCGTCGCCCATGCCAGCAGCGGCCGGCATTTCAGCACGCTCACCGCCCAAGGCGCCGCCGTCGAGAAAGGCAGCCCCGTCGCCGGGTTGGCCGAGGGCGTGGCCAGCCTCGGCGTTCGGCTGCGCGAGGCGGGCCGCGCGCGACCGCCGGCCGAGACCGATGGCGCCGTGCTCGCCGCCGTCGACCAGGCCGTCGCCGCCGGCAGCGGCGTGCTGCTCCATGTCATGGATCATTCCAAGCTCGGCGCGCGCAGCCCCAGCCACGCCTGCCTCGCCGAGATCCGCCGCCGCCACGGCGATCGCGTGCAGATCGCCATCGACGCCTGCCAGCTCCGCCTCAGCCGCAACCGGCTTGCCGCCCATCTCGCCCAAGGCGACATGGCGATGATCACCGGCTCCAAGTTCTTCACCGGCCCGCCCTTCAGCGGCGCGCTGCTGGTGCCCGCCGCGCTCGCCCGCCGCCTCGGCGCGCTGTCGTCCCTGCCGGCGGGGCTTGCCGATTACACCAGCCGCAGCGACTGGCCGCGCGCCTGGAGCGGCCTGCGCGACGGCCTCGCCGAGCGCGCCAATCTCGGCCAGCTCCTGCGCTGGACCGCGGCGCTGGCGGAGATGCGCGACTATTTCGCCGTGCCGGAAAGTTTCCGCCGGACCGCGCTCGCCCGCTTCGCCGCCGTCGTCCCCGGCCTCATCGCCGGCGAGGAGGCGCTGGAGCTGCTGCCGGAATGCCGGCGGCCGGGCGCCGAGGAGGACGCCGCCATCGACGGCGAGATGGCGGTCCGCACCATCTTCCCGTTCCTGGTGCGGCGCGCCGGCCGCGTCCTCGGCCATGCCGATTGCATCAGCCTCTATCGCGCGCTCAACGCCGACGTCTCCGGACTGCTGCCGGCGGGATCGACGGCGCATCAGCGCCGCGTCGCGGCCCAGCTTTGCCATATCGGCCAGCCGGTGGCGCTGACCTTGCCGTCGGCCGCCGCCGCCGCGGCGCTGCGCATCGGCGCCGGCGCGCGCATCGTCTCGGAGACCTGGTCGGCGGCGGGCGAAGCCGCGTCCTTCGCCGCGCTCGAGCGCGAGTTCGACCAGATCCGCCTCATCCTGGAGAAGCTCGCCCTGTTGCTCCGTCATTTCGACGCGGTCGCCCGCGCCTTTGCGCCGGCGAAGGAAGCAGCGGCGTAGCGGCGGCGGCGATTGCGCGGCAAGCGCGAGAGCCGCACGGCGCGGGCGTTTGCTGCCTCGCGCCGGGCGCCCCTGCGGCGGCGCCCCGACGCGAAAGCGGCGGCTTCGCGCCGCCGCTTCCCAGGCCCCCCGCAACGAACTCTTCAGCGGCTGAACATGTCGCCGAGATAGACGCGCCGGACGTCCTCGTCGGCGACGATCTCGCTCGGCACGCCCTCCATCAGCACCTGGCCCTCGTGCAGCACGTAGGCGCGGTCGACGATTTCCAGCGCCTCGCGCACATTGTGGTCGGTGATGAGCACGCCGATGCCGCGGTCCTTCAGATGCGCCACCAGCTTGCGGATCTCGCCCACCGCGATCGGGTCGATGCCGGCCAGCGGCTCGTCGAGCAGCATGAAATGCGGCTGGGTGGCGAGGGCGCGGGCGATCTCGACGCGGCGGCGCTCGCCGCCCGACAGCGCCATCGCCGGCGCGCGGCGCAGATGGGAGATCGAGAATTCCGCCAGCAATTCGTCGATGGTGGCCTCGCGCGTCTCGCGCACGGGCTCGTTGACCTCGAGCACGGCGCGGATGTTCTGCTCGACCGTGAGGCCGCGGAAGATCGACGCCTCCTGCGGCAGATAGCCGATGCCGAGCCGCGCGCGGCGGTACATCGGCAGGTCCGTGATGTCGTGGCCGTCGAGCGCGATGGTGCCGAAATCCGGCGCGATGAGGCCGGTGATGATGTAGAAGCAGGTGGTCTTGCCGGCGCCGTTCGGCCCCAGCAGGCCGACCGCCTCGCCGCGCTGCACCGAGACGTTGACGTTGCGCAGCACCGGCCGCTTCTTGAAGCTCTTGCCGAGATTGTGCGCGATGAGCCCGCGGTTGTCGGCGACCAGACGCGGTCCGGTCCAGGGCGCTGCGTCCGGCGGCGGCGCGTCGGGCATCATTGCGCCGTCTTCTCGCCCGCCGTCGCGGCGGATTGCGGCGTGGCGGCCGCGCCTTGCTTCGCCGCGTCGGACGGCGCCGGCTTTGCCCGCGGCATCAGGATGCCGGCGACGCGCGGGGCGGCGCCTTGGGTGAGCTGGGCCGAGGGCGGCGCGCTCAGCAGCCGGTTGACGTTGCGGTTGAGGTCGACCACGCCGTATTGCCCGCGCAGCTCGTTGTCGCCCTTGGTGAGGCTTACGCGCCCGGCGAGCGTGGCGATGCCGGTATCGACGTTGTAGACGCCGCTGTCGCCGCGGGCGATCTGCTCGAGCGAGGATACCAGGACGTTGCCCTGCGCATCGATGCGGCTGATGTGCGAGGAGCCCTTCTCGTCCTTCTCCACCGCCGCGGTCAGCACGTCGCCCGCAAGCCGCTTGCCTTCTCGGGTCGCCACCGCATTGCCGCGCGCCACCGCGAGCTGCTTGTCGTCGTACCATTCGAGATCGTCGCGCGCCGTCACCGTGTCGCGCGGCGTCTCGAGCTTGAGATGCTTGCCGGTGACGACCAGCAGCGACTGGTCCACGTCGTAGACGGCGTGATCGCCATAGATGGTCTGTGTCTCGGTGGCGATGCGCACGTTGCCCTCGGCTTCCATGCGATAGATCTCGGTGGCGCCGCCGGCGGGATCGGCGGCGCCGGGCTTGGCCTCGCCCGCGGCGGCGGTCCGGGTCGGCGCCGGCGCGGCGGGATCGGGGCAATTGCGCTCGGCGGCCGGCTTGTTCGCCGGCGCGGCCTGTGCCGGCGCCGCCGCGGTCTTCTTCCCCGCCGCCGTCGGCGTCGCCGCCGGACGCTGGGCCTCGGCGGCTTGCGCCGCCTCGCGCTTGGCCGCCGCGGCAATTGCCTCGGGGCTGCAGATCGGGCGATAGAACGCCATCATCGTGTCGGCGAAGAGGGTGGTCTGGCCGCGCGTCGCGCGGGCGTCGCCGCGCGCGATATAGACGCGATTGTTCTGCTGCCACTCGATGCCGTCATCGGCCTCGATGTCGATCGGCTTGTCGTTGTCCTGGGCGCTGAGGCCGAGGGCGGTGGTCTGCGCCCTTGCCGCCGGCGGCGGCAGCGATCCCAGCGCCAATGCCAATGCCAGCGCCAGCGCCGCGGCGCCTCTCACGGCGCTTCCTTCTCATGCGCCAGCAGCGTGAGATGGGCGTGGCCGGTGAAGATGATGACGTCGCCGTGGTCGCGGATGCGGAAGCCCTGGCCGGTGACGTAGCCGAAGGGGCCCTGGCCCGCGACCGGGTCGTCGCCGGCGGCGCTGCCGTTGCCCATGTCGATATGGGCGCTGTCGGTGTGGAACTCGTTGCCCTTGTCCTGGAAAAGCTGGACGTTGCCGAAGAGGTCGAGGAGCTGCGCATTGGGCTGGTAGAGGCCGGTATAGCCGTCGAGCTCGAACCAGGCGCCGCTCGAGGAGGTGAGATCGCTTCTGGGGCCTTCGAGCGCCACGAGATCGTCGACATTGGGGGTCTGGCGCGCCACTTCGGCGGTGATGACGAAGGGCCGGTTCTGCCGGTCGACGCCGGCGTAGCGCACATTGACCATGCGCAGATCCTGCGCCTCGCGCGGGTCGAGCCGTGGCAGCGGGAAATGCACGCGCTCGATTTCGGCCTGGAGCCGCGGCCAGATCACCACCAGCCCTAGCAGGATCACCGCCACCCCCGGCAGGATGCGCTTGGCCAGGGCGACGAAACGGCTGTAGCTGCGGTTGACGCCGGCGCGCGGGCGGACCGCGAGGGCGACCTCGCCGGCGGCAAGGCTGTCTTGCCGCGCGCTCACGCCACCCTCGCGCGCAGGCAGTCGTGAATGTGCACGATGCCGAGCGGCCGGCGCTGCTCGTCGACGGCAAAGAGGCTGGTGATCGACAGCGCGTTCATCTGCCCCAGCGCCTCGGCCGCGAGCGCTTGCGGCCGGATCGTCTTCGGCCGCGCGCTCATCACCGCGTCGACCGCGGCGCCGAGCATGGTCTCGCCCATGTGCCGGCGCAGATCGCCGTCGGTGACGATGCCCGCCAGCCGGCCGGCATCGTCGACGACGCCGACGCAGCCGAAGCTCTTGGCCGTCATCACCAGGATCGCCTCGGCCATGATCGTGCCGCGCGTGACCAGCGGCATGGCCGCCTCGCCATGCATGATGTCGGCGACGCGCAGCAACTGCCGGCCGATCTGGCCGCCGGGATGGAGCGTCTGGAAATCGTCGGCCGAGAAGCCTTTGCGTTCGAGCAGCGCCACCGCGAGCGCGTCGCCCAGCGCCGTCATCATGGTGGTGGAGGTGGTGGGCGCGAGCCCCAGCGGGCAGGCTTCCGCCGAGGGCGGCAGCAGCAAGGTCACGTCCGCCGCCTCGGCCAGGGAGCTGCCGGTGCGGCGCGTCATGGCCAGAAGCGGGATGCGGAAGCGCCGGGTATAGGCGACGATGTCGGCAAGCTCGGCGGTGTCGCCGGAATTGCTCAGCGCCAGCACCGCGTCGTCCTCGGCGATCATGCCGAGATCGCCGTGGCTCGCTTCGCCGGGATGGACGAATTGCGCCGGCGTGCCGAGCGAGGACAAGGTGGCGGCGATCTTGCGCGCGACATGGCCGCTCTTGCCCATGCCGGTGACGACGACGCGGCCCTTGACCCTGGCCAGGAGCTCGATGGCGGCGCTGAAGGCGCCGTCAAGGCCGTCGACCAGCGCCTCGAGGCCGGCGATCTCGGTGCGCAGCACGCGGCGCGCGGCATCGATGTCGGTAGGCTTCCTCAACACGCGAGCCAAAGCATCCCCCTCGCGGCGTCGGCGTGCGCCTCGTGCCGTCCGCGATGCATGATAGGCGGCGACTATGACCGCTCATCCCCAAAAGTCAATGAATCCGGCTGTGTTCCCGTTTTGTGCCGGGGCGCTTCGTCTCAATGGGCGAAGATGTCCTCGCTTGCCCAACCGCCGACATCGAGCGCGGCGCGCGTCGGCAGGAAGTCGAAGCAGGCTTGCGCCAAGGCGGTGCGCCCCTCGCGCGCCAGCATCTCGTCGAGCCGCGCCTTGAGGGCGTGGAGATGGAGCACGTCGGAGGCGGCATAGCGGAGCTGCTCGTCGCTCAGCTCGCCGGCGCCCCAATCGGAGGATTGTTGCTGCTTGGAAAGCTCGATGCCGAGCAGGTCGCGCACGAGATCCTTGAGCCCGTGCCGGTCGGTGAAGGTGCGCACCAGGCGCGAGGCGATCTTGGTGCAATAGACCGGCCGCGCCGTGACGCCGAGATGGCGCAGCAGCATGGCGATGTCGAAGCGGCCGAAATGGAAGATCTTCAGCACCGCGGGATCGGCCAGCAGCGCCTTGAGCCGCGGCGCGTCATAGGCGTCCTTGGCGAATTGGACGAGATGGCAGACGCCGTCGCCGGCCGAGAGCTGCGCCAGGCACAGCCGGTCGCGGTTGGGGTCGAGACCCATCGTCTCGGTGTCGATGGCGACGCTGGCGCCGAAGCCGATGCCTGCCGGCAGGTCGCCGTGATGCAGATGGATGCTCATCGGGGCGCTCACCTGCGCGGCGTCGGCAGGGCTGGTGCCCAGGAGAAGACTCGAACTTCCACGACCTTTCGGCCACTAGAACCTGAATCTAGCGCGTCTACCAATTCCGCCACCTGGGCAAGCCGGGGCTAGTGCTTAAGGAAGAGCCGCCGCGCTGTCAATGCCGCTCCGCCCCGGGTGGTGTCCTAATTTCAGTCCGCGCCGATCTGCTTCCCTCCGAGAAGGCCGACTATAGCCCCGAAACCCATCTTCCAAGCTGTTCCCATCGCGTCGAAGATTGAATTCTGCATCGCGGTGGGGTGTTCCCAGAATTCCGCCATGACAGCCGCGGCGATGCCCGCGCCGATCGTTACAAGCGTTACGATAATCACGGTGAATTTATAGGCCGGGGGGAGCGAGATTGGGGCGCGCCGTTTCAACGCTTGGTCAAAGGCCATAGTCGGTCTAGCGCTTTTGACTGGAGGCTCGGACGGCAAAGTAATTATGCTGAGATGCCGCGGGTCAGAAAATGACTGCGTGAAAATCGCAGCCGTGTTCGCGATGAAATTGTGTGAGCCCCTGACCTCTTTCATTACCCCCCCGCTCGGCCGGTCATCCATAGCACGCAAACGAGCGGACGACTTTGCCGTCCTTGCCGAACTCGAAGGTTTCGGCGGCCTGTTGGCCGCGTTGGTTGCTGTAGAGGATCGTCAGGCAGTCGTGACCGACGCGCAGGTCGACGAAGTCGAATTTGAGGTCGGGCAGAAGGGCGAGACCCTTCGCCCAGTAGGCGCGCAGCGCCGGCAGGCCGAGGATGCGGCCGTCGCCCAGGAGCTTCTGCGCCACCGGCGACAGAAACACGATGTCGGCCGCGTAGTGCGAAAGGATGCGCTCGAGGTCGTGGCTGTTCCAGGCCGCGATCCATTCGGCGGCGAAGGCGCGTGCTTCATCGGCTGTCACGGGCGGCTCTCCTGACAAATCGCGGCGGCAAAGTATAGAAATAGATTTAAGGACTGTGGCCGCGCAGCTCAATTGAATATTGTGTTCGCAAGCGACGGGGCGCGGCAATTCTTCGAGCCGGCGCGCGACGGGCTTTTCCGCTTGTGCCTCCCTGGGCGCTCGCCCGCGACAAGCCGTCGGGGTCCACGCTCCCCCAAGCGTGGACCCGACGGGCTCGACCCGGATCCGATGGCGCCGGCCGGCGGCATCGGCCTCGTCCGTCGATCAGCCGGCGCGCACGTAGCCGTAGCGCAGGTTCGACGGCGTCTTCTCGGCGAGTTCGTATTGCGCCTTGAGCTTGGCCAGCCGATCCTCGGAATAGGCCGGCATCGCCGGCGTGTTGGCCGCCGCCTTGAGGTTGACGCCGTAGAGACGGGCGGAATTGCCGCCGAAGATGAGCTGCTTGGCGGTGCTGTTGGGGCCGCCGAGGGCGGGGAAGCCGTATTGCTTCTGCATGTCCTCGGGGATCTCGATCCGCCGCATCGCCTCGATCTGCCATTGGGGCGAACCGTACCACACGCTATCCGTCCCCCAGACGATGTGGTCGGCCCCCATGCCTTTGAGCAGCGTGCCCATGAAGGCGGCCGAGAATTTGGGATGCGACACCGCCGAATTGGCAAAGGAGGTGCCAAGCTCGGCATAGACGTTGCTCACCCCGAATTTCGCCGGTATCTCGGCGAGATCGGTTACCCACTTGATGCGGCCCGAGGCCTGGAATTCCGCCCAGGCCTGGTCGGTCAGCTCCAGGAACGGCCGCAGCGCGGAATGATAGATGACGAAATTCATCTGCGGCCAATCCTTGGCCGCCTTGCCGACGTCCGACACCGTCGCATGTTCCCAGATGCCGGCATAGGATTTCTCGTAATCGGGCGGCAGCAGGCCCTTGTGGATGCAGATGGTGTTGATGCCGGCCTTCAGCGCCTTCTCGTAGAAGGGGTAGATCACTTTCTCGTCGTCGAGCCGCCACGGGTATTTGGACGGCTTGAGCGGATCGCCGGTGGTGTAGGCCTTCCAGGAATCGGGCTTGTAGGTCTGGATCGCCCGGTCGACCTCTTCCTCCCAGCCGGGTTGCGTCGGCGTGATCACCGTATGCGCGTACATGCGCCGCGACCCTGCGAAATCATTGACCACGTTGCGCGCTTGGGCCATGTCCCGGTTGGAGATGAACCACCATGTCGGATCGTCGGACGGCGCACTGCTCAAGAGCGCCATGCTGGTGTCGCTGTCGTAATAGAGCTCTTTGACGTAATTTCCGAATTTGTAGCGGGCGAGGGTCGGGTCCTCGTCCTTGAGCTTCGGATTCCAGTGCTCGGCGGCGAAATTGCCGACGCCCAGCAGCTCCTTGTGCTCGAAATCGTCGCGCACGAAGTGGGTCTGGACGTCGAAGATGAACTGGCCGGCCAGCGTCTGGGCCCGCGCCAGGCCGAGCTCGGGGTCGCGCGCTTCGCGCGGATCGACCTGGAACACGTTCGCGCCATAGACCTCCTTCATCGCCAGGAAGGCGGCGGCCATGCCGCAGCTCGTGCGCAAGAAGGCGCGCCGGCTCAAGCCGAGGTATTTTGCATTGGCGTCGGCCAATTCGAAGATGCGCCGCTCAACCCGCTTCTGCGCGTCGCTTTGCGGCGGCGGAAGGTACTCGCCATTCGATACGATCTGGGTGGGTATTGGAGTTGCGGCCGAAGCCGTTTCAGCGCCCGCGACGAGGCGCCGTTCCCGCTCGCTGAGCCAACTGGACATCGTGAATGCTCCCTGTTATATGCACCTAACCGGCGATGTATATACCCAAGATTCCCTTTTGACAACCGGACAGAGAATCGGACGTATCAAAAACTCGTGTAAGCGCCGGAAAGGTGAGGTTGCTCAACTCGAAAGCTGCACGATGCTCCCGTCCGGCAAGGTGAGCCGCGCGCTGGTCGCGGGGAAGCTCGCGACCAGCGCCGGCCCGCGTTCGGGCGGGGTCACATAAAGCGCCGTCGACAGCGCGTCCGCGATCCTGGCGCGGGGGGCGAGGACGGAGACCGCGATGTAGCGATTGGCGCTTGCGCCGGTGGCCGGATCGAACAGGTGGTGATAGCGTCCGGACGCCTCGAATTTGGTGCCATAGCCGCCCGAGGTGCAGAGCGCGCGGTCCTCGAGGTCCAGAGTGGCGGCGACCGTCTCCGGCCGGCGCGGATCGGCAAGGCCGACGCGCCACGGGCGCCCGTCGGCATGGCGGCCGAGGCTGCGCATTTCGCTGCGGCCGAGATCGGCGAGAACGCGGCGGCAGCCATTTTCCTGAAGAATGTCGGTGATGCGGTCGGCGACATAGCCCTGCGCGACGCCGTTGAGCGTCACGCCCATGCCCGGACGCGCCAACGCCACCCGCCGCGGCGAAGCCTCGACGAGGCGCCAGTCCACCAGCCGCAGCGCGCGCTCGATGTCGCGCGCCGCCGGTCCCGTCGAGGGCGGCGCGGCGGCGGCGAAGAAATGCGCGGCATAGAGGTCCCACAGCGGCTGGACCGTGACGTCGAAGGCGCCGCCGCTCAGCGCCGACAAATGCCGGCAGTCCCCGAGCAGCGCCAGCAGCTCCTGGGACGGCGCATCGAGCCGGCCGTCGCGGTTCAACCGGGCAAGCTCGCTGTCGCCGCGGTAGAGGGCGAAGATCCGCTCCAGCCGCTCGATCTCGGCGGCGCATTGGCCGACGATGCGCGCGGCGGCGGCGCGGTCCCAATGGTAGAGCAGCAGGCGGGAGGGCGAGCCCAGCGAGCTGCCGGTCCACTGGTAGAGCCTCGTCGATCCTGCCGCGCGATCGTCCGCGCCCAGCAACGGCAGTCCCGTGGCCGCGCCGAGAACGACGATGGCGCGCCGGCGCGACAGCGCGGCCGGCCGGCTCTTCGCGATCATCATGGCACCTCGCGGAAGATTGTTCCTTGGGCGTCGCGCGCTGGCGCCGGCGCCGCCGCTTGCTCTTGCCGGCGCTTGCGCCGCCAAACCATGGGCGGACAGAGGTGATCGTCGTAATAGGCGACCTGGCAATCGAGACAGTAGAAGCACTCGTTCATGTCGATCGCGCCGTTGCGCTTGATGGCTCCCACGGGACACAGGGTTTCGCAGACGCGGCAGCGGGAGCCGCATTCGGGATGCCGCTTGAGCCGGTTGAGGAGGCGCAGGCGGCCCAGGATGGCAAGGCCGCCGCCCAGCGGACAGGCAAAGCGGCAATAGAAGCGCTCGACGAAGAGGCTCGCCGCCACCAGCGCCAGCGCATAGGCGGCCATCGGCCACGCCGTCATGAAGCGGAGGATGATCGCCGCCTTGAAGGGCTCGATCTCGCTGCCGGTCATGGCGAGATCCCACGAGAGGAACGACGCCGCGGCGAGGCCCAGGAACGCCGCGTATTTGACCGCGATCAGGCGCTCGTGCAGCGCCGCCGGAATGACGAGCTGCGGCAGGCGCAAGCGCCGCGCCATCTCGTTCGCGAGTTCCTGGAGCGCGCCGAAGGGACAGAGCCAGCCGCAGAAGACCGCGCGTCCCCAGAGGAAGAGCCCCGCCAGCGTGAACACGGAGAGGAGGGCGATGAGCGGATCGGCGAGGAGGTAATCCCAGTGGAAATCGACGACCGCGCTGTGGATGTAGGCGAGAAGGTTCACCACCGTGAGCTGCGCGCCGGCGTACCAGCCGAGCCAGATCAAGGTCCAGCTCAGGAAGCCGATGCGGATGAAACGGTGAAGGCGCCGCCGGCGCGCGATCCTGTCCTCCAGGGAGAAGATGACGGTGAGCGCCGTCAGCCCCGCCGCCAGGATGGCGATCTTGATCCAATGCGCCGACCAGATGGCCTGCCACGCCAAGGCCCGCTCCGGCCGCGCGGCTTCCGCGCCGCCCGCCGCCGCTTGCGGCAGGATATAGGTTCCGGGCAGGCGGTAGGAGAGACCGACGCTGACATAGCGTCTTTCTCCGCCTGCGGTCTCGCCGGCGAGCAGGAGACGCAGCGTCCACGGCCGGCCCGGATCGAGATTGCTGCCGGCGTCGAGGGAGATCAGCGCGCGCTCGGTGAGGTCAGGCGCGTCCTTGGCGTGCAGGAAGGGCAAGGTCTTGATCTGCTGTCCCGAGAGACGGATGGTCCTGTCGTCCTGGACGATGTCGATCGAGCCGAGGATGTCGGCATGCTCCCAGTCCTCGCCGAGGACGGAATAGGCGAAGGGGCCTTTTGCCGCGATCAGGACGAGCTGGTCGTCGACGCCGCGGTCGGTGGTGTACTCGCCGTACCAGGTCTCGCCGAGGAGGTTGATGCCGATCCCCGCCGGCGTCACCAGGGCGACATAGAGATCGAGAAAGGGATCCGCCGGTCCCGCCGCGCCGTCGCCGGCGACCGGCTTCACCGCGCCGCTGTCCCGGAGCTTGTCGCGAAGCTCGCCATAGCTGAGATGCAGATGGGCGATCGCGCCCGTCGCCTCGAGCGCCGGCCAATCGGCGGGGGCGAAGCGGTCGAGGTCGAGCCGCGTCTTGCCCGCCTGGGACGGCGCCAGGATGCCGCGGCTGCGCGCGAGGATGCGCGCCCCGCGCACGATCGCGTCGCTCATCAGCACCGTGCTGGTCGTGGCGCGGGACACGGCGTCGATCTTGACCGATGCGGCCGTTCCCGGCGCCGCGCGCCGCGAGAAGCTTGCTTCACCGAGCACCGAGGAGGAAAGCTCGCTGACGATGTCGACGCCCTGGTTGAGGTCGAGGCCGCGGTAGTGCTCGGTGAAGCGGAAGAACTCTTCGTCCTTGAGGCCGAGGATGCCGATCGGCTCGGTATGGTGGACCAGCCTGACGCCGGTGACGTGGCCGCCGAGGTCGATGCCCACCAGGAGGACGAGCGGGCGGTTGGAGAAGCCCTTCGATTGCGTCACGTCCCAGCTCGAGAAGAGATAGCCGACGAGACGGTCGCCCTTGTAGACCGGCGCGGCCGGCGGCGCGCCGTCGGCCGGCCCGACCTTGTCGGCGCCGGGAAACACCATCGCGAGGATGTCCGGCGTCAGGTACTGGCTGACGCTCTCGCCCGGCTTCGGCTCCTCGCCCAGGGCGCGCGCCGGCGCGGCGCCGAGCGCTGCCAGGAGCAGCGCCAGGGCGAAGGACACCGCGCGACCCGATCGGCCTGCCATGCTTCGATATCTTCCCTTTACGATAGAAGCCTAGCCAACGCATCGCCCGAGGTCGACTGTCCCGACGAAAAAGTGAAGACGAGGCGCGATGCCGGAAGCTTTTGACCGAGAGGCCGATGTGCGGCTTCCAGGCCGTGGGGCTCCGCGGTCGTTCGGCCGCGGCGGCGAGTCGCGGCCGGCTTTCGCCGAGTGGAAAGAAGCGTTGATTCTACCGGCGTTCATGAAAACCGATGGTGATTGGCAGCAAGCGGCGTGCCCTCTTCCGGCCGCGCAGCGATCGCAGGGCCGTCTCCGGGCCGCACGCCGTCAAAAAACGGGTGTCGCGGCGCCGGGCACGGCATCCATTCCATCCCGGTATTTCCCCGAAACGGCGAAGTGCCTTGCTCGCCGCCGTCAGCCGAAGGCGATCGGCCCATAGAGCCAGGTGATCCAGCCGCCCAGCGCGAGGAACGGCCCGAAGGGCAGGCGGTCCTCGGCGCTGAGCCGGCCGCGCCACAGCCCCCGCAGCAGCGCCGCCGCGAGCGCCGCGACGGCGGCGATCAGCACGGTGCTGGGCAATCCGTCCCAGGATACCCAGGCGCCGAGCGCGCCGAGCAGCTTGGCGTCGCCGAGCCCGAGCCCCTCGCGGCCGCGCCAGCGCCGGTAGAGCGCCGCCGCCGCCCAGAAGGCGAGAAAGCCGGCGGCGGCGCCGATGACGTGGTCGAGGAGCGCCGCCGGCATCAGCAGCGCGCTCGCGCCGAGCCCGGCGAGCGCCAGCGCCAGCACCAGCGGATCCGGCAGCAGATAGCTTCGCCAATCCGCCGCCGCCAGCGCCAGCAGCAGCCAGCCCAGCGCGCAGCTCGCCCAGAGGTCGCCGCCGCCGTCGCCGAGCGCGGCCGCCCACAGCGACACGCCCAGCGCGCCCGCCTCCAGCAGCGGATAGAGCGCGTCGATCCGGCCGCCGCAATGGCGGCAGGCGCCGCGTTGCCAGAGATAGCTCAACAGCGGCACCAGCTCGGCCGCGCCCAGCGCATGGCCGCAGCGCGGGCAGGCCGAGCGCCCGAGCACGATGCCGCGTCCTTCCGGCAGCCGCGTCGCCAGCACCGAGAGAAAGCTGCCGATGATCGGGGCGAGGACGGCGGCGAGGAGCCAGGACGGCGGGAGGCTCATGGGGCGGGCGGTTTCATGCGGCGGCGCAAAGCCCTAGCATGGCGCGCCGGCCGGAGGAACGTCCATGTCGCCAGCGCTGATCGAGTTCTTTTTCGACTGTTCCAGTCCCTGGACCTATCTCGCCTTCACCCGCATCGAGCCGCTCGCCGCCGAGGCCGGCGCGCGCCTCGTCTGGCGGCCCTTTCTGGTGGGCGGCGTCTTCAACACCATCAATCCCAGCGTCTACGCGTCGCGCGACAATCCGATACCGGCAAAGCAGGCCTATATGCACAAGGACTTGCAGGACTGGGCGCGCCTGGCCGGCCTCCGCATCCGCTTTCCGCCCAGCGTCTTTCCCGTCAACAGCGTCAAGGCGATGCGCGGCTGCCTGCTGCTCGCGGCGGAGGGCAAGCTGGTGCCGTTTGCGCGTGCCGTCTTCGAGGCCTATTGGGGCGAGGACAAGGATATTTCGCAGGATGCGGTTCTCGAGGAGATCTGCGCCGCGCTCGGCATCGATCCCGCCCGCTTCTTCGCCGGCATCGCCGCGCCCGCGATCAAGGATCAGCTCCGCGCCAACACCGAGGAGCTGATCCGCCGCGGCGGCTTCGGCTCGCCGACCATGTTCCTCGACGGCGACGACATGTATTTCGGCAACGACCGCCTGCCGCTGCTGCGCGAAGCGCTGGGGCGCAGAGGGATATAACCGCCGCACTCACCCGCGCGAAGGAGGCTCCATGCGGCCGGTCCCCGTCGGCGCCAAAGGCAGTTTCACCCTCGTGGTGACCCCCGCGCATCTCGCCAGCAATTTCAAGGATGCGATGCTGCCGCCGGTGCTGTCGACGCCGGTGATGATCATGATCATGGAGAACGCCGCGCTCAATGCGCTCAAGCCCTATCTCGAGCCCGGCGAAAGCGCGGTCGGCACGCGCATCGATGTCCGCCATGTCGCGGCGACGCCGGTCGGCAAGCGCGTCATCGGCGAGGCCGAAGTGACGGGGATCGAAGGGCGGCGGATCGAATTCGCGGTCCGCGCCGTCGACGAGCAGGAAGAGATCGGCATCGGCACGCATGAGCGGGCGCTCGTCAGCCTCGCGAAAATCGCCGCGCGGCTCAAAGCCAAGCAGGGATGAGGCGGCGGCAAGCTCCCTCAGGGAGCTTGTCCGCACGGCGCGGGCTAGCCACGGTGTTCCGCCGGTCGCCCTACGCCACCGCCGGCTTCGCCACCGTGGCGATCAGCCAGTCGCGGAAGAGCGCGATCTTCGGCGTCTCGGCGGTCTCTTGCGGCGCCACCACATAGAACCCGGCTTCGGCCGGCAGCTTCACGTCGAACGGCACCACCAGCCTGCCTGCGGCGATGTCGGCCTCGACGAAGGGTGTGCGGCCGAGCGCCACGCCGAGCCCGTCGATCGCCGCCTGCAGCGCCATCAGGCTGAGATCGAAATTGAGCCCGGGCCGCGCGGCGAGCGCGGTCGGCAGGCCCGCAGCCGTCAGCCAGAGCTGCCAGTCCTCGCGCGAGCTGCTGGCGTGGATGAGCGTGTGGTGGGCGAGGTCCTGCGGCCGCCGCAGCGGCTTCCCGCCGGCGAGCAGCGCCGGGCTGCAGACCGGGAAGATGTCCTCCGCCATCAGCCAGCGCGCGCTGAGCCCCGGCCAGCGTCCGCGGCCGTAGCGGATGGCGACATCGACCTCCTCGCGGCGGAAATCGACCAGATGCGAGGAGGTGCTGATGCGCACCTCGATGCCGGGATGCGCCTCCTGGAATCCCGCGAGCCGCGGCAGCAGCCATTTGGCGGCGAGCGAGGCCATGGTGCTGACGGTCAGCGCCTGCGCCTTCTCCGGCCGGCGCAGCCGCTCGGTGGCAAGCCTCAGATCCTCGAAGGCGGCGCGCACCGAAGGCAGGTATTCCTGCGCCTCGCGGGTTAGCAGCAGCGCCCGGCTCTGCCGCAGGAAGAGCCGCACCCCGAGCTGCTCCTCCAGGCGGCGGATCTGGTGGCTGATCGCGGTCTGCGTCACGTTGAGCTCGGCCGCCGCGCGGGTGAAGCTCAGATGCCGCGCCGCCGCTTCGAAGGCGCGCAGCCCATTGAGCGAGGGCAGGCCGGTCATGGCCTTGTTTCAGCATGATAATATTTCATGGATAACCTGACAAACCATCCTTTGTTCGTCGCACGATTCCGCCCTATTTTCTCGCTATCTTCACATGAATTGGCGGGTGATGCCATGGCGAACATAACCTATGACCCCCTGATAATTTCTCAGGGATCCGGGCTTCTGGCGCGGCTTCGTTACCGTCTTGCCCAATGGCGACGGCGCAGCCGGGAGCGACGCGAGCTGGCGCGGTTTGACATTCGTGACCTGCACGATATCGGCTTGACGTCGGCCGAGGCCGCTTATGAGATTAACAAGCCTTTCTGGCGGGATTGAGCCCGGTCGGGGCTGAGACAGCGGAGGTTAAAGAGCGATGGAAGGGACCACCCCCGTCATCGCGGCGATCGAGGCGCCGCTGATGTATCTCGTGCCGACCGACGAGGTGCTCTTCTCCTATAATTACCCTCCGCCGCCGGGCGTGCCGATGCGCAACGGGCGCTACGAGGCGCGGCGCGTCACGGTGCGCAACGGCAGGGCGCTGGCCGACCGGCCGTCGCTCGAGCGCGAGGGCTTCGCGCTCCGCCGCGAGCCGAGCGCGGTGGCGAATTTCTACGACGAGGCCGAGGTCAAGCGCGTCTATTATCCCGAGGTCGAGCGGCTGCTGATGGCGGCGACCGGCGCCGCCAAGGTGGTGATCTTCGACCACACCCTGCGCAACACCGCGACCGACAAGCAGCTCGCGGGCCAGGTGCGCGGCCCCGCCAACCGCGTCCATAACGATTACACCGAGCGCTCGGCGCCGCAGCGCGTGCGCGACCTGCTGGCGCCGGAAGAGGCCGCGTCGCGGCTTGAGCGGCGCTATGCCGAGGTCAATGTCTGGCGGCCGATCAAGGGCCCGGTGAAGAGCGCGCCGCTGGCGCTGTGCGACGCCGGGAGCCTCGATCCCGCCGATCTCGTCGTCTCGGAGCTGCGCTATCCCGACCGCACCGGCGAGATCTATCTCGTGACCTACAACCCGCGCCACCGCTGGTTCTATTTCCCCGAGATGAGCGCCGACGAGACGGTGCTCATCAAATGCTTCGACAGCGCCCGCGACGGCCGCGCCCGCATCTCCGTCCACACCGCTTTCGCCGATCCCGCGACGCCGTCCGACGCGCCGGCGCGCGAAAGCATCGAGGTGCGCGCCTTCCTGTTCTTCTGAGGCGCGCGTGGCGGCCGCCCGCCGCCATCGCTTGCGTCTGCAACTAATACCGGCGATACTCCTCTCTCCTTCCGGGGAGGCGAGAGGTGGATTTCGGCTATTTCACGCTGTCGGACAACCGCTATCCCGACAACCCGCGCACGCCCGAGCAGTTCGTCCGCGAGATCTACCGCCAGGCGCTTTATGCCGAGGAGATCGGCCTTCATTCCGCCTGGATCGGCGAGCATCATTTCAACCTCCTGGGCGTCAATCCCTGCCCCAACATCCTGCTCTCCCAGCTCGCCGGCGCCACGCAGCGCATCCGCCTCGCGCCCGCCGTGGTGCTGCTGCCGGTGCATCATCCCCTCCATGTCGCCGAGGAATGGGCGACGCTCGACCTGCTCTCGGGCGGCCGCGTCGATTTCGCCGCCGGGCGCGGCTATGACCGGCTCGAATACGCGCCCTTCGGCGCGCCCTTTCAGGACTCCGCCGAGATTTTCGCCGAAGGGCTCGAGATCCTCTGGCGCGCCTGGACCGAGCCCGGCAAATGGTCGCACAAGGGCAAGTATTACGCCTTCGACGACATCGAGGTGCGCCCGCGCCCGTTGCAGCAGCCGCTCAGGCCCTATGTCGCCTGCTTCTCGCGCCTCTCGATGGAGCTCGCGGCGCGCAACGACTGGAACATCATCTTCGCCCCTTTTGCCGCCGCCATGGTCTATGGCAGCCTGGCGCAAGGGGTGGCTTCCTTCCGCGAGGAATGCGCCCGCGGGGGCCGCGCGCCGCGCCGCGCGATGTGCAGCTATTTCATCCACATCGCCGACACCAAGGCGGAGGAGGATTACGGCCGCGCCGCGCTGCTGCGCTATTTCAAGGACGCGCTGATCGCCGCCTTCCCCGCGGACGCCAGGACGGTGCCGCCGACGCTCAAATATTTTTTGGAGATCGTCGACATCCTCAAGAACATGAAGGCGGAGAACCTGACCTCGAAATCGATCCTGACCGGCAGCCCGCAGCGGATCATCGAAGACCTCAAATCGGTCGAGGCCGCGGGCATCGCCGAGGTCATCCTCTATTTCAATTACGGCCTCAAGCCCTACGCCATGGTGACGGAGCAGATGGACCGCTTCGCCCGCGAGATCATGCCCGCTTTCGCCGCCGCCGATCGCTAGGAGGGCGATGTTCGACCTCGGCGATTATCTGCCCTATCTCGTCAATCGCGCCGGCGTGCGGCTGGCGGCCGCGTTCGGCCGCGACATCGCCGCCACCGGCGTCGGCGTGCAGGAATGGCGCGTGCTCGCCGCGCTCGCCGCCGCCGGCGAGCAGCGGCTCTCCGGCCTTGCCGGCCTCACCTCGATCGACCTCTCGACCCTGTCGCGCCTGGTGGGCCGCATGGCGCGCGACGGTCTCGTGGCGCGCAGCCGCGCCGCGGGCGACCGGCGCGAGCGGCGCGTGGCGCTCACCGCCGCGGGCCGGCGCACCTTCCGCGTCATCCTGCCCACCGCCCGGCGCTATGAGCGCCTCGCCCTCAAGGGGTTCGACGCCGGCGAGGCCCGCCGCCTGAAGCGCCTCCTGCGCCGCGTCTACGCCAATCTGGCGCGACGTTAGCGCGACGCGCATAGCGCGTCGTCGCTGGCGGCGACAGCGCTTGCGCAGCAAGCGCGAGAGCCGCACCGTGCGGACTAGCCGCAGCGCGTCGTCGCCGGCGGGCGCCAGCGGTTGCTCCTGAGCCCGTCGAAGGATGCAACCACGAAAGCCCGCACCCCGCGGACTAGCCGCAGCAAGCGCGAGAGCCGCACCGCGCGGGCTAGCCGCAGCAACCGCGAAAGCCCGCACCGCGCGGACGAGCCGCCCCCGCCACCCCCGCCCATTTGCCTTCGCCGCGGCGGGACGCTAATTCCCGGCAACAAAGCCCGAGGGGAAGCCGCCGATGGAACGCGAGTCCATGCACTACGACGTCGTGATCGTGGGCGGCGGCCCGTCGGGGCTGGCCGCGGCGATCCGGCTGAAGCAGCTCGCCGCCGAGCACGGCTCCGAGATCGGCGTCTGCATCATCGAGAAGGGCTCCGAGATCGGCGCGCATATCCTCTCCGGCGCGGTGATCGATCCGATCGCGCTCGACGAGCTGATCCCGGACTGGAAGGAGAAAGGCGCGCCGCTCAACACGCCGGTCGTCGAGGACCGTTTCTACTATCTCACGGCCAGGCGCGCGCTGCGCATCCCGTCGCGGCTGATGCCGCCGCTGCTCGGCAATCACGGCTGCTATGCCATAAGCCTCGGCAATCTCTGCCGGTGGCTCGCGCAGCAGGCCGAGGCGGCGGGGGTCGAGATCTATGCCGGCTTCGCCGGCGCCGAGGTGCTCTTCCACGCCGACGGCTCGGTCAAGGGCGTCGCCACCGGCGATATGGGCATCGGCAAATCGGGCGAGCATACCGATCGCTATGCGCCGGGCGTCGAGCTGCACGGCAAATACACGCTCTTCGCCGAGGGCGCGCGCGGCAGCCTGTCGCAGCAGCTCATGCAGCGCTTCAAGCTGCGCGACGGCGTCGACCCGCAGAAATACGGCATCGGCTTCAAGGAGCTGTGGCAGGCCGATCCCGCCCGGCACAAGCCCGGCCTGGTGGTGCACACCATGGGCTGGCCGCTCGACGACAAGACCTTCGGCGGCTCCTTCATGTATCACCTCGAGGATGGCCAGATCGCCATCGGCTTCGTCGTCAATCTCGATTACTGGAACCCGCATCTCTCGCCCTTCGAGGAGTTTCAGCGCTTCAAGCATCATCGGCTGGTGCGGCCCTATCTCGAAGGCGGCAAGCGCGTCGCCTATGGCGCGCGCGCGATCAACGAGGGCGGGCTGCAATCGGTGCCGAAGCTGGCGTTTCCCGGCGGCGCGCTGATCGGCTGCGCCGCCGGCTTCCTCAACGTGCCGCGCATCAAGGGCACGCACAACGCGATGAAGACCGGCATGCTCGCCGCCGAAGCGGCTTTCGCGCGCATTGCCGCCGGCTCCGAAGGGCATGACGCGCTCGAGGCGTATGAGCGCGCCTTCCGCGCGAGCTGGGCTTATCGCGATCTCTGGAAGGTGCGCAACGTCAAGCCGGGGCTGCGCTGGGGCACGCGGCTCGGCACGCTGCACGGCTCGGTGCAGATGTGGCTGCACGCCCTCGGCCTCGGCTGGCTGCTGCCTTACACCTTGCATCACCGCAAGGCCGACAACGAGAGCCTGAAGCGCGCCGCCGACGCGCCGCCGATCGCCTATCCCAAGCCCGACGGGGTCATCAGCTTCGACCGGCTGTCCTCGGTCTATCTCTCCAACACCAATCACCGCGAGGATCAGCCCGCGCATTTGAAGCTTAGGGATCCCTCGATCCCCATCGCCTATACCTTGCCGGTCTATGACGAGCCGGCGCAGCGCTATTGCCCGGCCGGGGTCTACGAGATCGTGCGCGACGCCGACGGCGCCAATCCGCGCTTCGTCATCAATTTCCAGAACTGCGTCCACTGCAAGACCTGCGACATCAAGGACCCGCCGCAGAACATCCTGTGGACCGTGCCCGAAGGCGGCGGCGGCCCGAACTATCCCAATATGTGAGCGCGCGCCTCTTCCCGCGCGTGAGGCCGGTTCGGGACGGCGATGTCCGGCCTGCGTCCTCATCGCGAGCCGCCGCTCTTGCGAGAGCGCGGCGCCTGTCAGCTACGCGAAAGCCTGGCGTAAGGATCATGCAAGCCAGCCGCGGCAATCCTGGGCCTGCCTGATGGCGGGGGATGCTAGGAAGTATTGGCGGACGGGGCGTTGTAAGCTTGGCGTAAGCTTGACGCGATAGATGTAAGCTAGGGGTAAGTATGTGATTTTGTTGACGCACGGATGGGCGATTCCCATGCATCGTTTCTCTCGATATTTATACGGCATTTATTCGGGCGCAGCTCAGTCCTATCCAAGAATTTATTATACTTCCGATGACCTCGTGAGTACTGTTGCCCCCGAGAATATCCGTGACACCAATGCCGCGGGACTCGGGGAGGTTGCGATCGGACCTTCGCCGGAGGCTGTCGTCATGAGGTTTGGCCATGCTTGAAACACCATCGCAGCGGCGACTGCCCGCCTTCGTCGGCCGCCGCCCCCTGTGGCAGCAGCTCGCCGTCGTCGGCGCGATCGGGGCGCTGATGGCGGTGGCCTTCGCTCTCGCCGGCCTGTTCAGCCGCAGCGAGGTGCAGAGCCCGGCGGCAAGCGCGAACGCCGCCGACACCTTCCGCCCGACCCCGGCGCAATGGACGAGCCTGTCGCTGGCGCCGGTTCGCGAGGTGACGTTCCGCGCGCTGCGCGAGACCGACGGCAAGATCGCCAACAACGACGACACGACGACGCCGGTTTTCTCGCCCTATAGCGGCCAGGTCACGCGGCTTTTCGCCAAGGCCGGCGATACCATCGCGAAGGGCGCGCCGCTCATGGCGATCGCCGCCTCGGAATTCGTTCAGGCGCAGAACGATCTCATCACCGCGCTGCAGGGGCTCAACGCCGCGCGCGCCCAGCTTCGCCTCACCACCATCAACGAGACGCGCCAGCACGAGCTCTATGAAGCCAAGGCCGGCGCGCTGAAGGATTGGGAGCAATCGCAAGCCGATCTCGAAGCCGCCAAGGCCGGTTTCCACACCGCCGAGGTGGCGCTCGCCGCGGTGCGCAACCGCCTGCGCATCCTCGGCAAGAGCGACGGCGAGATCGCCCAGCTCGAGGGCGCCAGGAGCGAGGCGGTCGGCGCGGAGTCGATCGTCACCGCGCCGATCGGCGGCGTCGTGACGCAGCGCCAGGTCGGCCTCGGCCAATACATCAACAGCGCCGCCGGCGGCGCCTCCGGCCCGGTCTACTCGATCGGCAACCTCGACACCGTCTGGCTGCTCGCCAATGTGCGCGAGGCCGACGCGCCGATGATGCAGGTCGGCGAGCCGGTCGAGGTGCATGTGCTCGCCTATCCCGGCCGCGTCTTCAAGGCGAAGCTCACCTATGTCGCGCCGTCGATCGATCCCAACCTGCATCGCCTGCCGGTGCGGGCGGAGGTGGAGAACTCCGACGGCGCCTTGAAGCCGGAGATGTTCGCCACCTTCAGCATCGTCACCGGCAGCGACGTCACCGCGCCGGCGGTGCCGGAATCGGCCGTGGTCCATGAAGGCGAGACCGCCCGCGTCTGGGTCGTGCGCGACGACAAATCCGTCGCCTTGCAGCCGATCCGCGTGGGCCGGGTCCACGACGGCGAGGTCGAGATTCTCGCCGGCCTCAAGCCGGGCGAGACCGTCGTCGCCGGCGGCAGCCTGTTCATCGATCGCGCCGCCAAGACCACCGACTGACCGCCCGTATCGGAGAGCGGCCCTTGACATGAGCAACGCCGCAACGCGGCCGGAAAGCACGAAGCCATGAACAACGTCGTCGTCTTCGCCCTCAAGCAGCGCGTGCTGATGGTGATCCTGCTGGTCTTCCTGATCGGCGGCGGCATCGTCTGCTTCCTGCGGCTCAACATCGAGGCCTATCCCGATCCGGTGCCGCCGCTGGTCGAGGTGATCACCCAGAGCACCGGCCAGTCGGCCGAGGAGATCGAGCGCTACATCACCATCCCGATCGAGATCCAGCTCGCGGCGATCAAGAACGTCAAATCGGTGCAGACCATCTCGCTCTTCGGCCTCAGCGACGTGCGGGTGCAGTTCACCTACGACTACACCTACGAGGAGGCGGAGCAGAAGGTCATCAATCAGCTCACCCAGCTCGCGCCTCTGCCCAACGGCGCCTCGCCCGGCATCTCGCCCGAAAGCCCGATCGGCGAGATCCTGCGCTACCGCATCGTCGGCCCCAGGGGCTACTCGGTCATGGATCTCAAGACCATTCAGGATTGGATCCTGGAGCGCCGCTTCAAGGCGGTGCCGGGGGTGATCGACGTCAGCGGCTGGGCCGGCAAGACCAAGACCTACGAGGTCACCATCGACCAGAACAGGCTGGTGGATTACGGCCTGACCATTCCGCAGGTGCTGCAGTCGCTCAACAACAGCAACGTCAATGTCGGCGGCCAGACGGTGAATTTCGGGCCGCAGGCGGCGGTGGTGCGCGGCGTCGGCCTCATCCACACCATGAACGACATCGCCAACACCATGCTGAGCCCCAACAACGGCTCGCCGGTGCGGGTCAAGGACGTCGCCACGGTCAAGGTCGGCTTCCAGCCGCGCCTCGGCATCGTCGGGCAGGACGACGACGACGACATCGTCCAGGGCATCGTGCTGATGCGGCGGGGCGAGCAGAGCCTGCCGACCATCCGCCGCGTCGAAGCCGAGATGGACAAGATCAACGACTCCAACATCCTGCCGCCCGGCGTCCGCCTCGTGAAGATCTACGACCGCTCGGAGCTGATCGGCGTGACGACGCGCACGGTGCTGCACAATCTGATCTTCGGCATCGTGCTGATCTTCGGCGTGCAATGGATCTTTCTCGGCAATTTGCGCAGCGCGATCATCGTCGCCGCGACCATTCCCTTCGCGCTCTTCTTCGCCATCATCATCATGACGCTGCGCGGCGAATCCGCCAATCTCCTGTCGGTGGGCGCGATCGATTTCGGCCTGATCGTCGACGCCACGGTGATCATGGTCGAGAACATCTACCGCCACCTGGCGCAGAAACCCAAGGAGCGCTTCGCCCGATCGCCGATCCTGCACCGCATCAGGCCGCAGGCCGAGCTGCGCGGCAAGTTCGCCCTCATCGCCAATTCCGCGCTCGAGGTGAACAAGGCGATCTTCTTCTCGGCGGCGATCATCATCGCCGGCTTCGTGCCGCTGTTCACGCTCTCCGGCGTCGAAGGCCACATCTTCGGGCCGATGGCCAAGACCTACGCCTATGCCATCGCCGGCGGCCTCATCGCCACCTTCACCGTCTCGCCGGCGCTGAGCGGCTTGCTGCTGCCCGACAAGATCGACGAGACCGAGACGATCGTCGTCCGCCTGCTGCGCCGGATCTACGTCCCGGTGCTGGAATTCACCCTCAACAACCCCGCGCTCACCCTCGGCGTCACGCTGCTGCTGATCGTGGCCACCGGCGTCGCGGTGCGCTCGCTCGGCCTCGAGTTCCTGCCCAAGCTGGAAGAGGGCAATCTCTGGATCCGCGCGAGCCTGCCGCCGACCATCTCGCTCGAGGAGGCCGAAGGCTACGTCAACCGCATGCGCCATATCATCAAGGGCTTCCCCGAGGCGCAGACGGTCATCTCGCAGCTCGGGCGCCCGGATGACGGCACCGACACCACCGGCTTCTTCAACGCCGAATTCAACGTCCCCTTGACCCCCGCCGACGCCTGGCCCAAGGGGACCGACAAGGAGGCGCTGACCCGGCAGGTCAACGAGGCGCTGGCGGCGCCCTTTCCGGGCGTCGACTTCAATTTCTCGCAATACATCGAGGACAATGTCGAGGAGGCGGCCTCCGGGGTCAAAGGCCAGAACTCGATCAAGCTCTACGGCAACGACCTCGAGGCGCTGCAGAAGACCGCCTATCAGATCCGCTCGGTGCTGGAGACGGTGCCGGGCATGACCGACATCTCCGTCTTCGACGCCTTCGGCCAGCCCACCGTCGACATCGACATCGACCGCGACCGCGCCGCCCGCTACGGCCTCGCGCCGGGCGACGTCAATTCGACCATCACCGCCGCCATCGGCGGACAGGCCGCCGGCAACCTCTATGAATACGGCAGCGACCGCAACTTCCCGATCATCGTGCGCCTGGCGCCGCAATACCGGCAAAGCCTCGAAGCCATGCGCCTCATTCCGATCGGCGCGCCCAACCCCAACGGCAACGGCATCGTCCCGATTCCCTTGAGCGACGTCGCCATGGTCAATCTGGTCCCCGGCTACTCCTTCATCTATCGCGAGAATCAGGAGCGGTTCATCCCGATCAAGTTCAGCGTGCGCGGCCGCGACCTCGGCGGCGCGGTGCTGGAGGCGCAGCGCAAGATCGCCGACCAGGTCCGCCTTCCCGCCGGCAGCCGCCTGGAATGGGTGGGCGAGTTTGGCGATCTTCAGGACGCGATCGCGCGCCTCAAGGTCGTGGTGCCGCTCAGCCTGCTGCTGATCGCGATCCTGCTCTACGTCAACTTCTCCTCGGTCGTCGACACGCTGCTCGCCGCCAGCGTCATGCCGATGGCGCTGATCGGCGGCATCTTCGCGCTCTGCCTCACCGGCACGCCCTTCAGCGTCTCGGCCGCGATCGGCTTCATCGGCCTCTTCGGCATCTCCGTGATGGAGGGGATCATCGTGATCTCCTATTTCAACCAGCTCCTGGATCACGGTCTCGAGCGCGCCGAGGCGATAAGGCGCGCCTGCCAGATCCGCATGCGGCCGGTGATGATGACCTGCATTGCCGCCTGCGTCGGCCTCCTGCCGGCGGCGGTCTCCACCGGCATCGGCGCGCAGGTGCAGAAGCCGCTGGCGCTGGTGGTGGTGGGCGGCATCCTGCTGGCGCCGGCGCTCATCCTCGTCATTCTGCCCGTGCTGATCGAGATGTTCTCGCGCCGCGAGCCGAGCCCGGTCGAGGCGCCGGCCGAGCAGCCGGCGGAATAGCCGGCGATGGCGCGGATGTTTGGCAGGCGCGCGTCGCCTCTCCTCGCTCTGTGCGTGCCGGCGCTTCTGTGCGGCTGCGCCGTGGGTCCTGATTTTGTGAAGCCGTCGGCGCCTGGAGTGAGCGGGTACACGCCGGAGCCTCTGGCCGGCGAGACGGCGTCGGCGTCCGTGGCGGACGGCGCGGCGCAGCGGTTTGTCGCGGGCCTGGACATACCGGGGCAGTGGTGGCGTCTGTTCCATTCCGAGGCGCTGAGCGCGCTGATCGCCGAGGCGCTGAAGGTCAATCCGAATCTTCAGGCGGCACAGTCGGCGTTGCAGGTGGCGCAGGAGAACGTGGCGGCGCAGCAGGGGGCCTATTACCCGAGCGTGTCGGGGAATTTCTCGGCGAGCCGGCAGAAGAACCCCACCGCGGTGCTGTCGCCGACGCTGACCTCGGGCTCGCCCTATTTCAACCTGTTCACGCCGCAGCTCTCGGTGTCCTACGTGCCGGACGTGTTCGGCCTGAACCGTCGGACGGTGGAGGGCCTGGTGGCGCAGGCGGAGGCGCAGCGCTACGCGCTGGCGGCGACGTATCTGACGCTGACCTCGAACGTGGCGGCGGCGGCGGTGCAGGAGGCGGGCCTGCGCGGCCAGATCAAGGCGACGGAAGACATCATCGCGCTGGAGCGGGAGCTGCTGGAGCTGTTCCGGGTGCAGCTCTCGAAGGGCCAGATCGCGGAGGTGGACGTGGCGGCGCAAGAGGCGGCGCTGGCGGCGGCGGAGACGGCGCTGCCGCCGTTGCAGAAGCAGTTGGCGCAGCAGCGCGACCTCTTGGCGGCGCTGACGGGGCGGTTTCCCAGCGAGGTGCCGGGGGAGACCTTCGAGCTGTCGGGGCTGGAGCTGCCGCAGGAGCTGCCGCTGAGCCTGCCGGCGCAGGTGGTGGAGCAGCGCCCGGACGTGCTGCAGGCGGAGGCGAACCTGCATCAGGCGAGCGCCGCGATCGGGGTGGCGGTGGCCAACCGCCTGCCGAACCTGACGCTGAGCGCCGGGGTCGGCACGACGGCGGCGCAGGCCAACCGTCTGTTCACGACCGGCACCGGCTTCTGGAGCATTGCGGCGAGCCTGACGCAGCCGATCTTCGACGGCGGGACGTTGCTGCACAAGGAGCGGGCGGCGCGGGCGGCGTTTGAGCAGTCGGTGGCGGAGTACCGCGCGACGGTGATTACGGCGATGCAGAACGTGGCGGACTCGCTGCGGGCGCTGCAATACGACGCCGAGGCGCTGAAGGCGGCGGCGCATGCCGAGACCACGGCGGCGCGCAGCCTGGAGCTGGTGCGGGCGCAGCTTCGCCTGGGGGCGGTCAACTACCTGGCGCTGCTCAACGCGCAGACGGCTTACCAGCAGGCGGTGATCGGCTTGGTGCAGGCGCAGGCGGCGCGGCTGGCCGACACCGCGGCGCTGTTCCAGGCGCTGGGCGGCGGCTGGTGGAACCCGCCGCCCGCGCCCGAGAGCGAAGGCGCCGCCACCGCCGGCATGCGCGAGGAAAACCCCGCCGGCGACCGCGGCTGGCTCCTCGACGCCGTCGCCAGGCCTTTCGGTTTCTAGTCGGCGCGGATTGCCGTGCATGCGATTGCTGGTCGTTGAAGATAACGAGGAGATGTCCCGGCTGCTCAAGACCGGGCTCGCCGCCATGGACTTTGACGTCGACGTCACCGGGACCGCCGGCGCCGCCTCGGCCGCGCTCGCGACGACGCGGTATGCCGCCGTCATCCTCGATCTCGGCTTGCCGGACGCGGACGGGCTTTCCGTCCTCCACAAGCTGCGCCAGCGCAACGACCCCACCCCGGTGCTGATCCTCACCGCGCGCGGCGGCGCGCAGCAGCGCGTCGAGGGGCTGAACAGCGGTGCCGACGATTACCTGGCCAAGCCCTTCGCCTTCGAGGAGCTGGTCGCCCGGATCCAGGCTTTGCTGCGCCGGCCCGGCAATTTTCTCGGCTATTCGCTTCAGTTCGGCAACCTCTCGCTCGACACCGAGGCGCGCCAGGTCTTTGTCGGCACGCGCCCCTGGTACTTCTCCTCCCGCGAGATCGGCGTCCTGGAATTGTTGATGCGGCGCGCCGGCGCGGTGGTGTCCCAGCGGCATGTCGAGGACCATCTCTTCGGCGCCGAGGGCGAGATCGGGTCGAACGCCGTCGAGGTCTATGTGCACCGTCTGCGCAAGCACCTCGCCGAGGCCAAGGCGACGGTGCAAATCCATACCATCCGCGGCGTCGGCTACGTCATGACGGAGAAGTCCTGACCCCGGCCGCGTCCTCTTGCGTCCGGCGCTCGGCTGCCTTGCCGGTGCTGCATTGCAGCAGCGAAGGCGCTTCAAACCTGCGGCGATCCGATATAGATTGCGCTGACTCGTAACGTGACGCGCGCGGATGATCCCGGGAGGAGGCATCATGGTGCGTCTCAGCGTCAATGGCCGCGATCAGCAGGTCGACGTCGACCCAGAGACGCCGCTGCTCTGGGTGCTGCGCGACACGCTCGGCCTCACCGGCACGAAATACGGCTGCGGCATCGGCCAATGCGGCGCCTGCACCGTCCATCTCGAAGGCGATGCGGCGCGCTCTTGCATGCTTTCCGCCGGTGCCGTCGAAGGCAAGAAGATCGTCACCATCGAAGGCCTGTCGCCCGACGGCAGCCATCCCGTGCAGCGGGCCTGGCTCGAGGTCGAGGTGCCGCAATGCGGCTATTGCCAGATCGGCATGATGATGGCCGCCGCCGCGCTGTTGCGCGACAAGCCGAAGCCGAGCGATGCCGAGATCGATCAGGCGATCGGCAACATCTGCCGCTGCGGCACCTATACCCGCATCCGCGAGGCGATCCACCTCGCGGCGAGCAAGGCGTGAGGAGGCGGCCATGACCCACATCCCCGGCCTCGCCCTCAACCGCCGCTCCTTCCTGGTAAGCTCGGCCGCCGCCGGCGGCGGGCTCATGCTCGGCCTGGCGCTGCCCGGCCTTGCCGGCGCCGCCGAAGGCGAAGGCGCCGTTGCCGGCGCCAAGGTCAACAACTGGATCATCATTCAGCCCGACAACACCATCATCATCCGCATCGCCCGCTCCGAGATGGGCCAGGGCAGCTTCACCGCCCTCCCCATGCTGGTCTGCGAGGAGCTCGAATGCGACTGGAGCAAGGTCAAGGGCGAATACGCCTCGGCCAGCGAGAATCTCGACAATTCCTTCGGCTCGATGTCGACCGGCGGCAGCCGCGCCATCCGCGAGTCCCAGGAGATGCTGCGCAAGGCCGGCGCCAGCGCGCGCGAGATGCTGCTCGCCGCCGCGGCGCAGAAATGGGGCGTGCCGCGCTCCGAGCTCAAGGCGGAGAACAGCGTCATCACCCACGTTCCGACCGGCCGCACCATGACCTATGGCGAGATCGCCGAGGCCGCGTCCAAGCTCGCCCCGCCCGCCGAGGTGACGCTCAAGGATCCCAAGGACTGGAAGCTGGTGGGCAAGGCGCAAGCGCGCTTCGACATCGCCGACAAGGTGATGGGCCGGCCGGTCTACGGCATCGACGTGCGCATTCCCGGCATGCTCTACGCGACGCTGGCGCAATGCCCGGTCTTCGGCGGCAAGCTCGCCTCCTATGACGAGGCCAAGATCGCCGCTATGCCCGGCTTCCGCCAGGTGGTGCCGATGGGCGATTGGGTGGCGGTGGTCGCCGACAGCTATTGGCAGGCGCGCCAGGCGCTGGCGGCGCTGCCCATCGTCTGGGACGAGGGCGCCAACGCCAGGCTCGACGACGAGGCCATCTGGGCGATGCTGCGCGAGGGGCTCGTCGCGGGCGATGCCCTGGTGGCGGACAAGGCGGGCGATGCCAAGGCCGCGCTCGCCGGCGCCGCCAAAGTGGTGGAGGCGGAATACCGCGCGCCGTTCCTGGCGCATGCAACCATGGAGCCGATGAACTGCACCGCCCAGGTCGCGGACGGCAAGGTCGAGGTCTGGGCGCCGTCGCAGAACGCCGAGGCCACGCTCGCCGTGGCGGCCAAGGCGGCGGGCGTCGACCCCAAGCAGGTGGAGGTGCACATCACCATGCTCGGCGGCGGCTTCGGCCGGCGCGGGGCGGTGCAGGATTTCGTGCGCCAGGCGGTGACGATCGCCAAGGCGGCGGGCAAGCCGGTGAAGCTGCTGTGGTCGCGCGAGGAGGACATGCGCCACGATTTCTACCGGCCGGTGAGCATGGCGAAATTCGCCGCCGGGCTCGACGCCCAGGGCATGCCGGTCGCCTGGACGACGCGCGTCGCCGGCCAGTCGATCCTCGCCTTGCTGCGGCCCGAGGCGATCAAGAACGGGCTCGACAAGAACTTCGTCGAGGGCCTTGCCGAGATCCCCTACGAGTTCCCCAATCTCTTCGTCGACTACGCCATGCGCAACACGCCGGTGCCGGTGGGCTTCTGGCGCTCGGTCAACAATTCGCAGAACGCCTTCTACAAGGAGAGCTTCCTCGACGAGGTGGCCCATGCCGGCGGCCAGGATCCCTATGAGCTGCGCCGCGCGCTGCTGAAGAACCATCCCAAGCAGCTCGCCGTGCTCGACGCCGCGGCGAAGCAGGCCGGCTGGGGCACGCCGCTGCCGCGCGGCGTCTTCCGCGGCATCGCCTATCACGACAGCTACGGCTCGCTGGTCTGCGGCGTCGCCGAGCTTTCGGTCGGCGACACGGGCGAGATCAGGCTCCATCGCATCGTCTGCGCGCTCGACAGCGGCTATGTCGTCAACCCCGACACGGTGGTGACGCAGGTCGAAGGCGCCATCGTCTACGGCCTGACCGCGGCGCTTTACGGCAAGATCACGATCCGGAACGGCCGCGTCGAGCAGTCGAATTTCGACAATTATCCGATGCTGCGCTTGAAGGCGATGCCCAAGATCGAGGTGGTGCAGGTGCCGAGCGGCGGCTTCTGGGGCGGCGTCGGCGAGGTGGGATTGCCGCCGGTGGCGCCGGCGGTCTGCAACGCGCTCTTCGCCGCCACCGGCAAGCGCATCCGCTCCCTGCCGCTGAGCGACCACGGCTTCACCACGGCCTAGCGTCAGGGAGTGCGCGACTGTCTTATCCTTCTACGTCATTCTCCCGCCTCAACACGAATTCTATCGGGACGGTCTCGCAGGAATTAAAGGGACATAGGAATTAAAGGGACATAATACTTAATTCAGGTCGAATTGAATTGAAGGGGAATTAAAGGGACATAATACTTAATTAAGGTCGGAGTTATGTATTGTGTCCCCGAAATTCGACGTGGTGAATTTCATAGGCGATAGCCCCCGCGTCGGAAGGAGCCTCAGAGCCACCGGCCGAACAGCCCCAACCGCCACGCGGCGACGAGCAGGGCCAGCGCGATGGCGAGCGCCGCGTAAAGCGCCCAGGGCCGGCGCTTGTCGGCATAGGGATCGGCGAGCAGCGACCGGTTGGCGCGCTCGGGCAGGCGCGCCAGCGCGGTGAGCGCGGTGCCGAACGGGATGTTGATGCGCAGCCGCGTGTTGACCGCCCAGCCGCAGGCGTCGAGGATCGGCCCGAGATTGCGGCTTCGCAGCTTCAGCGCGGCGATCAGCACCGAGGGTCCCGAGATCGCCAGGATCAGCCCCAGCACGGCCAGCGGCATCTGCCACCAGGAGAGATTGAGGAAGCCGGTGACCACCGAGGCGACGGCCGTCCCGATCGCGCCCAGAGCGAGGCCGATCGCGGCGAAGATGCCGGCGAACCGCGCGGCGTCGTAGGTCTGGTCCCTGGCCGGCGCCGCGGCGGCCTCGGCCGGCGCCGCTGCCGTCGCGGGCGCGGCGGCGGCCGGCGGCGCGACGCTCGTCGTCACCATCTGCGCGCGGCTGGCCGCCGCCCGCGCGGCGGCGAATTTCTGCACCTGCTCGCCGATGACGCGCGCCGCCTGCCGGTAGGGGAGCCAGAAGGCCTGCCGCAGGCTGATCGGGTGCTCGACGATCTTGACGATCGTGGCGTCCCAGTCGCGGCCCTTGCGATCGTAGAACACGCCGTTGCGTCCGATCAGCAGGTTGTCGGCGTCGCCGGCGGTGACGGCGGCGGCGATCGTCATCCTCTCCGTGCTGCCAAGGCGCGTGCACGAGCAATAGACGAGATAGATCCGGCTCAGCGTCGCCAAGGCGGCGTGCTTCGCCTCGTCCGCCACCGCGACGCAGAGCTCGCAGCTCCGCCCGTCGATGTAGAGCGTGCCGGCCTGGAACGCGGCCTTTTCCGCGCGCGTGTAGAAGTCGCGGAAGGAGACCGTGTTGTTGAGCAACGCCAGCAAGTCCCGCTGCAGGCGCAGCAGCTTCTCGACCCGGGCGATGGCGTTCGTTTCGCGCTCCAGCGACCCGTCGCGCGCCAGCAGCTCGTCTATCCGCGGCTTCAGCTCCAGCAGCCTCCGCGTCCGCTCGATGCCGAGCGCCGCGGCCGCGGTCCCGGGACGCCGCGCCCACCAGGCGTCGTAGCGCTCAAAGCGCTCTTTGATCGCGGTCCAGTCTTGCTCGCTCAGCCGCGTCCGGTCGCCGATCAGGGGGCCGACGATCTCGCGCCGCAGGCGGGCGATCGGCTCGGCGAAGGCGGGATTGAGCGCTTGGTCCAGCGGCAGGGCGGCGTCCGCTCCGATATGCGCCAGGGGAAGCGCGCGCATTTCCGGCCGGTCGGGCGAGAGGTTTTGCGCGGCCAGCGCTTCATAGAGCGCGCGCGGCGGATTGAGCACCTCGCCGGCGGTCGGATCGAACGCGGCCAGGCGGTTGCGCGTGAAATAATCGTCGAGCTTGGGTCCAAGCTCGCGCAGCAGCGCCGCGCCGGATTCGGTCGCGGCGCCGAGCGGCAGGACCGAGTCCGTCGCCGTTTCGGCCTCGCGGTGCCAGGCCGCGTACTGGGCCGCCTCGTCGAAGAACCGCGCCGCCTTGGCCGCCGACAGGCCGGGCTTGCCGCTGCGGTCGGTTTCGGCGCCGACGCAGCCGATGACCTCCTCGATCGCCGCGCGCATTTCGGCGTCCTCGGCCGCGTCGGGCGGGATGATGCCGTCGCCGTTGAAGGCGGTGGCGTTGAAAATCCGCTCGCTGTCGGCGGCGTCCTGCAGCGAGATCTCGCTCGCGTCTCCCTTGCCCAGCATCCGCAGGATCGCCGCCGCCGAGGCGCGCAGCTCGCGCCCTTCCTCGACGGCGTCGTTGATCGCGGCGAGCGCCAGCGTGTCGCGGCCTTTGGCAAGCCCGTCGAGATCCCTGAGAAGCCCCGTGGCCCAGCGCGCCGCCGCCAGGATCTCGGGCGCCCGGATGCGTCCGTCCCGGTCGCTGTCGATGAGATCGAGCGTGCGCTCGTCGAACTCGATTCCGCGCGTCGGGCAGGCGAGCGCCACCCAGAGCTTCTGGTCGAGCTCGGCGAGCGCGGCGACGTCCTCGCCGCTGCCGAGCCGCACGTGATCGAAGCCGCCGGCGCGGAAAAAGCTCCACACATGCGGCCCGCCGTCGTTTCGCGCCATGGACGCAACCCCCCTTCCGATGTCCCCTCTCGCCGCCTTTGGCCGGGGGGCCGACCGGCCCCGCCGCCGTCATCGTTCGCCACGATCGATCCTGCCCAGCAGCTCCGTCGCGGCCTCGGCGACGGCGCCCTGGGGCCGGAGCGAGATCGCGCGTTCGAGCCATCGCCGCGCGGCTTCCCTGTCGTCCTGGGCGAGGGCGCTTCGTCCGGCGCGGAGGAACAAATCCGCGGCCTCGGCGCCGTCCTCGGCGCCGAGCGCCGCTTCCCCCTCGATCGCCAAGGCACGCGCCAAGCCGCGATAGTCCAAAGTGTCCTGCCGGAGCCTCGCGGCCGTCGCCGCCTCGCGCCGGGCGCGGGCGGGATCGCCCTGGCGCAGCGCCAGCCGCGCGGCAAGCTCCGCCGCGTCCGCCTGCAGCGACGGCGCAGTCGCCGCGGCCAAGGCCGCCGCCGCCGCGGCAAGGCCCTGCGCGTTGTCATGCTCGTCGGCGATCAGGCCGCGCAGAAAGGTGGCGCGCGCCGCTGCCTCGCCGTCCTTGTCCGCCGCGACGCGCGCCGCGACGGCGTCGGCATCGGCCGCCGCTCCCAGCCGGTAGAGCGCCGTCGCCTCGGCGAGCAGCAGCGCGGGAAAGGCTTCGGCACCGCGGCGCTCCAGCTCGGCGCGCGTCGCGCGCGCGTCGGCGAGCGCGCGATCGGGCATGTTGGCGCGCAGCTCCGCCACCGAAAGATTGTAGCCGAGATCGCCGATGGCGCCGAGATCGTCGCGCTCTTGCGCCCGCGTCAGCGCGGCGCGATAGCTCGCGACCGCCTCGCCGGCGCGCTCCAATTCATAGGCGAGGCGGCCGGCGCGCGTCTCGCGCTGCAAGGTCGCGTCGACCGGCGCGGCGGTCGGCGAAGGCGCGCCGCCGCCGCAGGCGGCCAGCAGCCATGGAAAAAGCAGGAGCGGCCGCGGCCTCACGGGCGTATCTGCGTCGACGGCAAGGGCGTCCGCTCGACCGGTTGCGGGCCGCCGCCCAGCAGCCAGTTGCCGCGAAGCTGCGCCAGCAGCAGCTCGAGTTCATGCGCGGTTTGCTGGAATTGCGTGACGAGGCCCGGCAGGTTCTCCGTCCCGCGCTCGAGATTATGCTCGACCGGCGGTAGCTGCAAGGCGGCCGCGTTGAGATCGCGCAGCATGTCCTGGAGCGATGCCAGGGCCTGGTTCGCCCGCCGCAGCAGTTCCGGCACGCCGCCGTCGCGGGCGTTGGCGGTCGCCGTCAGCGCCGTCACGTTGCCCATGGCGAGCTCGAGCTGGGCGATGATGCGCGCGACGTTGGCGACCTCGCCGCGCGCCTCGGCGACCGCAGCCTCGAGATCGCGCGCCAGCGTCTCGTCGCCGACGAGGCGCCCGACATTGCCTTCGCCTTTGTTGATCCGCTCGGCAACCTCGGCCAGGGCTCGGGTGGCGCGGCCGGTGTCGTCGAGGATCGGGAAGACCTTGTCGCGGAGCTGATCGATCAGCGCGCCCAGCCCCTCCGTCGGGCCCCGCTCGGTCGCGGCAGTGACGACCGCGTAGCTCCAATCGAGTTCCGGCCCGTTGCCGCGCTCGATCTCGACATAGGCCGCGCCCGCGACGTCGAAGCGCCGGCGGATCACCGCCCGGCTGTCGCGGCGAATGAAGGCGCGCGCCTGCTCGTCGATCTCGGCCTCGGCGTAGATCTGCTGCTCCGGACTGATGACGATCCGCCGCACCTTGCCCATCCGAATGCCCAGCACCTCCACATCCGCCCCGACCGACAGGCCGCCGACCCCGGCTTCCGGCAGCACGATGCGCAGCTTCGCGACCGGGCGGAACCAGTCGCGCAGCACGCCGGCCTGGAGGACGGCGCCGAGGAACAGGACCAAGGCCGCCACGACCAGCGCCCCGATCCACTCCTCCGTGTGCCGCAGGCGGATCATGGGGGCCGTCCGGCCGGCGCAAGGCCGCGCTCGTCGAGCCGCCAGCGGTGGCTGGCCGGAAACGAGCGGTCGCGCAGGACGCGCTCGTTGCGGCTGAGCCATAGCACGGCGGCTCCCCGGCCGCGGGCGGCGGCCACGGCGTCGAGAAGCGGCGCCTCGAGGTCGCTGAGACGCCCCGATGCCGGGCTTTCCAGGACCACCAGCAAGGGGTCGCCGAGGAAGGCCCGCACGCACGCCGCGCGCACGAGATCGGCGGGGGACAGGTCGGCGGCGCGCTCCAGCGGCAGGCCGGGCAAGCCGAAGGCGCGGGCCAGGCTCGCCGCCCGGTCGCGCAGGATGCCCACGTCGTTGCGCGTGTGATGCAACTGCGGCAGCAGGACGTTGGCGGCGACGTCAAGGAACCCGATCCAGCCGCCCTTGGCGAAAACGCGGCCGATCCGCCCGCGCAGCGCCGCGGCGAAATCATGCGGCATCGCCGCCCAGTCGCGGCCGAGAAAGCACGCCTTGCCTTCCGCCAGAGGCACGAGCCCGCAGCAAAGGTCGGCAAACCACGAGGAGTGCGCCTCGTCGGGTGCGTCGATCAGCGCCAGCTCGCCGGGATCGAGTTTCAAGGTATAGGGCGCCTGCGGCGCCCCGTCGGGCTCCGCGAGCGGGCGGGCGAGGGTGAGATCGAGGATCGCTCCGCCGGCGCCCATGCGTCAGGCCGCGAAGCTCGAGGCGATGCTCACCAGCAGGATCGCGAGCGTGCCGCGAATGAAGCCGCGCGGCAGCACCCGGCCGGCGTCGTCCCGCGCGCCCGCCTCGAGGCCGGTCAGGCAGGCGGTGAGCGCCACGAGCAGGCCCATCGCCAGCATCTTCGCCGGAAAGGCTATGAAGTCGGTGGCGTGCATCGCCAGCAGCACGCCGTCGAGGAACGCCCAGAACGGCGTCGCCACCGCGCCCAGCAGGCTGCCGGCGACGAAGCCGGTGATGAGCGCCGCCGGCACGAAGACCATGGCGAGGGTGAAGGCGGCAACCGCCAAGGCGCAGGCGCGCGGCAGTACCAGGAGCAGGAATGGATCGAGCCCCTGCGCCGCCAGCGCGTCCACCTGCCCGCCGAGCCGCAGCGTCGCGATTTCCGCGACGGCGACGATGCCGCTGCGGCCGAGCAGAATGAAGCCGACGAGAAGGGGCGCTACTTCGCGCACCATGACCGTGACCAGCACCGTGCCGATGATCTCGGCCTGCCCCGCTTCTCCCAGCCAATAGAGCGTTTGCGAGACCATGGTGAGCCCGATCAGGACCGCGGTCACCGCCGTCGGCGAAAGGCCGCCGCCGACCGCCTGGCGCAGCTCGCGGCGAAACTGCGCGCGCACCGTGCGGCGCCAACTGGCGGGGCGCGCGGCCTCGCGCAGCACGCCGAAGGCCAGCGAGAACAGCGCGAGGCCGAAGCGCGCCCGCGCGAGCGCGCCGTGCCCGGTGCGTGCGAGCGCGCGCCGCAAGCGCCCGGGCCGCGGTCTGCGCGCCGTCGAAAGCGCGGCGCCGCTCATAGCCGTCCCGACAGCAGGAAGGTCCGCGCTTCGCCGACGCGCGGCAGGAAGAAGCGGCCGCGCGGCCGGAACAGAAAGTCCTGCCGCAGTTCCGCATAGGCGGCTTCGGTCGCCTGAATGGTGCCCGGCAACGCGGTTCGGGCCATGGCGCCGGCGGTTCTTACCGCCTCGCCCCACAGGTTGAAGATCCGCGGATCGCTGCCGACGGCGCTGCCGATGGCGATGCCGTGGTCGAGGCCGATGCGGAATTCCGGCGGCCGGTCGCTGTCCTGGAAAAGCGCCAGGCAATGCTCGCGCAAGGCCACCGCCGCATCGGCAATCCGCGTGGCCGCGTCCGTCGCGGGCGGCTCGAATCCCGCCGCGGCGACGATCTCGTGGCCGACGAGCTTGACATAGGGGATATGGTGCAGGGCGGCGATCTTCTGCAGCGCGCAGACGATGTCGTCGCAAAGCGAGCATCCCCCGGAGGGAGCGCGCAGCGCCATCGACGAGGGATCCGTGAGATGGAGCGCCATGACGCAAACGCCGGCGCGGACCTCGGCTTCCGTCATCGCCGGATCGATGTCGCGCCGCCGAAGCTCGGCCTCGAAGCTGCGCTTCTCGGCCGGGGCCGGCGCCGGCGTCTCTTTCTCGCGCGGCTCGCGGGCCGCTGCCGCCGGCGCCTCGCCCATGCGAAGCGCGATCATATTGCCGACGGCCTGCGCGAATTCCCTGCTCTCCGCCGCGGCATCGGCATCCTCCAGCCACACCGAGCCGACGACGCGCGCCTCGCGCCGAACCGGCACGGCGATGAGCGCCTGGGTGCCGAGCGGCGCCATCATGACGCGGTGCAGCTCGGCCGTGCGCCGGTCGCGGGCGGCGTCCGCCACCTCGATGTCCTCGCCGCCGAGCAGGTGGGCAAAGAGCTGGGGCAGTTCGTCGCGGTGAAGCTCGAACCCGTCCGCGTGCTCGCCGGTGTCCCGTTCGAAGCTGTCCTCGCAGCGCAAGATCCGGCCGTTGCCGACGACCCGCCAGAGGCTGGCGCGCCGGGCGCGGCCGACATCGGCCAGCGTCTCCGTCAGCGCCCGCGGCGGCTCGCGTCGCGATGGGTCGAACAGGCCGGCGTCGGCGGCCAGCGCGGCGAAGGCCGCGCTTTGCCGGCTGATCGCAAGCTGGCGGTCGAGCAGCAGCCTTGCGCCGCGATCGGCGCGCAATCCCTGCCGGACCAGGAGCGACGCCAGCAGCGTGGCGAGCGCGACGATGACCAGAGACATTGCCAGCGCTTTGCGATTGTTGTTGGCGACGAAGCCGATGAAGTCGTCCTCCGGCACGACCATCAACAACGCCCAGTCGCGGCCCGCGGAGGCGAGCGGCGCCACGGCCGCGATGTAGCGGCGGCCGTCCACCTCGATCGCGCGATGGCCGTAGCCGTCGGTGCGGAAGTGGTCATAGGCCAGGGTCAGCACGCCGTCGCCGACCTCGTCGACGCGCGCGGTGGTCGTCGTTCCTTCGCTCCGGCGCAGCATGTCGATGCCCGCCGGAGCGGCGATCAGCCGGCCCGTCTTGTCCATGATGACCGCGCGCCCGCTCTCGCCGATCTTGAGCGAGGAGAGGAATTCCGACAGGGACTGCAGCGCGATGTCGATCTCCACGACATAGCCGCGGCCGTCGGCGCCGCGCCGGCCGGCGGCGACGGTGAGGCCGGGCAGCCGGCTGGTGAAGAACACGTAGACGCCGGTCCAGAACACGTCCTCGCCGGCGAGCGCGCCGGCAAAATAGGGGCGCGTCCTGGGATCGTAATCGTCGCGAGGGTCTTCCCTACGCCCGATTTCCTCGCCGGCGGCGCTGTGGTGGATCCAGGTGACCCGCCGCGGCCCCGGGACATTGCGGACGAGCTTCACGTCCATGCCGCCGGCCGCATCGCGGCGCGCCAGGACGTAGTTCCCGTCGCTGTCGGCGAAGGCGATGCCGTCGATCTGCGCGACCTCCCGCAACAGGCTCGCCGCGAACGCATCGATCAAGGGCAGCCGGGCGGGATTGGTGCCGTCCGGCACGGTCTCGCGGGCGACGCGAAGGGCGCGAACGGCCGGGTCGAGATAGGCCGACAGCGCCAACGCGACGCGCTGCTCCAGCGTCGCCAGCAGATCGTTCGACAGGGCCAGCGCGCCGCTGCGGTTGGCGCGGTCGGAATAGAGCGCGATCGCGAGAATGGTCGCCGCCATCAGCCCGACGCCGACGATCGGCAGGCCGATGCGCAGCGCCGCGCGCCGCCGCCGCCGGCGCCGGTCGAGCGGATCCAGGCCGATATCGACGACTTGCGGACTGACCACCATGGCCGACCCCTGGCCTCGCGCGCCTCGATGGCGAATTTAGCCGGCGCTCCCCCGGACGAAACGGTGTTGGAAGTTGAGTTTGTTCTCGTTTGGCGTTTCCGGCAAGGCTGATCCCTCCTTGCCCCGCGCCGCGCTGTTCGCCGCGGGCCGGCGCGTCTGGCCGCTGGTGGTGAACGGCCACGGCTTCGCTGCCGCCTGGCGCCGGTCGCGCCGCGGTGTGGTCGAGCCGTTCGGTGGTAAGCGCGTCGAGCCCGATGCGGGCCGCGAAATCGCCGTCGCCCCCGACGGAGGGGCGATGGCAAGCCGCGGCGGTCAGGCCGTTCCCAGCACGCTGCGCGTCAGTATCATGTCGACGCCGCGCCCGTCGCTCGACAGCGGCAGATCGACCGACTCCATGGAGATCCATGCGCGATTCGCATGGCGCAAATTGCCGGTGACCCGCAGCGGCGCGCGATGGGCGACGACCCAGCGATAGGCGAGGATCATGCGCTCGTAATCGGCCGGCGAATAGACCTCGTCCAGGTATTTTCCGGTCGAATCGCGGCCGACGGCCTCGGCCAGCAGGCTTCCGATGAGGCGAAACCGGAAACGCGCCGGCGCCACCACGTCGGTCAGCACGACAAAGCCGAGATGCGGCCGAAGCTCCGGGTCGAGCGGGTCGATGTCGCGGCGCCGCGGCATGGCGCCCGCGCCGCGCTTCTTCAGCCAATAGCCGTGGAGATCGGCCAGAAGCGGGCTGTGGAAGCCGAGCGTCGGATCGAGATCGAATCGCTGGCGATAGAGATCATTCATGGATGGCCCTGCGGCCCGCGGAAATCCGCGGCACGGCGCCGTCGAGGCGGCGCCGATGCCGATCGTCGCCGCGATGCTCCGGAGTTTGTCGCCGGCTTTGCGCCGCGCAACGCCGAGGGCGACGATCGTCATGAACGCGCCGGCCGGTGGCCGCTCCCTGTTTCAGAAATGCGCCGGGTTGGCGCCCAGGCTGCGCTCCGCGGCGGCGCAGAAATAGCGCAGCAGATAGACGCGCACCGCCGAGGTCAGGCTCGATTCCGTGCGCTCGCGGTCGATCTCGGTCACGAGCTCGTTGAGCGTCTTGCCTTCGCGCCGGCAGAGCTGCCGCAGCGCGTCCCACATGGCCGGCTCGAGCCGCATGCTGGTGCGCCGGCCGACGACCGTGACGTTGCGGTTGATCAGCGTCGAGGCCGAGCGGAAAGGCACGCCGCCGCGCGAAGGATAGGCGTCTTTGGCTTGCATGGACATGGACATCTCCCTTTAGGCTGTTGGCACTTCAGAGGTCGCTTCAGAGGTCAAGGAAACCGGTCGGCGTTCCGCCGCGTCGACGACGCGGGGCGTCTCGGACGCCGCGCCGCCTCCCGCCTTCACGGTCGCGGCGTCGGGGAAACGCAACGTGACGGACGTGCCGCGCAGCGGCTCGCTGGTCACGCCGACGCTGCCGTCGTGCAGGCTCATCAAGGCCTTGACGAGGGGCAGCCCGAGACCGGTCCCCGAATGCCGGCCGGATATGTCGGGAGGCCCTTGCTCGAACGGCTCGAAGAGCCGGTCAACCTCGCCCGCGCCGATGCCGCTGCCGGTGTCGGCGACGGTGATGTTGATCCCGCCGCTCGGCCGCTGCTGCACGCTGAGCGCGATGGTCCCGCCGCGCGGCGTGAACTTGAGGGCGTTCGCGAGGAGATTGAGCAGCATCTGCTTGAGGGCGCGATCGTTGGCGACGATCTCGAGGCGATCGGACGGCGGCCGGATCGCCAATTCGATCCCGGCGCTCTTCGCTTGCACCGCGACGATCGGCACGATGCTCTGGATCAGATCGCCGAGCCGGGTCGGCCTGCGGTCGATGTGAAATTTCCCGGCCTCGATCTTTGCCAGGTCCAGGACGTCGTTGACGAGGTCGAGGAGATGGCGTCCCGCGTCGTGAATGTAGCGCACATACTCTTGATATGCCGCCGAGCCCAGCGGTCCGAAGATTTGCAGCCGCATGGCTTCGGAGAAACCGATGATGGCGTTGAGCGGGGTTCGGAGTTCATGGCTCATATTGGCCAGGAACCGGGATTTCGAGGCGTTTGCCGCCTGGGCGTCGGCCCGATCGCGCATGGCTTCGTCGGTCGCCGCCTGGAGTTCCAGATTCCGCCGGAGCTCCAGCAGATGCGAGAGCCACGCGCGGCGGCGCGCCGCTCCGAGCGCGTGCTGAAAGCCGTAGCCGAGCACGTTCAACAGCACGAGCATCGGCGCGACGTAGGCGATCTCCTTCGGCGGCGCGCCGATGAGCCCGAGGACGGCCAGGTAGCCGGAAGTCGCGAGAACGGCGGCCGCCGCGGCCCAGGGCAATCGGATCGGCACGAAAAAATAATAGATGAGGACGAGAGCCATGATGGTCGACGAGCGGAACTCCGCGCCCTCGTGCTTGACGTAGACTCCGAAAAGGAAGCAGGCGGCCAGTGAGAGCGACAGCACGAAGACGCCGAAGGACGCGACAAGGGGGCTCTTGATGCGGGACAGCGCGGCGGCAAAGCCGAGCGAGGCGCAGCATATGGCGATCCGGGCGGATATCATGATCGCCAAGGCCGGCCCGGTCCCGATGGCGACGTAGTCCGAATAGCCGAGCGACAGGAAGACCGGGCCTCCGGTCAGGCCGGCGATTTGGAGCTGGCGTACCCGGGCCGGCCAGTCTTCCTTCGCGAACCGCGCTTCCAGGCCCGTGTCGGCGAAGCTTCCCGACCAGCGCGAGATCGTCCCGCCGCTCTCCGCCGGGCGCGCCCCGCCCGCGCCGCGCGCAAGCTCGACCCGCCGGCCATCGTCGGCGGCCGGCGTTGCGCGAGAGGGGTCGGAGTTCCAAAAGAACGTCACCGGCAGATACCTCGATCGGTGTGCGGCCGGAAGCGGTCGGCCGCGGAAGGGCCTAGGCGGCGCGGAAATCGCCGACTTCCTTTCGCAGTTCCCGGGATTGGCGGTTGAGCATGTCGGCGGCGCCCGGTGTCCGGGTGGCCGCCGCGCGCGTCTCGTGCGCCGCCTGCCGGGCGCCGGCGGCGACGCAGGGGAGTGCCGGGAGCGCCGGCGCGACGGTGAGGACGAGCGAGACGGCGACGGCGGCGTTTCGCGCGATCGACAGGCTCGGGAAGATTCTCATGCGCCCCTCTTTCTACGTCTATGAGACCAGGGAACCTGCGGTGCGGTGCGACGGGCTGAGGCGCGGTGGCGCGCCGGTGAGCCGGGCGACGAGGTCGAGCAGCGAGTGAATGTCGAGCGGCTTGGACAAGCCGGCGCGCGCGCCGAGCTGCTGCATGGCGTCGAGAAAGAGCGAACGGTCTTGCGGGCCGCTGCCGCTCACCGCGATGATCGGCAACTCCGGGCGGACGCGCTTCAAGTCCTTCAGCACTTCGAATCCGTCCATGCCGGGCATGAAGACGTCGGTGATCACCAGGTCGGCCGAGCTCTGCTCGAGATGGTGCAGCGCGGCCCTGGCGCTCAGGAAGGCGTCGACCTCATAGCCGCAGCGCCGCAGCAGCGCGGCGAGGTAGTCGAGATGCGCGGGGTGATCCTCGACGACCACGATCTTGGCGGATGGGGCGATAACCATGGACTGCACGCTATGCTCTGCAGGCGCGGCGGGAAACCGAGCGTCGGGATAGCGGCGTCGTTCAAAAGGAGGCGATGCGACCCATACCTTTGATCTTCGCTCGCATACCGCGGCATAGATCCCGCCGAGCGCGCTCGGGCGCGAGATTGCGGTGCGGCCGGCGGGGCGGCGTCGATCGTTGAACCCTGGCGGAGAGAGTTTGCGAGCGCTTGGCGCCGCTCAGCCGCCGCTCTTGCGCGTCGCGGTCGCTCGCGCCCGCGTTTTCCTCTCGCCGTCGCAGGCGGCCGGCGCGACATCCTCGGCAAGATCGAGGAGCAAGCCGGCGGCGTCGGACGGCCGTGCAGGGCGCGCCGGCCCGCGGCGGCCGGCGGCTTTGCCGCGCCGGCCGGTCGGCCGCGTCATCCCGGTCCGTCGCCCCGCTCGACGAGGAGGGCGACGGTGTCGAGCAGCTCCGTCGCGTCCACCGGCTTGGTAAACACCGCCCGGGCGCCCAACTTCTTCATGCAGGCGAGAAAATCGGTGCAGTCGCGCGAAGCGGCGCCGCTCACGGCGATGAGCGGCACGCCGGGATGGGCCTCCTGCAGCTCCTTCAGCAGCTCGAAGCCGTCCATCTCCGGCATGAAAACGTCGGTGATGACCAGGTTTGCCGGGCTGTGAGCGAGATGGCACAGGGCGGATTTCGCGTCGTCGAAGGCGGCGACGGCATAGCCGGCGCGGCGCAGCAGCGCGACGAGATAGTCGAAATGCTCCGGATGGTCCTCGATGACCGCGACCCGGGCAGGCCCGGCGTTTTCCATGATAGCGAAAATGAGCGCTTTCGTCGCGCCGTGAAATCGTGCAGCGGGATATCGGGCGCGGGAAGAAGGAGGCCGCCACCCAATACCTTTGGCGCGGTCCCCCATACCGATGGCTGCGGCCGGAGAGGGCCTGAAAGCGCTAATCTTGCCGTTGTGCAGATCAGGCTGGACTCATGGAACCGATGCTCCTTCAGCAGTTTATCGGCCTGTTGCAGAACGCGGCGCTGCTCGCCCTCGGGGTACTCGCCTACGCCTGGCTGAGAGAGGGGTTCGAGCGCTGGTCGCCGCCCGCGCGCGCCTGGGCCGAGGGCATGGTCGGTTTCGGCCTGGCCGTGCTTTGCATGAGCGCGCCGGTGCGGCTGGAATCCGGCGTCCAGGTCGATTCCCGCGACGCCATTATCGCGCTGGTGACCGTTTTCGGCGGTCCCGTCGCGGGCGCCGCCGCGGCCGTCGCGGCGGCGACCTATCGCCTTTGGCTCGGCGGCGTCGGCGCGCCGGGCGGCGCCATCGGCATTGCCGCGAGCTTCGGCGTGAGCCTTCCGTTCTGGCACTGGCTGCACCGGCGCAAGGCGCATCCGGACCATCGCCACATCCTCGCGCTGGCGCTTGCCGTCGGCGCGGCGCTGCTGGTCGACTTCTTCGTCGAGCCCCACGCCGTGGCGACGGAGATGTGGCGGCGGGCCGGCATTGCCGGCTTCACCATCGTGCCCGGCGCCGTCTTCCTGCTGGGCGCCATCATGGTGCGCTTCGAGCGCGGCCGGGCGGCCGAGCGCCGCGTCGCCGAGAGCGAGGCGCGGCTGCACTCGATCATCGACAATCTGCCGCAGCCGTTGTCGATCAGCGATCGCCAGAACCGCTTTCTTCTCGTCAACCGGGCCTATGAGCGCCGGACCGGGCTCTCGGCGGCGGAGCTGATCGGGCAGGAAGGCAAGAAGCTTGCGGAGCTGGTGGAGGGGTTCGAGGCGGTGCGCGAGATGCAGCGGCGCGTGTGGCGCACCGGCGAGGCGGGGCGGACGCCGCCGATGCCGGTGAGCCATCGCGGCCAGCCCTTCTCGTTCGTCTTCAGCAGCTTTCCCATTCGCAACGCGACGGGCGGCTTCGACGCGATCGGGACGGTCTGCACCGACGTGACGAAGCTGGTCGCGGCGCGGGAGGATCTGATGGCGCGCGAGGCGAGGCTGCAGCGCCAGCATCAGGCGCTCGTCGAGATCTTGCGCGGCAACGCCGTCGCCGAGGGGCCGATGATCGAGACGGTGCGCAAGCTGACCGAGATTGCCGCCGGCGTCACCGGCGCGGACGGCGCCTGCGTGCATCTCATCGAGCACGAGCGCCGGCTGGCGCGGTGCCTCGATGCCTTTCGCCGCGACGGCCGGCACGGCGGTCTCCCGGAGGTGGAGTTGGAGCTGGAGTCCCACCTCGCCCTGATCGCCGACCTCAGGCGCCAGCGCGTCGTCGCGATCGATGACACGCTCGGCGATCCCCGTCTTGCCGCCCTCGCCGAGATATTGCAGACGCGCGGCGTGCATTCGATGCTCGTCGCCGGCGTCTATCTCGGCTCGCGGCTCGAGGGCTTTTTCACCTTTTTCGGCCTGGAAGCGAGACGGGCCTGGTCCGCCGACGACGTCGCCTTCGCGCGCTCGGTGGCCGATCTGCTTGCCCTCATGCTGCTGACGAGCCGGCACCGCGAGGCGCTGGCGGCGCTCGATCTCGTCAGCGATGCGATCTATGTCGAGCGCGAGGACGGCACCGTGATCTACGCCAATCGGCCGGCGCGCGCGCTTGCCGGCCTGCCGCCGGCCGCCGACGGCGCTCCGTTCGCCGCCGCGGTCTTTCCGCGGCCGCGCGAGCCGCTGCGGGGCAAGCGCGATGTCCAAGAGATCGATTGGACCGTTTCCGGCCAAAAACGCGAGCTTTCGGCGCGGCGCTCGAAATTGCCCGGCGAGGGCGTCGTCACGGTTATCGAGGACATCACCAGCCAGCGGGCGGAGCAGCGCAATCGCGAGCGCCTGCAGGCGCAATTGCAGCAGGCGAGCAAGATGGAGGCGATCGGCCAGCTCGCGGGCGGCATCGCCCACGACTTCAACAACCTGTTGGGCGCGGTGATCGGCTTCGCCCGCTTTCTCGAGCAGGATTTGCCGGCGCAGACGCAGCAGCACCAGTTCGTGCAACGTATTCTCAGCGCCGGCAATCGCGGCAAGGAGCTGGTGGCGCAGATCCTCGCCTTCACCCGGGCGCGCGCCGTCGAGAAGAAGCCGATCGACCTGCGCGCCGCGTTGCGCGACAGCCTGGACCTGCTGGCGGGATCGTTGCCGGCGACGACGCAGCTTGCCGCCGATGCCGGCGAGCTGCCGCTGATGGTCGAGGCCAACGAGACCCAGCTCGGCCAGATCATCGTCAATCTCTGCCTCAACGCGCACGACGCCATGGCGGGGCGGCCCGGCCGGATCGGCGTCAGCCTGTCGCGGATCCGGCCGGGCGACGCCGATTACCGTCGCACGCTTCTCGTCGGGCTGCTCGATCCGGCGCGCGCCTATGCCCGGCTCGACGTCGCCGACGGCGGCGGCGGCATTCCGGCCGAGAACCTGCCGCGCATCTTCGAGCCCTTCTTCACCACCAAGGAGCGCGGCCGCGGCACCGGCCTCGGCCTTGCCGTGGTGCACGGCGTCGTCACCACCTATGAAGGAGCCTGTGCCGTGGAGAGCAATCCCGATCGCGGAACGCGGTTCTCGATCTATCTGCCGCTGGCGGAGGCGCGCAAGGGCAAAACCAGCGGCGAGCAGCGGGGGGCGGATCTGCGCGGCCGCGAGCGCGTTCTCGTCATCGACGACGAGGTCGACATCACCGACATGCTGTCGATCGGCCTGGAGCGGCTCGGCTACGAGGTGGCGGCGCTCAACGATCCCGCCGAGGCGCTCAACGCGGTGAAGGCCGCGCCCGCGGCCTGGGACGCGATCGTCACCGATCATCTCATGCCGGGGATGCAGGGCCTGTCGCTGGCGCAGGAGCTCAAGACGCTGCGATCGGACCTGATCGTGATCCTCTGCACCGGGCTCGATGACGGTGTCGTCGGCCAGGCGGCAAAGGCGCGAGGCGTCGACGCCTTCTTCGCCAAGCCGGTCGAGCCCGCGCATATCGCCGCGGCCATCCGCGATCTCGTGCGGCATTGAGCGCTTGATGGACGGCGCCCGGGCCGCCGCCGCCGCGGTCGGAGCCGGCCCGCCCTCGTCGGTTGGCGTCGGGCGCCTTCCGCCGCTCGCTCGGCCGCGTCACCGGCGCACCGCCTCGCCGCCCGCCTCGCTGTATCTCTCCCGCATCAGCCGGTCGATCGCCGCGGAGATCTCTTGCGGCAGCACCGGCTTGGGGAACCAGGCGGCGATGCCGAGGGCGCGGGCGCGCTCCGGGGTGGCGCCGGCGTCGAAGCCGGTGCAGAGGATGAAGCACACCGACCGCCGGATCGCCTTGAGCTGCTCGAACAGCATGATGCCCGTCACATACGGCATGATCTGGTCGCTGACCACGACGTCCCACTCGTCGGGCCGCTCGGCGAACGCCTTCAGCGCCTGGCGCGAATCGGTGAAGCCGACGACCTTGTAGCCCAGCCGCTCGAGGCCCGAGGTCAGCATTTCCGCCATCGACGGGTCGTCATCGACCACCATGATCCGCTCGCCATGGCCGCGTTTCGTCCCGATCTCCTGTGCCGGAAGGGAAGCGCTCGCGGCGCTGGTCAGGGGCAGATAGATGCCGAACCGCGTACCCATGCCCGGCCGGCTGGCGACGATGCAGGCGCCGCCATAGGCGGCGACGATGCCGCGCACCACGGCAAGCCCGAGGCCGGTGCCCCGGCCGCGCTCCTTGGTGGTGAAGAACGGGTCGAAGATGCGGGAAAGCGTGGCGTCGTCCATGCCGGGGCCGGTATCGGCCACCGTGATCCGCGCGTAGCTCCGCGCGGGATCGAGCGTGCCGGTGACGACGTATCCCCCCGGCTTGAGCGCCGGATCCGCTTGCTCGCCGCGGGCGAGCTCGAAATCGGCCTCGTCCGGGCGCAAGCGCGAGAGCGAGAGCGAGATGCGGCCCGGCTCGCCCGCCAGCGCGTCGTTGGCGTTGAGGCACAGATTGAGCACGAGCTGGTTCATCTGCGCCAGGTTGACGTTGGCCACCAGGCCGTCCGCCTCGATCTCGGTTACCAGCTCGGTGGAGGCCGGCAAGGCGCCGCGCAGCAGATCCTTCGCCTCGCCCAGGAGCCGCGCGAGATCGTGCGGCTTGCGCTCGACACTGCTCTGCCGCGCGAAGGCGAGGATCTGCGCCACCAGGTCCTTGGCGCCTTGGCCCGCCTTGAGGATGCTCTGGGCGTAGGCGTGCTGCGGGCCGTCCGCCGGCAGATCCTCCTCCAGGAAGCTGGCAAAGCCCAGGATCGCGCCCAGCACGTTGTTGAAATCATGCGCGATGCCGCCGGCGAGCTGGCCGAGCGCTTCCAGCTTCTGCGCCTGCTGGAGCTGGTCCTGCAGCCGCATCACTTCGGTGATGTCGTGCGCGGTGATGATGAGGCCCTCGATGCCGGGCACGTCCATCGCGTTGCGTCCCGACCAGGCGATGTGCCGCCAGGAGCCGTCCACGTGGCGCAGGCGCACGCGCCCGCTCACTCGCTCGCCCGGCGTCTTGCCCAGCCGCTCGAAGGTCTCGGCGAGCGCGGCGACGTCGTCGGGATGCGTTCGGTCGAAGACGCTCCGGCCGATGACCTGCGCGTCCTCATAGCCGAGCACGCTGGTTCCCACCGAGCGGCTGCGGTAGAGCATCGTCCCGTCCGGACGACAGATGGTAACGACGTCGGCCGATTGCTCGACGAGCGCGCGATAGCGCTCCTCGCTGCAACGCAGCGCCTCTTCGCGCTCTTTGCGCTCGGTAACGTCGAGGAGCACCGACAACGCCGCGACGGGCTTGCCGCCGCCGTCGAAGCGCCTGCGGAACAACCCCTGCATCCAGAGAAAGGAGCCGTTGCCGTGTCGCATGCGGAATTCCATCGTGAAGTCCGGCGCCGCGGCCGTGGCCCCCGCTCGCACTTCCGACAATTTCGCGAAGTCGTCGGGATGGATCAGGCGCTCGATCTCCTCGAGCGTGAAGGACGCGCGGCGCGGCAGGCCGAGCATGTCGAGCAGCGACTCCGATACTTCGCAGCGCTTGCCCACCAAGTCGGTCCTGACGTAGCCGAGCTTGCCGAGCCGCTGCGATTCCAGCAGCAGCTCGTTGCTTTCCCGCACCGCGCGCTCGGCCCGCCGCTCCAGCTCGGTCTTGGCCTCCAACTCCGTTTGCGCCCGGGCCAGGTTCAATCGCATCTGCTCCAGCGATTGCGCCAGCACGTCGATCTCGCGCACCGGCGACGTCACCGCGATCGGGAAATGCAGGTCCATCCGGCCGATGCGCGCGCTCGCGGCCGTGAGCTGCTCGATCGGAGCGGAGAAGCGTCTCCCGAACCAGACCGCGCCGAGGGAGGCGATCAACAGGCTGCCGAAGGCCAGCATCGCCCCGAGCGCCACGGTATGGACGCTCACCATCCCGAAATCGGCGGACGGAGCGAGCGTCGCGACCCAGAACGTCTGGTCGGCAAGATGAATGGGCTGGAAGGTCGTGAGCCAGGGCGCCCTATCCACCTCGAAGCCCAGGATGCTGCGCTCGCTGCGCCCCTCGCTCCGCCAGGCCGCGAATGCCGCGGCGAGGGGAGCGATGCCGAGGCTGTCGATGGGCGTGAGCAGCGCGGTGCGGATCGCCTCGAAGGTGGCGAAGCGCGCGTCGCGCGGCAGGCCCAGCACCGTGCCGTCCTCGGTCAGGATCGCCGCGAGCCCCGACTTGCCGACGTGGATCTGCTGGGTAAACCGGGTCAGGTCCAGCAGCCTCATATCCGTGGCCATCGCGTAGCGATGGCCGTCCCCCGCCGTCCACCGCACCACCGCGGAGATCCCCAGCTCCTGCGTCGAGACGAATTTGTAGGGCGGCGTCCAATAGACGCCGGCGTCGCTCGGCCGCGCCATGGCCGCCAGGAACCAGGGGCGCTGCCGGGCGTCATAGTCGACCTCTCTCTGCTCGCTGCTCACCAGCTCGCCTTGCGGGCTCCAGGTCATGAAGCGCGCTTCCTTGCCCCAGACCTCGGGATTGGTGAGCCGGTTGAGCCACCCGCCTCCCGATGAGGAAAGAATCAGGATTTCGCGCCCGGTGTCCTGCGCCACCACCACCGAGGTGACGCCCGCGGTTCCGTTGAACATCGGGCCGAAGAGTCGGTTGAGCCCGTACAAATCGTCGATGCGGATGACGCCCAACATGCCCCACTCGCGGTTGCGCGAGGCGATCGCCTCCACCCGCGTGAAAATCGTCTTGACGTCGTCGGCGACTTTTTCGGAGGCGCGGCGCATTTCCAGCGACGTCAGATCGTTCAGCAGCGGGCGATAGATCATCAGGTAGATGCTGACCGTGCAGACGATGAGGGCCGCCACGACAAGCACGACGCTTCCCAGCACCAATCTGCGCTGAACGGACGTTCTCGGCGGCCTCGAATCCTGCGAAGCGCTATGCATGGGTTCTTGCAATCAAACTGTTCCCCGCTGGGCGTCGCCGGAACGCCGATCCTTTCGCGTTACCACGCTGCGATGCGCGGCCGCGGTCGTGCTTCCTCGGCTGAGGACACGGGAGGCGCTATCCCGAGCCGCCGCTCTGCGCCAGGCGACTGGCCTTCGGTCCTCGATGAGTCCCGTCCGACCGCAGTTCTACGTCCCGCGAAACCACCCGGCCCACCCGCGGATGACGCGCATTGGTGAGTGACTGTGCACTTTTCCGGACGCGCCGGCAAGGTAGCAGCGGCGCGGCGCTCGCGGCGGCGTCCCGGCTCTCCTCGGTCGATCCGACCTCCCGTCGAGCGTGACGGCTGTCGCCGGGCGTCGCCTGCGCGCCTTGCCGGTCCGCCGGCGGGACAAGGCGGCAAAAGCGGCGCGTTTTCCGGCGCGGGTCCGTCCTTCGACCTCAAAGCGGCTCGGTTGATGGCAGGGGAGGCGGCAGGCCCGGCGCAGCGCCGGGTCGCACTGGGGCGGCAATCACGTTGGCGTGAAACGGAGGCGCCGGGCGGCGGTCGACATCCGGCCCCGGTCTCCTCCCCGTCGATATTCACCCGCCGGCCTAGCCGTCGGCGCCGCGCTCGACCTTGTACAGGGTGCTGATCTTAGTTGCGCCGCAAAAGACACCGTTGCCGGGGGAACGCGGATGAACTTCTTCCGCTGGTCGAGCCGTTATGCCTATGGCAAACTTCAAGGCGAACCTCGTGAGCTGCCATGCGCGCCATCGTGGCTGACGACCACCCGCTCTATCGCGAAGCCGTGCGCTTGCGCCTGGAGCGGCTTTTTCCGGCGGCCGACGTCGCCGAGGTGGCGGCGGTCGACGAGCTGTTGCAACTCGGCGCCCGGATGGAGGCGAGGCTCGATCTCGTCCTTCTCGACCTGCATATGCCGGGCATGGCCGGCGCCGAAGGCATCGGGCGCGTCATTGCCGCCTTTCCCGGCTCGCCGGTCGTCATGATGTCCGGCCTTGCCGAGTCGGCGGACGTGCAGGAGGCGATACGCGCCGGCGCGCGCGGCTTCCTGCCCAAGACCATGGCGCCCGATCTTTTCGCCGCGGCGCTGAGCCTGGTGATCGGCGGTGGCACCTATCTGCCGGCGGAGGTCCTTCAGCCGCAGCCGACGACGGTTGCCGCCGGAACGCGCTCGCTGCTCCACGTGCTGACGCCGCGCGAGCAGCAGGTGCTGGTGAGGCTCGCGACCGGCGCGCCCAACAAGGAGATCGGCCGCGATCTCGGCCTTGCCGAGGTCACGGTGAAGCTGCATGTCCGCCAGATCCTGAAGAAGATCGATGCGCGCAACCGCTCCGAGGCGGCGGCGATCGCCACCAGGGCGGGGCTGATCTGAGCGCGGCATGCGTTTGTATGCCGCTTCTCGCGCTGGCACGTGCATCCGCCTGCCGCCGCCCGGCGGCCGCGGCTATTGCGGCGCGAGGCGCGCATCGAGGTTATAGAGCGCGGCGACGTTGTCGCGCAGGATCCAGCGTTTCTCCTCGGCGCTGAGCGCGCTGGTGTGCTGCGCGAGCAGCTCCTGGCTCTGTGGCCAGGTCGAATCGCTGTGCGGGAAGTCGTTGGCCCACATCAGCCGGCGCGGGTTGCAGCGCTTGACCGCGTCGAACGCCGTCCAATCGTCCTGAAAGGTGAGATAGACGTTCTCGGCGAAATACGCGCTCGGCAGCCGCCGCATCTCCTCGCATTTCAGCCAATGGCGGTGGCGCTTATAGGCGTGGTCCATGCGATACATGAAATGCGGCGCCCAGCCGGCGTCGGCCTCGACGCAGACGAGCTTGAGGCGCGGGTGGCGCTCGAAGACGCGGCCGAAGATGAAAGTGCCGATGATGTCCTGGCAGCCGCGGATGATGGCTTGAAAGCTGTTGATGCGCGGGCCGCGCCGCGTCTTCAGCCGATCGGCCCTGGAGGTCAGGATGTGGAAGGAGAGCGGCAGGTCGAGCGCCGCCGCCGCTTCATAGAAGGGATCGTAGATCGGGTGGTCGTAATCCTCGTTCAGCGGATCGCCCGGCATCATCATGCCGACGAAGCCCGCCGCCTTGGCGCGCTCGAGATCGGCGATGCCTTCCTCGACCGAGCGCATCGCCGTCTGGGCCTGGCCGAAGAGCCGGCCGGGCGAGGCCGCGCAATAGGCTTCGAGCCAGCGGTTGTAGGCCGCGAAGCAGGCGTGCTTGTAATCGAAATCCGGATGGTTGCAGAGCATCATGCCGACCGTCGGATAGAGCAGCTCGGCGGCGATGCCGTCGCGATCCTGGTCGGCAAGCCGCGCGCTCGGGTCCCAGCCGCCGCGATGCAGCTCCGCGAAGGTGGCGCCGCTCATGCGCAGCGTGCGGGGGTCCTTGCCGGCGGCGGCGATGAGGCCCATGGGAATGGGCTGCTCGAGGCCCTCGATGACGAAGATGTCGCCATGCTCTTCGGAATGCATGAGGCGCGGCGCGCGCTCGCGATAGCGCGGCTCGATGTGATCGAGGTAGCAATTGGGCGGCTCCGTGACGTGGGAATCGGCCGAGATCGGCTTGAAGGTCATGGCGTCCCTCTGCCCTCCTATGGCATCGCCGCGCCCGGCGGGGCGGCCCCTGCGCAGGCCGGCTCTTTCCGGCCGGCCGCTCGAGCCTACCTCATCCGGGCGCCCGCCGTCTCGGCGCGGCTGTGCTTTCCCTTCTAATCGCGCGGGCGATCCGCTTATGATGCGAGGTCCGGGGGGAGGCCGGCGTCCCGCGCGGCGCGGGCGAAGGAAGGGGAGCACGACATGGGCCTGCGCAGCGTCTCGCTCCCCGACATCCTTCGGCGCAACGCGGCGGTTTTCGGCGAGCGCACCGCCTTCTTCTGCCAGGGCAGCCGCGTCAGCCACCGCGACCATCTCCGCCGGGTGGAACGGTTGGCGGCGGGGCTGGCCGAAGCCGGCGTTGCGGCCGGCGACCGCGTCGCCGTCCTGGCGCGCAATTCGCTCGAATTCGTCGACCTCTACGGCGCCGCCCTGTGGCTCGGCGCCATTCTGCTGCCGGTGAACTGGCGGCTTTCCGCCGACGAGATCGCCTATATTCTCGCCGACGGCGCGCCGAAGCTGGTGATCGCCGATGTGGACTATCAGCCCGCCATCGCCGCGCTGGCGGGCGCGCTCGCCGCGGGCACCGGCTATTACGGCCTCGGCGGCGCGGAAGCGCCCTTCAGGCCTTTCGCCGATCTCGCCGATTGCGCCGCGGCGGCGCCCACGCCCGCGCCTGGCGGCGACGACGGCGCCGTCATCATCCACACCGCGGCCGTCGACGGGCATCCGCGCGGCGCGCTGCTCTCCGAGGCCAATCTCGCCGCCGCCGCCGGCCAGTCGGTGGCCTGCTGGCAGCTCGACGAGCGCGATGTCGGCCTTGTCGCGCTGCCGCTCTTTCACATTCTGGGCCTCGTCCTTCTTCTCGGCGTCCAGCGCGCCGGCGGCGCCTCGCTCATCCTGCCGAAATTCGAGGCGGAAGAAGCGGCACGCCTCGTCGCGGCCGAGCGCGCAACCGTCTCCGCCACGTTTGCGCCGATGCTGGGCTCGCTGCTCGACAAGGCGGCGGAGATCGGCGCGAGCCTCGCGAGCTTGCGCGCGGTGACCGGCCTCGACGGGCAGGAGACCATCGCCCGCTTCGAGGCGGCGTGCCCCGCCGCGCGCTTCTGGGCGGGCTACGGCCAGTCGGAAGTCTCGGGCTCGGTCACGCTCTCGCCGTGGCGCGAGCGGCCGGGCTCGGCCGGACGGCCCACCTCTTTCAGCCTGGTGGCGGTGGTGGACGAGCTCGACCGGCCGCTGCCGGCGGGCGAGATCGGCGAGATCGTCGTGCGCGGTCCGCTGATCTTTCGCGGCTATTGGCGGCGCGAGGCGGACAACGCCGTCGCCTGGCGCAACGATTGGCACCATACCGGCGATCTCGGCCGCTTCGATGCCGACGGCTATCTCTGGTATGCCGGCCGCTCGCCGGCCAAAGAGCTGATCAAGCCCGGCGGCGAGAACGTCTATCCCGCCGAGGTCGAGCGGACCATCCGCGAGCACGCCGCCATCGCCGAGGTCGCCGTCATCGGCGTTCCCGACGCGCAATGGGGCGAGGCGGTGAAGGCAATCTGCGTCTGCCGGCCCGGCATGTCGGTGACCGCGGCGGCGCTGATCGATTTCGTGGGCGGCCGCATCGCCCGCTACAAGAAGCCGAAGCACGTGGTCTTCGTCGCGTCGCTGCCGCGCAGCGCGGCCGGCCAGGTCGACCGTGCCAAGGTGAAGGAAGAGCACGGCCGCGCCTGAGGCGCGTCCCGTCCCGGATCGGTCTTAGCTCTGCCGCTGCGGCGCCTTGTCGAGTTCGGCGGCCAGCGCCGCCAGCGCCTCGATCGCCTGCGCGTGCTCGCCGAGATCGACCGGCTTGTTGCAGCGGGGGCAGGTGATGGCGGCGCGGCCGGCAAGCTGGCCGATGATCTTCTGGAACGACTGGCCGCAATCCCGGCTGGTGCAGTGGAGCTTCAGCGACAGAAGCTCGGCATAGCTGCGCTCGCTCACGGGGCTCTCCGCGCGCTTCGTCCTCGGCGCGCCGCCGCCGGGTCGAGGGCGAAAGAGGAGAGACGCATGCTTCAATCTAGCGCTTCGCCGCCGGCCGCGACATGGAAAAGGGCCGCCGCCGGCGCTCATTGTTGCAGGCGCCGGCATGCGCCGGGCGCGGAGCGCCAAAGCGCTCTATCGCCGGCCTTGCCTTTCGCCTATTCTCGCGGCCCTCGCGCGGACGGGTGGGGCAAGACATGGACGAGACGAAGCTGCGGCAGGCGGCCGAGATCCCGGTGATCGCCGTCGGCGGGTTGCCGAGCCTCGAGCTTTGCCTGCGCGCGCCTGAAGGCGTGCGCGCTCTCATTACCGAAGCGCTCAGCCGGCGCAGCCATCCGCTGCTGCCGCTCGCCACCGGGCTGATCGACCGGCTGTCCCATTCCTGGCTGGTGCGGCAGGCCAACCCCTATCTCGACGAGATCCGCCAGGTCGCCGCCGCGGTCGGCCGGCCCGGCACGTTCTTTCTCAACACCATCTATGAATGGGCCTGCTCGACGAGCGTGGCGGCCGATCCCGCGGGCGGCGCGCGCATGATCCGCGTGCTCGATTGGGGACTGTCGGGGATCGGCCGCCACGTCGTGGTGGCGCGCCACGAGACCGCCCACGGCCCTTTCTACAGCGCGACCTGGCCCGGCTATGCCGGCGTGCTCACGGGCATGGCGCCCGGCCGCTTTTCGGCGGCGATCAACCAGGCGCCGCAGGTGCCGGCGCTGGGCTGGCGCGTCCTCGACGAGATCGTGACGCGCTGGCGCGTGCTGCGCTCGCGCGGGACGCTGCCGGCGACCCATCTGCTGCGCCGGGCCTTCGAGAAGGCGCGGGATTTCGCCGCCGCTCTCGAGGTCCTGGCGGATGAGCGCGTCGATCTCGCCATGCCGGCGATCTTCGCCCTCGCCGGCACCGAGCCCGATCAGTGCTGCGTCGTCGAGGCGCTGGGCAGGCTGCGCCGCGTGCACCGGGCGGCCGGCGGCGCGTGCGGCGTCGCCAATCAATGGCTGAGCCCCGACCTTGAGGGCCGGCCGCGCAACCGCTCGATCGCCACCGGCGCGCCGATCACGCCGGAAGCGAACAACGCCGCGCGCGCGCTGATGATCCGCGCGCTTCAGCGCGGCGCCTTTGCCGGCGCGGCCGATCTCCCGGAGCCGGTTCTCAACAGCCACACGGTCATGGTCGTCGTCGCCAATGCCGGGCGCGGCGAGATGACGGTGGAAGCGCTCGATCCGCCCGCCGGCGCGATTCTCCCGCGCGTCGTTGCGCGCGGCGCGGTCCGGCACGGCGGGCCGTCATCCCGCGCGGTGTCCGCCGAGGGTGGCTGATTTCTTCGCCGGCGCGTCGGGCGATCGATCCCTGGGGTCGGCATTGGCCGGCGGGCTGCGGCCCTCGGCGTAGAGCGCCAGGAAACGCCGCCGCGAGATCCAGAAGGCGCGGCGCTTGCGGCGGAACCGGCGGCCTTTGAGGACCCGGGGGTTATGGCTCCAGGTCAGGAGCCACAGCCAGAGATCGTCGAGAAAGCGGTGGAGGCTCCGCTCCTCCGGCGCCGCCTCTTCGACCGGCTCGAACCCGATCTTCAGCAAGACGCGGGCGAGGGCGCCGTCCGGCCGCCATCCGGCGGCGGCGGCCGGCTGCATGCGGATCGCCTGCGCTTCGGCGAGCCGCGGGTCTTCCCGGAGATGAAGCGCCAGCCGGCCCAGCGTGGCGAGCGTCTGCCGCCGCAGCCGCACCGCCCAGCCGAAATCGATGCCGCCCAGCGGCGCCGGCAGGACGTGCTCGTTCCAGAGATGCAGCTCGATGACGACGTCGCCGCGATGGAGATGCGTTCCGTCGGAAAGGAAGAATTCCCGTCCCGCGCGGCCGAGCTCGATGCGGAACAGCCCGCCGGCATGCGCCTCGAATTCGATGATGCCGCGGAGGCGCCGCAATATCCCGTCGATCATGTCGACCAGCCATCGGAGGCAACGCCCCGGGATCGATGCGCGCGCGGGACCCATGGCCGGCATCATAGCCCCGAACTGGACGAGCCGCAGTAGATACGGCGCCTGACGGGGCGGAAAATCCGGGTTAGATCGCGCGGGCGTGCCGGCCGGCGGCGCGGTCGAGATAGGCGTCGAAGGCGGCGGCGACGACGCGCACCAGCATCCGGCAGCCCTCGGCGACCTCGATGCGCTCGCCCGCAAGCCGCACGATGCCTTGCCGCGCAAGATCCTCCAGCGCGCGGCGTTCGGGCGCGAAGCGTCGCGGGTCGGCGCCGTGCCGGGCGGCGATCTCGCCGAGGTCGACGGCGAGATAGCACATGAGGTGATCGATGATGTCGCGGCGCAGCCGGTCGTCGCCGTCGAGCGCCGCGCCGCGCTGGGTGGCGAGCCGCCCTTCCGCCGCCGCTTCGCCATAGGCGCCGATGAGCGGCGTGTTCTGGAGATAGCCCTGCGGCAGCGCGGAGATCGCCGAGGCGCCGAAGCCGATCAGCGCCGCCGCGGGATCGGCGGTGTAGCCCTGGAAGTTGCGCCTGAGGCGCTGTTCCGCCAAAGCGCGCGCGAGCGCGTCTTCCGGCCGCGCGAAGTGATCGAGCCCGATGGCGACGTAGCCTTGCCGCGCCAGCGCCTCGGCGATCGCCTCGGCCGCTTCGTGGCGCTCGGCCGCGCCGGGCAGTGCTTGCGCGTCGATGCGTTGCTGGTGGCGTTTCATCGCCGGCACATGGGCGTAGCCGAAGACGGCGAGCCGGTCGGGCGCCAGGCCCACGGCGCGCTCCGTCGTCTCGCGGCAGGAGGACGCGCTCTGATGCGGCAGCCCGTAGAGGATGTCGAAATTGATCCCGGCGATGCCGGCGCCGCGCAGGAGGTCGACGGCGCGCGTGGTATCTTCGAAGCTCTGCATCCGGTGGATCGCCTGTTGCACGACGGGATCGAAGGATTGGACGCCGAGGCTGGCGCGGCTGAAGCCTTCCGCGCCGAGCGCCGCCGCCATCTCGGCCGTGAGCCGGCGCGGATCGATCTCGATGGCGAGCTCGGCCTCGTCCTCGACGGCGAAGCGGCGGCGGATCACATCCATCACCCGGCGCAGGCGCGCGGGCCCGATGATGGTGGGCGTGCCGCCGCCCCAATGCAGGTGGACGACGCGCATGGCGGCCGGCAGCAGGTCGGCGACGCGGCGGATGTCGCGCTCCAGCGCCTCGACGTAACGCGCGACCGGCGCGTCGTCTCCCGGCACCTTGGTGTGGCAGCCGCAATACCAGCAGAGCGCGCTGCAGAACGGCACGTGCAGGTAGAGCGAAAGCGTTGCCGCGGGATCGAGCGCCTGGAGCCACGCCTCGGCCTCGCGCGCGCCCACCGCGGCGCTGAAATGCGGCGCCGTCGGATAGCTGGTATAGCGCGGGATGCGCTGGTCGCCGAAGCGCTCGATGAGAGCCGCGTCCATTTTGCTAATGCCGCCCATCGCAATCCCCTGCTTCGCCCCGCCTCTTTTTTTTCTCCGCCCCGGCGGCGGAGAGGGCCGGGGTGCGGCGCAGGGCAATCGCATATGAAATTCACCACGGAGTCACGGAGAACACGGAGAAAAAAGAATGGCGCGCAAAGCGCGCCTAACTTCAATCCTCCGTGTCCTCCGTGACTCCGTGGTGAATCTTTCCCGCCCGCGGTTCAGCCCATAGGCGATTGCCCTGGGGTGAGGCGGGGGTTCGACGGTCGCGCGCTGTCTCGGGCATTTCCGATCCGCCTCCTATGCCACCGGCCGCGAGGGAAAGGCGAGCTCGTGGCGCGAGCGCCAGTCCGGCTTGACGTAGTTGACGATGAGCGAGCGCCGCACGCCCTCGATCGGCCGCTTGCGGAAGCCGTGCCAGGTGTCGCCGCCCGGCGTGAAGATGATGCCCGCATTGGCGCGGTAAGGTACGGTGGCGACGACCGCGCCCTCGGGCGTCATCAGGTCGGTGCCCCACGCCTCGCTGCCGCGCGCGTCCGCGAGATAGATCAGCATGGTGAAAAGCTTGGCGCCGATGTCGGTATGCGGCTCGAGCCAGAAGCCGTCGGTGCCCTGGCAATATTCGATGCGCAAATAGCCGCCGCCGAGCCTGGTGCCGCACAGTTCCTCCAGCCGGCGGACGCCGCCGTCGCTTTGCAGCGCCTCGGCCACCGTCTCGCAGACGGGAAAGCGCGCGCACTTGTCCGCGGAGAAGAAGACCCGCGTGCCGTTGTTGGTCTCGCGCTTGCCCAGGCTGTCGGCGATGGCCGGCGGCGCGAAGGGCAGGGCGGCGATCGCCGGCGGAATCGCTTCCGGCAGGACGGCGCCGATGCGCCAATGCCGGAACGGCGCCCTGTGCTCCTGCGCCTCGTCGAGCGCGCGCAGCAGCCGCCGCGCCACGGCTCCGGCTCCGCTCATGGCGCGCGCCGGCGCCGCGGCAAGAGCCGCTTCATCGCCGCCGACAGGCGATGGCGCAGGATTTCGCGCCGGGCCGCGGCGCGGTCCGCCATCCAGTTGAACATGACGTAGCGCCTCGCCCCTCGATAAGGCGTGTGGCCGTGAAAGGACCGGTCGGTGCGGCGAAACGCCACAAGCGTGCCGCCGTCCGGCGGCACTTCGGCGACCGCGTCCTCGATGTCCTCGGCGCCGCGCAGCAGCCGCAGCCGCCCGCCCTGGGCCGCCCAGGGCTCGTTGAGATAGAGCAGCGCCGTCACCAGCTTCGACCGGCTGTCGGCGTGAATGCGGCCGTCCCTTTCGTCGCACTGGCCGCGCACCGTCGTCATCATCTGCCGCGGCGACAGCGCCAGGCCGAATTTCTCGGAAAACGCCCGGCTCAGCGCCGCGCTTTCGATCTCGGCGATGAGCCGTGCGAAGGCCGGGCCGTATGCCGTCGCCGCGACCGGCAGCAGCCCGGCGTCGTCGATGCGCGGGAAATCCCGCAGCACCGCGCCGAGATCCGCTTCCCCGATGAAATCGCGCACCACCAGATGATCGAACGGGTCCCTGTGGAGCGTCGCGCGGGCGAGCGCGTCGAGGTCGAGAAGGTTCATGCGGCCGGCGTCTCCTTTGCCGCCCCTTCATAGACCCGCCGATCTCGCCGCTTGTTGATCCAGATCAAGGCGCCGGTTCCGCTGCTCTGGTCCGGCTTGGCTTCTGGGGTAATCGCTGGTGGGCGCGCAGAGCGCGCTCTTCTTCGCTTCCTCGGCGCATGTCGGCGATCTTTCCCGCCGGCGTTTCGGCGGTATTTAGGTGATTGCCTTGGGCCTCGGCCGGAGGTTGCCTGTGCCCCCGCCGCAGCCTCACGCCACCTTCACCATCCGCTTGCCTCTATTCTCGCCCGCCAAGAGGCCGATCAGCGCGCCGGGCGTGTTCTCGAGCCCGTCGATGATGTCTTCCTGCACGACGAGCTTGCCGGCGTCGACCCAGGATTTGAGCTCGGCGATCGCCGCCTCGCGCTCGGCCGCGTAATCCATCACGATGAAGCCTTCAAGCCGCAGGCGCTTCACCACGATGAGGCCGGGCACGCCGCGCGGCCCGTGCGGCTGCGGCGCGCCGTCATAGTGCGAGACCGCGCCGCAGCAGGCGATGCGGCCGCGGAGATTCATCTGGAAGAGGCAGGCCTCCAGAATGTCGCCGCCGACATTGTCGAAATAGACGTCGATGCCGTCGGGCGCCGCCGCTTTCAGCGCCTTGAAGAGCGCGCCCGCCTTGTAGTCGACCGCCGCGTCGAAGCCGAGCGCGGCGGTGAGCCAGGCGCATTTCGCCGCGCCGCCGGCGATGCCGACGGCGCGGCATCCCTTGATCTTGGCGATCTGGCCCGCGAGCGAGCCGACCGAGCCCGCCGCCGCCGATACCGCCACCGTCTCGCCGGCCTCGGGCCTTCCCACCCTGAGCAGGCCGAAATAAGCGGTGAGCCCGGCGACGCCATAGACGCTGAGCAGGTGGGTCAGCGGCTCCAGCGGCGCCAGCTTCGTCGCGCGCCTCGCCGGCAGCACGGCGTAATCCTGCCAGCCGGTGTCGGCGAAGATGAGATCGCCGGGACGCAGCGCCGGGCTCCTGGACTCCACGATCTCCGCCAGCGCGCCGCCCGCCATCACGCTCCCCGCCTCGACCGCCGAGCGGTAGGTGGCGCCCTGCATCCAGGCGCGGTTAGCGGCATCGAGCGAGATATAGCGCACCCGCGCCAGCACCTCGCCTTCCCCCGGCTTCGGCAGCGGCCCCTCCGCGAGGCGGAAATGCCGGGCGTCGAGCTTTCCCGTCGGCGTCTCGACGAGCAGGATCTGGCGGTTGCGGTCTGGCATGGCGCGTCCTCCTCCGGGCAGGGCGTTCGAGCTTAGCCCATGGCGGGCCGCGCCGCAGGCCCGCCTTGCGTGCTGCGGCCGGCGCTTCTCGCGGAGGGCGAACTCGCCTATGATCCCGCCAACCAAAAAACGACCACCCAGGGAGACGTTTCATGCGCACCAGCGGGCTTTTCGCCGTTCTTGCGGCGGTTCTCGTCGTTTCCAGCGGCGCCTTCGCCGCCGATGACGATCCGGTCAAGATCGGCGTGCTCACCGACATGTCGTCGCTTTATGCCGATCTCACCGGACCCGGTTCGCTCGCGGCCGTTCAGATGGCGGTGGAGGATTTCGGCGGCATGGTGCTGGGCAAGCCGATCGAGGTGATCTCGGCCGATCATCAGAACAAGCCCGATATCGGCTCGGCGCTCGCGCGCAAATGGTATGACGAGCAAGGCGTCGACGCCATTGCCGACGTGCCGGCCTCTTCGGTGGCGCTCGCCGTCGAGAACGTGACGCGCGAGAAGCACAAGATCGCGCTGATGGCCGGCCCGGCCAGCTCCGACATCACCGGCAAGAACTGCTCGCCCTATACCGCGCAATGGGTTTTCGATACCTATTCGCTGGCCCATGTCACCGGGCGCGCGGTGGTCGAGAGCGGCGGCGATACCTGGTATTTCATCACTGCCGATTATGCCTTCGGCCACGCGCTGCAGCGCGATACCACGAGCGTCATCGAAGCCGCCAACGGCCGCGTGCTCGGCGCCGTCGCGGCGCCGCTCAACACCCAGGATTTCTCTTCCTATCTGTTGCAGGCGCAGGCGTCCAAGGCCAAGATCATCGGCCTTGCCAACGCTGGCAGCGACACCATCAACGCGATCAAGCAAGGCGGCGAATTCGGCATCGGCGAAGGCGGCCAGAAATTCGCCGCTCTCCTTCTGTTCATTACCGACATCCACAGCCTCGGCCTCAAGGCCGCGCAAGGCATTCGGCTCACCACCGCCTTCTACTGGGACCAGAACGAGGCGAGTCGCGCCTGGTCGAAGCGCTTCCTCGAGCGCATCGGCCATATGCCGACCATGATCCAGGCCGGCAATTACAGCGCCGTGACGCATTACCTCAAGGCGGTGCAGGCGCTGGGCAGCAAGGATCCCGACCGGGTCATGGCGAAGATGCGCGAGATGCCGATCAACGACTTCATGACCAAGAACGGCCATTTGCGCATCGACGGCCTCGTGCTCCGCGACATGTATCTCTACGAGGTCAAGAAGCCGTCGGAATCGAAGGGCCCCTGGGACTATTACAAGCTGATCCGGACGGTGCCCGGCGATCAGGCCTATCGTCCCCTCGACCAGGGCGGCTGTCCCCTCGTCAAGAATTGAATTAAGGGGAATTAAGGGGAAAGGAATTAAGGGGACACAATACTTAATTCGGCTTTCCCTGGCTTTTGGGCTTGGGGCCGGGCTTGCGCTTGGCGAGCGGCCGGCCGAGGCGCTTCTCCAGCCGCCGCAGGAAGGCGGGCGAGCCCAACGGCCGGCCGGTGCGCTCGCCGGCGCGGATCGCGTCGCGCTCCTCGGCGCGCAGGCCGCCGCGCAGGAACGCCGCCCAGTCCAGCACCAGCTCGAGCAGCGGCCGCGCCGCCACCAGGCGGTCGTCCTTGCCGTCGAGATGCGCCCGCGCGCTCGACCAGCGCCAGTCGCTCGGCCGGCGCGCCAGCTTCGCGCGCACCGGATTGAGCTCGACGTAGCGCGCGCAGGCCAGCAGATGGGGCTCGTCCATCGCCACCGAGGCGAACCGGCCTTGCCAGAGATAGCCGCGCCAGCCTTCGCGCAGATTGACCTGGCGCGTATAGCGCCGGTGCGTCTCCGCCAGCGCCGCGCGCAGCCCGTCGGCGTCCGACGGCACCAGGATGAGATGGACGTGGTTGGGCATCAGGCAATAGGCCCACACCGCCACCTTGGCCGCGCGGCATCCTTCCGCCAGCAGGGCGGCGTAGGCGGCGTAATCCTCCTCGCGGAAGAAGACCTGCTGGCGCCGGTTGCCCCGTTGCGTCACGTGATGCGGCACTCCCGCCGCGACGACCCTCGCCATCCGCGCCATGGCCCAAGCTTAGGCCCGCCCGCCGCGCCGTCAATTGGGAAGTGTGTCCCTGAAACCGTCTCGGGCGTCGACCTGGAATTAAAGGGACATGGAATTAAGAATTAAAGGGACATAATACTTAATTCGGCGGTCTCCTCACCGGGAGACCGTGCTGTCAGAATTAAAAGGACACGATACTTAATTAGACTCTCTATCGATTTTGAACTCGAACTCGAATTAAGTATTATGTCCCCGAAATTGCTCCGAAACTGTGCGAAACTGTGCTGACGACTGACGACTGACGACTGACGACTGACGACTGATAACTGATAACCGACCACCGACCACCGACCACCGACCACCGACCACTGACAACTCCCCCGCCATCCGCTATGACCCCTTCCGCTGCGGCGGGAGGGACCTCATGCGCTACCGGCGTGTCACCGTCATCGGCGGCTCCGGCTTCGTCGGCCGCTACATCGTCAACCGCCTCGCCCGGCGCGGCGCGGTCGTGACCGTGGTCAGCCGCTACGCCACCCGCGCCGGCTATCTCCGCCCCATGGGCGAGGTCGGCCAGATCGTGCCGCTCAACGCCCGCCTCGGCGACGAGAGCCTGCTCGCCGCCGCCGTCGCCGGCGCCGATGCGGTGATCTTCGCCGCCGGCATCCTCTATGAGACGAGCGCCCAGCGCTTCGACCTCGTCCATCACCGCGGGCCCGCGCTGCTGGCGCGGCTCGCCCGCGCCGCGGGCGCGCGGCGCTTCGTCCACCTTTCCGCCATCGGCGCCGATCCGGCGTCGCCCTCGGCCTATGCCCGCTCCAAGGCGGCGGGCGAGGCGGCGGTGCGCGAGGCCTTCCCCGACGCCACTATCCTGCGCCCCTCGCTGGTGTTCGGGCCCGAGGATGATTTCTTCAACCGCTTCGCCGCGATGGCGCGCCTCCTGCCGGCGCTGCCGCTGATCGGCGGCGGAGGGACGCGGTTCCAGCCGGTCTATGTCGGCGACGTCGCCGATGCCGCGCTGGCCGCACTCGACCGCGCCGACGCGCCCGGCCGGACCTACGAGCTGGGCGGACCCGAGATCCTGACCTACCGCGAGCTTATGGAGCTCATCCTGCGCGAGATCCGCCGCCGCCGCGCGCTGGTCAACCTGCCTTACCCGCTGGCCTCGATGGCGGCCGTGTTTCTCTCGCTTCTCCCCAAGCCGCTCTTGACCTGCGACCAGGTGCGGCTGCTGCGGCGCGACACCGTCGCCGCCGCCGGCGTTCCCGGCCTTGCCGAGCTCGGCATCGCGCCCACCGCGCTTGCCCAGGTGCTGCCCGGCTATCTCACCCGCTTCCGCACCGCCGCCTGGCGCGCCGCCGACCAAACCGCCGCGGCCGGCCCGTCGCAGGGCTGAGCGCGTCCGGCGCGTCGCGCGCGGCAGACGGCATGAGCCCCCCGACCTTCGCCGGCGCGCCGCCGCGTCCCTGGCGCGTGCTCGACCGCAGGCTCGTGCTCTCGCTGCCGCCGCGCCTCGGCGTCGCGCTCGAGCGGGTGGCGCTGCCCGACGGCCGGATCGTCGAGGATTACGTCCAGATCGAGATGCCGAGCTATGCGACGATCTATGCCGAGACGGCCGATCGCCGCGTGCTGTGCCTGCGGCAATACAAGCACGGGCCGCGGCGGGTGAGCCTGACCCTGCCGGCGGGGCACGTCGAGCCGCAAGAGGACGCGCGCGCCGCCGCCGAGCGCGAGCTGCTGGAGGAGACCGGCTACGTCGCGGCCGAGTGGCGCAAGCTCGCCACCTTCAGCAACGCCGGCAATCAGGGCTGCGGCCAATGCCACGTCTTCGCCGCCTACGGCGCCCGCGCGGTGCAGCCGCCGCGCCCGGGCGACCTCGAGGAGATGCGCCTCGACCTGCTGCCGCACGCGGCGCTCGGCGCCGCCTTGCGCGGCGGCGACATCGCCATCCTCGGCAGCGCGATCGCCGCCGCGCTCGGCCTTGCCGACGCGGCCCGGCGCCGCGCGCGGCTGCGGCGCAGGAAATAACGCGCGCCGGCCCGCTCAGGCGCGCGCTTGCGCGAGCCTTGTCGCCCAGTCTTCCGCCGCCTGGCGTCCGCCCTCCCTCAGGCGGCGGAGAAACCGCCGGTCCAGCGCCATCGCGCTCGCCTGTTGCAGCCCTTCGACGACGTCCTCGGCGGCGATCCGGTGGAGGCGCAGCCGCCGCAGCTTGCGGCAGAGCCGCGAGCGGAAATAGCGCTCGCGCCCGCAGACCGCGCAAAGGTCCGCGAGCGCCTCGATCTCGCGCTGGAGCGGGCCGTTGAAGGTGATCTGGTTCACCCGCCGGGTGATGTCGTTAAGCAGGACGGGGGCGCCGCCGCTCTGCGCCTCGGGCGTGATCTGCACCAGCACGACGTCGTCGGCGAGGGAGTCCAGCACGAGCTGGCGCAGCGGCGGGTTGGCGCTGAAGCCGCCGTCCCAGTACCACTCGCCCTCGATCGCGACGGCGTGCTGGATTTGCGGCAGGCAGGCGGAGGCGAGGACCGCTTCGAGCGTGATCTCCTCGGTGCGGAAAAGGCGCAGCCTGCCGTCCTTCACCCGCGTCGCTCCGATCAGCAGCCGGATGGGCGAGGTTTCGCGCAGCCGCGCGAAGTCGATCTCCGCCGCCAGGATTTCGCGCAGCGGATTGAGGCCGAGCGGATTGAGCTGATAGGGCGAGAGCATGCGCATCGAGAGTTCGAGCGCCAGGGCGGCGGTGCCCGAGGCGGCTCGCCCGAGCCGCTGGGCGCGGCTGACGCGCTGCCAGAAGCGCTCGAGCCGCCGGCGCGCCTCGGCCGGGCCGCCTTCGGCGAGGCCGGAGGCGAGCAGGACGGCGTTGACCGCGCCGGCGCTGACGCCGCTCACCGTGTCGATGGCGAGATCGTCCCGCTCCAGCAGCCGGTCGAGCACGCCCCAGGTGAAGGCGCCGAAGGAGCCGCCGCCTTGCAGCGCCAGCGACACCAGCCGCTTCCGCCGCTCGCGGCGCAACGGCGCCAGCAACGCCCGCGGCACGAGCTGGCGCAGGCTCGCTCTCGCGCCTTCTGCCGCGGCGCCGTCGGCTTTCGCCCATCGCGTCATCGCCATCGTCCCCAGCGCTGGAAAGGCCGCCCGCGTTATATTGCAACGCACAATGCGCTATTCAACTACTTGATTTATTAAGCAATATCTAATGATGCAGTGCGTAATAATTGGGCAGCGCGAAGGGACGGGCTAATTCTGCGGCACCCCTGGGGAGGAGGGAGGGTGGGGGCCGCCGTTACCGGGCGCGCTTCCATTGCACTTCGCCGGTGGCCGTCCCGCCGCTGGTCGGGGTCGGGACGGTATAGGTCAGGATGTCGCCTGTGACCGCATAGGCGCGCTGCTGCTGCGTTCCCTCCCAATTCGGGAAGGAAGCGTGCTCGATGCGAAAGGTGATGGTGTGGCCGGCGGCATCGACGGCGTACCGGCCGAAATGGGCGTTGGCGCCCTGGACCGCGGCGCTGTTTTCTTCGGGCGTGCCCGTGCTTTTGTCGTTGGAGGCGAATTTCGCGCGGTCGGCACGGTAGATCTGCAGGGAATAGCGGCCGCCGGCATCGAACATGAGCAAACCCTGCGGCTCCGGGCCATAAAGGTGAACCCTGCTGCCGTCGGACAGCAGGTTGTCCACCGAGACGAGGGTCCAGGTGCCTACAAGCTGCTGATCGGGCGGCGTCTGCGCCGCCGCCGTCGTGCCCGCGTGCTGCGCCACCGTCGAGGACAGCAGCGACAGGATCGCACCGGCGAGCAAGCCACGTCTTTTCATTGCATCCTCCGATCGAGGTTTCTGCCGGGTGGCGCGCAGGCGCCGCCGGCGGCAGAGCACAAGGCCGATAGGCCGGTTGACCGTCGCTCATGTCCCTGTAGGAACAGGGGCCGCTATTTTTTGTTGAGAAAAACCGTTCAAATCGCCCGTGTCAACCGGGACGACGGGCCGGCGACGGCGCGGACGGTGCCCGGCCTGCTTCGCCTGAGAAACGTCGCGGGAGAATGCCCGCCGCCACGGCTTCGGTTGACCGTTCGCCGCCGCGACCGAAGGAGCGGCAGACCCGCCGCTCTTTTATGCAAAAGACCCGGTCTCGGATGATAAGTTCTTGCTTTCAGACAGAAATTTTAGTCCTATATCAGTACTATATTGGTCATCTTTTGCCCCGATAGCGGACAATAGCGGTCGCTTCAGCGCTTTTCTCATAAAATTGGTAAAATAATTTGACCTAATTGCTGCCTGCCTCTATCCTGATCAATCTCGGGGCAGGACCCCGCGCGCCGTGGCGCCTGTGCAGCGGCGCGGGTCTAGGGTCGAAAGGCTCGAAGGTGTCGCGGCTGCTGCAATTCCCGTCGCTTCCCAAGGCCATGCCGGCAAAGCGGCCGGCTGCCGAGCGCCGCCGCGACTTCCGCGAGATCTATGGCGAGTTCGCGCCGGCCGAGGGGCAGCAGCAGGCAAGCCGCTGCTCGCAATGCGGCATTCCCTATTGCCAGGTGCATTGCCCGCTCGGGAACAACATTCCCGATTGGCTGATGCTGACCGCCGAGGGCCGGCTGCAAGAGGCTTACGAGACCGCCGCCGCCACCAACAACATGCCCGAGATCTGCGGCCGCATCTGCCCGCAGGACCGGCTCTGCGAAGGCAATTGCGTCATCGACAAGGGCTTCGACAGCGTCAGCATCGGCGCGGTCGAGAAATACATCACCGAGACCGCCTTCGCCCAGGGCTGGGTCGCGCCGCCGAAGCCCGCGCGCGAGCGTCCGCAATCCGCCGGCATCATCGGCGCGGGCCCCGCCGGGCTGGCGGCGGCCGAAGAGCTCCGCCGCCGCGGCTATCAGGTCCACGTCTATGACCGCTACGACCGGGTCGGCGGGCTGCTGGTCTATGGCATCCCCAATTTCAAGCTGGAGAAGCAGGTGGTGGCGCGCCGGCATGGGCTGCTCGCAGAGGCCGGCATCCGCTTCCATCTCAACACCGAGGTCGGCGCCGGCCTGGGCTTCGCCGAGCTGCGCCGGCGCCACGACACACTTCTCATCGCCACCGGCGTCTACCAGCCGCGCGCCGTGGCGTGTCCCGGCGTCGGCCTCGGCAATGTCGTGCCGGCCTTGACCTATCTCACCGCGTCCAACCGCAAGGGGCTGGGCGACGCCGTGCCCGATTTCGACAGCGGCGCGCTCGATGCGCGCGGCAAGGAGGTGGTGGTCATCGGCGGCGGCGACACGGCGATGGATTGCGTGCGCACCGCGGTGCGCCAGGGCGCCTCGTCGGTGCGCTGCCTCTATCGCCGCGACCGCAAGAACATGCCGGGCTCGCAACGCGAAGTGCGCCACGCCGAGGAGGAAGGCGTCGAGTTCCTCTGGCTCGCCGCGCCCGAGGTGCTGCTGGGCGACCGCGTCGTGCGGCGGGTGCGCGCGCACCGCATGCATTTGGGCGTCGCCGACGCCGAAGGCCGCCAGGCGCCGCAGCCCTTGCCCGGCAGCCATTTCGAGGTGCCCGCCGACCTCGTGATCACCGCCTTGGGCTTCGATCCCGAGGACGTGCCGCGTCTCTTCGCCGCGCCTGATCTCGCCGTCAGCCGCTGGGGCACGCTCGAGATCGACCGCCGCAGCATGATGACCGCGCTCGACGGCGTCTTTGCCGCCGGCGACATCGTGCGCGGCGCCTCGCTCGTCGTCTGGGGCATCCGCGACGGCCGCGACGCGGCGGAGCAGATGCATCGCTATGTGCAGGCCAAGGCCGCCGCGGCGGCGGCGGCCGCGGCGGAGTGAGCGCCATGACCGTCGGGAAAACGTCGCCGAAGTCCTATGACATTGTCCGAGTACCCTCCCCGGAGGCGACGGCCGTGCCGCGGCTTCCCGGCCCCGGCAGGCGCTTTGCCGACGAGTTCCGCGCCAACGCCGCCCGGCTCCAGGCCGCCGGCCTCTACGATCCCGCGGAGGAGCACGATGCCTGCGGCGTCGGCTTCGTCGCCTCGCTCGACGGCAAGCCGCGCCGCGCCGTGGTCGAGGCGGCGATCAACGCGCTCAAGTCGCTGTGGCATCGCGGCGCGGTCGATGCCGACGGCAAGACCGGCGACGGCGCCGGCATTCATGTCGAGATCCCGCAGGACTTCTTCCGCGAGCACATCCGCCACGCCGGCCACGAGCCCGGGCCCGGCAATCTCGCCGTCGGCACCGTCTTCCTGCCGCGCACCGATCTCGACGGCCAGGAGCGCTGCCGCTCGATCGTCGAGGCGGAGATCCTCAATGCCGGCTATGCGATCTACGGCTGGCGCCAGGTGCCGATCAACATCGACGTCATCGGCGAGAAGGCGAACGCGACGCGCCCCGAGATCGAGCAGATCATGATCGCCAACGCGCGCGGCGCCGGGATCGAGCGCTTCGAGCTCGACCTCTACGTCATCCGCCGCCGCATCGAGAAGCGGGTCATCGCCGACCAGATCCGCGATTTCTACATCTGCTCGCTCTCCTGCCGCTCGATCATCTACAAGGGCATGTTCCTGGCCGAGCAGCTCACCGCCTTCTATCCCGACCTCCTCGACGGGCGCTTCGTCTCGCGCTTTGCGATCTATCATCAGCGCTATTCCACCAACACCTTTCCCACCTGGCAGTTGGCCCAGCCCTTCCGCATCCTCGCCCATAACGGCGAGATCAACACGCTCCGCGGCAACGTCAACTGGATGAAGAGCCACGAGACGCGGCTCGCCAGCGACGTGTTCGGCGACGCCATCGACGAGGTGAAGCCGGTGATCCAGTCCGGCGGCTCCGACAGCGCCGCGCTCGACAACGTCTTCGAGCTGCTGGTGCGCGGCGGCCGCATGCTCGCCATGGTGAAGACGATGATGGTGCCGGAGTCGCTGTCGGAGAGCGCGCTGATGCCGCAGGCGCATCGCGACATGTACGGCTATTCCAATTCGGTGATGGAGCCCTGGGACGGGCCCGCGGCGCTGGCGCTGACCGACGGGCGCTGGGCGATGGCGGGGCTGGACCGCAACGGGCTGCGGCCGATGCGCTATGCCCTCACCGCCGACGGCCTCATCGTGGCGGGCTCCGAATCCGGCATGGTGCGGCTCGACGAGACCGAGATCGTCGAGAAGGGCCGGCTCGGCCCCGGCCAGATGATCGGCGTCGACCTCGCCTCGGGCCGCCTCTACCGCGACCACGAGATCAAGGATCTGCTGGCGGCGCTGCGGCCCTATGGCGAATGGGTCAAGAACATCACGCCGCTCGACAGCCTGATCCGCTCCGCCGAGGGCGAGCGCGCCGCGCTCTCGCGCGACGCGCTGCGCCGGCGCCAGCTCGCCGCCGGCTGGAGCCTCGAGGATCTCGAGCTCATCCTCCAGCCCATGGCGGAGGAGGGCAAGGAGGCGGTGGGCTCGATGGGCGACGACACGCCGCTCGCCGTGCTGTCCGAGCAGTACCGCGGCTTGCATCACTTCTTCCGCCAGAATTTCAGCCAGGTCACCAACCCGCCGATCGACAGCCTGCGCGAGCGCCGGGTGATGACCTTGAAGACCCGGCTCGGCAATCTCGGCAACATTTTGGATGAAGACGCGAGCCAGTGCCGGCTGCTGGCGCTCGACAGCCCCGTGCTGTCGACCGCCGAGTTCGCCGCCATGCGCGCCTATATGGGCGACACCGCGGTGGACATCGACTGCACGCTCGACGCCGCGGGCGGCGAGGGCGCCTTGCGCGACGCGCTCGCCCGCATCCGGCATGAGGCCGAGGACGCGGTGCGCGGCGGCTGCACTCATGTCGTGCTGAGCGATGCCGGCGTCTCGGCCGGGCGCGCGGCGATCCCGATGATCCTCGCCACCGGCGCGGTGCATTCCCATCTCGTGCGCCAGCAGCTCCGCACCTTCACCTCGCTCAACGTGCGCTCGGGCGAGTGCCTCGACGTTCATTGCTGCGCCGTGCTGATCGGCGTCGGCGCCACCACGGTCGACGCCTGGCTCGCCCAGGAGACCATCGCCGACCGCCACCGCCGCGGCCTCTTTGCCGCCGGCGCGACGCTCGAACAGGCGATCGGGCGCTACAAGCGCGCGATGAGCGACGGCCTGCTCAAGATCATGTCGAAGATGGGCATCGCGGTCATCTCCTCCTATCGCGGCGCCTATAATTTCGAGGCGGTGGGCCTCTCGCGCACGCTGGTGGCCGAATACTTCCCCGGCATGACGTCGCGCCTCTCCGGCATCGGTCTTGCCGGCATCCAGCTCAAATCGCTCGAGGCGCATCGCCGCGCCTATGACGAGGATCTGCCGACGCTGCCGGTGGGCGGCTTCTACCGCTATCGCCGCGGCGGCGAGCAACACGCCTTCGACGCGGCCCTCGTCCACCTCCTGCAAAGCGCGGTCGGCGGCGACAACTACGCCACCTATCGCCGCTATGCCGAAGGCGTGCGCAAGCTGCCGCCGATCCATCTGCGCGACCTGCTCGATTTCAAGCCGAAGCACGCGCCGGTCTCGCTCGACGAGGTCGAATCGATCACCGAGATCAGGAAGCGCCTGGTGGCGCCCGGCATCTCCCTGGGCGCGCTCGGCCCCGAGGCGCATGAGACGCTCTCCATCGCCATGAACCGCATCGGCGCCAAATCCGACAGCGGCGAGGGCGGCGAGGATCCCGCGCGCTACCGCCCGCGCGCCAACGGCGACAACGCCTCGTCGGCCATCAAGCAGATCGCCTCGGCGCGCTTCGGCGTCACCGCCGAGTACCTCAACAATTGCCGCGAGATCGAGATCAAGATCGCGCAAGGCGCCAAGCCCGGCGAAGGCGGCCAGCTCCCCGGCTTCAAGGTGACGGAGATGCTGGCGCGGCTGCGCCACGCGACCCCCGGCGTCAGCCTGGTCTCGCCGCCGCCGCATCACGACATCTACTCGATCGAGGATCTGGCGCAGCTCGTCTACGATCTGAAGCAGATCAATCCCGAGGCGCGCGTCTGCGTCAAGCTGGTGGCGCGCTCCGGCATCGGCACCGTGGCCGCCGGCGTCGCCAAGGCCAAGGCCGACGTGATCCTGGTCTCCGGCCACAGCGGCGGCACCGGCGCGAGCCCGCAATCCTCGATCAAGCATGCCGGCGTGCCGTGGGAGATGGGGCTTTCCGAGGTGCATCAGGTGCTGGTGCTCAACCGGCTGCGCCACCGCATCCGGCTGCGCGTCGACGGCGGCATCAAGACCGGACGCGACGTCGTCATCGCCGCCATCCTCGGCGCCGAGGAATACGGGCTCGGCACCGCCTCGCTCGTCGCCATGGGCTGCATCCTGGTGCGGCAATGCCATTCCAACACCTGCCCGGTCGGCATCTGCACCCAGGACCCGAAGCTGCGCGAGAAATTCGCCGGCACGCCCGAGAAGGTGGTCAACCTCTTCAGCTTCGTCGCCGAGGAGGTGCGCGAGATCCTGGCTTCGCTCGGCGCCAAGAGCCTCACCGAGGTGATCGGCCGCACCGATCTCCTGGCGCAGGTCAATCGCGGCAGCCCGCATCTCGACGACCTCGACTTGAACCCGATCCTGGCGCAGGCCGATCCCGGCGAGTATCCGCGCTACTGCACGCTCAAGGGGCGCAACGAGGTCCCCGACACGCTCGATGCGCAGATGATCAAGGACGCCGAGGCGTTGTTCGAGGTCGGCGAGAAGATGCAGCTCACCTACAGCGTGCGCAACACCCATCGCGCGGTCGGCACGCGGCTCTCCTCGATGATCACCCGCCGCTTCGGCATGGCCGGACTGCAGGAGGGCCACGTCACCGTGCGGCTCCGCGGCTCGGCCGGCCAGTCGCTTGGCGCCTTTGCCGTGCAGGGCCTCAAGCTCGAAGTGTTCGGCGACGCCAACGATTACGTCGGCAAGGGCCTGTCGGGCGGCACCATCACGGTGCGGCCGGCGGTGTCGAGCCCGCTGGTGGCGCATCAGAACACGGTGATCGGCAACACCGTGCTCTACGGCGCCACCGCCGGCAAGCTCTTCGCCGCGGGCCAGGCGGGCGAGCGCTTCGCCGTGCGCAATTCCGGCGCGCGCGTCGTGGTCGAGGGCTGCGGCTCCAACGGCTGCGAATACATGACCGGTGGCGTCGCGGTGATCCTCGGCAAGGTCGGCGACAATTTCGCCGCCGGCATGACCGGCGGCATGGCCTTCGTCTACGACGCCGAGGATCAATTCCCCTTGCGCGTCAACCGCGAGAGCGTGGTCTGGCAGCGCCTCGCCGCGCCCTATTGGGAAAGCGTGCTGCGCACGCTGGTGGAGGAGCATGTGCGCGAGACGCAATCGCGCTTCGTCGAGCAGCTTCTGCTCGACTGGGAGCGCCAGCGCCGCCGCTTCTGGCAGGTCGTGCCCAAGGAGATGCTGACGCGATTGCCGGAACCGCTGACGCTCGCGCCCATGGCCGCGGCGGGCGATTAGCGGCAGATGGCAAACTTATCCGCAGTGTGTGCGCCCCTCCCCCCTTGAGGGGGAGGGTAGGGAGGGGGGTGCCAAGGACGGCTCCATCCGTCGCCCGCACCCCCCACCCGGCGGCGCTGCCGCGCCGCCCACCTCCCCCTCAAGGGGGGAGGGGCGGTTCGAGATGCTCGCTCAGCCGCACCGCCTTTGATATGCCGCCACCGCTTGGCGCAGCGCGGCGGGCGGCGGGAAGGCGTCCGCGCTCATGGGCCACCTCACTCCATCGGCAGGCCGACGTAATTCTCGGCCAGCGCCGTCGCCGCGGCGGCGGAGCGCGTGACGTAGTCGAGCTCAGCAAGCTGCAAGCGATACTGGAAGGGATCGCCGCCGGGAAAGCGGTGCAGCATCGAGGTCATCCACCAGGAAAAGCGCTGCGCCTTCCAGACGCGCCGGAGGCAGGTCTCCGAATACCGCTCCAGCAGGTCGCTGCGGCCGGTGCGGTAGAAGGCGGCGAGCGCTTGCGCCAGCACGCGCACGTCGGCGACGGCGAGGTTGAGGCCCTTGGCGCCGGTCGGCGGCACGATATGCGCGCTGTCGCCGGCGAGGAACAGCCTGCCGTACTGCATCGGCTCGACGACGAAGCTGCGCATGCCGATGACGCCTTTCTGGAGGATCGGCCCTTCGATGAGCGTCCAGCCGGAGCCCGCGGCAAGCCGCGTCCGCAGCTCCGCCCAGATGCGGTCGTCGGGCCAGTCGGCGACGGTCTCCTTGGGATCGCATTGGAAATAGAGGCGCTGGATCTCGCGCGAGCGCGTGCTGACCAGCGCGAAGCCGCGATCGTGCAGGGTGTAGATCAGTTCCTCGGTGGAGGGCGGCGCCTGGGCGAGGATGCCGAACCAGCCGAAGGGATAGATCCGCTCATAGAGGGTGAGCGCGCGCGGCGGCACCGAAGGCCGGCAGACGCCCTGCGAGCCGTCGCAGCCGGCGATGAAGTCGCAGGCAAGCTCGTGCAGCGTGCCCGCCTTGCGGAAGCGGATCGTCGGCGCCGTGCTCTTGAGATCGAGCACGCTCGCATCCTCCACCGAGAAATGGATCGCGCCGCCGGCGTCGAGCCGGGCCTTGACCAGATCCTTGAGGACCTCGTGCTGGGCGTAGACGGTGATCGCCTTGCCGCCGGTGAGCGCGGTGAGGTCGACGCGATGGCCCCTTCCGGCGAAGCGCAGCTCGATGCCGTGATGCAGGAAGCCCTCGCGCTTCATGCGCTCGCCGAGGCCGGTCTCGGACAGCAGGTCGACGGTGCCCTGCTCGAGCACGCCGGCCCGGATCGTCGCCTCGATGGCCTCGCGGCTGCGCGCTTCCAGCACGACGCTGTCGATGCCCTCGCGATGCAGCAGGTGCGACAGCAGCAACCCCGCCGGTCCCGCGCCGACGATCCCTACCTGCGTCCGCATTCGCTTCTCCCCGCCGCGTGAGACCGAGTCGGCGCAGGATAGCAGACGCGGCGGGGCTTTTGGCCGCCGCCGCCGCTTGTGCTAAATTGCCGCGGTCATGCGGCTTCTCTACCACCTCTGGCTGTCGCCGACCTCGCGCAAGATCCGCATCGTGCTGCAGGAGAAATCGCTCGACTTCACCTTGAAGGTGGAGCGGATCTGGGAGCGCCGGCCGGAATTCCTCGCGCTCAACCCCGCGGGCGAGGTGCCGGTGCTGATCGAGCCCGACGGCACCGTGCTGGCCGAGGCCGCCGCCATCGCCGAGTTCCTCGACGAGGTCTATCGCGACAAGCTGCTGCTCGGCATCAATCCGCTCGACCGCGCCGAGGTGCGCCGGCTCGTCGCCTGGTTCGATGTCAAGATGAACCACGAGGTCACCGAGAACCTCGTCGGCGAGAAGATGATGAAGCGCTTTCTCGGCTTCGGCCAGCCCGACTCGGCCGCGATCCGCGCCGGCCAGGCCAATCTCGGCTATCACCTCGACTATATCGGCTATCTCGTCGAGCGCCGGCGCTGGCTTGCCGGCGATCACTTCTCGCTCGCCGACATCACCGCCGCGGCGCATCTCTCCGCGCTCGACTATCTCGGCGACGTGCCCTGGGAAGAACACGAGCCCGCCAAGGAATGGTACGCGCGGATCAAGTCGCGGCCGAGCTTCCGCCCCATCCTCGCCGACCACATTCCCGGCGCGCCGCCGCCCAAGCACTACGCCGATCTCGATTTCTGAGCGGCGGCGCGGCGCTTACGGCGTCTTCTGCGCCGCCGTCGCCTTGTCCGCGTCGCCCTTGCCTTTGAGGTTGGCGAGGTTGGTCGTCGCCGCCTTGCCCGCGGGGCTCTGCGGCGCAAGCTGGGTCACCCGCAGCCAATCCTGGCGCGCGCCGGCGATGTCGCCCGAAAGGCGCCGCAGATTGCCGCGCTCCAGCAGGCCCATCACCGAGTCGGGCGCCAGCGCCAGCCCGTGCTGGATGTCCTCGAGCGCGAGATCGCGGGCGTCGACGTGACGATAGGCGGCGCCGCGATAGATATAGGCCTCGGCGCGATTGGGGGCGAGCTCGATGGCGCGGTTGAGATCGTCGATCGCGTCCCAGTACTGGCCGAGGTCGGCGAAGGCCTCGGAGCGGTCGATCAGCAGGTCGGCGTCCTCGCCGTTAAGCTGGAGCGCGGCGTCGAACGCCGCCTTGGCGCGCGCCGGCTCGCGCGCGGCGAGCCAGGATTGGCCGCCCTGGTCGAGCGCCTGGGCGCGCTGGACCGCCGGCATGCCCAGCATCCTCGTCGCCAACTCCTCGAAGCGCTGCGCCGCCGCGGCGTAGTCGTGCTGCATGAACAGCGCCATGGCGATGCAGTGGTCGGCGTAGAAGCCGCCGCCGCCCTCCTTCCAGGCTCTCGCCCGCTCGAGCCCTTCCTTGGGGTTGTCGCGCGCAAAGGCGACGCAGCGGTCGTGCAGCACCGCCATCTCGTCGCTGGCGCGCAGTTGCGCCGCGGCCTCTGGGGCGGGAGCCGCGCCCAGCCACAGCGCCAGCAGCGGGAGGAGGAGGCGCGCCTTTTTATTCGCCCGGCAGCGGTGCCGTGGAATCGGCGAGCGGCGCCGCCGCCGCGACGGCAGGCCGACCGCTGAAGACGTGGCGCAGGCGCTCGAGATAGACATAGATCACCGGCGTGATGAACAACGTCAGGAGCTGCGAAACGAGAAGGCCGCCCACCACCGCCAGGCCCAGCGGCCGGCGCAGCTCCGAGCCGGCGCCGAAACCGATGGCGATGGGCAGCGCCCCCATGATCGCCGCCATGGTGGTCATCATGATCGGCCGGAAGCGCAACAGGCAAGCCTCCAGGATCGCCGCCTCGGGGGTGGTGTCGCCGGCGAGCTGACGCTGCAGCGCGAAGTCGATCATCATGATCGCGTTCTTCTTGACGATGCCGATCAGCATGACGATGCCGATGATGGCGATGACGCTGAGATCCTGGTGGAACAGCAGCAGCGTGATCAGCGCGCCGAGCCCCGCCGACGGCAGGCCCGAGAGGATCGTGATGGGATGGATGAAGCTCTCGTAGAGGATGCCCAGCACCATGTAGATGACCAGCACCGCGGCGACGATCAGCAGGCCCTGGCCCTTGAGCGAGTCCTGGAAGACCTGCGCCGTGCCCTGGAAGCCGGTGGCGACCGTCACCGGCAGGTTCACCTGCCGCTCGGCGCGGCGGATGGCGTCAACCGCCGCGCCCAGCGCCACGCCCGGCGCCAGGTTGAACGAGATCGTGACCGAGGGAAGCTGGCCCTGGTGGTTGACCGTGACCGGGCCGAGGCCCGCGGTCAGGCTGGCGATGGCGTCGAGCGGCACCGCCTGGCCCGACGCGCTGCGCAGATAGATGCGCGACAGGTCGGTCGGATCCGACTGGTAGCGGGGATCGACCTCGAGGATGACCTGATAGTCGTTCGCCGGCATGTAGATGGTGGAGACCTGGCGCACGCCGAAGGCGCTGTAGAAGGCGCTGCGCACCTGGTCGACGGTGATGCCGAGCCGCGAGGCCTTGTCGCGGTCGATGTTGACGATCGCCTGGCGGCTGAGAAGCTGCAGGTCGGAATTGACGTCGAGGATGCCGGGGATCTGGGCGATGCGGTCCTGCATCACCGGGCCGTAATGGTAGAGCTCGTTTACGTCGGCGTCCTGGACCGTGTACTGGTACTGGCTCTTGGAGATGCGGCCGCCGAGCTGGATGTTCTGCAGCGGCTGGAAGAAGGTGCGCACGCCCGGCACGGTGGCCACCTTCGGCCGCAGCTCCTGGATGATCTCGTTGGCCGAGAGCGTGCGCTGGTCGAACGGCTTCAATTGCAGGAAGAAGCGGCCGTTGTTGAGCGCCGGACTGAAGCTGGTGGCGCCGATGAAGGAGATCAGCCCCTCCACGTTGGGATCGGCCCGGACGATGTCGACGACCTCTTTCTGATGCTCGGCCATCGCCTGGAAGGAGATGTCCTGCGCCGCCTCGGTGAAGGCGAAGATCTGGCCGGTGTCCTCGATCGGAAAGAAGCCCTTGGGCATGCCCCAGCCGAAGAGATAGACGGTGGCGACGAGCGAGGCCAGCGTCACCATCAGCGTCGAGAAGCGGTGCCGCATGACGAGGCGCAGGCATGCGTCGTAGGCGTGGATCATGCCGTTGAACGCCGCCTCCGAGGCGCGATAGAAGACGTTGTGCCTGGCCGCGTGATCGGCCGACTTGAGCAGCCGCGAGCACAGCATCGGCGTCAGCGTCAGCGACACCAGCCCCGAGATCAGGATGGTCATGCTGATGGTCACCGCGAACTCGCGGAAGACGCGGCCGACCACGCCGCCCATGAACAGCACCGGGATGAACACCGCGACCAGCGACAGCGTGATCGAGAGGATGGTGAAGGCGATCTCGCGCGAGCCGCGGAAGGCGGCGTCGAGCACGCGCTCGCCGTTCTCGACGTGGCGCACGATGTTCTCGAGCATGACGATGGCGTCGTCGACGACGAAGCCTACCGAGAGCGTCAGCGCCATCAGCGACAGGTTGTCGATGGAATAGCCCATCACATACATGCCGGCGAAGGTGCCGATGACCGAGACCGGCAGCGCCAGCGCCGGAATGATCGTCGCCATGACGCTGCGCAGGAAGACGAAGATCACCAGCACGACGAGAACGACGGTGAGCATCAAGGTGAACTGCACGTCGTCGACCGACTGGCGGATCGAGACCGAGCGGTCGTTCATCACCTCGAGGCGGACGGAAGGCGGGATCTGCTGGCGGAACACCGGCAGCAGCGCCTTGACGCTGTCCACCACGGAGACGGTGTTGGCGTCGGGCTGGCGCAGCACCGCGAGCACGACGCAGCGCCGGCCGTTGTACCAGCCGGCGATCTTGGTGTTCTCGACGCTGTCGATGACGCTGGCGACGTCGCCGAGCCGCACCGGCGCGCCGTTGCGGTAGGCGACGATGACCGGGCGGAAGTCGGCCGCATGCGGCAGCGTGCCGGTCGACTGGATGGTGAAGCCCTGATGCGGGCCGTCGAGCGTGCCCACCGGCGTGCTGGAGTTGGCGGCGGCGACGGCGCCTATGAGGTCGTCGAGGGTCAATCCCTTGGCGGCGAGCGCCTCGGGATTGGCCTGGACGCGCACGGCGAATTTCTGCGAGCCGAACACCTGCACCTGCGCCACGCCGGGCAGCATGCCGATGCGCTCGGCCATCAGCGTTTCGGCGTACTCGTCGACCTGGTAGAGCGGCAGCGTGTCGGAGTTGAGCGTCAGATAGATCACCGGTTGGTCCGCCGGGTTGACCTTCTGGAAGCTCGGCGGCGTCGTCATCTGCGAGGGCGGCGGCAGGAACTTCGCCGCCGCGGTCATCGCCGCCTGCACGTCGAGCGCCGCGCCGTCGATGTTGCGGTCGAGGTTGAATTGCATGGTGATGGAGCTGACGCCCAGGCCGCTGGTCGACACCATGCTGTCGAGGCCGGCGATGGTGGTGAACTGGCGCTCGAGCGGCGTCGCCACGGTGGAGGCCATCGTGTCCGGGCTTGCGCCGGGCAGCACGGCCGAGACGACGATGGTCGGGAAGTCGACGCGCGGCAGCGCCGCCACCGGCAGCAGCCTGTAGCTGAACAGGCCGAAGACGACGAAGGCCAGCATCAGCAGCGTCGTCATCACCGGACGACGGATGCAGAGTTCCGGCAGGGTCATGACGGGCTGCCGCCGGCCGGCTCGTGCTCCGCGGAGCGGATCTCGACGCGGCTGCCGTTGCTGAGGCGGAGCTGGCCGTCGATGACGACGCGCTCGCCGGGCGCGAGGCCGCTCGTGATGACGCTCCGGCCGTCGACGGTGCGGCTCACCCGGATCTTGCGCGCCTCGGCGGTGCCGTCGTCCTTGACGATGAAGACATAGGGCTCGGCTTGGCCGATCTGCACCGCCCCCTGCGGCACCACCAGCGCGTCGGCCTCGGTGGCGAGCGTGAGGGAGACATTGACGAACTCGCCCGGCCACAGCCGCTCGTCCTGGTTCTCGAAGATGCCGCGGAGCGCGATGGTGCCGGTGGTGGTATCGACGCTGTTGTCGAAGAAGGCGAGCTTGCCCTCGGCCGGCTTGCCCTTGTCGCCGGCCGGCAGCGCGCTCACCGCGACGGCTCCCGCCGCCAGCGCCGCGCGGATCGCCGGCAGCTCGCGCTCCGCCACCGAGAACAGCACGTAGATCGGCTTCACCTGGTTGAGGGTGAGGAAGGGAACGTCGTTGGCCTTGACGTTGTTGCCGACCTTGGCGGTCACCATGCCGAGCCGGCCGTCGATGGGCGCGGTGATGGTGTAATAGGTGAGCAGCACCTTGGCGTTCTCGAGCGCCGCCTCGTCGGCCCTGACGCTGGCCTCGAGCGCCAGCGCGGTGGTGACCGCGGTGTCGTATTGCTGGCGCGAGACGAAATCCTTGGCCACCAGCGGCGCATAGCGGTCGACGTCGCGCTTGGCGTTGGCGAGCTGCGCCTTGTCGCGCACGAGCTGCGCCTCCATCTGGTGGACCTGCGCCTCGGCGGCGCGGGCATCGAGCAGGAAGAGGGTGTCGCCCGCCTTCACGTACTGCCCGTCCGCGACCTTCACGTCGGCGATCTGCGCGTCGATGCGCGACTTGACGCTGACCGTGGCGATGGTCTGCACCGTGCCGATGGCGTCGAGCCTGACCGGCATCGACCGGCGCTCGACGGGGGCGACCACCACCGGGATCGCCGGCGGCTGGCGCGGCGCGGCGGTCTGCGAGTTCGCCCGCTCGACGCTCAGCCCGCGATAGACGATGGCGCCGCCGACCAGCAGCGCCAAGACGGCGATCGCCACTACCACACGTTTCATCGATCCGGCCTTAGCTTCCAGCGCTCCCGCCCTGGGGTCATTATAGGCGATACGGTGTTGCAGGCATACCGTCCTGCTGGAGCCGCGGGATGGCTTGCGCTCCTCGCCCGGTCCGTGAATTTGTAAATCACCTCCCGCTAACGCTCTGATAACATCTTCGCGAAAACACACGGGCGGCATAAGTGGACGTCGAGGGAGCCGAGGCGCCCAGAGCGGGTTTCGCGAACGCGGTGCGCGTGCTTCGCATCCGCAATTATGGCGTGTACACCGCCGGCAATTCCATTTCGCTGATCGGCACCTGGATGCAACGCGCCTCGGTGCTCTGGCTTGCCTGGGCGCTCGCTCATTCCACCGTCTGGCTGGGCTTCGTCAGCGTCGCCGATCTGCTGCCTACCCTGCTGCTGAGCCCGATCGCCGGGCTGCTCGCCGACCGGGTCGATCGGGTACGGCTGATCCGCTGGACCCAGGTGATTGCCATGGCGCAGGCGGTGCTGCTGGCGGCGCTGACCTATAGCGGCGTCATCACGGTGGAGCTGTTGTTCCTCCTGACCCTGGTGCTTGGCGCCGCCAACGCCGTTAACCAGCCGGCGCGGCTCGCGCTCATTCCCAACCTTGTCGACCGCGCCAACCTTGCCGCGGCGGTTGCCGTCAACGCCCTGGTCTTCAACCTCGCCCGCTTCCTCGGGCCGGCGGTGGCCGGCATCGTCATCGATCGCGGCAGCGTCGGCCTCGCCTTCGCGCTCAACGCCGCCACCTATCTCCCCTTCATTGTGGCGCTGGCGCGGATCAGGCTCATCCCCGACGCGGCGCCGCCGGCAAGCGGGGCGCGGCACGAGTTGATCGGCGACACGCTGGCCGGCTATGTCTACGCCCTGCGCCATCCCGGCATCGGCCGCATGATCCTGCTCTTCGCCGTGACCACCTTCAGCCTGCGCGGCTTCATCGAGATGTTCCCGGGCTTTGCCGATGTCGTCTTCGGCCGCGGTCCCGTGGGCTATACCTGGCTCACCGCGACGCTCGGCCTCGGCGCGGTCATGGGCGGCTTGTGGATGGTGCGGCGCCCCGGCATTCACGGCCTCACCGCGCTCATCATCGGCCATACCTGCCTCATCGCGCTGTCGGCGCTGGGCTTCACCGCGACGGCGAGCTATTGGGTGGCGATCGCCTGCGTCTTCGTCTGCGGCTTCTCGCTGGTGACCACCGGCATCAGCGCGCAAACCCTCATCCAGAGCGCGGTCGATCCCGCCATGCGCGGCCGGGTGCTGGGCCTCTATGGCCTGCTGGTGCGCGCGGGGCCTGCCTTCAACGCGCTGGTGCTGGGCTGGCTCGCCTCGCTCATCGGGCTGCGCTTTTCGGTCGCGGCGGGCGCGCTGGTGTGCCTCGCCTATTGGGCCTGGGCGCGGCTCAAGCAAGGCGCGATGGAGCGGGCGCTCGAAGTCGAGGCGCGCGGCGCCGCCGCCCGATGAGCGCCTTCTTCTGTTTCGGCCTCGGCTATAGCGCCGGCTTCCTTGCCCGCGCCCTCGCCGGCGAGGGCTGGCGGATCGCCGGCACCAGCCGCGACGGCGCCGCCGGCGCGGACGGGTTCGCGATCCACCGCTTCTGCCGCGGCGCGCCGCTCGCCGATGCCGCGGCGGCGCTCTCCGGCACGACGCATCTTCTGGTCTCGGTGCCGCCGGATGCGGCGGGCGATCCGGTGCTGGCCGAGCATGGCGGCGACGTCGTTGCGCTCGGCGGCTTGCGCTGGCTCGGATATCTCTCGACCACCGGCGTCTATGGCGACCGCGGCGGCGGCTGGGTCGACGAGAGCTCGACGCTTCGGCCCAGCGGCGAGCGCGGCCGGCGCCGCCTCGCCGCCGAAGCGGGCTGGCTCGAGCTTCACCGCCGCCACGGTCTGCCGGTGCACGTCTTTCGCCTGGCCGGCATCTATGGTCCCGGGCGCAACGCGCTCGCGACGGTGCGCCAGGGCGGCGCGCAACGCATCGACAAGCCGGGCCAGGTGTTCTCGCGCATCCACGTCGCCGACGTCGTCCAGGCGCTGCGCGCCTCGATGGCGCGGCCCGATCCCGGCGCGGTCTATAATGTCTGCGACGACGATCCCGCGCCGCCCGAGGCGGTGATCGCCCATGCCTGCCGCCTGCTGGGGCGGGAGCCGCCGCCGCTCGTGCCGTTCGAGCGGGCGGCTCTCTCGCCGATGGCGCGCAGCTTCTACGACGACAACAAGCGCGTCGCCAACCGCCGCCTCAAGGCGGCGCTCGGCGTGCGGCTGCGCTATCCGAGCTACCGCGACGGCCTTGCCGCGTTGTTGCAGGAGGAATGAGATGTCCCGCGAGCCCTATCCGAAGCTGGCGCCCGAAGCCTACCGCACGCTGATCCAGCTCACCAAGCTCATGCATGAATCGAGCATCGAGCGCGGGCTGGTGCATCTCGTCTATCTCCGCGTCTCGCAGTTGAACGGCTGCGCCTACTGTGTCGACCGCCACGCCTACGAGGCGCTGGAGGACGGCGAGGAGGCGCAGCGCCTCCATACGCTCGTCGTCTGGCGCGAGACGGCGCTCTTCAGCCCGCGCGAGCGCGCGGCGCTCGCCTGGGCCGAGGCGATGACGACGCTGCCGGCGGCGGCGCCTTCGGAGGCGCTGCACGAGGCGACGCGGCAAGCCTTTAGCGAGAAGGAGTTCGTCGATCTCACCTTCGCCATCGCCACCATCAACGCGCTGAACCGGATCGGCGTCGGTTTCAAGGGCGCGCCGGCGCGCCGGGCATAGCAAGCGCCGCGACCGTCCGCTCCAGCAGCGCAAGGTCGCTCTCGCCCGAGAGGCGATGGTCGCCGTCCTTGACGAGGGTCACCTGGACGTCGGCGCCGGCAAGCTTCTCGGCGAGCGCCAGGCTGGTCCGCCACGGCACGTCGCCATCGCGCATGCCGTGCAGCAGCCGCACCGGGCAGGCGAGGGGGATGGCGCCGCCCATCAGCAGATGGCGGCGGCCGTCCTCGATCAGCTTCCGCGTGATGAGATAGCCCTCCTCGCTGTAGGACGAGGGCAGCCGCGCCGCGCCGTCGCGCAGGATCCGCTCGCGTATTTGCGGCGGGAAATTCGCCCACATCAGCGCTTCGGTCGCATCGGGCGCGGCGGCGATGCCGACCAGCGCCGCGACGCGCTCCGGCCGCGCCAGCGCCGCCAGCAGCATGATCCAGCCGCCGATGCTGGAGCCCACCAGGATCTGCGGGCCTTGCGTCAAGCGGTCGAGCACGGCGAGCGCGTCCTCGCGCCAGCGCCCCACCGTCGCCTCGGCGAACGCGCCCGAAGAGGCGCCGTGGCCGAAGTAATCGAAGCGGAGATAGGCTTGGCCGCGCGCGGCGCAGAAAGCGTCGAGCCGGCGCGCCTTGGTGCCGGTCATGTCGGACATGAAGCCGCCGAGGAAGACGATGCCGGGGCTCTTGCCGGCGTGGCGATGGTAGGCGATTGTGGCGCCGTCCTCGCGTGTTAAGATGCCGGGCTTGGGCTCGTCGGGGCTCGGCGTCGACAACCAGGTCATTGCAGTCACGCTCGTTCATGACGATGGAGGCCGAGACTAGCACTGCCGCGTCGGCCGCGGGAACCCGCCCGCCGGCAGTGCTGCAGATATTGCCGCGGCTTGTCACCGGCGGGGTCGAGCGCGGCACGGTCGAAGTGGCGGCGGCGCTGGTGGCCGGCGGCTGGAAGTCGGTGGTGGCGTCCGAAGGCGGGCCGATGGTGCGCGAGATCGAGCGCGCCGGCGCGCTGCATGTGGAGCTGCCGCTCGCCTCGAAGAATCCGTTCACGATGCGGCGCAACGTCGCGCGGCTGGCGCAGCTCATCCGCCGCGAGCGTATCGACATCCTGCACGCGCGGAGCCGCGCTCCGGCCTGGAGCGGCCTTGCCGCCGCGCGCCGCACCGGCTGCCATTTCGTCACCACCTTTCACAATGTCTATGGCGACGGCAACTGGATCAAGCGGCGCTACAACGCGGTGATGGCCGAGGGCGAGCGCGTCATCGCCATCTCGCGCTTCGTCGCCGAGCAGGCGATGAGGGTCTATGGCGTGCCGGCGGAGAGGCTCCGGATCATCGAGCGCGGCGTCGATTTCGGCCGCTTCGATCCCGAGCGCGTCAGCGCCGAGCGCGTCATCCGCCTGGCGCGCGAATGGCAGCTTCCCGACGGCGTGCAGGTGGTGATGCTGCCGGGGCGGCTGACGCGCTGGAAGGGCCAGCTCGTGCTGATCGACGCGATCGCCCGGCTCGAGCGCCAGGATCTCCGCTGCCTCATCATCGGCACCGGCAAAGGGCGCTACCGCCGGCAGCTCATCGAGGCGATCGGCCGGCGCGGCCTGGGCGGCGTCTTCCGGATCGTCGAGGATTGCCGCGACATCGCCGCCGCCTACATGCTCGCCGACGTCGTCGTCTCCGCCTCGACGCGGCCCGAGGGCTTCGGCCGCGTCATCGCCGAGGCGCTGGCGATGGGGCGGCCGGTCGTCGCCACCGATCACGGCGGCGCGCGCGAGATCGTGCGGGGCGGCGAGACCGGCTGGCTGGTGCCGCCCGCGGATCCCGAGGCGCTCGCGCGCGCGATTGCCGGCGCGCTGGCGCTCTCGGCCCCCGAGCGCATGAACCTGGCGCGGCACGCCATCGCCCACATGCGCGCGCACTTCACCACCCAGGCGATGACCGACCGCACGCTCGCGGTCTACAGCGAGATCCTGTTCCCCGCCGCGGCCGAAGCCGATCCCTCGGGCCCGGTGGCGGCGTAGAAAAGGATGATTGGACGGACCGGTACATATTTTCCCCCTCTCCACCCATTGGGGGGAGAGGGTTGGGGTGAGGGGGGCTGCACCAAACGCCGGGACGCGCGATGCGATCAGGCAGCGACGCCGCGGTGCCCCCTCACCCTTCCCTCTCCCCCGAGGGGGGAGAGGGGGAATATTTCTTTTGTGTTCCGGGCGACGCTGTCTGACCTTGCGTCCGAGTTGCGCGGCGGTGTGCCAGGCTGATCGGCGAGCCCGCCCCCATGCGCATTCTGGTCATCAAGCTCGGCGCGCTCGGCGATTTCGTCCAGGCGATGGGGCCGGCGGCGGCGATCCGCGCGCATCATCCGGGCGACGAGATCACGCTGCTCACCACCGCGCCTTATGCCGACTTTGCGCGCGGGGCGCCCTATTTCGACCGGGTGCTGATCGACGAGCGGCCGGGCCTGCTCGATCTCGCCGGCTGGTGGCGGCTCAGGCGAATGCTGCGGCAGGGGCGCTTCGAGCGGGTCTACGATCTCCAGACCTCCGACCGCTCGAGCTTCTATCATTGGCTGATGGGCGGCCCTCCCTGGTCGGGCATCGCCCGCGGCGCGTCCTTGCCGCACCGCAATTCCGGGCGCGACCGCATGCACACCATCGACCGCCAGGCCGAGCAGCTCAGGCTCGCCGGCATCGAAAAAGTGCCGTTGCCGGATCTCGCCTGGGCGGCGCGCGACATCGGCCGCTTCGCGCTGCCCGAGCGGCTGCTGCTGCTGGTGCCGGGGGGCGCGGCGCATCGGCCGGCAAAGCGCTGGCCGATCGAGAAATTCGCGGCGCTCGCCGTGCTAGCGGCGCGGCGGCGGCTGACGCCGGTGGTGCTGGGCGGCGCGGCGGAGACGTCGCTCGGCGCGCTCATCGCCGAGCGCTGTGCGTCGGCGCGCGACCTCACCGGCCGCACCGGCCTCGGCGAGATCGTGGCGCTCGGCCGGATCGCGCGCCATGCCGTCGGCAACGATACCGGGCCGATGCATCTCATCGCCGCCGCGGGCTGCCCCGTCACCGTGCTCTACTCGGCGGAGTCCGATCCCGCGCTCACCGCGCCGCTCGGCGCGCGCGTCGCCATCCTGCGGCGGCCCGATCTCGCCGCGCTCGGCGTCGAGGAGGTTGCCGCGACCATCGCCTTCGGCTAAATCGCCCCGCGCATGAGTCCCGTCAACATCACGCTCCCCGACGGCAAAGTCAAAAGCTTTCCCGGACCGGTGACGGGCGCCGAGATCGCGCTCTCGATCGGCCCCGGCCTCGCCAAGGCGGCGCTCGCGCTCAAGGTCGACGGCGAGGCGCGCGACCTCGCTCATCGCGTCGAGCGCGACGCCAAGGTGGCGATCCTCACGCGCGACGCGCCCGAGGCGCTGGAGATCCTGCGCCACGACGCGGCGCATGTGCTCGCCGAGGCGGTGAAGGAGCTTTATCCCGAGGCGCAGGTGACCTTCGGCCCCGCCACCGACACCGGCTTCTATTACGATTTCGTGCGCGACCAGCCCTTCACGCCGGAGGATCTCGGCCGGATCGAGCGGCGCATGCACGAGATCGTCGATCGCGACGAGGCGATCACGCGCGAGGAATGGGAGCGCGAGCGCGCCGTCGCCTTCTTCGAATCGATCGGCGAGCGCTACAAGGCCGAATGGATCCGCGAGATCCCCGAAGGCGAGGCGATCAGCCTCTATCGCCAAGGCGGCTTCGTCGATCTCTGCACCGGGCCGCATCTGCCGTCCACCGGCAAGCTCGGCCACGGCTTCAAGCTGATGAAGGTCGCCGGCGCCTATTGGCGCGGCGATGCCAGGAACCAGCAGCTCCAGCGCGTCTACGGCACCGCCTGGCCGGACGAGAAGGCGCTGAAGCAATACCTCTTCCAGCTCGAGGAGGCGGAGAAGCGCGATCACCGGCGGCTCGGCCGCGAGCTCGGCCTCTTCCACCAGCAGGAAGAGGCGACGGGCAGCGTCTTCTGGCACCCCAAGGGCTGGACGCTCTACCGCGTCATCGAAAACTATCTGCGCCGCCGCCTCGAGCAGGCCGGGTATCTCGAGGTCAAGACGCCGCAGCTCCTCGACCGCAGCCTCTGGCAGGCCTCCGGCCATTGGGAGAAGTTCCGCCAGGTCATGTTCACCGTGCGCGACGAGGACGAAGGCAAGGAGCGCGTGCTGGCGGTGAAGCCGATGAACTGCCCGGGCCATGTCCAGATCTTCCGGCAGGAGCTGCATTCCTATCGCGAGCTGCCGCTCAGGCTCGCCGAATTCGGCTCCTGCCACCGCAACGAGCCTTCGGGCGCGCTGCACGGCATCATGCGCGTGCGTGCCTTCACCCAGGACGACGCGCATATCTTTTGCACCGAAGAGCAGATCACGCCGGAGACGGTGGCGTTCTGCGCGCTCCTGCGTTCGGTCTACCGCGATTTCGGCTTCGACACGTTCAGCGTCAAATTCGCCGACCGGCCGGCGCTGCGCGCCGGCACGGACGCCGAGTGGGATCATGCCGAAGCCGCGCTCAAATCGGCGACCGAGGCGGCGGGGCTGCCCTATGCGCTCAATCCCGGCGAGGGCGCCTTCTACGGCCCGAAGCTCGAATTCGTCCTGCGCGACGCCATCGGCCGCGACTGGCAGTGCGGCACGCTGCAAGTGGACTATGTGCTGCCGCAGCGGCTCGGGGCCGGCTATATCGGCGAGGACGGCCAGCGCCACACCCCGGTCATGCTGCACCGCGCCATCTTCGGCTCGATGGAGCGCTTCATCGCCATCCTGATCGAGCACCATGCCGGCCGCTTTCCGCTGTGGCTCGCGCCGGTCCAGGCGATGGTGACGACCATCACCTCGGAGGCGGACGTCTACGCCGAGACCGTGCGCGCCGCCTGCGCCGAGGCGGGCCTGCGCGTCGACGTCGATAATCGCAACGAGAAGATCACCTACAAGATTCGCGAGCACAGCCTCGCCAAGATCCCGGTCCTGCTGGTGATCGGCAAGCGCGAGGCGGAGCAGGGCACGCTGGCCGTCCGCCGCCTCGGCGGCAAGGATCAGGAAATCCTTGCGCTCGGCGAGGCCGTCGCTAGATTGAAGGTGGAGGCGGCTGTTCCTTCGGTTTGAGCGGCTGTCGGGGGGATCTCGGGCGGTGCCCGCCGGAAGGCAGGGGCGCCGAGGGGTTCATGTGCTTTCGAAAGGAGGAATTGCATCGCTAGGCTACCCACGACGGCGACGCCGGCTCGCGAGGGACCGCGCGTCAACCAGGAGATCATAGTGCCGCGCGTCCGGCTGGTCGACGAGCGCGGCGAGATGATCGGGGTCGTAACCCGGAACGAGGCGCTGCAGCGGGCGACGGAAGCAGGGCTCGACCTCGTGGAAGTCGCCGCCAATGCCGACCCGCCGGTGGTCAAGATCCTCGATTACGGCAAGTACAAATACGAGGAGCAGAAGCGGCGGAACGAGGCGCGCAAGAAGCAGAAGGTCATCGAGGTCAAGGAGATCAAGCTGCGCCCCGGCATCGACGATCACGATTACGACGTGAAGATGCGATCCATGCTCAAATTCATCGAGGAAGGCGACAAGGTGAAGGTCACCATGCGCTTTCGCGGCCGCGAGCTCGCGCATCAGGAGCTCGGCATGAACGTGCTGATGCGCGTGCGCGACGATCTCGACAAGATCGCCAAGATCGAGCAGCACCCGCGCATGGAAGGCCGCCAGATGACCATGGTGATGTCGCCGAAATAGCCCGGCGCGAGCGCGCAGCGCTCGTCGCCGGCGGGCGCCAGCGGTTGCGCAGCAACCGCGAGAGCCCGCACCGTGCAAGCAATTCTCCCGTGCCGCAGCTCGCGCGACGCAGAGCGTCGCCGCCCGCACCGTGCAAGCAATTCTCCCGCGTCGCCGCCGCGGCCTAAACCAGATTTCACCCCGCCGAAAGGCTGGGTTCATGGCGGCCCGCCATATTCGAGCAAGAGGCGCGAGGGCGCGCCCACTTCACAGGCGCTCGCGCTACTTCGCGTCAGGTGAAGTGCTAAAGCGATGCCGTGACACGCTCCGCACCGCTACCGCGCCGATGTCTTCACTGGAGATCGCCGAGGCGGTGATGAAGGCCAAGGGCGTGCGACCGATGACCTGCAGATGCGGCGCTACATCGCCGATAGCATGCTGCCCGTCATGCCGCGGCTGGTGAAGCGCGGAGTGGCCAAAAGAGTGACAACGGATCGGTGGCAAAATGGGAAATGGCGCGCCAGGCCCGTCCCAGTGATTACAGGATAGGCGAAGCACACCTATTACGGGATTCCGATTCTTTCCGATCATGCTCAACTACGATCGGAAAGAATCTTGCGAGATGTGGTAGGCTGATATCGTGAAAGATACGAGGGGCATGCGGGTTCAGGCCCATCGCCCGCGCCTGACAACCAAGGTGTCGCTGCCGGGCGAACAAGATCGGCTGCGGCAGATGGTTCTATACATTTCCTTGCGCTGCGAAACCGCGGTGCGATTTGGACTGATCAAGCTCAACAAGATTCTGTGGAAGGCCGATTTCGACGCCTACGCCGCTCGAAAAGTGCCGGTGACCGGGCGAGCCTATCAAAGGCTGGCGCTTGGTCCGGCGCCGAAAGAAATGAAGCCGGTGCTCGACGACCTGGCCCGCCTAGGAATGATTGAATTTCGCCAAACCGACTTTGGAGAGGGGATCGTCGAGCAGCGTCCCATCGCCAAAGTCGCTCCAAATCTATCGAATTTTAGCCGCGGCGATTTGCAGTTCGTCGATGACGCGATTTTATATTATTGGGACAAGACGGGTATTGAGACCAGCGACGACTCGCATGGCGTCGCCTGGAAATCCCGAAAAGACAAGGCGACAATGTATTATGAGCTTTCGTATCTGTCGGACCATCCGATTACGGAAGACGAACGAACAGCCATTGTGCGAAAGCTCAGGACCCGCGGACTTGTTCGTGGCAATTAGGAACTCATGCCGCGTCGGGTCATATATCGACCTGAATTTGACGATGATTGTCGGTTGCTCGGCGGGATACGACCCGTCGTTTCGACATCTGAGCCCGAACGCCGCGAAATTGCCGGGCGAAGCTGAACCGGATTTCATCCTGCCGACAGGTCGGGTTCACGGCGGCCTGCCATATTCGATGGCGAGGCGCGATTGCGCGCGCCCGATCGAACGCAGGAGGATTATCCATGAACCGCTTGGCTTCCGCGGCATTGGCCGGTGTTTTCTTTGTCGCGAGCGGCGGCATCGCCCTTGCCGCCAACGATGCCGCGGGCGTCCCGCCGGCGGCCAACGGCTCGCCGCCCGGCGGCAAGGCACCGCCCGCGCAATCCCGCGTCATGGCCGCCGCCGCCCGGCTCGACAGGGCGGCTCCCAGGGAAGAGCGCATCACCGATGCGCTCAACCTGCTCGAGGCGAAGGGCTACGGCGCGTTCAGCAATTTCCAGGCGAACGGTAAGAATTTCACCGCCATGGTGAGCCAGGACGGCAAGCGCTTCACCGTCACCATCGATCCCGACAGCGGCCGGATCAGCCGGCAAAGTTGACCATCACCGCCGCGGATCCGCGGCGGCGATGTGCGCCTGCTCCTCGGTGCCGGGCGGGCCAAGCGACAGGCGGGGGCATCAAGGAGATCTGCCCTAGGAAACCGTCCCTCGCTCGCTTGCTCCGGCGCACGGATGCTCCGGAACGCCAAGGAATGCCGGCGACCGGCCGTTAACCCCCGTCCGCGCTTGCCTTTCGCCGCCTTGCCGGGTATAACCCGCGCCTTCCCGACGGCTGGCCGCGCTTCCGAGCGCCCGAGGGCATGCCTCGCCGCCGCAACCAAATCCTTGCGAAAGGACCGAAATGCCCAAGATGAAGACCAAGAGCGGGGCGAAGAAGCGCTTCAAGCGCACCGCCTCGGGCAAGATCAAGGCGGCCGTCGCGCATAAGCGCCACCGCCTGATCAGCAAGCCCAGGAAGATGAAGCGCAAGGCGCGCGGCACCTTCACCCTGGAGAAGGGCGACCAGAACCTGGTGCTGACCTACATGCCCTATCTCAGAGGCTGAGCCATGGCGCGCGTCAAGCGCGGGGTCACCGCGCATGCCCGTCACAAGAAGATGCTGGGGCTCGCCAAAGGCTATCGCGGCCGGGCGAAGAACGCCTTCCGCGTCGCCATCGAGAAGGTCGAGAAGGGGCTGCGCTATGCCTATCGCGACCGGCGCGCCAAGAAGCGGACCTTCCGCGCGCTCTGGATCCAGCGCATCAATGCCGGTGTCCGCGCCGAGGGCCTGACCTATTCGCAATTCATGAACGGCGTCAAGCGCGCCGGGCTCGAGATCGACCGCAAGGTGCTGGCCGACCTCGCCGTGCGTGAGCCCGAGGCGTTCAAGGCGATCGTCGCCGAGGCGCAAGCGGCGCTGAAGGCGTGAGATGAGCATGGCGCGCGAGCGATTTAGCAGCGGGTCCCGTCATTAGGGCGGCCCCGCCGGCAGTGCGTCGCGAACGCCAGGGAAAGGGGCCGCTCCGGCCCCTTTTTCGTGTTACTACCCTCCAACTTCTGAAACGCGATGCCGCTTCTTCCGCCCCACCTCACACCCCACCTCACCCCAACCCTCTCCGCCCCCGAGGGGCGGAGAGGGAGGGACCCGCGGAGCGGGAGGGTGAGGTGGGGCGCGGGGCGGCGCTCGCCACGGCGCTAGGACCGGACCCATGGAAAGCCTCGACCATCTTCGCGACGAGATATTGCGGCTGATCCGGCAGGCGGCGAGCCTCGAGGCGCTGGAGCAGGCGCGCGTCGCCATCCTCGGCCGCAAGGGCCGCGTCACCGAGCTGATGAAGGGGCTGGGCGCGCTCGACGCCGCGGCGCGGCGCGAGCGGGGCCAGGCGCTCAACCGGCTGCGCGACGAGGTCGAGGAAGCAATCGGCCATGCGACGCGGCGGCTCGAGGACGCGGCGCTGCGCCGGCGCCTTGCCGAGGAGCGCGTCGATGTCAGCCTGCCGGTCCGCGCCGAAGGCGAGGGGCGCGTGCACGCGCTGAGCCAGACGATCGACGAGATCGTCGCCATTTTCGGCGAGATGGGCTTCGCCGTCGCCGAAGGCCCCGACATCGAGGACGACTTCCACAATTTCGCCGCGCTCAACATCCCGCCCGAGCATCCCGCGCGCCAGGAGCAGGACACCTTCTACCTGCCGGAGCAGAGGGACGGCAGCCGCAAGGTGCTGCGCACCCATACCTCGCCGGTGCAGGTCCGCACCATGCTCGCCGTCAAGCCGCCGATCCGCATCATCGTCCCCGGCCGCACCTTCCGCAGCGATCACGACGCCACGCATTCGCCGATGTTCCATCAGGTGGAAGGGCTGGTGATCGACGAGACGACGCATATGGGGCATCTCAAAGGCTGCCTCATCGAGTTCTGCCGCGCCTTCTTCGACATCGGCGACCTGCCGGTGCGCTTCCGCCCGAGCTATTTCCCCTTCACCGAGCCGTCCGCCGAGGTCGATATCGGCTGCTCGCGCGAAGGCGGCGGGCTTACCATCGGCGCCGGCGGCGACTGGCTCGAGATCCTGGGCTCCGGCATGGTGCATCCCAAGGTGCTGGCCAATTGCGGCATCGATCCCGCGCAGTATCAGGGCTTCGCCTTCGGCATGGGGATCGAGCGCATCGCCATGCTCAAATACGGCATCCCGGATCTGCGCGCCATCTACGACAACGATCTGCGCTGGCTGCGGCATTACGGCTTCCTGCCGCTCGACGTGCCCTCGATGGTCGGAGGGCTCGGGCGATGAAGACGACGCTCGCCTGGCTCAAGACGCATCTCGAAACCGACGCCACGCTGGACGACATCGTTCAGACCCTGGTGATGCGCGGGCTCGAGGTCGACGGCATCGAGGATCGCGGCCGGGCGCTGGCGCCGTTCATCGTCGCCCGCGTGGTCTCGGCCGAGCCCCACCCCAACGCCGACAAGCTCCGCCTCTGTGTGGTCGATACCGGCGGCGCGAAGGTCCAGGTGGTGTGCGGCGCGCCCAATGCGCGCGCGGGCATGCTCGGCGTCTTCGCGCCGCCCGGCGCCACCATTCCCAAGACCGGCATGGTGCTGAGAGAAAGCACGATCCGCGGCCAGGTATCGAACGGCATGCTGTGCTCGGCCGCCGAGCTTGGCCTGTCGGAGGATCACGAGGGCATCATCGATCTGCCCGAAGGGCTGCCGGTCGGCGAGCGCTTTGCCGCGGCGATGGGCCTCGACGATCCCGTGCTCGACGTCAAGGTGACGCCCAACCGCGGCGACTGCCTCGGAGTACGCGGCATCGCGCGCGACCTCGCCGCCTCGGGGCTGGGACGGTTGAAGCCGCTCGATGCGAGCCCGGTGCCGGGGCGCTTTGCCTGCCCCATCGCCGTCCACCTTGCCGGGCCCGACGACAAGGCCTGCCCGCTCTTCATCGGCCGCCTGGTGCGCGGCGTCGCCAACCGGCCGAGCCCGCGCTGGCTGCAGGACCGGCTCGCCGCGATCGGGCTCCGGCCGATCTCGGCGCTGGTCGACATCACCAATTTCATCACCTTCGATCTCAACCGGCCGCTCCACGTCTTCGACGCCGACAAGATCGCGGGCGATCTGGCGGTGCGCGGCGCGCGGCCGGGCGAGAGCCTCGTCGCGCTCAACGGCCGCGCCTATGCGCTCGATGCCGGGATGACGGTGATCGCCGACGACGCGGCGGTGCTGAGCCTCGGCGGCGTCATCGGCGGCGAGAGCACCGGCTGCACCGAGGCGACGCGCGCCGTCTATATCGAGGCGGCGCTGTTCGATCCCGTGCGCACCGCCGCCACCGGCCGCAGGCTGCAGATCCAGAGCGATGCGCGCTATCGCTTCGAGCGCGGCCTCGATCCCGAATTCACGCGGCCGGGCATCGAGATCGCGACGCGGCTGATCCTCGAGCTGTGCGGCGGCGAGGCGAGCGCGGTGGCGGTCTCGGGCGCGGTGCCGCAATGGCGGCGGCGCTATCGCTTCCGCCCGGCGCGCACGCTGAGCCTGGGCGGGCTCGATCTGCCGGCGGCGGAGCAGCGGGACATCCTCGCGGCGCTGGGCTGCACGCCGAGCGAGCCCGCGGAGGAGCTGGCGGACAGCTTCGTGGTCGAGCCGCCCTCCTGGCGCGGCGACATCGAAGGCGAGGCCGACCTGGTGGAGGAGGTGCTGCGTATCCACGGCTATGACCGCATCGCCGCCGTGTCCTTGCCGCGCGCGGGAGCGCTGCCGGCGCCGGCGGTGAGCCCAGCGCAGCGCCGGCGCGGCTTCGTCCGCCGCGCGCTCGCCGCGCGCGGCCTCGTCGAGGCGGTGACCTTCTCCTTCATGCCGCGGCCGCTCGCCGAGCTTTTCGGCGCCGCGCCCGAAAGCCTGCGCATCGTCAACCCGATCAGCGCCGATCTCGACCAGATGCGCCCCTCGCTCCTGCCCAATCTGCTGCGGGCGGCGCAGCGCAACGCCGATCGCGGCGAGGCCAATGGCGCGCTCTTCGAGCTTGGCCCGCAATACCGCGACGACACGCCGGAAGGTCAGGACCTCGTCGCCGCGGGCCTGCGCCTCGGCCGCACCGGGCCGAAGCGCTGGGACGACCCCGGCCGGCCGGTGGACGCTTTGCTCGCCAAGGCCGATGCGCTGGCCGCGCTCGCCGCGGCCGGCGCGTCGGCCGAAAGCTTGCAGCTCGCGGGCGAGGTGCCGGAATGGTATCATCCCGGCCGCGCCGCGACGCTGCGGCTCGGGCCGAAGGTGCTGGGCTATTTCGGCGAGCTTCATCCGGGCGTGCTCAAGGAGATGGACGTCGAGGGGGCGGCGGTGGGGTTCGAGATCTTCGTCGATCACGTGCCGCTGCCGCGCGGCCGGCGCGGGCGGGCGCCGCTCAAGCTGTCGCCGTTCCAGCCGGTGGAGCGCGATTTCGCCTTCATCGTCGACGCCGGCCTGCCGGCCGAGACCCTGCTGCGCGCGGCGCGCGGCGTCGACCGCAAGCTCATCGCCGAGGTGCGGCTGTTCGACGTCTATGCCGGTCCCGGCGTCGAGGCCGGCAGGAAGTCGCTCGCCATCACCGTGGTGCTGCAGCCGGAGGAGGCGACGTTGACCGATGCCGCGCTCGAGGCCTTCTCGCAGAAGCTCGTCGCCGCGGTCGAGACGGCGACCGGCGGCAGCCTCAGGCGATAGCGGCGCAATGCGCAGCATTGTCGCCGGCGGGCGTCAGCGGTTGCTCTTGCAACCGCGAGAGCCCGCACCGTGCGGGCAATTCTCTCGCGTCGCAGCGATTTCTGCATCGGCGACGATGCCATGCCGCGATCGTGGCATGACGCGGACCCCGCGGCTCCTCAAGGGCAGGGCAATCGCACGTGCCGCCGAGCGGCGGTTTAGAAAGAGTGACCACGGAGACACGGAGGTCACGGAGAAGAGGTGTTTGGCGCGCGAAGCGCGCCATTCTTCGCTTCTCCGTGCTCTCCGTGTCTCCGTGGTGAACTTCATCTGCGATAGCCCTGCCCTCAAGGGGGGAGGGGAAAAATCGCGTGTCAACGCATGTCCTCCGGCCTAGGTTTGCGTGATGATCGCGTTCTCGAAGATCCGTAAGGCGGCGGAGAAGCGGCTCGGCAAGACGGGGCTCGAGCGGCGCCTGCCGGCGGTGAAATCGCCGGCGCAGCTCAAGAAGCTCGGCGACGACCGCTATCTCTCGCTCATGTCGCTGCGCGTCTTCCGCGCCGGGCTCAAGCACGACATGGTCGACGCGAAATGGCCGGCCTTCGAAAAGGCATTCTTCGGCTTCGATCCCCGCCGCGTGCGCGCCATGAGCGAGGAGGCGGTGGAGGCGCTGATGGGCGATGCGCGGCTCATCCGCCATCTCGGCAAGCTCCGCTCCGTGCCGGCGAATGCCGCGGCGATGTGCGACGTCGCGGCCGAGCATGGCAGCTTCGCCGCCTGGCTCGCCGACTGGCCGGTGGCCGAGACGGTGAAGCTGTGGGACGCGCTCGCCCGCCGCTTCACCCAGCTCGGCGGCAATTCCGGCGCCTATTTCCTGCGCATGGCGGGCAAGGACACCTTCATCTTGACGCCTTTCGTGGTGACCGCGCTCAACCACTGGGGCGCCTTCGCCGGCGAGCCCAAAGGCAAGGGCGCGCGCCAGGAGGTGCAGGCGATCTTCAACGATTGGGCGGCGGAGACCGGCCTGCCGCTCGCCCATCTCAGCATGATCCTCGCGGGATCGGTGGATTAGGCGCGAACAACCCGTTCGATCGCAAAGCGATCGAACGGGTTGTTCGTCGCCGGCGGGCGCCAGCGGTTGCCCTGGCAACCGCGAGAGCCCGCTCCGTGCGGGCTATCCTCCTCCCTGCCCTCGGTGGTTAACCCATTCTCACACCGCTCCCATCATTGCCTCGGGCATCTGCAATCCCTATCTTCCCGGCGGCTTTCAGCATCGGCCTATGACCGACCTCGCCCATATCCGCAATTTCGCGATCATCGCGCATATCGATCACGGCAAATCGACGCTCGCCGACCGCCTGATCCAGCGCTGCGGCGGGCTCGAGGAGCGCGAGATGCGCGAGCAGGTGCTCGACAGCATGGACATCGAGCGCGAGCGCGGCATCACCATCAAGGCGCAGACCGTTCGTCTCACTTACAAGGCGCGGAACGGCGAGACCTATGAGCTGAACCTCATGGACACGCCCGGCCACGTCGATTTCGCCTATGAGGTGAGCCGCTCGCTCGCCGCCTGCGAGGGCTCGCTGCTGGTGGTCGATGCGAGCCAGGGGGTCGAGGCCCAGACCTTGGCCAACGTCTATCAGGCGATCGACGCCAATCACGAGATCGTGCCGGTGCTCAACAAGATCGACCTGCCGGCGGCCGAGCCGCAGCGCGTCAAGCAGCAGATCGAGGAGGTGATCGGCATCGACGCTTCGGGCGCCATCGAGATCTCGGCCAAGACCGGGCTCAACATCGACGCGGTGCTGGAGGCGCTGGTCGAGCGCCTGCCGCCGCCCCGAGGCGACGCGACGGCGCCGCTCAAGGCGCTGCTGGTCGATAGCTGGTATGATTCCTATCTCGGCGTCGTCACGCTGGTGCGCGTCAAGGACGGCGTGCTGAAGCCGGGGCTCAAGATCCGGCTGATGGCGACGGGCGCCGCGCATGCGGTGGAGCGCGTCGGCATCTTCACGCCCAAGGCGGAGCCGACGCCGGCGCTGGGGCCGGGCGAGATCGGCTATCTCACCGCCGCCATCAAGACGGTGGCGGATTGCAAGATCGGCGACACCATCACCGAGGATCGCCGCCCCGCCGCCGAGGCGCTGCCCGGCTTCAAGCCGGTGCAGCCGGTGGTGTTCTGCGGCCTCTTCCCCACCGACGCCGCCGATTACGGCCATCTACGCGACAGCCTCGCCAAGCTGCGCCTCAACGACGCCAGCTTCGAATACGAGCCCGAGACCTCGGCGGCGCTGGGCTTCGGCTTCCGCTGCGGCTTCCTCGGCCTGCTCCATCTCGAGATCATCCAGGAGCGGCTCGAGCGCGAGTTCAACCTCGACCTCATCACCACCGCGCCCTCGGTCGTCTATCACATCCATCTCACCAACGGCGAGAGGCTGGCGCTGCACAACCCGGTCGACATGCCCGATCCCGTGCGCATCGACCATATCGAGGAGCCGTGGATCCGGGCGACGATCATGGTGCCGGACGAGTATCTGGGCTCGGTGCTGGCGCTGTGCGAGGAGCGGCGCGGCGTGCAGAAGGACCTCACTTACGCCGGCAGCCGCGCCATGGTGGTCTATCGGCTGCCGCTCAACGAGGTGGTGTTCGACTTCTACGACCGGCTGAAATCGGTGAGCCGCGGCTACGCCAGCTTCGACTACCAGATGGACGGCTATGGCGAGGGCGACCTCGTCCTCATGAACATCCTGGTCAATCACGAGCCGGTCGACGCGCTCGCCATCATCGTCCATCGCAGCCAGGCCGAGCGGCGCGGCCGCGCGCTGTGCGAGCGCCTCAAGGAGCTGATCCCCCGCCAGCTCTTCCTCATCGCCATCCAGGCGGCGATCGGCGGCCGCATCATCGCGCGCGAGACGGTGAAGGCGCTGCGCAAGGACGTGCTCGCCAAATGCTATGGCGGCGACGTCACGCGCAAGCGCAAGCTGCTGGAAAAGCAGAAGGAAGGCAGGAAGCGCATGCGCCAATACGGCAAGGTGGAGATCCCGCAATCCGCCTTCCTCGCCGCCCTCAAGATGGGGGATAGCTAGGCAAGCTCCCGCAGGGGACGACCCGGCCGACCGCTTTGCGGTCGGCCCCGGAGGGTTCGATCGCAAAGCGATCGAACGGGTTGTCTGTCCGCGGCGGGCGTCAGCGGTTGCCCTTGCAACCGCGAAAGCCTGCACCGTGCGGGCTAGCCGCCTCGGCTACCGCCGGCGCCGGCGCCGGTCGCGCGGGCGGCAGAGCCAGAGCAGCGCCAGGCCCGGCACCCCCAGCACCAGCGCCGCCGGCCAGGTCAGCACGAAGACGATGGGGTCCCAGAGCCAGGCCGCAACGTGGCGCTGGATCGCCGGCTGCGCCAGTTCCAGGGTGGTGGGGCTGATCTCGAACCAGAGCAGGCCCATCGCGGTCGGCGCGAAATGGCGCGTGTCGAGCCAGGCGATGAGGTCGGCGACCAGCACCACCAGCGCCGCCAGCACCAGCAGCCAGCCGAGGATCCGCCCGATGAGCATGCCCTTGCCCCGCAGCGCAGGCGTATGTGCCCCGGTCCCTTATAAAGACGCGGTGACTCCCGCGCAATGACATTGCGTGGCGGTCGCGGTTGCGCGTTTCGGCGGCCTCGGTTAGGGTCCGGCGCCTGCGACCGGGAGCATGCTGCGCCCCGTTTCCTGCACCGCGGAGGGGTGGCCGAGTGGTCGATGGCGCACGCTTGGAAAGCGTGTATAGGGGCAACCCTATCGTGGGTTCGAATCCCACTCCCTCCGCCACTTTTTCATCAAGGCGATTATCCGCAGATTTTCAATAGTTTTGAAGAGGGCAATTTTTGGTCCGCCACACAGTTTGACCACACAGTTACAGGCGCCGATTGGCGGGTCTAGCTTCGGTTGACGTTTTGGGCGTGGCGCATATGACGCTTGATATATGGCGCGGCGCGTCATATATCTTGCCTGTGATCCGCACGTTCAAAGACCGGCATACGGAGGATTTTTGGAACGGCGAAAACGTGCGCCGCTTTGAGAGCATCAAGGGCGTGGCGCTGCGGAAGCTGGATATGCTGAACACTGCCGCACGGTTGGGAGACTTGCGCGTCCCGATCGGCAACCGGCTGGAAGCCCTCAAAGGCGGCAGGCGGGGGCAGCACAGTATCCGCATCAATGATCAATGGCGAGTGTGTTTCGTGTGGACGCAGGATGGCCCGGCCGAAGTTGAGATCACGAAGCATTACGGAGACTGAAATGACCCCGACTAAGCGCGTTACTACTCACCCCGGCGAGGTTTTGCGGGAGGAGTTTCTGAAGCCCCTCGGCATTACTGCCAACGGCCTAGCGCAAGCGCTCCGCGTCGATGCGCACCGCATTGGCGGGATTTTGAAGTGCGAGCGTGCCGTTACGGCCGACACGGCTATACGGCTGGCGCGCTACTTCGGCACGACCGCAGAGTTCTGGATCAATCTTCAGGCAATGCACGATCTGACAAAGGCGCGCGCAGAAGTCGGTGCCCGGATCGAGCGAGACGTTTACCCCCGGGACGCCGCTTAGAGCATGCCATGGGAAACCCGCTCCGATACTCGCCCGCGGTCCACGACCTGTTCCCCGGCATGATGGGATGGTCCGGGGCCGGGTCAGTGAGGAGCAAGCATGGGACGTCCTCTTCACCGCCGTTGCAAACCTGCTTGCCGATGACTGCCTCGATATAAGATCCCTTCCCATGAAGCGCCATGTCGGCGGCTCCCGGGCGCCCTGGTGCCGATTTTACCCCATCCCGCTTTATGCCGATGACGACCAGTACCTTCGCGTCGGGCACCACTTCTTTCATCGCAGGATCGGTGCAGGGTCGATATATTTTTCGGCCGACCCCACGTTCGTGATGCACGATGAAATGGCTGGCGATGAAATTCTCGTCGTTTGGAGTTGCATCGCCATGTCCATAGGCATCCCGCGACGTCCATTCGCGCGCCGCTCGGGAACTCGATAGAGGGACTATCGACGCGTCCAGGAGGACGTCGAGGCGCTGACCGAAGCCGGCCTTTTGGAGCGAGCCGATAAAGGAACCGGCGTCACGGCGCCTCTTGATGCGATCGAAACGCGCATCGCGCTTTGACCGGATCGTCCGTATCCTGGCCGGCACTTCCGTCCGGATCGGCCCCCTGCACGCAGGCAACAGCGCGCTTGCCGGCGGCTCGGCGGTCGCGTTCTCGCGGCACCGCCGTTCATCGTGGCGCGGCGTGGAAATGGACTACTCGTTATCGTCAGGTACAGCCCATAAATCTCAATCAGCGATATAGAGACGCTTTGCCTGCGGCGGCGGAAAACCGCCCTTGCCGCCGTTTCGCGCCTTGGCGGCCGGCACGGCCGGACCGGCCGACCCTTTACGAAAGTTCAACCTTGGGGGGCTACAACGCCCCGCATGACCATTCCGCGGATGACCGGCGAGCGGCGCTCCATGCCGAACATGCGTTCGACCTCGGGCGGCATGGACGTCGAGTGCCGGCTGGAAGCGCCCGTGCTGAAGGAGCTTCTGGCCTATTGGCAGCGCCGCCGCCCGGCCGCCGACCGCCTGCCCGGCCGCGCCCATATCGATCCCGTGGATATTCCCGCGCTGCTGCCGCATATCTTCCTCGTCGACGTGCAGCGGGCGCCGCGCATCTATCGCTATCGGCTGTTCGGCACCGAGCTTGCCGACTCCTACGGCCGCGACATCACCGGCAAGGCGGTGGACGAGCTGTTCACCGACGTCTTCCGCAAGGCGGTGACCCTGGTCTTCAATCACGTCGTCGACCATCGCGCGCCGCTCAGGACCTACGGCACGATGGCGTGGCGCGAGAAGCACCACCTCCGCTTCGAGGCGGTCCAGATGCCGCTCGCCGCCGACGGCGCCGCGGTCGACATGATCCTCGGCGCGGTGGTCTATCGCTGAAGCAGACGCCGCGGCTCCTAAGCGCCGACGGCCTCCAGCAGATCCGGCGCGTCGTTCTTCGGGCTGTTGACGCGCGTGCTGATGGGAAAAGCGCGCACTTTCTCCGACGGGTAAGGGCGCAGAAGGGCCAGCAGATCGTCTTTGCCGGCCGCCTCCTCGCCGAGCCAGGCCGCCCACGCCGCCGGCGGCAGGATCACCGGCATGCGGTTGTGGATGGGCGCCACGCGGTCGTTGGGCTCACCGGTGATGATGGCGCAGGTGCGAATCCATTCGGCGCTCTCGCCCGCCGCGCGGTCGCGCCAATTCTCCCATAATCCGGCGAAGGCAAAGAGCGGCTCGTCCTCCGGCACGATCGCATAGGGCGTCTTCGCCGCGCCCGTCTTGCGCCACTCATAGAAGCCGCTCGCCGGAATGAGGCAGCGCCGGCTTTTGAAGGCGTCGCGAAAGGCCGGGGTGGCCGCCACCGTCTCCGCCCGGGCATTGATGCAGCGCGCGCCGAACGACAGGTCCTTCGCCCAATGCGGCACCAGACCCCAGCGCAGCGCGTCGAGCGCGCGCTCCCCGCTCTCGGGGTTGTGGCGCACGGCCAGGACCGGCTGCGTCGGCGCGATGTTATAGCGCGCGGGATAGTTCGGCAGCGCGTTCCGGGTGCCGAAAATCCGCGCGATCTCCGCGACGGGGAGCTTGTTGACGAACCGGCCGCACACCGCGGCACTGTCGAGGACGGGCGCCGGCGGGTCAAGACGCTCCGGCGCCGCGGTCCGGGGCGCCGGCTGTTGATAGTATTTTAATTTCATTTACACCTAGAGGATGTCCAGGGTAGAATTTGCACCTGCCGCGACCTGGTGGAGTGGGGCTAGCCATGGCTGATGCAATCGTCCGGCTCGTCGCTCAGACGCTCAACATCGATCCCGCCCTGATTTCCGACGAGTCGTCGCCTGAAAACACCCAGGGGTGGGACAGCCTGGCCTCGCTCAATCTGATCACCGCCATCGAGGAAGCCTTCTCCGTCGAGCTCAGTCTCCCGGAGATGATGGCGATGCATGACGTGGGGCTGGTTCGAGCCGTGCTCCTCAGGAAGGGCGTGGTGATCAATGGGTGATCGCCTTTTATCGGACGGATGCCTCGATAACGAAACTGTCGGACGTTAGGGACTGATTCAGTGCCGATCTGCGATCCTCTTTACCTCGCGCTGCTCATTCCGGTCGTCCTGGTTTTCTATTTCCTGCCCGCCGGGCCATGGCGGCCGGTCTTCATATTGCTGGTCAGCTACGTCTATTACCTCAGCTTTCCCGCCGTGTTTTTCCCGGCGCTTCTCTTCGTGAGCGCGGTCGCCTATGCCGGGGGGCTGCTGATCGCGCGGTCGCGGGAGACGCGCTTTTTCCCCTCCGTCGTCACCACGGTCTTGCTGGTTTGTTTCGCCCCGCTGATTTTCTACAAATATATCTCCTCGCTTCTGCTGACATCGCCGGATCTCGCCGGCGCCGACCACGGCTGGGTGCTGCCCGTCGGCCTGTCGTTCTACACCTTTGCCGCGGCCGGATACCTCGCCGACGTCGCGCTGAACGTGACGCGCGAACAGCGCCAGCCGCTCAACGTGGCGCTGTTTTGCGGCTTCTTTCCCATCGTGACGATGGGGCCCGTGCCGCGCCGGGCGATGTTCGAGCAGCTTCAGTTCCGGCGCGGCTTCACCGCCGATCGCGGCTGGCGCGCGTTTACGGAAATTCTCGTCGGCGCCGTGGTCAAGCTGGTGTTTGCCGACCACCTCGCGGCGCCCGCCGACGCGGTCTATGCCGATCTCGCTTCCTCGCCGCCACTCGAGCAGCTCGTCGGCAGCATCTTCGGGGTCTATTACGTGTACGCGGACTGGCTGGGCTATTCGCTGCTCGCCATCGGCTCGGCGCGCCTCTTGGGCGTGGACATACCGGACAATTTCCGGCAGCCCTTCCTGTCCACCACGATCCCCGAATTCTGGCGAAGCTGGAACATCAGCCTGCTGAACTGGTTTCGCGATTACATCTTCACGCCGCTGCGCCTGGCCTTGCGCCGGCATCCGCGCCTCTGCACGCCGGTCGCGGTCTTCGTCACCTTCGTCCTGCTGGGCGTATGGCACGCGGCGGGGTGGGGATACCTGCTCTACGGCGTCGCGAACGGCGTGCTGGTCGTCCTCTCCCAATGGACCCTGGCGCGCCGCGATCGTTTCTGGCGGTTCGTCGGCTGTCCGCCTTTTGTCGTCAAGCTCTGCCGCGTTCCCATCACGTTTCTGCTTGTCACGCTCACCCTTCCCTTCGTCCGCGCCGCGAATGTGAGCGAGGCATTTCACGTCTATGGCGGAATCTTCAGTCCGCGGATCGTCGCGAATCTCGTCAATCTCTTCAGAGAGACCCCCGATCCCGCCATGGGCGTGTTTCACCACATCCATTTCGGCGTCGGCTTCCTCATGATCGCCGCCCTTGTCCTCGGCGACGTCATCATGCTCGTGAAGCCGAAATTCGTCCTCAGCCCGCCGATCCTGATGCGCGCGGCGGTCTGCGCGATATGCCTGGTCGCGGTCATGTCCTACGCGATGTCGCCAAGCACGGCGAGACCCTTCGTGTATTTCCAATACTGACCTGCCGAGGCGCCGGCGCCTCGCCGTCTGGCGGTCCTGCCCGGAAGCCCGGAAACGGCTCGGCAACGGCCGCGACGAAGGATAGAGATCGAGCCCGTCTGTTCAATTTCCGCAATTTTCGATAGCATGCGCCTCATCGCGCAGAATTGGATCCCGACCTCGAGGAGAAGAGCCATGTTGATGACGCATGCGGGCAAGGGACCGCGCATCGATCCCTCGGCCTGGATCGCGCCCGATGCGACCGTCTGCGGCGACGTCGTCGTCGGCGCCGGCGCCCGCGTCATGCACGGCGCCCGGTTGATCGGGGAAAGCGGCGGATCGATCACCGTCGGACAGCACTGCATCGTCTTGGAGAACGCGGTGGTGAGGGCCGGTCATCGCCACGACTGCGTCATCGGCGATCATTGCCTCATCGGGCCCAACGCCCACGTCACGGGCGCCGTGCTGGGCGATCAGGTGTTCGTCGCGACCGGCGCGGCGATCTTCCACGGGGCCAATATCGGCGCCGGCGCCGAGGTGCGCATTCACGCCACGGTGCACATAAGAACGCGATTGGAGCCGGGCGCCACCGTGCCCATCGGCTGGGTCGCGGTGGGCGATCCCGCGCGCATCCTGCCGCCCGACCGGCATGACGACATCTGGTCCGTTCAGGCGCCGCTGAATTTTCCGCACTTCGTCTACGGCTTCGAGCGCACGACGCCGTCGCTGATGGTCGAGATCACGCGCCGCCTGTCGCGGGAGCTCGGAGCCCATCTCGGCGACGCGCCGGTTGCCTCTTGATCGAGGCTCCGGCGCCGCGTCGGCCGCGGCTCAGGGCGGACGGGGCTCTTCGCCGGAAACCGCCTGCCGGAAAATCCGCGCGAGGAGGGACAAGACGGCATTCCGCTGCTGCTCGATGAAGAAATGGTCGCCGTCGAAGAGATGGAGCGCGATCGGGCGGCGGCATTCCGATTGCCAGGCGGCGAGGCTCTCGGCGGGAGTGAGGCGATCGCCGCGGCCTCCCAGCACCGTCAACGGCATGTCGAGCGCCTCGCCCGCCGCGTATCTGTAGCTCGCCACCACGTCGAAATCGGCCTTGAGGATCGGGAGAAAGAACCGCAACAACGCGTCGTTCTTCGCCATCTCCTTCGAAACGCCCTCATGCGCCTTGAGCGCGTCAAGGAATTGACCGCCTTCGAGGGCGGCGAGCGCCTTGCTTTTGGGGCTTGGCCAATTCGCCGGCGCCCTGCATCCCGAGACGACGAGATGCCTCAAGGCGGGGCGATCCGCGAGCCTTCGCGCCAGCTCGAAGGCCAGAATCGCTCCGAGACTGTGGCCGAAAAAAATGGCGGGCAGGTCGAGATGCGGCTGGACGGCGTCGACGAGCGCCGAAATCATCCGCGGCATGTCATGGAAGGCGCGGTCTTTCAGGCGGTTTGCGCGGCCGGGGAGCTGCACGGCGCAGAGATCGCAGCCGGCGGGCAGAAACCGGGTCCAGGCGACAAAGGCGGCGGCGTTGCCGCCGGCATAGGGAAAGCAAAACAGCCGCGCCAGCGGCTTGTCGACGTGCTCGCCTAGGAACCAGGGACGATGCTGCATGGGGCGATCCGAAAAGGATGGCGCAGGGAACGCGGAGCTTCGCGCGCAGGGACCGGCGAGGGCTCGCCGCGATCGGCTAGGAAAAAATCCGGTCCTCGTACCTCTCCCGGATCTTTCCCCGGGCGAGCTTGAGGTTCCTGGTCAGCATCTGATTGTCGACGGAAAATTCGCCGACCTCGATCCGCCACTTCTTGATGGGCGCCAATTGACAGACGCCGGCATTCAGCTCGGCGATCTTCTCCGAGATCATCTGCTTCATGCCGGGCTCGATCGCCTTGACCATGAGCAGAAGGCCCAGATGCGGCCGGCCGGTTCCCATCAACACCGCATGGTCGATGTGAGGCACGCCTGAAAACGCCCGCTCGACCAGTTGCGGATGGATTTTGTACCCTCCGGAGGTGACGATGATCTCGTTCTTTCGTCCGTGAAGGAAGAGATACCCCTCTTCATCCCTGTGTCCGATGTCGCCGGTCGCGATCTCGCCGGTGTCGAGATAGATCTGCCGCTCCTCGCCCCGCGCCTCGCCGAGATAGCCCAGCGTCAGGGGGTGCGGGGATCGCAGGATGATTTCTCCGTCTTCGGCAATGTGGACGCTGCCGGGAACGAGCTCCCTGCCGACCGAGCCGATGCGGTTTCCCGAGGGCAGATTGATCGTGATCGGCCCGTACTCGGTCATGCCATAGGCTTCGTAAAGCGGAACGCCCGCCGCCTGGTATCCCTGCAGGATGCTGGGCGCGATCGGCGCCATTCCGGACCACATCATGCGCATGCGGCCGCCGAAATAGTCCTTCAGCCATTCGGCCGGCGTCCGTCGCGGGCCGCCGGCGATCGGCCCGGGTCCGGCGGGAGGCGCGGCCGATATCTGCGCCAGCCGCCAGGCCGTCTCGTAGAATATCGGCGGCGCCAGAAACAAGCTCGGCCCGACGTTCTTCAGCGCCGCCAGGACGTTCTCGGTGTCCGTCAGGCAGATATCGATCCCGAACAGGATGCAGCCATAGGTCAGCAGCTTCTGCTGATAGTTCGAGAGGGGAAGGAATAAAAGAAAAAGATCGTCCGTTTGGGGGCCGAAGGCGCGGAAGAAGGCGTTGGCGTTGTAGACGACGCTGCCGCCGTCGACGCGAATCTGCTTGATCTTTCCCGACGTTCCCGAGGAAAAGACGATGGCGGGGCCGTCATATCCGCCGAGATCCCGCGCTCGGGCGGCAGGCGCCACGCGATAGACCCCGAGATCGAGCAGGTTGCCGACGGCCTCGCAGCTCGACTTGTCGATGGCGTGCTCGTAAGCCTCCGCCGTCATGATCAGGTCGAGATTGTGCTCGCCGATCAGCCGGAGCATGTTGCTCGCGGCGCCTTCGGGCAGGTGAATCGCGGTGCAGCCTATCTGCAACAGCGCCAAATCCATCACGAGCGGCGCATGGCCGTTGGGCGCAATCATCGCGACCTTCGCGGCGGCGGTTATCCCCAGCCGCGCGGCCTCGCGCGCGGTTGCCATGACTTGCTCGCGGAGGTCCGCGAAAGGAATCTCGAGGGAGGATTTTCTGCTGTAGACCAGAACCCGGCGCTCGCGGTGGACCGCCAGGTGATCGAGGATCGTTTCCATAGGTTTATGCGTCATCGGCGGATCGCTCCACGCCGCCGGCGGCGGCCCTTCTCCGGTTCAAAATGCTCTTGATGGTCCCCGACAGGATCCATTGCGTATCCGCGGCGGATATATAGGGTTTGACGTCCGGCGCTATCGAGAACATCTTGATCAGGCCGCGATTGAGCGCCGTTTGCGTGTTGATCGGCCAATCCGTGCCGAAAATCAGCTTGTGGTTGATGCCCCGCGCGAACAACTGGCAGAGCTCGCCGCGCGCGTCCGGGTTTGCCAGGTGCGTTTGGGCGCCGCTGAGATCGAGATAGACGTTGGGCCGATAGCGGCAGAGCTGAACGCATTCCTGCGGATAGCTCACCGCGCCGTGCGCCAGGATGAACGAGACGTTGGCGTATTTCCTGGCGGGCGCGTCGACGAAGATCGGCAACGCCTCCGTGAAGGATAGTCTTGGCGAGGTGGGTCCGATGTGAATGAGGACGGGCAATCGCCGTTCCTGGCAATAGTCGTAATAGGGCTCCAGCAGCGCGTCGTCCGGCCGGTATCCGCAGGGCGGGTAGAGCTTCAATCCGGCGAAGCCGTATTCCTCGATCCCCTTCACGAAAAGCCTGAAGCCGTCCGCTCCCCATCGCGGATCGACCCCGGCGAAAACTTCGAATCTGCCGTCGCTCCGGTCGCGGATCAGCTTGTGCTGCCAAAACATCTCCGCGATGGAGAGGGCATCGCCTTTGCACCGGAAGGCGTAGGTGAAGTCGGGAAGGAGCACGACCGCGCGGGCGATGCCGAGCCGGTCCATTTCGAGGAGCTGGTTCCGGCCTTCGTGGTCCTGATAATACGCCAGCAGGCGATCGAGAATTCGCGACCGCGGCACCTCGACGGAGGTCAGCCGCATTTGCTCCATCATGTTGTCGACGACGCCCTCGACGAAGTCGGGCGGAATGAAGCGCGTGGAGGCGATGTGGGTGTGCCCGTCTATTATTTCCAAGTTACCGCCCTTTCCGGATGCGCCGAAGGCCGCGCGCGGCGCGGCGATCCCGGCCGAAGCCGCGCCAAAATCCTCCGGCCGGCGCGGCGGCGCAGTCTTGCCGACGATGAGGGACTCCGCGGCTCCGCCCGATGTCCCGCCTTCTTGCTCGGCGTTCGGGCGGGAGCCGCGGCTCCGGCTGTCCAGGGCCGGCGGATCTTACGTCCCGACGGACTTCACGCCGTCGGGGCCCCGACGCCCGGACACGAAAAACACGGCGAGTCCTCCCCATCCGTCGGCCGCGGCGATGTTGCGCTGCACCGCCTCGAATTCCTGTTTCGCCGTTTCTAATTCGCTGTCCGGCACGACCTCGAGCTTGTAGCCGAAGACGAGGTCGCAGAACGCCTCTTTTCCGATCAGATCGGTCGACACCAGGAGGGCCGAGCTGCGGATGTCGCGATAGCCCGCGCGTTCGAGATAATGGACAAGCTTGGTCCCGACCTTCCGGTCGCCGCCTCTGGCGCTCTGCCCCCTGCCGGCGCGATCGATGAGCGATCGGAATTCGGGCGGCTCGGGCGTGACGCTGAGCCATTGATCGTCGATATCGCAGATGCAGAGCCTGCCCGTCTCCTCGAGGCAGCGCCGGATGTTGGCGAGCGCGAGCAGCGGCTCGGAAAGGTGCTGAAACAGGAAGCGGGAATAAATGAAATTGTACTTTCCCGTGTATCGCAAGCGCTCGTCGTAGACGTTGCAGTTTCGCGCCTCGGCCTGGGGAATGGAATTGTCCGTCAGGCGGCGCCAGGTTTCCGCCAGGCTGATCTCGTTGCAGTCTATGGCCATCAACATCCGCGGCGATGTCCGCTGCGCCATCTCCACCGAGATGATTCCCGGGCCGCAGCCCAAATCCATGACCTTCATGCCCGACGCCAGGCCGGCGCCATAGAGATGCTGCATCTCGAGATCGACGGCGATGGACGCCTGTCTCCGCAGCCGCCGGAGCGAATCCTCGTTGTCGCGAAACGAACCGGTTCTGTACGATTGATCGACTTTCATGTGCGCCCGCTCCCTCTGCTTATTTGGCTCGAGACATCGGTTCGACGCGGCGACCGCTCGCCCGACGAGCCAAAAGGCTACCTCACTATATCGGTGTTTTATAAATCAGTCTACACCTTTTAGGGCGTCGCGCCGCGAATGCGGGTTCCGCCGCGCCGCTTTTCAGCCTCGCGCCTGCAAGTGCGAGGCGCTCGAGGTCAATCCCGGTCCATCACCTTCTGCAGCCAGACGATGTCCGAATATTTTCCGTATTGATAGGCGATTGCAGGTATCCTCACCTTCTCCTCGAAGCCGCAGGACGCCGCGCCTCGGATGCTTTGAATGTTCTCGCCGAGGATGATGGCGACGAGCGAGTGGAAGTCGGCAGCCTTCGCCCGGCTCATCAGCGCCCGCAGGATGCGGACGCCGTGCCCTCGCGAGCGGCTTTCCCTGGCGATGTAAACCGCCACCTCTCCCGCCGAGCGGTCATAGGGCCGCGCGGAGAAACGCTTGACGGCGCCCCAGCCCTCGACCTCGCCGGCCTCCGACTCATAGACCAGGATGAAGTATCGGGGATCGTCGCCGAAATATATCGAGGCGAACTTGTCGCTGCTCGTCTGCAATTCGTCGCAATTGGCGTGCACGCGGTCGATGATCGCCTGGTTGTAGATCTCGATGACGCGATCAAGATCGCTCAAGACGGCCGGCCGGATCATCTATCTCAGCTTCCTCGTGAAGACGACGAGCGCGCTGCCGTCGGCGATCTCCAGCATGCCGCTCGTCTGGAAGTCTCTCTCTTCATGCCAGCGATGATCCTCGCGCGTGGCCGCGCGGACCATGCTCACGATCGTGTGCATGCCGAGAGCCGTCGATTTGGCGAGGCAGGCTCCGAAGAGCGCAGCCGCTTTTTCGCGGGCGGGATCGGCGCCGGGATCCATGACGAATTGCGCGACGCCGGAATATCCGACCCGTTCATGGTATCTGAAACAACACGCCCAGCCCGCCATGGGGCCGCCGCTCTCCAGCAGGATCGTCAGGGTTTCATCCTTGATGCCGTCGTCCGAGGCGAGAAAATTTTCCAGCGAGCCGAATCGCGGCTCCAAGATCGAGCGGCAGAGCTCTCCCCCATCCGAAAAGGCGCGGATGGCCGCGAAATCCTCGGCGGTCGCGGTTCGAGCGGAATGGCGGCCGGCCGTCATGCGTCGCGCATGCGGGGTCGTGCCCGGGTCGCGGAGGCGGCTCCCGCCGGCCGGCGCCATAGGCGGTCCCTAGGATACGCCGTCGGCCGCGGCGGGCACGCCTTCGTAGTGCTGGCCGAAATTGCGGCTTTTTACGATCTGCCTGGGCGTATCGGGCCACCAGGCGCCGCAATCGGACGAGACGATCGCCGCCCGCTCCGCCGCCGGGTCGAAGACCTCCATGTTTTCAATCGGCGGAAAATAGAAATGCAGCGTTACCAGGACGTCTTCCGTCGGGTTCCCGGTGTGATGGACCATGTATTTGGGCGCGTAGAAAACATCGCCCTCGTCGACCTCCTGGTGACTTACGGCGTGGGGAGGCTCGCTGCCGGTCTTGTAGCAGACGTGCGATGCCGTTCCCCTCAGGACCTTGGCCCAGCCTTCGGACAATCCGTGATCGTGCGGCAAGCTCTGCTTGTTGCGGGCCCAGTTCATCAGAATGACTTCCATCGTCTCATCCTGGTAGAGCAGCATGCGTCCATACGGAAAATCGCCGGGGGGAGGGAGAAGCTTTTCCAGGCCGACGACGTCGAGGTCGACCGCCCGGATTCGGCGCGCGACTTGATGCTTGTCCTGTCGGTAAAGGCGTTGGATGTCTCTTATCGAGTCCAACAATCCCTCAACGATCGCGTTCATCTCAGACCTCCCTGAATAGTTGAGTTTTTGCCAATGACAAGACGCCCTGTGCCCGCGGTCCGACGCTTCGCTATCCGGGAACGCTCAACCCGTCCCGCCGCGCTGCTGCCGCGTTAGGCAATGAGACCGGCGATTTTGTTGACGGTGATGCCCTCCGAGAGGTCGTCGAGCGCGATTTCCTTCCCCGTCTGCTGCTGCACAAGCTCGATCATGGCGAGCAGCAGCATCGAATTGCCGCCGATGTCGAAGAATTCGGCGTCGCGCCCGATGTCCTGCGCTTGCAATATCTGCTCCCAGATGGCGGCGACGGTATCGGCCGCCGCCGTGGCGGCGATCATCGGAGCGGCTCTTTCCAGATCCATAACGACGCTTTCCATGGCCTGCCTTTGCGATAGGAGTGGGTTCCGTATTAAGGCATCAACTCGACGGCGCGCCTTGCGCCCGATCCTTTTCGACGTCCGACGCGCAACGGAAGGAGCGGACGCCGGGCTCGCCCACGCGCTCCAGAAGCACGCTTGCCCTCAGGTTCGGCGCGTCGACCGAGAACATGAAGCGCTCCCCCTCGGGAACCTGCGCCTGCCTTTCATATTCGATCAGGTTGATGAAGACGTCCGCGGAAAAGCAGTGGCCGTAGCGCGGTATGTTTTCGAGAAAGAGCTGGTCGCGCGAGAAGCCGAGCTTCTTCTCCTTGACCAGGGTGATGGACTTGAAGACGTTGCTGCAAAACACCTTCTTTATCTCGTTCGGCTTGACCGAGGATTTTTCGATGATCTCGTTGAAGACGCGCAGATAGAGCGGCGAATCGTCCTTGCCGCGGTTGGTGAAGATGGGATTGTCGCTGGTGCGGAACACGTCCGACACGACGCGGTATCCCGCCACCGGCCGGTTCGTGACGATGCAACTCGCGGCGGCATCGCTGAGAAGGGCGAAATTGTTCATTCGAATGGTCTCGTCGTAGACCTTGTCCGCGGTTATGACGAGAATGTTGTTGTAGGCGCCGCTTTCGACCATCTTGCACGCCATCGTGATGGCGCTGAGGAAGCTGGCGCAGTTGTTCAGGGTTATGCCCACGGGAAAGGCGTTCGATGCGCCGAGCTCGCTGATGACGTGGGCGTTGTATTTTATGTGCTCGATCTCGTCTCCCGGAAAGCAGGTCGAGCAGAAGTAGACGAAGTCGATCTCCTTGGCCGAGATCGCGCTGTCCGCCATCGTCCTGGCCGCGGAAGCGAGCCCGAGATCGAAGATGTCGCCTGCCGTTTTGCGGTAATTGCCCCAGCCGAACAGCCCCGGCAAATTCGGATAGTTGTTGGCCTTCAGCACGTCGTCGAAATTGACCACCTCGCTGTAGGGCCGCTCCGACTCGCCGAAGGCGCATTCGATCGCCTCGATGACCGCAACCATCGCCGAAGGCTCCCCGACGCCGCTCAGGCGGGAATGAACGGCTGGCCGTGCATGTTCTTGTCGCGGATGCGGTTGTGGGTGTATTTGTTTTCGCCCGCGACGAGGACGGCTCCGTAATTCTCGAGGCTGACTTCTCCGCCGAACTCCGTCAGCACGTCGGTGCCCGGGTGGATGAACACCTCGGGCGGAACGTATCTCGCCGAGAAGCCGAGGCGCATTTCGTTCGTCCGGCCCAGATGCGGCAGCGACGAATGCAGGACCGTCGACCAGAAGATGACGCATTCGCCCCGCTTCATCTCGAAGTACACCGCTTTGTCCTCGTCCGGCGCCCAATTCGGGTCGATCTGCAAATCCCTGTAGTCGTAGCCCCAGAGGCCGCGGTGGATGCCGTTCTTGAGCAGGTTGCTGTTTTTCTCCGGATTGTAAACGAGCCGCTTGGTTTCATCGTAGAACATCATGTTGTGTGTGCCCGGAACGATGGCCATGCACGCCGTGTCCTTCATCGCGTCGGTGAAGGCGCACCAGGCGGTTATCGTCCCGCGACGGTCCGAATTGTCGGGCCAGATGATGTGCTCTCGGCCGGCGACGCCGGCGAAGGTGTCGGCCTGGTGCCAGTCGGTCCCGGCGTCGCCGGGATATTTCGAGAAGAATTCGGTCCGCCAGCACAGCAGGTTGGGTCCCATCAGGCTGCGGATGCGATGCACGATCTTGGGATTGCAGATGTGGTTGCCGAGAAACGGAATGTCGAGATGCCGGTCGTAATTGGCGAGATTGTTGTTGCCCGCATTCGAGAAGGCATTGTCGGTGTAGACGGCGTGCTTTCGGTTCAGCACCTGGAGCCTCAGCTTCTTCCAGTGCTCCAGCATCTCCTCCGGCTCATAGACCTTGAACGGTTTCAAATAGCCGTTCTTGAAGAAGAAATCGATCTCTTCGTCGCTCAGGCTGTAGTCCTCTTTCACGTCAGCGCTCATGAGGCCTCTCCCTCAAAACTCCGACGCCACGCTGCCTCGGCGGCACGCATGTTCCAAAGCGTCGGCGACGGGTGCTGAGTCGAACGCGCGCCTGGCGGCGCGGCGTCGTCTCGCAAGCCCTTATATGGTATTTATATTTCTAACTCTACCACACAGGGTTTGCAAGCTGTTTTTGAAATTTATTTTCTTGTTCAATCATAAAGGGAGAGTGCGTCGGCAAGCCGTGCGTCGAAGACTGCGCCGGCGACAGGACGCGCCGACGGCTCGCGACGCATCGCGGCGGCGCTTAAGCGTCGATGAAAATGTTCCCGGCGCCGAGAACCGGTGGCTCGCCGCTTGCGGGCGAATGGAAGGGGATGGCGGCTAGCGTCCGGCGCCTGCATCGGCCGCGGCCGGGCTGCCGACCTGCGGTCCCATGCTCTGGCGGTGATGCGCCACGCTGAAGAGGTGGCTATAGAGATTGGCGATCCACTGCTTGCCTTCGATGGTGTTGTCGAGATAGTGCAAGGCGGGACCGAGATAGGGCTCGACCTTGCTCCAGAAGAATTTCGGATAGCACTCGCAGAGATCGGCCGGGCTGCTGTAGCCGAACTTGGCGTTCTGGCCGGTCTCGGCGAACTCGTAATAGAGCGCGTTGAGCTTGCTGGGATAAAGGGGATCGGCGAGCTGGCCGATGAGATCGGCGGCGCGCAACAGCCCGGCCTCGGTGTCGGTCTCGGCGTAGTCGTCGTCGTCGGGGACGGGAAAGCGGGTGAGCTCGATCGCCCGCGCGATGCGCTCGGCATCCACCTGCGGCACGTCCTTGAAGCGCTCGCGCACCGCGATCTTGGAGCGGTCGACGTGATAGGGCATCAGGAACGCGTCCGAGGCGCCGCGCGGCGGCGTCACCATGTGCCCGGCCTCGTCGATGACGAAGCGGTCCGCGGTGTCGGCCGAGCAGACGCCGCGGACATAGCCCAGGTCATGCGCCAGCGCCGCGATCATGAAATGATACCAGTCCTCCGGCGAGACCGATTTCTCCAGCCGCAGGCCGCGCAGGATGTCCTGCGCCACTTGCGCCACCATCATAGTGTGGTGCGCGTCGTGGAACAGCGCGTCACTGGCGGCGATGCGCTCGATGACCAGCTTCGCCGCCTCTTGCAGGCTGGTGGCGAAGTGCGGCGCGCGGTCGCCGAAAACCTGCCGATAGGCGTCGACGAGGTTTCGACCGAGCGCATCCGCCAGGAGTGTCGTCGGATTCAGCACGGCTGTCTCCCGCAGTGCGAAATGACCGCCTGCCGCCTCGATCGGACGGCACTCCCCGGGCCGGCCGCAAAGCTGACGGACGTGTGACTCTAAATTCGAGCCAATTTCGCATTCCGTCAAGGTGGCAGACGACAAGAAGGTTTCACGCCGCGATAGGCACGCCGCGACTCGGCGGGTCCGGGCCGATGCCTCGCCCGTGCTAGGATGGCCTTCGAGTCCTGCCGAGCGGAGGCTCCGCCATGAGCACGCCAACCCAGAGTCTGCGCCTGAAATCGCTGCGGTCGCGCGTGAGCGAGGCGGAATGGCAGGCGCGGGTCGATCTCGCCGCCGGGTTCCGGCTCTGCGACCTCTACGGCATGTCCGATATGATCTACACGCATCTCTCGGCGCGGGTGCCCGACGCGCCCGGCCATTTCCTGCTCAACCCCCACGGGCTGCTGTTCGACGAGGTCACGGCGTCCTCGCTGCTGAAGGTCGATCTCGACGGCACGGTGCTCTACCAGCCCGAAGGTCCCTATGGGCTGCACCAGGCGGGCTATGTCATCCACAGCGCGCTCTACCGCGCCCGGCCCGATATCGCTGCGGCGATGCATACGCATACCATCGCCGGCATGGCGGTCTCGGCGCTCAAATGCGGGCTGCTGCCGCTGACGCAGACCGCGACGCGCTTCTGCTCGCGCCTTGCCTATCACGATTTCAACGGCCCCGAGCGAGACCCCCGCGAGCGCGACGCGCTTGCCCGCGACCTCGGCGCGCGGAACTACATGATCCTGCGCAATCACGGGCTGCTCACCGTCGGCCGGACCGTCGCCGAGGCCTTCACCGCCATGTACGGGCTCGAGCGCTCCTGTCAGGCGCAGGTCGCGGCCATGGCCTGCAACACCGCGCTCAACGAGATGCCCGAGGCCGTCGTGGAGAAGTCGATCGGGATGTACGACCCGTCGGTGATCCGCCGCTATGGGCTCTTGGAATGGCCGGGGCTGCTGCGCAAGCTCGACCGGCGCGATCCCTCCTTCCGCGATTGACTTATTTTCCCGCGGCCGATCCGGCGCGCCAGGTCGAGGGAACGACGTCCTTGACCGTGTCGGCGCGCTTGGCGAGCCAATAGCTGTAGGGCGGCGGCATCAACTCGAAGCGCCGGTCGACGCCGAGCTTCTGCGCCGCGTCCATCGGCCAGTTCGGGTTGTAGAGGATCTCGCGCGCCAGCGCGATGAGATCGGCCTGGCCGCGCTGCAGGATCTGCTCGGCCTGATCGGCATGGATGATGAGGCCGACCGCCATGGTCATGATCTCCGCTTCGCGCCGCAGCCGCTCGGCATAGGGCACCTGATAGCCGTAGCTCACCGGCCCCGCGCTCACCACCGGGCGGCCGAGCATGCCGCCGGAGCTGCAATCGATGACGTCGACGCCCTTGGGCTTGACCAGGCGGGCGAGCCGCACGCTCTCGGCCGGGCCCCAGCCGGCATCGTCCTCGACCGAAAGCCGCAAGAAGAGCGGCTTCTGCTCTGGCCAATGGGCGCGCACCGCCTCCACCACCTCGACGGCAAAGCGCATGCGGTTCGCCTCCGAGCCGCCATAGGCGTCGTTCCGCCGGTTGGCGAAGGGCGACAGGAACTGGTGGATGAGATAGCCATGGGCGCCGTGCAGCTCGAGCGCCTCGAAACCCGCCGCATCGGCGCGCCGCGCCGCCTCGCCCCAGGCTTCCGCCACCGCCGCCACCTCGCCGGTGGCAAGCGCGCGCGGCGGCGGCTCGCCCTCGCCGGCCGACAGCGCGCTCGGGCCGATGATCTCCCAGCTCTCCCAATCCTCGATCTCGGGCGAGGGCCGGAGCGGCCGGCCGCCCTCCCAGGGGCGCTCCAGGCGCGCGCGGCGGCCGGCATGGCCGAGCTGGATACCCGGCACCGCGCCGTGGGCGCGGATGAAATCGGCGATCTCGCGAAAGGGCGCGATGAAGGCGTCGTCCCACAGGCCGAGGTCGCCGATGGTGCCGCAGCCGCGGCGCTCGACCTTGGTCGATTCGAGGAACACCAGCCCGGCGCCGCCGGCGGCAAAGCGCCCGGCATTCATCAAATGCCAGGCGGTGGGAAAGCCGCGCACGCCGGAATATTGGTGCATCGGCGCCACCACCACCCGGTTCTTGAGGCGAATGTCGCGCAACGCCAGCGGCGAGAACAGGATCGGTCCGCCCATCATGCTCCTCCCCGTTCATCACTACAGCGCCGCGCCGCAATGGTACAGTGGCGCGGCAAAAAGCGCAGGGAGGAGCGTCCATGACCACGGTCACCATCGGCGCGGCAAGCCTCACCCGGATCGAAGAGCTGTACGAGGCGCATTGGGACGCCGCGGCCTTTTTCCCGGACTGGCGGCCGCGGCTCGTCGAGGAGCATCTCGGCTGGATGGCGCCCGACCATTACGATCCCGCCGGCGACAGCCTCAAGCTCAGCATCCATAGCTGGCTCATCCGGCTCGGCGGCCGCGCCGTGCTGATCGATACCTGCGTCGGCAATCACAAGCCGCGGCCGACGCGGCCGAAATGGCATCTGATGGAATCGGGATATCTGCGGCGCTTGGCCGAGGCGGGGGTCCGGCCGGAAGAGATCGATCTCGTGATGTGCACGCATCTCCACGCCGATCACGTCGGCTGGAACACCCGGCTCGACAACGGCCGCTGGGTCCCGACCTTTCCCAACGCGCGCTACGTCTTCAGCAAGGCCGATTACGACCACTACCTCGCGCTCGACCGCGATCCCGCGAAAGGTCCGGCCAATCACGGCTCGTTCCGCGACAGCGTCCTGCCGGTGGTCGAGGCGGGGCTCGCCGAGATGGTGACCGGGGCGCAGGCCATCGACGAGCATCTGTCGCTGACGCCCGCGCCCGGCCATACGCCGGGCACGGTGGTGGTGACGCTCGCCTCCAAGGGCGACAGCGCGCTGTTCTGCGGCGACGTGCTGCATCACGCGATCCAGGTTTACCATCCGCACTGGAACAGCTTCGTCTGCGCCGATGCCGAGGCGGCGCGGCGGAGCCGGCGCCAGGTGCTGGAGCGGTGCAGCGACTCGGGCGCGCGGCTGCTGCCGACGCATTTCGGCGCGCCTTTCACCTGCCATATCGAGGCCCGCGGCGACGGCTTCGTGCCGCGCTTCGCGTGACGGCGATGGGCGGCGCGTCATGAGGGCCGTATGGTACGACCGGCAAGGGCCGGCGGCCGAGGTGCTCCAGCTTGGCGAGCTGCCGACGCCCGAAGCCGGGCCCGGCGAGGTGCGGGTGCGGCTTTGCGCCTCGGGCGTCAACCCGGCCGATTGCAACCGCCGCGCCGGACGCGGCTTCGCGCAGGACTTCCCCCGCGTCATCCCGAACAGCGACGGCGCCGGGGTGGTCGATGCGGTGGGCGACGGCGTCGATCCCGTCTGGCTCGGCAAGCGCGTCTGGCTCTATAACGGCCAGCGCGGCCGCGCCTTCGGCACCGCCGCGCAATGGATCGCGCTCGCCGCGGAGCTGGTGACGGAACTGCCGGCGGATGTCGATTTCGCCGCCGGCGCCACGCTGGGCATTCCCTGCATGACGGCCCATCGCTGCGTCTTTCTCGCGGCGCCGGTGCAAGGGCGCACCATCCTGGTCACCGGCGGCGCCGGGGCGGTCGGGCATTACGCCATCCAGCTTGCGCGCTGGGCGCGCGCGCGCGTCATCGCCACGGTGAGCAGCGAGGAGAAGGCGGAGCACGCTCGCGCGGCCGGCTCCGAGCACGTCGTCAATTACAAGACCGAGGACGTGGCGGCGCGGGTGCTGGATCTCACCGGCGGCGTCGGCGTCGATCACGTGGTCGAGGTCGAGTTCGGCGGCAACCTCGCGGCGATGCTGCGCCTGGTGCGCAACAACGGCAGCATCGCCGCCTATGCCTCGACTGGCGAGCGCAATCCCGCCGTGCCGTTCTACGAGCTGATGCGGCGCAATCTGTCGCTCCATGCGGTGATGCTGCCGACCTCGCCGTTCGAGGCGCGGCGGCGCGCGCAGGCCGACATTTCGCGCTGGCTTGCCGCCGGCCCGCGGCTGCTGACCGTTGCCGCGCGCTTTACGCTGGAGGAGACGACGCGCGCCCATGAGGCGGTCGAGCGCGGCGGCAAGCGCGGCACGGTGGTGGTCGAGATCGCGCCCTGACCGCCGCTGTCGTGCGCCGGCGGCTCAGCCTTGCCGCTGCGCCCGGTACCAGTCGAGGATCTGCTCGCCGGTCCAGAACAGGACGTCGTCGTGGCGCCGGATCTCCTCGAGCGCCTCGCGGAAATATTTGAGCCGGTGCGGCGCGCCCATGATGTAGGGATGGGCGGAGAGCGCCATGATCCGCACCGCCTTGGCGGAGTCCGCGTAAAGCTGCTCGAACTGGTCCTTGGCGCGCCGGTGATACTCGGCCGCCGCATGATGCTGGATCAGCATCATCGCCACGTCGTTGCACTCCTGCGTGTAGGGAAGGCCGACGATCGGCCCGGCGCGCGTCTTCAGCGTCACCGGCTGGTCGTCGAGCACCCAGTCGCCGACATACTCATAGCCCTCCTCGGCGAGAATGTCCGGGGTCTCCCAGGTCTCGGTGAGGCCGGGACCGAGCCAGCCGCGCGGCCGCTTGCCGGTGAAGGCGACGATCGCCGCGGTGGTCCTGCGGATCGCCTCGCGCTCGTCCTCGACCTTCTGCATGCTTTTCTGGATGAAGCCGTGGCCGAGGAACTCCCACTGGCGCTCGCGGGCGGCTTCGGCGATGGCGGCATAGCTTTCGAGGCAGGAGCCGTTGAGGCAGAGCACCGCCTTGATGTCGAGCCGGTCCAGCACCTCGAGCATGCGCCAGAAGCCGACGCGGTTGCCGTATTCGTGCCAGGCCCAGTTCGGGATGTCCGGCATCGGCGCGCCGCCGGCGGGCGGCGTCAGCACGGTGCGCGGCATCGGCTGGTTGATGTCCCAGTCCTCGACATTGATGATGACCCAGCACGCCATCCGCGCGCCTCCCGGCAAGGCGAGCTTCGGCCGGTCGACGATCGGCGAATAGGAGAGGCGATCCCTGGGCTGCATGGGAGGGGCTCCGCGCGAGGCTGAAACGGCCAGCATGGCGCAGCGCCGGCGCCCCTGGCAATCGCGCCGCCGCCGCGGAAGGGGAAAATAGGCTGGCGTTTCAGGGCAATGGCATCGAGAGCCCGCAACCGCGATCGCTGCCCGGCGGGCCGGCGCGCGGCCGGGGAAGCGCTTGCCGGCGGCTTCGGGCTTCTTTTTCGTTCATCGGCGTGACAGGATAGCGGCACGCCGCCTTGACTTGATCGGCCGATAAAGCCGGCAGACGGGGCACCGTCCGCGCCGCCGCGGCGACGGAGCGGCAGAGGGAGGACCAGGCATGAACACACCGCGCATATCGGGTCGCGCGACGCTGCTCTCGGCGGCGGCGCTGGCGCTTTGCCTTTCGGCATCGGGCGCGAGCCAGGCGGCCGAGCCGATCACCATCGGCTTCGGCATGGCGCTGTCCGGCGGCCTCGCCCCGATCGGCAAGTCGGCGCTGCTGGCGATGCAGATCTGGGAGACCGACATCAACGCCAAGGGCGGGCTGCTGGGCCGGCCGGTGAAGCTCATCTATTACGACGATCAGAGCAACCCTTCGACGGTGCCGAGCCTTTATTCCAAGCTGATCGACGTCGACAAGGCCGATATCGTCGTCTCCGGCTACGCCACCAACATGGTGGCCCCGGCCATGCCGGTGGTGATCCAGCACGACCGGCTGTTCCTCGGCCTCTTCGGCCTCGCCGTCAACTCGGAATTCCATTATCCCAAATATTTCTCGATGCTGCCGACGGGGCCCGAGCCCAAGCGCGCCTTCGCGCAGGGCTTCTTCGACGTGGTCATGAAGGCCGATCCGAAGCCGCAGACCATCGCCATCGTCGCCGCCGACGCCGAATTCGCCAGGAACGCCTCCGACGGCGGTCGCGCCATCGCGCAGTCGCTGGGGCTCAAGATCGTCTATGACAAGACCTACCCGCCGACGACGACCGACTACACGCCGATCGTCCGCGCCATTCAGGCGGCCGATCCGGAGGTGGTCTTCATCGCGTCATATCCGCCGGACTCCGTCGGCATGGCGCGCGCCATCAACGAGGTCGGCCTCAAGGCGCGCTATATCGGCGGCGCCATGGTCGGGTTTCAGAGCACGCCCATCAAGCTGCAGCTCGGGGCGATCCTCGACGGTTTCCTCGATTACGATTTCTGGATCCCGGCGCCCACCATGGAATTCGCCGGCATCACCGACTTCTTGAAGAAATATCAGGCAAAGGCGCCGGCCGAGGGCGTCGATCCGCTCGGCTGGTATCTGCCGCCCTTCGCCTATGCCAATCTCGAAGTGCTCGCCGGGGCGATCGAGGGCGCCAAGAGCCTCGACCAGGACAAGCTCGCCGACTACATCCGCAGCCACGGCTTCAAGACCATCGTCGGCGATATCTCCTACGGCCGCGACGGCGAGTGGTCGAAGCCGCGGGTGCTGGAGGTGCAGTTCCGCGGCCTCAAGGCGAGCGATCTCGAATCGATCCGCGACACCAAGACCGAAGTGATCGTCGAGCCGCCGGAGTACCGGACGGGGCAGGCGGTCCCCTTCGCCGAAGCGAGGAAGTAGCGCCGGCGGCGCGGGCGCGGCTCAGCCGATCCGGACGAGCGCGCCGCCATCCACCGGCAAGGCCACGCCGGTGATGAAGGAGGCCTCGTCCGAGGCGAGGAAGAGCGCGGCATTGGCCACGTCCCAGGCGGTGCCCATGCGGTTGCGCAGCGGCACCCTGGCGTCGCGCTCGGCCGCCACCTCGGCGCGCGGGCGGCCGCTGGCGCGGGCGCGGGTGTCGACCGCCATCGGCGTGTCCATCAGCCCCGGCAGGATGACGTTGGCGCGGATGCCGAAGCCTGCGTTCTGGATCGCGATCTGCTGGGTATAGGCGATCATCCCCGCCTTGGTCGCCTTGTAGGCGACGAAGGGGTAGGTCTCCCAGGCGGCGACCGAGGAGATGTTGATGATCGCGCCCGAGCGCTGGCGGCGCATCAGCGGCAGCACGTGCTTGCACGCCATGATCGTGCCGCGGAGGTTGATGGCGGCGATGCGGTCGAAGGCTTCCTCGGTGATCTCCAGCGGCGAGGCGTCGCCGCCGGCGATGCTGACGCCGACGTTGTTGTGCAGGATGTCGACGCGGCCCCAGCGCTGCTCGGCGGCGGCGACCGCCGCCTTCAGCGTCTCTTCCCGGGTGACATCGGCTTCGAAGGCGACGCACTCGCCGCCCTCCTGCCGCGCCATCGCCGCGGTTTCCTCGGCCGAAGCGAGGTTGCGATCGACGGCGAGCAGGCGCGCGCCTTCGCGGGCAAAGCGCAGCGCGGTGGCGCGGCCGTTGCCCATGCCTTCGCCGGGGCCCTGGCCGGCGCCGACGATGATCGCGATCTTTCCCTCAAGGCGCATGTCGCTCCTCGCGCGCTGAAATCAGAGCCGAGCATGACGGTCTTAGCCGATCGCGCCGATCGAGGCGAGGCCGGCGGCGTCGGCCGCCGGCGCACGCCGGGCGGGGAAATCCGAAGGCCGCGCCGGCCGCCGCGCCGGCGCGGTCCTTCGGGGACGGTCAGATCCGTCTCAGGACCGCTTGCCCAAGGGGCAGCCGCCGGCTTCCAGCGATTCGAAAGCCTGGTCGCCGGGGATGGCGTCGAGCACCTTGTAATAATCCCACGGCATCTTCGACTCTGCCGGCGACTTGACCTTGATGAGATACATGTCGTGGAGCAGGCGCCCGTCGAGGCGGATGCGGCCGTTGGTGACATAGAAGTCGTTGACGGGAAGCTCGCGCATCTTCGCCATCACGCGGTCCGTATCGTCGGTGCCGGCGGCCTCGATGGCGTGAAGGTAGTGGCGGATGCCGGAATAGACGCTGGCCTGCAGCATGGACGGCATCGCCTTCTGCCGCTCGAAGAAGCGCTGGGCGAAGGCGCGGGTCTCCGGCGTGCGGTCCCAATAGAACGAGGTGAGGAAGGTCAGCCCCTGCGCCGCCTCGAGGCCGATGCTGTGCACGTCGTTGATGAAGACGAGCAGCGGGACCACGGTCTGGCCTTCGCCGACGCCGAGTTGGCGCGCCTGCTTGACGGTGTTGACCATGTCATGGCCGGCATTGGCCAGCCCGATCACCTTGGCGCCCGAGGCTTTTGCCTGCGCCAGGTACGAGCTGTAATCGGTGGTGCCGAGCGGATGAAGGACCCGGCCGACGACGTGGCCGCCGGCGGCCTGCACCGCGCGGGTCGCATCCGCCTCCAGCGAATAGCCGAAGGCATAGTCGACGGTGAGGAAGAACCAGCTATCGCCGCCCTTGAGCGTCACCGCGCGCGCCAGGCCAGTGGTGAGCGCGTAGCTGCTATAGGTCCAGGAGATCGCCGTGGGCGCGCAGGCCTTGCCGGTGAAATCCGACGCGGCCACCGCGGTGGCGATGATGATGCGATTGCTCTCCCGGGCGACCTGCTCGACCGCCAGCCCCACGCCGGAATTGGCGAAGTCGATGGCCATGTCGACCTTGTCGACGTTGAACCAATGCCGGGCGATGGCGGCGCCGAGCTCCGCCTTGTTCTCGTGATCGGCGACGACGATATCGATCGGCTTGCCGAGCACGGTGCCGCCGGCGTCCTCGACGGCCATCTTCGCCGCCACCACCGAGCCGGGCCCGGCAATGTCGGAGTAGACGCTGTGCTGGTCGTTGAGCACGCCAATCCTGACGACGTCGTCGGAGATCTGCGCCAGTGCCGCCGGCGAAAATCCCATCGCCAGCAGGACGGCAAACGCAAACGCGACGTTTTTCACCCGGAGCATCCCGTTTCCTCCTTTGCTTCCGGCCAGGCGCTCGCGTGTTGCCCGAGGAGATTCCTCGACATTAAGGAGAACCCGGCATGTAAGACTCAAGACGGCGTTGCGGCTTCGGCGACGCAGAAAGTGGGAAAACCATTGTTGATGATCCATCCGGCCGCAACCGCCGTCATAGGTTGGAGAGAGCACTGCGCCGCGGTTCCCGCGCGGACTCTTTTTGATTGCATAGTCACGCAATACCCTCTCATAAGATGTTTTGTCAATTCGGATCCCTGTGCCACCCTGTTTAGTCTCTCTATATATAGATTTTCTTGTTTTGATAGAACATGGCCACGATCGCGACGGCCTGTCAAGCGCCTTTTCGGCTGACCGGTTCGGGACATTGCCAAGGCAAGAGACCGCAGGAGAGATCAGGATAGAGGTCCGAGGGACTTGAACGAAGCCCTCATGGCGCCGCCGATGGCGGGCCGGACCTGTACGTCGTCGCGCGCCGCTTCAGGGTCGCTTGACCAAGGGGCAGCCGCCGGCTTCCAGCGATTGAAAAGCCTGGTCGGCGGGGATGGTGTCGAGCATCTCGTAATAGTCCCAAGGCGTCTTCGAGTCCGCCGGCGACTTCACCCGCGCGAGATACATGTCGTGGAGCAGGCGCCCGTCGAGGCGGATGCGGCCGTCGGTGGCATAGAAGTCGTTGACCGGAAGCTCGCGCATCTTCGCCATCACGCTTTTTGCTTCATCGGTGCCGGCGGCGTCGATGGCGCGCAGGTAATGGCGGATGGCGGAATAGACGCTGGCTTGCGCCATGGTCGGCATTGCCTTGTGCCGCTCGAAGAAGCGCTTCGCAAAGGCGCGGCTTTCCGGCGTGCGGTCCCAATAGAACGCCGTGACGAGGGTGAGGCCCTGCGCCGCCGCGAGGCCGATGCTGTGCACGTCGGTGATGAAGACGAGCAGCGAGACCAGGGTCTGGCCGCCTTGCGGCAGGCCGAACTCGTTCGCCTGTTTGGTGGCGTTGATCATGTCGCCGCCGGCATTGGCCAGCGCCACCACCTTGGCGCCCGAGGCTTTCGCTTGCAGCAGGTAGGAGCTGAAATCGGCGGTGTTGAGCGGATGACGGACGCCGCCCAGCACCTTGCCGCCGGCGGCGAGCACCGCGCGCGTCGCATCCCTCTCGAGCGAATGGCCGAAGGCGTAATCGACGGTGACGAAGAACCAGGTGTCGAGGCCCTTGCGCGTCGCCGCGCGCGCCAGGCTGGTGGTGAGCGCATAGCTGTCATAGGTCCAGGAAACCGCCGTGGGCGAGCAGGCCTTGCCGGTGAAATCCGCGGCGGCGACCGCGGTGGCGATGGCGATGCGATTGTGCTCCTTGGCGATCTGCTCCACCGCCAGCGCGACCGAGGAGTTGTCGAAGTCGATGACCATGTCGACCTTGTCGGCGTCGAACCATTGCCGGGCGATGGCGGCGCCGATATCCGCCTTGTTCTGGTGATCGGCGACGACGACGTCGACCGGCTTGCCGAGCACGCTGCCGCCGGCGTCCTCCACCGCCATCTTCGCCGCGACCACCGAGCCGGGTCCGGCGAGATCGGCATAGAGGCCGGTTTGATCGTTGAGCACGCCGATCCTGACGATGTCATCGGAGATTTGCGCCCGCGCCGCCGGCGAAAATCCCGCCAGCAGCAGCAATCCCGCGCCAAGGGCGGCGCCTGTCGGCCGAAGCATTCCTTCCCTCCCGATGTCCCGGATCTCGATCGTCCGGTTGATCGCGGCACAGCATAGCAAACCGACGCCGGCGGTCGGGTGAAATCGCGCCGCCCGAGGGCTATCCTGCGGCGTCGAGCCCGATCGCCGGGGAAAGGGAAGCCGTCCTGCGCGCCCGCCGCATTGTCATGGCCGAGCCGGGGCCGCCCGAGGTGCTGCGCCATGAGGAGACGGCGCTGGCGCCGCCGGGCGCGGGCGAGGTGCTGCTGCGCCAGACCGCCATCGGCCTCAACTACATCGACGTCCAGCACCGCACCGGCCGCTATCCCTTGCCCGCCTATCCCTCGCCGCTCGGGCTCGAAGCGGCGGGCGTGATCGAGGCGGTCGGGCCCGGCGTCGCCGGGCTCGCGCCCGGCCAGCGCGTCGCCTATGCCACGGGGCCAATCGGCGCTTACGCCGAGGCGCGGCTCATTCCCGCCGACCGGGTCGTGGCGCTGCCGCCGGGCATCGACGACGTCACGGCCGCGGCGATCATGATCAAGGGCCTGACCGCGCACTACCTGCTGTTCACGACCTATCCGGTCAGGCGCGGCGACACCATTCTGGTCCATGCCGCGGCGGGTGGCGTCGGCCTCTTGCTCTGCCAATGGGCGCGGCATTTGGGCGCGCGCGTCATCGGCACGGTGGGCAGCGCGGAGAAGGCGGCGATCGCACGCGCCCATGGCTGCGATCTCGCCATCCTTTACCGCGACGAAGACGTCGTTGCGGCGGTGCGCGATGCCACCGGCGGCAAGGGCGTGCCGGTCGTCTATGACGGCGTCGGCAAGGACACGGTCGAGGCTTCGCTGCGCTGTCTTGCGCCGCGCGGGCTGCTGGTCTCCTACGGCACGCCCTCGGGCGCGATCCCGCCGCTCGATCTCTTCCGGCTCAACACGCTGGGCTCGCTCTATGTCACCAGCCCCGCCTTCGCCACCCATGTCGGCGAGCGCGCGGAGTTGCTCGCCCGCGCCGGCGCGCTCTTCGCCGCCATCGCAAGCGGCATCCTCAAGATCGACATCCGCGCGACATATCCGCTCGCCGAGGCGCGGCGCGCCCATGCCGATCTGCAGAACCGCCGCACCATCGGCCTCTCGATCCTGCTGCCTTAGCTCAGCGGATCGGCGTCGAGGCGCACGGCGATGCCCTCGAGCTCCGGGCGAGGCGCGGGATAGCGCGCCATCACCAGCGGATCGTGGCCCGGGATGATGTGCGCCGGCGAGCTGGCGAGGCGCTCTAAAAGGCGATGGCCTTCCATCATCCGGGCGACGTCGCAGACGGTGACGTAGGGGCGCTGCTGCTCGATGTTGGCGTAAAGATGCGCCGCGTCCGCCGCCAGCACCAGCCAGCCGCGGCGCGTGCGGACGCGCAGCGATTGCAGGCCCAGGGTGTGGCCGCCGACGAGATGGACGCTGAGCCCCGGCGCTACCTCTTCGGCCCCGTCATGAAAGCGCAGCCGGCCGGCGAAGAGGCGCCGCACCATCGCCGCCACGTCCTCGGCCTCGAAGGAGCCGCGGAGCGCCCCATGGCGCATCGAGCGCCCGGTGCAGTACTGCATCTCCTTGTCCTGGAGATGAAAGACGGCGTTGGGGAAGAGATGGTGATTGCCGGCGTGGTCGTAATGCATGTGGCTGATGAAGACGTCCTCGACCGCGCCGGGATCGATGCCGAGCTGCTTCAGCCCGTCGCCGGGCGAGCGGATGTGCTCGCGCTTGCGCTTCCGCCCCTGCTCGGCATCGAAGCCGGTGTCGAGGACATAGGTCTTGCCGCCGCCGATGATCGCCCAGACGAAATAGTCGATCGGCATCGGGGCGTCATGAGGATCGCCGCCGAGGAAATTGGCGCCCGCGCGGCGCTCATGCCGCGCGTATTTGACGGCGTAGACTTCATAAGCCGGGTCGTCCGGCATGCGGGCCTTGCCGCTTACCTCGCCGTCACCCACACCGGCGTCGCCTGCGCTTCCTCCGGCGGATAGACGGTGACCGGCGCGCCCTTCTGCCATTGCACGATGACCAGCGGCGCGTCGATGCGGCGGCCGCTGGCGTCGAATTTGACGTGGCCGCCGGCGAAGAACTTGGCGGCGCTTTCGGTGGTGTCCATGGCGTGGAGGGCGGCGCCGACCTTGCGGCGGTCGGCGGCGCCCGCCATCTCCAGCGCGTCCTTCAGGATCCAGAAATGGCCATAGGCGCAAAGGCTGTCCTGGCCGAGCCAGGGCTCGCCGGTGCGCGTCTTGTAGCGCTGGATCAGATCGTTTTGCTCCTTGGTGCTCCAATTGGCGAGCGTCACCAGGACGTCCTCCACGACGTCGGCGCCGGCCACTTTGAGCAGCTCGGGCGTGGCGAGATGGGCGCCGTTGCCCACCACCGGCAGCCTGGTCGCCGGGATGCCCATCTCCGTCATCTTCTGCAGCAGCAGGCTGTCGTCGGGCACCGCGGTCGGCACCAGGAAGAGGAAATCGGGCCGCGCGCTCCTGACCTTGGCGATGATCGGCGTGGCGTCGGAGAGCGGCGGCGTGAAGACTTCGTCGACCAGCAGCTTGAGTCCGGCCTTCTCCAGGCCGCCGGCCAGCATCGGCTTGACGAAGCTCACCGGCGCCGCGGTGTTGTCCATGACGATCGCCGTGGTGGCGGGCTTCTTCTCGTTGGTGCTCTCCGCGAGCTTGAGAATCGTCGGCAGAGCCAGCTCCGCCTGGCGGTCGGCGGTGGCCGAAGTCTGGAAGACGTAATGGAAGCCGCGATTGGTGATCTGGTCGGAATAGGAAAGGGTGAGCCACGGGATCTCGGCGCGCTCGGTCACCTCGGTCACCGCCAGCGTGAAGGAGCTGAGCCAGGCGCCGACGCCGCCGACGAGATCGGGCTCCTGCGCCACCAGGCGCTGCGCCGCGTTCTTGGCCTTTTCCGGGCTGTCGCCGGTATCGGCGATGACGAGCCGGAGCTTGGCGCCGGAGAGCGCCTTGATGCCGCCCGCGGCGTTGATGTCGTCAATCGCCATTTCCGCGCCTTCGCGCTCGAGCAATCCCTGGCGCGCCCAAGGCCCGGAGAGCGGCACCACCAGCGCCACCTTGATCTCCTGGCTCTGCGCCGGCGCGGCGGCCGACCACAGCGCCGGCAGCGCCGCGAGGCTCGCCGCGGCAAGCGTCCTTATGAAAGCGTCGGGCTTCATGGCGTTGGCTCCCTCCGATTTTCTCCTAAAGGCCGAGATAGACCGTTCTGATGCGGTCATCGGCGAGCAGCGCGGCGCTCGATCCCTGGAGCGCCACGCGCCCGGTTTCCAGAACATAGCCGAAATCGCAGGATTGCACCGCCTCCGCGACGCGCTGCTCGACCAGCAGGATGGCGAGGCCGTCCTCGCGGTGCAGCTCGGCGATGCGCTCGAAGATGGCGTCCGCCACCGCCGGCGCGAGCCCCATAGACGGCTCGTCGAGCATGAGAAGCCGCGGCGAGGACGCGATGCCGCGGCCGATCGCCAGCATCTGCTGCTCGCCGCCCGAGAGCGTGCCGGCAAGCTGGTGGCGCCGCTCGTAGAGCACGGGGAAGAGCGCGAAGATGCGCTCGAAGGACGGTCGTCGCCACTCGCGCGCGGCATAGGCGCCCATCTCCAGATTCTCCAAGACGCTGAGCGAAGCGAAGGGCTGGCGGCCTTCCGGCACGTGGGCGATGCCGAGATGCGCGCGCGCCGAAGGCGCCACCGCCAAGAGGTCGCGCCCGTCGAAGCGGATGCTGCCGCCGGAAGGCTCGACCGTGCCGGAGATCGCCTTGAAGAGCGTCGTCTTGCCGGCGCCGTTGGGGCCGACGATGGCGACGAACTGGCTGTCGCCGACGGTGAGCGACACGCCGGAGAGCGCGTGGAGGCCATCATAGGCGACGCTGAGCTCGCTCACCTCAAGCACGGCTCGCCGCCCATTTCTTGCCGAGATAGGCTTCGACCACCGCCGGGTTGGCCGTCACCTCGCGCGGGCTGCCCGAAGCCAGCACGCTTCCATGGTCGAGCACGAGAAAGCGGTGGGCAAGCCGCACCATCGCGCTCATCGTGTGCTCGATGATGACGATGGTGAGGCCCGCCGCCGACAGCGCCTCTATCGCCGCCAGCATGTCCTCGACCGCGCCGGCGCCGAGCCCGGCGAGCGGCTCGTCCATCAGCAGCAGCCGCGGCTGGCCGGCAAACGCGCGGGCAAGCTCCATGAGCCGCAGCTCGAGCGTGCTGAGGCCCGCCGCCGCGTCCTCTGCGCGCGCGAGAAGGCCGACGCGCGCCAAGGCGGCCTCGGCCGCGGCGACGGCGCCCGCCTCGTCGGCGGCCGCGACATAGGCGCCGACCAGCACGTTCTCCAGCACCGTCATGCGCGGAAAGACGCGCGCCACCTGGAAGGTGCGGCCGACGCCGAGGCGGCAGATGCGGTTGGGCTTGAGCCCGCCGAGGTCCCGGCCGGCAAAGGCGACGGCGCCGCGATCGGGCCGCAGGAAGCCGTTGAGCAGGTTGAAAAGCGTCGTCTTGCCGGCGCCGTTGGGGCCGATGATGCCGAGAATGGCGCCTTCCTCGACGGTGAAGCTCACCTCCTGCACCGCGCGCAAGCCGCCGAACGCCTTGGAGAGCGCGGTCACTTCCAGCAGCGCGGGACCGCTTGCGCGCGGTGGCAGCGAAGCGGCTGCGGGCGCCGCGGAGCGCGCGCGGGCCGGCGGCGCGGCGCGCCGGCGCATCAGATCGCGCAACCGCCAGAAGACGCCTTCCGGCGCCAGCAGGATGACGGCGATGATGGCGACGCCGAAGACGACGCCCTGGATCCCCGGCAAAAGGTCACCCAGCTCGGCTTGCAGGGTCTCGCTCACCGGGATGAGGATCGCCGCGCCGATCACCGGCCCCCAGAGCGTGCCGACGCCGCCGAAGAGGGTGACGACGAGGGCTTGCGCCGAGGTCAGGATGCCGAAGACGCTGTCCGGCGTCACCACCAGCAGCACCACCGCGTAAAGCCCGCCCGCGGCGGCGGCGAGCGCGCCGCTGAGGATCAGCGCCCGCATCTTCCAGGCGAGCGTGTCGATGCCCGCCGCTTCCGCCGCCGGCTCGTTCTGCTTGATCGCCAGCAGCGACAGGCCGAAGCGCGAGCGCTCGATGGCGAGCGAGATCAGCATCGCCGCCGCCATCAGAGCGAGCGCCAGCGCGCCATAGACGCGGAAATCGGCGAACTGCATGTACCAGAGGGCGGCCTGCTGCTTGCGCGGCAGCGACACTTCCTGATATCCCAGCCAGGTGAAGACGTAGAGCAGCGCCATGGGATAGGCGAGCATGGCGAGCGCGAAATATTGGCCGCGCAGCCGGAAGGTGGGATAGCCGATGACCGCCGCCGTCAGCGCGCCGACGATCATGCCCAGCGGAATGCCGAGCCAGGGCGAAAGGTCGAAGCGGACGAGGCCGATGGTGACGGTGTAGGCGCCGAGGCCGAAGAAGGCGGCGTGGCCGAAGGAGACGAGTCCGGTATAGCCGCTGGAGATGTTCCAGGCAAGGCCGAGCGCCGCCCAGATCGGCACCAGCGTCAGCATGAGCTGGTAGTAGGAGTTCGCCACCACCGAGCCCAAGCCGAACCAGGCGAGCGACAGCAGCGCGATCAGCAGCATCGCCGGCCCGGCGCCGGCGCGCATTAGACGCGCTCCGCGCTTCGGCCGAAGAGGCCCTGCGGGCGCAGCAGCACCACCAGGAGGAAGACGGCGAAGATCGCCGCGTTCTGGAGCTGGAGCGGCATCGCCAGCGTGGCGAGCTGTTGCACCAGGCCGATGGTCAGCCCGCCCCAGAAGGCGCCCAGCAGGCTGCCCATGCCGCCGAGCACGACGCCGGCATACATGATGATGACGAAGTCGAAGCCGACATAGGGCTGGAACGGGTGATATGTGGCGACGAGGCCGCCGGCGATGGCGGTGACGCCGGCGCCGATGGCAAAGGCGAGGCGATGGGCGCGGTCGACGTCGATGCCCATATAGACGGCCGCCACCGGATTGTCGGCGGCGGCGCGCAGCGTCTTGCCGAGGCGCGAGCGGTTGATGACGAGATAGAGGCCGAAGCCGATGATCAGCGACAGCAGCGCCGCGGCGACGCTCGCCTTGTTGAGGAAGACGGCGCTGACCTCGTCGTAAAGCAGCGGCATCTCCCAGGCGCGCTGGGAGAGCGGCGTGCGCACCGATTGCGGCTCGGAGCCGAAGAGGATGAGCGCGCCGTTCTCCAGCACGAGCGCGACGCCGAGGGTGAAGATGAGCTGGCTGTAATGGCCGTCACCCTCGCTGCCGACGGCGCGCGTGCCGGTGATGCGCGACATCAGCAGCCGGTGCAGCAGCCAGCCGCCGAAGAACAGCGCGGGTCCGGCGAGCAGCGCTCCGACATAGGGCGCGAGCACCGGTCCCAGGAAGGCGAGCGCGCCGAAGCTGGTGACGAGATAGAAGGTGAAATACATGCCCAGCATGAGGAAATCGCCCTGGGCGAAATTGATCACGCGCATGACGCCGAAGACGAGGCCGAGCCCGACGCACATCAGCCCGTAGATGCAGCCGAGCAGGACGCCGGCGGCGAGCGCCTGGAGGAAGGCTTCGACGGCGGCGCCCGGCGGGCTCATGCGGCGGGTTCCTGACCTGCCGGCGCGCGCGGCGGCGACTTGGGCAACACGCTCCTCCCCTTGCGCGGTCGCGATGCCATGCCGGACCGTCGATGTCTCGCGCTCGACCGTAGGCGGCGGCGTTTTCCGCTGTCAAGGCGCGCCGCCCGATTCCGGCCACAAAGATGCCGCAGCCGCCCCATAGCATCCTGGGCTAAGACGTGTGTTGCACCCCACCTCACCCCAACCCTCTCCGCCCCTGAGGGGCGGAGAGGGAGGGACCCAGCGCGTAGCGCTGGGAGGGTGAGGTGGGGCTGCCTCGCAAATTCGTGATCGTCGGTGCTGGACAGAAGCGATGCGCAGCAAAGGGCCGCAACGAATCCCCAGCAAGCGTGCGGCAAAAGCGCCGCGGCCGACGCTCGTCTGGATCGCCTCAGGCGACCGGACCGGCGCGTTCCGCCGCTCGCTGTTGCTGGCCGGCGCCGGGGCGATGATGTGGGTAACGCTTCTGACGCTCGCCGATGATCGCCTCGCCGGCACCGGCGCGCCCGGCCCGCTCGCCGAGCGATTGCTGGTGGACATCGAGAGCGCCGCCACCACGCCGCCGGAGGAGCTTGTGGCGCGAGCGCCGGCGGCGGTGCCGGAAGAAGCGCGCCGCGCCATCCACCATGCCGCCGCGCTGGTCGGCGTCGACCGCCTCTATCTCTTCGCGGTGGCGGCGCGGGAATCGAGCTTCGATGCCGACGCCTATGCCAGGAAGACGACCGCGGCCGGTCTCTATCAATTCACCGAGGATACCTGGCTGCGCGTCGTCAAGGTGTTCGGCGCGCGCCACGGGCTCGGCGCCTATGCCGCGGCGATCGCGGCCGACGACGACGGCGCGGTGTCGATGCCGCGCGGCGCTTTGCGCGAGCGGCTGATGCGGCTGCGCTATGATCCCGAGCTTGCCGCGCTGATGGCGGCGGAGCTGGCGCGCGACAACCGCCAGCGGCTGGAGCGCGTGCTCGGCCGGAAGGTGAGTCCCACCGAGGTCTATGTCGCGCATTTTCTGGGCCTTGCACAGGCGGCGCGCATGATCGATGCCGCGGCCGCGCAGCCCGAGACGGCGGCGGCGCGGCTGCTGCCGGCGGCGGCGGTGAGCAACCCGGCGGTGTTCGGCCGCGCCTCGGCCGGAGCGGTCTTGCGCGCAATCGACGCCTATTTCCGCGACGAGGTGCCGCGCTTTGCGCGCGCTTAAGGAATGGACCTGTAAACGAGCGCAGCGGCGCCGGCGGAGAACGGCGTCGTTCTCGCCATCCGGCCAAGCGCGAGGGCTCTCTGCAAGCATCCGGAGATTGGGTAGGGGGTCAGTGCTGAAGTGCCATATTCGGAATGGCTGTCGCCCAAAATGCCGCTTAGAAATTCTCTACGCAAATCAATGTCTTACCATAGATGCAACCAGATAGTGTTATCCAGCGTTGACAAGCCGGTAATTATCCTATGGGATAGTTATCGGACTAGCTCCCCGCCGGACATGCCGAAAGGCCCCGGCGGGGTTATTCTATGAGGCGACCCCATGCAAGAGCCCGACATCAAGCGGGCGGTCGCTTTCTTTGACGGGCAGAACCTTTATCGGCACGCCAAAGAGGCGTTCGGTCATCATCATCCCAACTATGATCCGATCAAGCTGACAAATGCGGTTTGCAAGAAGCACGGTTGGCTGAACCGCGGAGTGCGCTATTACACGGGAACTCCGTCAGCGATAAAAGCGCCAATGTGGCATCAATATTGGGCGAACCGTCTTCTTGGGATGCGCCGCGCGGGAATTCTTGTCGTTGACCGGCGTATTCGATACCACGAAGAAACGTTCACCTGTGAACACGGCAAGCAGTATCGGTTTGATGTACCCCATGAAAAGGGGATTGATGTCAGACTGGCGCTGGATGTGGTGCGACTTACCCGCGCGAGTCAACTCGATGTTGCTCTGATCTTTAGCCAAGACCAAGATCTGTGTGAGGTCGCGGATGACATTCGAGAGATCGCTGCGGCTCAGGGTCGATGGATTAAAATCGTTTCCGCATTTCCAAGCAGCCCGACAGCTACCGCAGCGCGAGGAATTGATAAGACGGATTGGTTTCCAATGGACCAAAAGTTTTATGACGCATGTCTTGACCCGAGAGACTATAGGCCAAAATCGCGTTAACTTTTAGACTGACCTACTACCGGAGATTGAGCCGGGCCGGGCTTGGCACGTCGCTTGCAACGTCTGCAAACCGTGGAGTGGACAACGAGGCGATCGGCGCTCTGCGGTGAAAGTTCTTGTGGCGGACAGCAATCCCGATCGGGCGCAGAGTCTCGATGCCGGCCTCGCGGCGGCCGGCGCCGCCCTCATCGTCCGCCCGCGCGGCGACGAGCTGCTCATCGACGCCGTAGCGCGCGAGGCGCCGGATCTCGTCATCGTCGACATGGCGCGGCCCGACCGCGACGGGCTCGACGACATCCGCCACATCACCCGCCATGATCCGCGCCCCATCGTCATGTTCATCGACCAGGACGATCCGGCCTTCATGGAGGCGGCCATCGACGCCGGGGTGAGCTCGTACAATGTCGTCGGCGCGGCGCTGCCCGACGTGAAGCCGATCATCCAGGCGGCGGTGGCGTTGTTCCGGCGCTTTCGCCAGGTCGAGCTCGATTTGCGCAAGGCGGAGACGTCGCTCAAGGAACGCGCGCTCATCGACCGCGCGAAAGGGCTGCTCATGAGAGAAAAGAAGATCGGCGAGCCCGAGGCCTATCGTTGGCTGCGCCGCCGCGCCATGGAGCGCGCCAAGCGGATCGCCGAGATCGCGGCGGAGCTCGTCGCGCGCGCCGAAGGCGGCGGGGACGATCATGCCGGCTGAGCGCTCGTCCGCCCCGGCCGTGCGCATCGGCCTGCTGCGCCTCACCGACGCGGCCCCCGTCGTTCTCGCCGCGGCGCGCGGCCTCTTCGAGGAGGAAGGGGTCGCTGCCGAGCTCGTCGTCGAGCCGTCCTGGGCCAATCTCGCCGATCGGCTGAGCTATGGCTTCCTCGATGCGGCCGTCATCCTGCCGCCCTTGGCGCTGGCCATGGCGCTGGGCCTGCGCCAGCCGGCGACCCGGCTCATCGTTCCCATGTCGCTGAGCCTCAACGGCAATTCGGTGACGCTGGCGAATGCTTTTGCGGCTCCCATCCTGGAGGGCGGCCGCCCGGAACCGCTCGAGGCCGGGCGTCGGCTGCGGCACCTGCTCGCGCGCGGTCGGCAACCGGTGCTGGCGGTGGTCCATGCCTGGTCGACCCACGACCTTCTGCTGCGCTATTGGCTCGCGGCGAGCGGCATCGACGCCGAGCATGCGGTCGGCTGGACCATCGTGCCGCCGGCGGCGATGGTGGACGCGCTGGCAAGCGGCCGGATCGACGGCTTCTGCGCCGGCGCGCCGTGGGGCGCGGTCGCCGCCGCCGCCGGTCTTGGCCGCACCATCGTCGTTTCCTCCGCCATCTGGCGCGATCATCCGGAAAAATGCCTCGCTGTGCGCGCCTCCTGGGCGGAGCGGCATCCGGACGCGCTGCAGGCCGTGCTGCGCGCCTTGCTGCGTGCCGCCGCGCGCTGCGATGATCCCGCAGAGACGCCGGCGCTGGCGGCGCTTCTCGCGCAACCTTCCTTCGTCGATGTTCCCTCGGGCGTGATCGCCGCCTCGCTGGCTGGCGGCGAAGGCGGCGAGGTCGACCGCTCGCGCTTCGCGCCGCACGCCGCGACCTTTCCGCAATCTGCTCATGCGCGCTGGTTCCTGCATCAGATGGCGCGCTGGCGCGAGCTGCCTGCCGGCATCGATCCGGCCCGCTTTGCCGCCGATATCTATCGGCCGGACCTCTATCGCAGCGCGGCAAGCGCCGTCGGCCTTCCGCCGCCCTTGCTGCCGGCGCGGATCGATTCCGCTTTCTGCGACGGCGCTTCTTTTGAAGGTTAATGCGACCAGGCGGGACTATTTTTTGTGCGCTGCGGCGCACAAAAAGATGGCAGCGCCCGCCGCGCTCCTCTGGAAACCGGCCATTCTCCGCCTTCGCGGCGTGGCACGCTTCTTGCTGAAAGCTTTGCAGAGATGCGTCGCCGCCCGAGCGGCTGCGCGCGGAGAAGCCTCAACGGTGGGGCCTCTCCCAGCCGGAGCGTCGCAGGACGTTCCAATTCCTGACGGGTGAGTCAATGACGGCTCACCGCAAGACGGCGGTGACCGTCGGCACGATTCCGAGCTGCTGGTGAACGACCTGCCTGTCGACGACGCTGCGCGCAAGCGGTGTCGATCCTCCGGCGCTGCGCCTCGGGACCCGTGTTTCCCCATCAGAGATGAACGATGAACAAAGGCTTCCTCAAGGCAGGACATCTGCCGACGCTGTTCGCCGCTTTTCTTTATTTCGATTTGAGCTTCATGGTCTGGGTGATGCTCGGCCCGCTCGGCGTGCAGATCGCCCGGGATCTCGCGCTCAGTCCCGCGCAGAAAGGCCTTATGGTGGCGACGCCGGTCCTCGCCGGCGCGATCCTCCGGGTCGCCAACGGCGTTCTCGTCGATCACCTGAAGCCGAAGCTGACCGGGATCATCAGCCAGCTCGTGGTCATCGGCGGCCTTTCCGCCGCCTGGTGGCTCGGCGTTCACAGCTTCTTCGCGACGCTGCTGGTCGGCATCGTCCTCGGCGTCGCCGGCGCCTCCTTCTCGGTGGCGCTGCCGCTCGCCTCGCGCTGGTATCCGCTGGAGCATCAGGGGACCGCGCTCGGGCTCGCCGGCGCCGGCAATTCCGGCACCGTGCTGGCGGCGCTGTTCGCTCCCGGGCTTGCGGTGGCCTTCGGCTGGAACAACGTCCTCGGCTTCGCCGTCATCCCGCTCGTTCTCACTCTTGCTCTCTATCTCGTCCTCGCCAAGGACAGCCCGGATTGCCCGCCGCCCAAGGCGCTGCCCGATTACTTGAAGGTGCTGAAGATCGGCGATGCCTGGTGGTTCATGTTCTTCTACAGCGTGACCTTCGGCGGCTTCGTCGGCCTCGCCTCCTCGCTCACCATCTATTTCAACGACCAGTACGGCCTCAACGCGGTGACGGCCGGCTACTTCACCGCGGCCTGCGTTTTCGCTGGCTCGCTGGTGCGCCCGGTCGGCGGCGCCGTCGCCGACCGCGTCGGCGGCGTGCGCTCGCTCAACCTCCTCTACCTTGTCGCCGCCACCGCGCTGATCGTGATCAGCTTCGGCCTGCCCCGAGCCTGGATGGCGCTCCTCGTCTTCGTCATCGCCATGCTGGCGCTCGGCATGGGGAACGGCGCGGTGTTCCAGCTCGTGCCGCAGCGCTTCCGCCGCGAGATCGGCGTCATGACCGGGCTCGTCGGGATGATGGGCGGCGTCGGCGGGTTCTATCTTGCCTCGAGCCTCGGCTACTCGAAGCAGCTCACCGGCGGCTACGAGATCGGCTTTCGGCTCTTCGCCCTGCTGGCGGCGCTGGCGCTGATCGGCCTCGCCGGCGTGAAGCGCCGCTGGCGCGCGACCTGGGGCGCCGCGGCGCTCCACGGCGCCCGCGTCTGAGCGGAGGCAAGGCCATGAACTTCCATGCTCCGCAGCGCGAGCGCCTCGTTGTCGTCGGCAACGGCATGGCGGGCATGCGCACGGTCGAAGAGCTGCTGAAGCGCGCGCCTCAGCGCTACGACGTCACCGTCTTCGGCGCCGAGCCGCACGTCAATTACGACCGCATCCTGCTCTCCTCGGTGCTGGCCGGCGAGAAGGCGCTCGCCGAGATCGTCATCCATCCGAGCTCCTGGTACGAGGAACGCGGCATTCGCCTCCTCGCCGGCGACGCGGTGGTGGCGATCGACCGGCAGGCGCAAACCGTCACCGCGGCGAGCGGCCGCGTCGCGGCCTATGACCGCCTGCTGCTCGCCACCGGCTCGCGCCCGCTCGTCCCGCCGATTGCTGGTCTCGACCTGCCGGGGATCTGCACCTTCCGCGACATCGCCGATGTCGAGACCATGATCGCCGCCGCCGCCAGCCATCGCCGGGC
>DASPSJ010000070.1:0-36871 GCA_035623985.1 Allostellaceae bacterium | reverse complement strand
AAGGTTCGCCTCCGGCCATTGCCGCGCTGCGTCACGTGATGCGGCAGGCCGGGAACAACGACGCGGGCAAGTCGAGCCATTGCGCATCGTTACACTCTCTACCCTCCGCGTCAAATTAAATGCACTGTCACCGTAATTACTGGACCAGCACATCGCTGCCGCCCGCCGTCCTACTTCTCTGTTAGCTCCTGACAGCGACACGACCTGCTACCGCCTTGCGATCGCCGGAGACGGGTGTCGAGCGCCCGGCCTATTTTGCTCGATAGAAGAGCGCCCGGCCGGCGGGAATGAGCTGCAGCAGGATGTCGAAATCCGCGATGTTCGCCGTGAGGACGGTGAAGCCGAGCTTCTGGGCCTGAAGGAACAGCACGCAGTCGTGCAGCGCGCGGAGCTTCCGGTCGGCCGCGTAGCGCTGGAGGCGGCACACCATGCCGGAGAGCAACGCCGCCTTGCCGAGAACGTCAGGATCGGGAACGAAGATCCGATGCGCCGGCATCGCCGCGATTAACTGGCCGATCTCGCCGAGGACGCTTGGCGTGCGCGGGTCGCCGGGATCGAGCGCGCCGACCGCATGCATCAGCTCTTGGATGGCGATGGCCGAATGGTTGACGACGCGGGCCGCGATCAAATCGTCCAGGATATCGGGCGATCGGCCTTGCATCTGATCGATATAGACGCAGGTGTCGAGCAGCAGCGCCTGACCGCCGATGCGGTCTTGATCGACAAACGGCAACGCCTCATCCGGGCGGCGAGCGAGCGTCCTCCTCGGATCGAACCGGGCCCACCGACGAGCGGCCGTGAAATCAAAGCCGGCCACTTCAGAAACCGAGCTTTAAATCCTCATCCACCTTGCCGCGCGATGCTTTGAATGCCCCGGCGAACTTGTCCTCGAGAGCGACGTTTGCGAGCGCAAACTCGATCAGGTCGGTATCCGCCTGAAGGCCGGTCTGCTTCTTGGCTTGCATGACTAGTTCGGCGCTCACTCTGCCGCCGATCCGACTGCTCTTCTTGTTCAGCAGTCCCGATCGCTCCGCAGCCTTCATGATGGCTTCGACTCTCGCCTCGCTGGCCAGAAGTCGGCCCGTTCTCACACGCCGGCTCGAGGTCGCTCCAGCCGGCATTTTGGCTTGCACCGCGCCGTCGGCCGCGCGCTTGCGCCTCCGGCCTGCGGTCTTTCTTCCGACGGCTTTCGGCATGGCGGCTTGGCTCCTTGTCGAACAAATAAGAATTTCGTCCAACATAGTCGCCGGGAGACGGAAACTCAAGGTGCTCGGGAGCGCGACAATGACCTGCGGTCTGCCGCAGGTTGGCGCAAGCTTATCGATATCGTAGCGTCTCCAGCCACTCTCGACTTCGCCTTCGGGTCGAGGCGCGACCCCAAACAGGCAGGTTTCAGCGGTCGGCGTTGAGCACAGGTCCGGACATGTCCTGGCGCGGTCGGGTTTGCTTATGAATACAGGCTCCAGCGCGCTCATCCCTTGGGTTCGAGCGGCGTGCCGGCGATCCGGACGGGCACCGCCCCGATCAGCACGAAGGCGATGACGCAGGGGCTGTCGCCGCGGTTGATCCAGTTGTGGATGGTGCCGCGCTGCACCAGCGCGTCGCCGGCGCGCAAACGGACCACCTCGCCGTCGAGTTCCATGTCGATCTCGCCCGAGAGCACGACGGCGTAGTCGAGCGATGCCGTGCGGTGATTGCGCGGCGCGACGCCGGGAGCGAATTCGATGATGCGGAAGACCGAGCCTTCGGGATGCGCTGTGCCGCGAATCCGCTTCGCGCCGTCGCCCTCGACCTGATTGTCCGCCGGCAGGCTGTCGGTCGACCAGAGATTGCAGACCGTGGCGCCGGGGCGGAAGGAGACCACGTCGGTCGACACCTCATCGATGATCACGCGCGCCTTGCCCTCGCCGGAATGGCCGGTGACGACCCTGCGGATTCTCATGAAGGTCTCCTCGCCTCACACCGCCTTCACCAGCGCGTGCCGTTTCTTGCCGGCAGACAGCTTGATCGTGCCTTCAGCGCCGATGTCGGCGAGGCCCGCGAGCTGCGTCTCCGAGGCGATCGCGCGGTCGTTGAGCCGGGCGCCGCCTTGCCGGATGAGGCGCCGCGCCTCGCCTTTGGACGCCGCAAGCCCGCTGTCCACCAGCAGCTCGAGCACGCCGACGCCGCGCTCGAGCGCGGCGCGCGGTACTTCGACGGTCGGGAGATCCTCGCCGGCGCCGCCTTCGACGAAGACCCGCCGCGCCGTCGCCGCCGCCGCCTCGGCCGCCTCTCTTCCATGGCAAAGCGCCGTCGCCTCGGTCGCCAGCACTTGCTTCGCTTCGTTGATCGCGCTGCCTTCGAGGCGCTCGAGGCGGGCGATGGCGTCGAGCGGCAGGTCGGTGAAGAGCCGCAGGAAACGGCCGACATCGGCGTCCTCGGTGTTGCGCCAGAATTGCCAGTAGTCATAGGCCGGCAGGCGATGCGGGCTGAGCCACACCGCGCCTTGCGCGGTCTTGCCCATCTTGTCGCCCGAGGCGGTGGTGATCAGCGGCGAGGTCAGGCCGTAGAGCGCGCGATTGTCGACGCGGCGGCCAAGCTCGACCCCCATGACGATGTTGCCCCATTGGTCGGAGCCGCCCATCTGCACCGCGCAGTTCTGGCGCCGCGCCAGCTCCAGGAAGTCGTAGGCTTGCAGCACCATGTAGTTGAATTCGAGAAAGCTCAGCGGGTGCTCGCGCTCGAGCCGGAGCCGCACGCTGTCCTGGGTCAGCATGCGGTTGACCGAGAAGTGCCGCCCGACCTCCCGGAGGAAAGGGATATAGGCGAGCCGGTCGAGCCAGTCGGCGTTGTTCACCATCGCCGCGTCGGTGGGGCCGTCGCCGAAGGCAAGGAAGCGGTCGAAGGAGCGCCGGATGCTCGCCATGTTGGCGGCGATCTCGTCTTCGCCGAGGAGCCGGCGCATCTCGTCCTTGCCCGAGGGGTCGCCCACCTTGGTGGTGCCGCCGCCCATCAGCACGATCGGCTTGTTGCCGCTCTTCTGCCACAGCCGCAGCATCATGATCGAGACGAGATTGCCGATATGCAGGCTGTCGGCGGTACAATCATAGCCGACATAGGCGACCACCGGCCCTTCGGCGAGGCGCGCTTCCAGCCCGGCGCGGTCGGTGATTTGATGGAGATAGCCGCGCGCCTCGGCGGCGGCGAGGAAAGGCGAGCGAGCGGTGGACATCGGCAAGAGCCCAGAGAGTCCCGGCGGCGGCCCCTCTAGCACAATCGCCCGGCCCGCGCCATGAGCGGCCGTCTCCTCCGCGCCATCGGCCTGATGAGCGGCACCTCGCTCGACGGCATCGACGTGGCCTTCATCGAGACCGACGGCGAGCAACGCGTGGTCGCCGGGCCAGCGTTCACCCGTCCCTATGACGCGGCGTTGCGCCAGGGGCTGCGCGCGGTGCTCGGCGGCAAGGGCGCCGTCGCCGAGGTCGAGCGCGCCCTCACGCTCGCGCACGCCGAGGCGGTGCGCGCGTTCATTGCCGATCAGGCCGTCGCCGGGGTCGACGTCATCGGCTTTCACGGCCACACCATCCTGCACCGGCCGGACCGGCGGCGGACCTGGCAGATCGGCGACGGCGCGCTGCTCGCGGCCGGCACCGGCATCGACGTCGTCTCGGACTTCCGCTCGGCCGACGTCGCGGCGGGCGGGCAGGGCGCGCCCTTCGCGCCGCTTTATCACCAGGCGCTCGCCCAAGCGCTGGAAAAGCCGCTCTGCGTGCTCAATCTCGGCGGCGTCGGCAACGTCACCTGGATCGGCGCCGGCGCCGGCGACCTCCTCGCCTTCGATACCGGCCCCGCCAATGCGCTGATCGACGATTGGGCGCTCGCCCATACCGGCGAGCCGCTCGACCGCGACGGCGCGCTCGCCGCCGCCGGCCGGGTCGATGCGGCGCATCTCCAACGCTTCCTCGCCCACCCCTTCTTCCGGCGCCCGCCGCCCAAATCGCTCGACCGCGACGATTTCGCCGCCTTCGTGCCCGGCGCGCTCTCCGCCGCCGACGGCGCCGCGACTCTGACCGCCATGACCGCCGCCGCGGTCGCCGCGGCGATCGTGCATTTCCCGGCGCCGGCGCGGCGCTGGCTGGTCACCGGCGGCGGCCGCCACAATCCCGTGCTCATGGCCGAGCTTGCCCGGCGGCTGGGGGTGGCGGTCGAGCCGGTGGAGCGGGCGGGCTGGAACGGCGATGCGCTGGAAGCGCAGGCCTTCGCCTATCTGGCGGTGCGCTCGCTGCGGGGCTTGCCTCTGAGCCTGCCCGCCACGACCGGGGTTCCCGCCCCGATGCCGGGCGGCGTGCTGTACCGCGCCCCTTAGGCGGCGGCGCCGGCTGCACGGCGCCGCGAACGCCGCGCCCGTCCCACCGGCTCCCCCCGGCCCCCGGAAGCACGGGAATTTGCCTTGGGTTAACCAACCGTTTCCGCTTTAGCCGTAGATTTGCCGGCCGTTGCAAGGGAGCCGGATAGTGGCTGACCAGCAGGCCGAGGCGGTGGCTGGCGGCAAGCCGCCGATACGCCTGGGCGAACGCTTCGAGATCTATCCCGACCGGCCGCTGGCGGAGCTGCGGTCGCCGAATGCGGCTGGCTTCGTCGCGATCGACCGCGACCGTCCGACGGCGAGCGTCTTCGGCCTGGTCTGCGACGCCGACCTGCCGCCGCGCCACGAGGTGATGCAGGCGCTGCACGGGATGCGCGCCGAGGCGCTGCTGACGCCTTATGAATGGGGCGTCATCGACTGGCCGGCGACCGCGCGGCGGCATTTTTCCATCATCTTCGAGCGGCCGACCGGGGGCCGTCTCGTCCAGTCGCTGACTCAGACGATCGCGCCCAAGCATGAAGACGAGCTCATCCATCACGTGCTGCCGCCGCTCGTCGCTTCGCTGCGCGATCTCTTCGCCGCCGGCTTGACCCATCGCGCGATCCGGCCGACCAATCTCTTCTGGCGCGACGCCGCGCATCGCACCCTTGCCTTCGGCGAATGCGTCAGCGCGCCGCCGGCGGCGCTTCAGCCGATCGCCTATGAGACCATCGAGAGCGGCATGGCGATGCCCGCCGGCCGCGGCAACGGCACCTCCTCGGAGGATCTCTACGCCCTCGGCGCCACCATCGTCTTCCTGCTGTTCGGGCGCAGCCCCACCGCCGCGGTCAGCGACGAGCAGCTTCTGGCCGAGAAGATCGGCCGCGGCTCCTATTACGCGCTGCTTGCCGGCCAGCGGCTCAACGGCGCCATCGTCGAGGCGCTGCGCGGCCTGCTTACCGACGATCCGCGCGAGCGCTGGAACGTGCAGGATCTCGAGATGTGGCTGGAAGGACGGCGGCTGTCGCCGAAGCAGCCGGCGCTGATCAAGCGCGCGCAGCGCCCCTTCGAATTCGCCGGTCACGCCTTCTACACCGCGCGCGGGGTCGGCTACGCCTTCTCGCGCGATCCCGCTTCGGCGGTGCGCACCCTCAAGGCGCAGGATTTCGAGATCTGGATGCAGCGCAGCCTGTGCGACGACGAGCGCTCCAAGACGCTGACCGCGGCGCTTGCCGAGGGCCATGACACCGGGCTCACCGGCCATGACGAGCGGATGGTGGCGCGGGTCTGCATCGCGCTCGATCCGGCGGCGCCGATCCGCTACAAGGGCTTTTCCGCCGCCATCGACGGCTTCGGCGCCGCGCTCGTCTGCGCCTTCCGCGGCCGCGGCTCGGTGCAGCAGATCGCCGAGGCGATGGGCGGCAGGCTGCCGCAATTCTGGTTCTCGGTGCAGGCCGGCCTCAAGCCCGAGCTCGTGCCCATCCTCAAGAGCTTCGAGCGGCTCAGGCTCCATCTCGAGGACCGGCGGCCGGGTTTCGGCATCGAACGCATCGTCTACGAGATGAATCCCAAGCAGCACTGCCTGTCGCCGGTGATCGAGGCGGATTACGTCATCGAGGCCGGGGACGTGCTGGCGGCGCTCGAGCGCGCTTCGGAGAAGCGCACCGGCGACGATTTCCAGATCGATCGGCATCTTGCGGCGTTCATCGCCGCGCGCTACCGCAACGCCGGCCAGGACTGGTACGACGCGCTCAACAGCGCCGATCCGGCTCATCGCGTGCTGGGTGCGCTCTATCTCCTGACGCGGCTGCAGGGCTTCAAGGGCCCGTCCTCCGTGCCGGCGCTGGCGCAGCGGCTGGGCCGCCAGCTACCGCTGGTCATCGACCGCTATCACAACCGCGAGCGCCGCGCGCGGCTCAAGGCCGAGCTGCCCAAGGTGGTGGCCAAGGGCAATCTGGGCGACCTGCTGTCCTTCGTCGACAACGCCGCCGAGCGGGTGCGCGATCTGCAAGGCTTTCACCAGGCGGTGCGCGATTACGCCATGATCGACCGCGAGCTCGAGCTGCTCCGCCGCGAGGTTCCGCGGCGCCCGGAACGGGCGGCCGAGCTCGGCCAGCGCTATGCCGCCACCACCGCGAGCTTTCTCGCCTGGCTGATCGCGCTTTCCGTCATCGTGCTGATGGGCTGAGCCATGGCGCGCACGACCTCCACCGCCAAAGCTCCAGGCAAGCCGCGGACCGCCGGCGCGCCGCCGGCCAGGCCCGGCGCGGCCAAGCCCGGCACGGCGAAGCCCGGCACGGCCAAGCCCGGGGCGGCCAAGCCGCGGCGCGGCAAGAACTCCGGCAGCGCCGTCATCACGCTGACGGTGATCGCGATCACCGTGCTGGCGCTGACCGCCTTGCCGCTTTGCATCCTGCTGGTGACGGGCCTGCTGCCGACCGGCGTCGCGGTGCTGGTCGACCGCCACCGCCGCCGCTATCTCGCGCGCACGGTGGGGGCGATGAATCTCGCCGGCGTCATCCCGGGCGCGCTGCGGATGTGGGAGGCCGGGATCACCTTCACGAGCTTGCAGCAGATCGTGGGCAGCCCCTATAGCTGGCTCATCATGTACGGCGCCGCCGGCATGGGCTGGGTGCTTTATTTCTGCGTCCCGCCGGTCGTCGCCATGGTGATCGAGGTCCGGGACGACGAGACCAAGCGCCGGCTCGAGAACCGCAGCAAGCTGCTGATCGAGGAATGGGGCGAAGAGGTGACCGGCAAGCCGCGCTAGCGCAACGCTTCGCGTTGCGCCTAATCCGCCGGCAGCCGCCGATCCATCGCCGCCGTCTTGATCGCCTTTTGCAGCTTCTCGAAAGCCCGCACTTCGATCTGGCGCACCCGCTCGCGCGAGATGCCGTATTTCTGTGACAGGTCCTCGAGCGTGGTCGGCGCCTCGCGCAGGCGCCGCTCGACCAGGATGTCGCGCTCGCGCGGCGTCAGATGCGACATGGCGCCGCGCAGGAGGTCGCGCCTGAGGCCCAGCTCCTGGCGCTCGCCGAGGCTTGCTTCCTGATCCTGAACCTCGTCGACCAGCCAATCCTGCCACTCGCCTTCGCTGTCGTTGCGCAGCGGCGCGTTGAGCGAATGATCGGGGGCGGCGAGCCGCCGGTTCATGCTGATGACGTCGGCCTCGGGCACGCCCAGCTCGCTGGCGATCTTCTTGACGTTCTCCGGCGAGAGGTCGCCCTCGTCGATCGCCTGGAGCTGGCCCTTGAGCTTGCGCAAATTGAAGAACAGCTTCTTCTGCGCGGCGGTGGTGCCCATCTTCACCAGCGACCAGGAGTGCAGGATGTATTCCTGGATCGAGGCGCGGATCCACCACATGGCATAGGTGGCGAGGCGGAAGCCGCGCTCGGGATCGAAGCGCTTCACCGCCTGCATCATGCCGACATTGCCTTCCGAGATCAGCTCGGAGAGCGGCAGGCCGTAGCCGCGATAGCCCATGGCGATCTTGGCGACGAGGCGAAGATGGCTGGTGACGAGGCGCTGGGCCGCGTCCGGATCGCCATGCTCGCGCCAGCGCTTGGCGAGCATGTATTCTTCTTCCGGCTGCAGCATCGGGAACTTGCGGATCTCTTGAAGATACCGCGCAAGATTTCCTTCCGACGAGATGCTGGGCAGGGCGTAGGTGGTGGACGCCATCCGCTTCCTTGACGCAGCGGTCCCTCGATGCGCGCCTCGCTCGGCGCACGCCGCAACGCAACATCATCCTAGCCGAGGGTCGCGGGCTTGTCCAATTTAGATGCGATCTAAGAAGCCTATCAAATCTGCAATATCCTTTGGCAAGGGGCTGATGAACTGGACGTATTCGCCGCTCGCGGGGTGGCGGAAGCCGATCAAAACCGCGTGTAGCGCCTGGCGCGGAAAGGCGGCGATGGCGCCGCGCAGCTCCGCCGGCAATCCGCGCAGCCGCCCCAGGCTGCGCGGATTGCCGTAGCTGCGATCGCCGATGAGCGGATGGCCGCGCTCGGTGAGATGGACGCGGATCTGATGGGTGCGGCCGGTGGCGAGGCGGCATTCCACCAGCGCCGCCACGTCCTTGAAGGCGCGCAGCACCTTGTAGCGCGTCACCGCCGGCTTGCCGCCGGTGCGCCGCACCGCCATCTTCTTGCGATTGGCGGGGCTGCGTCCGATCGGGCTCGATATCTCGCCTTCGCGCGGCCGCGGCACGCCCCAGGTCACGGCCTGATAGGCGCGGTTGATCCGCCGTGCGGCGAAATCGGCCGAGAGCCGCATCTGGGCGAGCTCGGTCTTGGCGACCACCATGAGGCCGCTGGTGTCCTTGTCGAGGCGATGGACGATCCCCGGCCGCTTCACTCCGCCGATGCCGGCGAGGCTTTCGCCGCAATGCGCCAAGAGCGCGTTGACCAGCGTGCGGTCGGGATTTCCCGGCGCGGGATGGACGACGAGGCCCGCCGGCTTGTCGATCACCAGCAGATGCTCGTCCTCGTGCACGATGGCGAGATCCATCGCTTGCGGCAGCGGTCGGTCGGCGGCCGGCGCCGGCAGCGCCAGCACGAAGGTCTGGCCGGGCTTGACCCTGAGGGAAGGGTCCCGGATCGTCGCGCCGCCCATGCTCACCTGGCCCGTCACGACGAGCTGCTTCAGGCGCGAGCGCGACAGCGCCGCAAGCCGCGTCGCCAGCAGCCGGTCGAGCCGCTCGCCGGCGTCGCCGGCCTCGGCCGTCACCTGCATCAGCGAAGCCTCGGCCTCGGGTCGCTCGCTCATCGTGCTAGACTGACGGGAAGCATGCGGGCGCTCAAGGTCCTGGTCGTCGTGATGGGGGTGCTGCTGGTGGGCGGCACGGCGGCGCTCATCCTCGCCATCATCGACCGCGCCGGCCATCGCGCCGGCCCGTCCTCGGCCGCGCCGCGCGGCTTCGACGGCAGCGTCGTCGATTTGCCGCCCGGCGGGCGCGTGATCGGCGTCGAGGCGGCGGGCGAGCGCCTGGTGGTGCGCGTAGAATTGCCCGAAGGCGGCGAGGCGCTGATCCTGATCGATCCGCGCACGGGCGCGCGGCTCGGCACCGTCGAGTTGCGGCCGGCGACGGCGGGCGCCGCGCGATGAATTTCCGCAGCGACAACGTCGCCGGCATCGCGCCCGAGATCCTGGCGGCCATCGCCGCCGCCAATCTCGGCACGGCGCCCTCTTACGGCGACGACGCCGTCACCCGCCGCCTTGCCGCCGCCGTCGCCGCGCTCTTCGAGCATGAGGTGGCGGTATTCCCGGTGGCGACCGGGACGGCGGCCAACGCGCTCGCGCTGGCGACGCTGACGCCGGTCTGGGGCGCGATCTATTGCCATGAGGCCTCGCACGTCCAGACCGACGAGTGCGGCGCGCCCGAATTCTTCGCCGGCGGCGCCAAGCTGCTGCCGCTCGCCGGCGCCGACGCCAAGCTGACGCCGGCGGCGGTCGAGGCGGCGCTCACCGAGCGCGGCGTCGTCCATCACGTCCAGCCCGCCGCCATCAGCATCAGCGAGGCGACCGAGGCCGGCACCCTTTATCGCCCGGCGGAGATCGCCGCGCTCGGCGCGCTGGCGCGCCGCCACGGCCTCGCGCTCCATATGGACGGCGCGCGTTTCGCCAACGCGGTGGCGGCGCTCGGCTGCAGCCCGGCCGAGCTGACCTGGCGCGCCGGCGTCGACGTGCTGTCGCTCGGCGCCACCAAGAACGGCGCGCTCGCCGCCGAGGCGGTGGTGTTCTTCGACCCTGCCAAGGCCGAGGGCTTCGCCTATCGGCGCAAGCGCGGCGGCCATCTCTTTTCCAAGATGCGCTTCCTCTCGGCGCAGCTCGAAGCCTATCTCGCCGACGGGCTGTGGCTGCGCCAGGCCGCCCACGCCAACCGCATGGCGGCGCTGCTTGCCGCGGGCCTCGCCGCGCTGGCGGGCGCGCGGCTCCGGCATCCGGTCGAAGCCAACGAGGTCTTCGTCGAGCTGCCGGAGCGGGCGATCGCCGCGCTCGGCGCCGCCGGCTTCGGCTTCTACCGCTGGGGCGGCGCGGGCTCGTCCTGCTTGCGTCTCGTCACCGCCTTCGACACGCGCCAGGCCGACGTCGAAGCCTTCATCGCCACCGCGCGCGACGCCTGACGCGCGGCCATAAAGAAATCATAAACCATGTGGCGCTCGCGCGGACTCGGACCGCGCTCGCGGCGCGTCTTTCGTTTCGCTGGCGCATCGATCGCGCCGGCGCGCATTCTTTCGCCGCGCCGATCGGCCGCGCGCGCGTCGGCGCGCGCCCGCTCCGGCCTCCGGCTGCGCTCTCGCTGCCACAAAAGCGCAAAAAAAATCGCCTCGGCGCGAATTTTCCCTTGCATCGCCGCGCAGTGAGCGTATGTATCGAAGCCACGACGCACTCGCACGTGCCTATGGCCCTTGTGGTTATGCAACGACGTAACGCGTCCTTTTTGGCAGAGCCGGTCACTGTGGGCCGGTCCCGAGAGGGAGGTCGATATGGTTGCAATCGCACTCAGGGCCGCAGCGCCCTGGCCTGACGAGACACCTCGCTTCATCAGGGCTGCGCGCGGCAGCGGCGGTCGGGGCGCCAACGAACCCAGTAGTCAGAGCTGAGCGGCTTCGTCCAGGACGCGGCGGATCGTCCCCGTGCTCGGACAATAGCTTCGCTCCACCGCCCTCCTGGCTTGGGGGGCAGCGGTAGAGCGCGCCGGCGAGGTGAGCCGTTGGCGCGCGCCCTGATGAGCAGGACACCCAGCAGAAATGAAGAAGAAAATCGACCGAAAAATCGAGCGTAACCGCAAGATCGAGAAGTTCCTCGCGGAGAAGCAGCCGGAGACGCCGTGTCTCGTCGTCGACCTCGAGGTGGTCGGCGAGGCTTATCAGCTCCTGCGCACCTACATGCCCATCGCCAGGGTCTACTACGCCGTCAAGGCCAATCCCGCTATTGAAGTCGTCGACCTCTTGCGCGGGCTGGGCTCGGCCTTCGACGTGGCCAGCCGGTGCGAAATCGATCTCTGCCTCGGGCTCGGCGTGACCGCCGACCGGCTCTCCTTCGGCAACACCATCAAGAAGGAGCGGGACATCGCCTACGCCTATGAGAAGGGCGTGCGGCTTTTCGCCTTCGACAGCGAGGCCGAGCTGGAGAAGCTCGCCCGCTCGGCGCCCTCGGCGCGGGTCTTCTGCCGCATCCTGGTCGACGGCGCCGGCGCCGAATGGCCGCTCTCGCGCAAGTTCGGCTGCGCGCCCGAGATGGCGGTGGAGCTGCTGCGCCGCGCCAAGGCGGCGGGGCTCGACCCCTACGGCGTCTCCTTCCATGTCGGCTCGCAGCAAACCAATCTCGAGCAGTGGGACAGCGCCGTCGGCCGCGCCGCGGCGATGTTCTCGCTGCTGGCCGAGACCGACATCAACCTGCGCATGGTCAATATCGGCGGCGGCTTCCCGGCGCACTACCGCGGCGAGGTGCTCGGCGTCGAGCGCTATGCCCAGGCGGTGATGGCGGCGATCACCCGGCATTTCGGCAACGACCTGCCGGAGATCGTCGTCGAGCCCGGCCGCTCGATCGTCGGCGATGCCGGCGTGATCCAGAGCGAAGTGGTGCTGATCTCGCAGAAGGCGGCCGGCGACCCCAAGCGCTGGGTCTATCTCGACGTCGGCAAGTTCAACGGGCTCGCCGAGACCATGGACGAGAGCATCAAATACCGCATCCGCACGCCGGTCGATGGCGGGCCGAGCGGGGTGGTGGTGCTCGCCGGCCCAACTTGCGACAGCGCCGACATCCTCTACGAGAAGACCGAGTACCGGCTGCCGATGGCGCTCAAGGTCGGCGACAAGGTGCAGATCCTGTCGACCGGCGCCTATACCGCGAGCTACGCCTCGGTCGGCTTCAACGGCTTCGCGCCGATCAAGACCTACTGCATCTGAGGCGTTGCGGGCAGGCGAGGGCGGCGCGGCGGATCGGCCGCGCCGCCAGCACTTCGTTCAGCAGCTTCTGCTGCATGGCGGCGACGAAGGAGGGGAAGTCCTCCACCTGCATCAGGAAGCCGCCCTCGCCGCCGACCACGTTCTGGTCGTAATAGCCGTCGAGCCAGGGCTCGTGCTTGAGGATGGCGAGCCCGTTGATGGTGATGCCTTGGGCCACCAGCCGGTCGCGGATCTGCTTGGGCGGCGGTCCGATATTGGCGATGCCGTCGCCGGAGACGTCGATGACGCGCCGCGCCGCCTGGTCGGGCGCGCGCGCCAGCACGCGCTCGGCGGCGGCGAGCGCGTCGCCGATGGCGGTGAGCCCGCTCGAGCTGCGCTGGCTTGCCCGGACCCTGGCGGCAAAGTCGCCGGCGCTGGCGGCGTCGCTGACGCGCGTCCAGTCGACGGTGACCACCTGCTTGTCGCGGTCCGACCATTCCATCACCAGCACGTCGATGGCGCCGTTCCGGCCGCCGCCGATCGCCTCGACCAGCGGCGGCGCTTCGAAGGCCCTGGCGATGCCTTCGTGCTGGAGCGTGTATTCCTCGGCATCGACGCTTTCGGACACGTCGACGGCAAGCACCAGCGCGAGATCGACCTTGGCGGCTTGCGGCGGTGGCGCCGCGAGGCCGAAGGCGGCGAGGAGGGCGAGGGCAACGGGGCGTGCGGGCGTCATCGGCGGCTTCCTGGCCAGAGACTATGGACGGCAGAGTTGGTCAATTCTATGGCGCGCCGCCCGCCGCCGTGTGAAGGGTTGCCGCCCGTGCCGCGCTCCCGCCATAATCACGCTGTCCCGCGTTCCCTGGAGCGAAGAGGCAAAAATGCACTCAGCACCTGTCATCACTGCCGTGGCCGCCCTTCTCCTTGTCGCCGCCGTCGATGCCGCGCGCGCCGCGGACAAGGAGCCGCCGGCCTGCGCCGCGCTCACCTTCCGGCCGGTGCCGTCCGGCCTTTCCGACGGCGAGCAGAATGCCGGGCTTTATAAATCGCGGTTCGGCCGGATCGAGGTGATGGCGACGGTGAAGAACGGCGAGGCCGTCGATTACGCCGTCAACGTCAACGGCAAGCCGCCCTCCGCCATCGCTGGCGCCTTGCCGGCGAGCGTTGCCACTTGCGCCAAGGCGAAGCGGCTCGGCGCCATCGGCAACCCGCCGGACCATTGCATCGGCGACAAGCTGGCGGTGCTGATCGACCACACCGGCGCCCAGCGTTACGTGCTGCTCTACGCCCACCGCGGCAACGAATGGCATTTCTGCAGCGCGGGTGGGGCCTGAGCAAACTCCCGGAGGGAGTTTGTCCGAGGCGGCGACAGCGGTTGCGCAGCAACCGCGAGAGCCGCACAGAGCAGGAGAAACTCGGGAGAATCCTCCGCCCCCGTGCGGGCTCTCGCGGTTGCTGCGCAACCGCTGCCGCCCGCCGGCGACGACGCTTCGCGTCGCGCCGGCCTACCGCACCACCCCCGCCGCCGCCAGCGGCCGCGCGGCGGCGGTGGGCGTGAGATTGAGCGCGCGGGCGTAAAGCGCGGGATCGGTCAGCAGCGTCTCGGCCGTCGTCACTTCGATCTGACGGTCTTCATGCCGGCTCGGGCACAGCGCGTGCAGCCGCGTCCAGGCGGCGTCGTCGAGCTTGGCGCGCGGCCGCGCCAGTGCGGCCGAGGCGCCGGCGGCGCCGCGCGTCAGCGCGGCGGCGACGCCGTCGGCATCGTCGGGGAGATCGGCGGTGCAGATCGTGGGGATGACGCCGTGCTGGTGCAGGATATAGCCGCCCGGCGCCACCAGCCGGGCCCAGGTGATGGTGAGTTCGCCGTCGTTGGGCAGGCGCTGCACGTTCTGCACCGTGCCTTTGCCGTAGGAGGCGGTGCCGATCACCACGGCCCGTCCGGCGTCCTGCAGCGCCGCGGCGACGACCTCGGAGGCCGAGGCCGAGCCGCCATTGACCAGCACCGCGAGCGGCAGCGTCTCGACCTCGCGATGGGGCGCGGTGAAATACTGGACGCTTTCGGGCACGCGGCCGACGGTGGAGGTGACGGGCTTCCCGTCGAGGAACTGGCTGGCCACCTCGACCGACTGGTCGAGCAGCCCGCCGGGATTGCCGCGCAGGTCGAGGACGATGCCGCGCAGCGCGCCGCCGAGATCGCGATGCGCCCGGCGCAGCAGCTCCGCCACGCTCTCGCCGGTCTGCTGGTTGAAGCTGGTGACGCGCAGCAGGGCGATGCCGCGCTCTTCGGTCAGCACGACGCTGGGCGGCACGATCAGCGCGCGGTGCATGGAGAAGGTGAAGCGGTCGCCGCCGTCGCCGCGCGCGATGTCGAGCGCCACCACGCTGTCGGCCGGGCCGCGCAGGCGGTGCACCACGTCCTCGCGCGCGAGCGCGGCGATCTCCGTCCCGTCGATCGCCAGGATGCGGTCGTTGGCCTGCAAGCCGGCGGCGGCGGCCGGCGTCTCCGGCTGGACCTCGACGATGCGGACCTCGGCGCCTTCGGCGTTGAGCGTGACGCCGATGCCGCCGAAGCCGTCGCGGGCGGCGCGGCGGTCCTGCGCCAGCGCCGGCGGCGAATAATGCGAGAAGCGGTCGAGCAGCGTCAGGCTGCCGGAGAGCAGGGTCTGCTCGAGGCCGTCGCTCGACAGCTCCGCAAGCTCGGACGAGTCCGCGCGGGCAACCGCGGCGACCTGCTCGGTCATTGCCGCCCAGCCCTCGGCATCCGAGCTTGCCGGCGCGGTAAAGCGCGCCACGTGCCCGCCTTGGCGCACCACCAGCCGATTGCCTTGCTGCTCGACCGAGATGCCGGGATCGACCTTAGCGAGGCCGCGCAGTCCCGCCAGCGCCAGCGCGCCCGGCGTCACCGGCTCGATGTAATACTTGGCGATGCCGCGATAGGCTTCCTCGAGCAGTTGCGTCCGCCGATCGTCGGCCGCTGGCGCGCTCGGTGCGGCGCCGCAGCCGGCAAGCGCCAAGAGGCCCAAGCTTGCGATCAGGCGCCAGCGGCAACGGGCTTCGCGGCAGGTCCTCATCGCAAGACGGAAAGTCGCTCCCGGGAAAGTCCGATGCGGCCAAGAGGCGGCGCGCTCGCGGCGTAAAAGCCAGTCATTGTTGCGTGGCATTCGCGACTCTGGCAAGGGGATTCCCGGCGGGGTCGGGCGGCTACGCTATTCATGCATAAGGGAGGTTAAGGACGGGTTGAGGCATGGCCGCGCCGCGCCTTGCTCGGCCGATGCGGCCGGCCTTCGCTCGTTTCGGCCGCGTCGGCGAGGGCGAAAAGCAGGCTGCCGGTCACCGTATTGGCTTCGGCCAGGCGCACGCCGACCTCGTCGCCGAGCGTATAGATCCGGCCCCAGCGGCGGCCGACGAGGCGATGGCGCGTCTCGTCGTGATCGTAGTAGTCGTTCGGCAGCGTGCGGATCGGGATGAGCCCGTCGGCGCCGGTCTCGGCGAGCGTGACGAAGAGGCCGGCGCGGGTGACGCCGCTGACCCTGCCGGCGAAGCTGGCGCCGACGCGCTCGGCCAGGAAGGCGGCGGTATAGCGGTCGACGGCGCTGCGCTCGGCGGCGGCGGCGCGCCGCTCGGTCATGGAGACGTGCTCGCCGGTCTCGGTGAACCTCGCCTCCTCGGCGGCGGGCAAGGCGCCGGGGCCGAAATCGTGCCCGGCGATCAGCGCGCGATGCACCAGCAGGTCGGCGTAGCGGCGGATGGGCGAGGTGAAATGCGCGTAGCGCTTCAGCGCCAGGCCGAAATGGCCGAGATTGATCGGGCTGTAGACCGCCTGGGCCTGGCTGCGCAGCACCAGCTCGTTGACCAGTTGGGCGTAGGGCGTGCCGGCGGCGCGGCGCAGGATCTCGCTGAAATGGCGCGGGCGCACGCTCTGGCCGCGGGCGAGCGTCAGGCCGTGGATGCCGATGCCGTCGAGGAAGGCGCTGAGCGCCGCGAGCTTGGCCGGGTCGGGCTGGTCGTGGACGCGGTACATGCAGGCCTGCCGCAGCCGCTCCAGCTCCTCGGCCGCCGCGACATTGGCGGCGATCATGAATTCCTCGATCAGGCGGTGGCTGTCGAGGCGCCGGCGCGGCTCGATGCGCGCCACCCGCCCGCCGGGGTCGAGCAGGACGCGCCGCTCCGGCAGGTCGAGATCGAGCGTGCCGCGCCGCCGGCGCGCCCGGTCGAAGGCGCGCCAGGCGCCGTAGAGCGGCAGCAGCACCGTCTCGATGAGCGGCCGCGTCGCCTCGTTGGGCCGGCCGTCGACCGCGGCCTGCACTTCCTCATAGGTGAGCCGCGCCGCCGAGCGCATCAGGCCGCGCGTGAAACGGTGGCGCCGCACGCGGCCCTCGCCGTCGAGCCAGAGGTGAACCCCCATGCAGGCGCGTTCGACCCCCGGCTTCAGCGAGCACAGCTCGTTGGAGAGCGCCTCCGGCAGCATCGGCACGACCCGGTCGGGGAAATAGACGGAATTGCCGCGTTCGCGCGCGGCGCGGTCGAGCGCGTCGCCGGGACGGACGTACCAGGCGACGTCGGCGATGGCGACCAGGACGTGCCAGCCCTCCTCATGCGGCGCCGCCCAGACCGCGTCGTCGAAATCGCGCGCGTCGGCGCCGTCGATGGTGACGAGCGGGATGTCCCGGAGATCGGCGCGCCCGTCCGGCGCCACCGGCCGCGCCTTCGCCGCGAGCTTCAGCGCTTCCTCGGGAAAGCCGGTAGGGATGCCGTGGGTGTGGATGGCGATGAGGCTGAAGGAGCGGGGATCGGCGCTGTCGCCGATGCGCTCGACGACGCGCGCCTGCGGCAGGCCGAGGCGGCGCTGGGGCAGCACTTCGGCGAGCACGATCTCGCCTTCGGCGGCGCCGGCGGCCTCGGCCTCGGCAATGCGGAAGTCGGTCCTGAGCTTGCGGTCGGTGGGCTCCAGCCTGCCGCCGTCGCGGTCGCGGCGGAAGACGCCGAGCACGCGGTCGGGCGCGCCGCCCAGCGCGCGGATGATGCGCGCCTCGTAGCGGCCGCGCTCGATCTCGGCGAAGCGGACGACGGCGCGCTCGCCCACTCCCAGCGCCGGCGCGCCGCGCTCGGCCACGACGTAGATGGTGGGCGCGCCCTCGCGGTCGCGCCAGGCCAGCGGCCGGCCCAGCATCTCGCCGTCGAGATCGACGCCGGTGATTTCGATGACGCCGATCTCGGGCAGGCCCTCGATGGCGCTGAGCCGCCGCTTACGGCCGCGCTCGACCCCGCCGCCGCGCTCGACTTCCCTGATCAGCGCCTTGAGCTGAAGGCGCAGCTCCGGCGGCACCTTGAAGGCGCGCAGCAGGTCGCGCCTGGCGACCGGGTCCGGGCTCGCGGCGATGAAATCGACGATCTCCTCGCGCGTCGGCAGCCGCTCGAGCGCGCGGCGGCCGGCGCGGGCGGAGCCGTCACTCCGCGGCTTTGGGGGTCTCTTTCGCGCGCCCTTTCTTCCGGGCGGCCGCCTTGGCACGGCTCGATGATCCTTTCTTGGCGCTTTTCGCCGCGGGCGCCGGCTTGTCCTTCTTCGGCGTGTCCGCGGGCTTCGCCTTGGCTTTGCTCTTGGTCTTGCGGCGCGCGCCGAGCAGCTCGACCGCCTGCTCGAGCGTCACGCTCTCGGGCTCGATGTCGCGCGGCAGGGTGGCGTTGACGCCGCCATGGCTGACATAGGGGCCGTAGCGGCCGCTGAAGAGATTGACCGGCGCGCCGTCGCCGGGATGGTTGCCGAGCACGCGCAGCGGCGTCGGGCTGCGCTTGCCGCCGCCCTTCTTGGGCTCGGCCAGCAGCGCCACGGCGCGGTTGATGCCGATGGTCAGCACGTCGTCGTCGCCGCGCAGCGAGCGGAACTCGTCGCCATGCTTGATATAGGGGCCGAAGCGGCCGATGCCGGCGGTGATCTTCTTGCCGTCGGCGGGATGGATGCCGACCTCGCGCGGCAGCGACAGCAGCTTGAGCGCCCGGTCGAGCGTGATCTCGGCCGGCGCGACGCCCTTGGGCAAGGAGACGCGCTTGGGTTTCTCGCCCTCGTCGCCGAGGCCGAGCTGGACGTAATAGCCGTAAGGCCCTTTGCGCAGGCTGGCCGGCAGGTTGCTCGCGGGATCGACGCCCAGCTCGCGCGGCCCGGCCGCCTCGCCGGTCTCGCCCGCGCCGTTCTCGACCGCGAGCGCCCTGGTGTAGCGGCACTCCGGATAGTTCGAGCAGCCGACGAAGGCGCCGAACTTGCCGAGCTTCAGGCTCAGCCTTCCGGCGCCGCAGGCGGGACAGAGGCGCGGGTCGCGGCCGTCGGGCTGCGGCGGGAAGAAGTGCGGCCCCAGATCCGCGTCGAGCGCGTCCAGCACCTGGGTGATCGAGAGGTCCTTGGTGCCGGCCACCGCGGCCGAGAAATCGCGCCAGAAATCCTCCAGCACCTTCCGCCAGGCGATGCGGCCGTCGGAGATCTCGTCGAGCTTGTTCTCGAGATCGGCGGTGAAGGTGTACTCGACGTAGCGCTCGAAGAAGCTTTCGAGGAAGGCGGTGACGACGCGGCCGCGGTCCTCGGGGATGAAGCGCTTCTTGTCGAGCCGGACGTAGTTGCGGTCCTGCAGCACTTGCAGGATCGAGGCGTAGGTCGAGGGCCGGCCGATGCCGAGCTCTTCGAGCTTCTTGACCAGGCTCGCCTCGCTGTAGCGCGGCGGCGGCTGGGTGAAATGCTGCTGCGGATCGACCTTGCCGCGCTGGAGCGCGTCGCGCTCGCCGAGCGGCGGCAGGCGGCGGTTCTCGTCGTCCTCCTCGACGTCGTCCTCGTCCTCGCGATAGAGCGTCAGGAAGCCGTCGAAGACGATGGTCGAGCCGGTGGCGCGGAACCGCAGCGCGCGGTCCGGCGAGGCGATGTCGACGGCCACCTGGTCGATCACCGCCGGCGACATCTGGCTCGCCACCGCCCGCTTCCAGATCAGCTCGTAAAGCGCGAGCTGGTCGGGCTCGAGGTCGCCCCCAACCTTCTCCGGCAGGCCGAAGAGATCGGTCGGCCGGATCGCCTCATGCGCCTCCTGCGCGTTCTTCGCCTGCGTCTTGTAGAGGCGCGGCTCGTCCGGCCGGTAGGCCGCGCCGTAGCGCGTGTCGATGAGCCGGCGCGCCGCGGCGATCGCCTCGGCCGACATGCTGACGCCGTCGGTGCGCATATAGGTGATGAGGCCGACGGTCTCGCCGAAGATGTCGACGCCCTCATAGAGCCGCTGCGCGAGGCGCATGGTGCGGCTCGCGCCGAGGCCGAGCTTGCGCGAGGCTTCCTGCTGGAGGGTCGAGGTGGTGAAGGGCGGCGGCGGGTTGCGCCGGATCTGCTTCTTCTCGACCGCCGCGACGCTGTAGGCGCGCTGGCGCAGGATGCGCTCGGCGGCGGCGCGCGCGGCCGTCTCGTCGGCGAGGTCGTATTTGTCGAGCCGCTTGCCGTCGAGATGGGTGAGGCGCGCGGTGAAGCGCTCGCCCGAGGGCGTGGCGAACTCGACCTCGACGGTCCAGTATTCCCGCGCCTTGAACTTCTCGATCTCGCTCTCGCGATCGCAGATGAGGCGCAGCGCCACCGACTGCACGCGGCCGGCCGAGCGGCTGCCCGGAAGCTTGCGCCACAGCACCGGCGACAGCGTGAAGCCCACGAGATAGTCGAGCGCGCGGCGCGCCAGATAGGCGTCGACCAGCTCGCGGTTGAGCGCGCGCGGATGGCGGAAGGCGTCGAGCACCGCCGTCTTGGTGACCTCGTTGAAGACGACGCGCTTCACGTCGACGCCCTTCAGCGCCTTGCGGTGCTTCAGCACTTCCTGGATGTGCCAGGAGATCGCCTCGCCCTCGCGGTCGGGGTCGGTGGCGAGATAGACCTGCTCGGCGCCCTTGACTGCCTGGGTGATCTCGTTGAGCCGCTTCTCCGCCTTGCCGTCGACCTGCCAGGACATGGCGAAGTGCTCGTCCGGCCGCACCGAGCCGTCCTTGGGCGGCAGGTCGCGGACATGGCCGTAGCTCGCCAGGACCTTGAAGCCTTTGCCGAGGTACTTGTTGATGGTTTTCGCCTTGGCGGGCGATTCGACGATGACGACGTTCATGGGGTTAATTCGCGTCCCGAGGCCGGGCACAGATAGTTCCGCAAGCTCGTTAAAGCAAGGCTACCTTTTGGGAGAGGCTGCTGCCGCAATTGCCGATCAGGATGAAAAAAGATTTCCAATATATTGTCATATAAAGAAATTTCTCTCTCCGGATTATCCCACCAGCGCCACCTGATGGCCGGCCTGCCGCTCCAGCCGGCCGGCGAGTTCGAGGTCGAGCAGCACGGCGCTGACCACGGCGGCCGGCAGGCGGCATTGCCGGATCAGCTCGTCGACCGGCACCGGCGCGGGCGAGAGATGCTCCAGCACCCGGTCGAGGGCGACCGCCAGCTCGGCCGGGGCGGGCGGCGCCGCTTCCGCCTCGGCGGGCGGGACCGGCCGCGCCGGGGCGGTCGGCGCGAGATGCGCTCCGACCGCGGCGAGCACGTCCTCGGCGGTCTCGGTCAGCACCGCGCCGTGGCGGATGAGGTCGTTGGCGCCGCGGCAGCGCGGGTCGAGCGGCGAGCCCGGCACGGCGAAGACCTCGCGCCCTTGCTCGAGGGCGAAGCGGGCGGTGATGAGCGAGCCCGAGCGCAGCGCCGCCTCGACCACCAGCACGCCCAGCGCGGTGCCGGAGATGATGCGGTTGCGCTGGGGGAAGTGCCGCGCCTGCGGCTCGGTCCCGACCGGCATCTCCGCCAGCAGCAGCCCGCGCTCGGCGATTGCCGCCTGAAGCTCGCGGTTCTCCTCGGGATAGACCGAATCGATGCCGCCGGCGAGCACGGCGGCGGTGCCGGTGGGCAGCGCGCCCTGATGCGCCGCGGCGTCGATGCCGCGCGCCAGGCCCGAGACGACGACGAGGCCCTGGGCGCCGAGTTGCAAGGCAAGGTCGCGGGCAAAGCGCCTGCCATTGGCCGAGGCGTTGCGCGCCCCCACCACCGCGATGGCCGGCCGATGCAGCAACGCCGGATCGCCGCGCACCGACAGCAGCGGCGGCGCGTCCTCGACCGCGGCGAGCAGCGCGGGATAGTCGGGCTCGCCTCGGGCGACGAGCCGGGCGCCGGCCTGTTCGAGCGCCGCCAATTCGCGCTCGGCAGCGGGCTTGCCGCAAAGGCCGAGCGGGCGCCGCCGTCCGGCGTTGCGGGCAAGCTCGGGCAGCGCCTCAAGCGCCGCCGCGGCCGAGCCGAAGCGCGCCAGGAGCTGATAGAAGGTGATCGGCCCGACGTTCTCGCTGCGGATGAGCCGCAGCCAGTCGAGCTTCTCGGCGGGGGTGAGCGTGCGCGCGGCCGGCGGCATGGCCGCACCATGCGGGGAAGCCCTGGGCGGCGTCAACAAGCGCGGAGAGAAGGGAGCGAGATCCGTCCCTTGCCTTAATCAAAGTCTCGTCGGAGCGGTCGATTGCGCGCGTTCCGCGCGCGGGAGGAGGGGCGACTTCGCGGCCGGCCCGGCTTGCCGGGCGCGGTTCGCCCGCCTATCTGATGGGCGATGCTGGTTGCGGATCGCACCTGTCCCGAGACCCTTGTGCCATGCGGAAATTCTCGCGTCGAACGATCGGCTTTGCTCTTGCCGTGCCGTTGCTGCTCTGGACCGCGCTCGGCGCGCGCGCCGAGCCGCCGGGCGGAGGCGAGCCGGTGACTTTGGCCGCCGCTCCCGCCGGCGCCATCGCCTTGGGCGCCGAGGCGACGCGCGTGCTGCTGGCGCCGCGCTCGGCGGCGGAGCCGTTCAGCCGGCAATTGCAGGCGGTCGGCGCGAACCGGCGTCTTTTCCTGGTGCTGAGCGGGTTGCAGGTGTCCGCGCAGCCGGGCGTGGTCTACGAGATTTATCTGGGATTGCCGCCCGGCCCGGTGCCGGGGCCTGGCGACCCGCATTACGTCGGGACGCTCAATTTCTTCGGCGTCACCCCGCTCTCTTCGGCGCAGCAGCTTCAGCGCAGCTATGACGTCACCGCGACGCTGACGGCGCTCGCAGCCGGCGGGGTGGAGGGCGACCGCCTGGCCGTGACCATCGTTCCGGCGTCGGGGTCGCCGCGAAGCGGCGTGGCCCCACCCACCATCGGGCGCGTCGCTCTCGTCGCGGGCTGACGATCCGCGCCGGGCTCGACGGCGCCGGATCATCAACTCCTTGTTGAAAAACAGTTCACATCTCTCGTGCTACGCGATATAGTCGCTACCTCTAAGCGAATTCGAACTGCTTTTATCTGCTTTTAGGGGGACCGCCATGAAGAGGAAGCTGACTCGCCGCGCCTTGCTGGCAGCGGGCGCGGCAGGCGCCGCGTTGGATGCCATTCCCTTCCCGATCTGGATCAAGCAGCAGGCCTGGGCGCAGGGCGGGACCCGCGTGCGCTACAACGCCGCAAGCACCGAGGGCAAGGCGATGCTGGAGAAATACCAGGCGGGCGTGAACCGCATGATGACCATGACGCCCGAGCAAAATCCGCTGTCCTGGGTCTTCCAGTGGTACACGCACTGGGTCAAGGAGCCGCCGGGGATGGCCAGCGAGCTCAACCGGATCTATCCGCAGCCGACGGCTCCCTATCGCGCTTTGGCGCAGCAGATGTGGGAGACGTGCCAGGCCCATGGCGGGGAGAACGAGGATTTCTTCCTGCCGTGGCATCGCATGTTCGTCTATTTCTTCGAGCTGATCGTGCGGCAGGCGTCCTACGAGCCGAGCTTCACGCTGCCCTACTGGAACTACTCGAATCCCGCCCAGCGCTCGATACCGCCGGAGTTTGCCGTCACCTCGAGCCCGCTCTACCGCGTCAACCGCAATCCCGGGGTCAATACCGGCAGCCAGATTCCCGCCAACTTGGTGACGCTCGGGGCGCTGAACGAGACGGTCTACAGCGCCAACGGCGCCGATGAGGGGTTCTGCGCGACGCTCGATTTCGGCATCCACGGCAACGTCCATGTCTGGGTGGGCAATTCGCAGGGAATGGGCTCCGTCCCCTGGGCGGCGAACGATCCCATCTTCTGGATGCATCACTGCAACATCGACCGGCTGTGGGCGAGCTGGAACAAGCATGGCTGCAAGAACCCGACCTATGCCGCCTGGCTCAACCAGCAATTCGTCTTCGCCGATATCCAGGGCAACAAGGTCGTGGCGACGGTGAAGGATTTCAACGACATCTCCCAGCTCAACTATACCTACCAGGAGTTCGAGCCCGTATCGGCGGCATGTCCGCTGCACCTCGTCAAGCTCAGTCCGGCCATCCTCGCCATCCTCGCGTCGGAGACCGTCCTTCCGCGCACCGCGCTGCGGGTCAACATGCTGTCGCCGCCGGCCCAGGCGCAGCCGCGGCTGCCGCGGGAGCAAGTCAAGGCCTTGCCGCCCAATCGGAAGGTCTATCTCGTGCTCAAGAACGTGCAGGCTGCGTCGCCGCCCGGCGTCCATTACGACCTCTATCTCGATCTGCCGCAGGGCGCCACGCCGAGCCATGATCTGCCCAACTACGTCGGCACCATCAATTTCTTCGGCGTCACCATGATGCGGGACAAGATGGCGGCGATGAAGCCGCGCACCTTCAGCTTCGACGTCACCGAGAAGGTCAAGACGCTGCAGGCGAAAGGCGAGCTCACGGCGACGCCGGCGGTGTCGCTCGTGCCGCAAGGCGAGGCCGACGAGAAGGCCAAGGCGACCATCGGCCAGATTCAGCTCGTCTCGCAATGACGAGAAGCGGGGCCCGCCGCGGCGGGCCCCCTTCGGTCTCGGCCGGCGCAAGATCGCCGGGATCGGGCTCAACAGGGCCGCTCGCGGCGGTTTGGCGCGACCGCGGCGGCGAAGCTCGACCGGGCGGCCCGATATCGATACCTTCTCCCTTCGGTTCGAATTTCCTGTCGCGGCCAGCGCCGACGAGGTGGGAACGTTGTGATGGATGTGAGCCGGCACTTTTCGGCGACCTATCGGGAAGCTCGCCGTAAATTTCTTGACGCCGGCGGCACGGCGGGTTGCAAGATGGAAAGCTTCGAATATCCGCTGCCGGGGCCGGGAGGCGAGCGGCTTTTTACCGATGTCGCTCGCTATGGCCCCGCCGATGCCGAGAAGCTGCTGGTTACGATCTCCGCGACGCATGGTGTCGAAGGTTTTTGCGGGTCGGCGTTGCAAACCGGTTGGCTGGAGGAGCGCCTTCACCGGCAGATGCCTGAAGGCGTCGCGCTCATGCACGTGCACGCGATCAACCCCTACGGCTTCGCCTGGCTGCGCCGCGTGACGCACGAGAATGTCGACCTTAATCGCAATTTCATCGAGCGCTTCGCGCAACCCCCGGCGAACGAGGACTACGAGACGCTGCATCCCATCTTGTGTCCCGAAGAATGGAATGATTCGGTCATTGCCGAGACGCAAGGTCGGCTTCGCGCCTATGCCAGGGCGCATGGCCGATATCGGATTCAACGGGCGATCGCCGGCGGTCAGTACCGCCATCCGGACGGGCTCTTTTACGGCGGCGGGGCGCCGACTTGGTCGAATGTCGTGTTGGAGCGGATTTTTGGCACGATAAGGGCGCGCCGGGCGGCCGTGATCGACTATCATTCCGGGCTGGGGCCGCGCGGCAAGGGCGAACGGATTTGCATTCACCCTGTCGACAGCGGCAATTTCAGGCTGGCGGATCGCTGGTACAACGGCGATATCGCTTCCCCCGCTCTCGGGAACTCGGTGACCGTCGCGAAGCCCGGCGCAAGCCTCGCCGGCATGCAGAAGGCGGCGAGACATACGGAGATCGTGATGATAGCGCTTGAATTCGGCACTCTGCCCGCGGGCGATGTGACGCTTGCGCTGCGCGCCGACAACTGGCTGCACCATCACGGCGAGGTCGATTCATCCAAGGGTCGCGCAATCAAGCGGCAGATCAGGGATGCCTTCTACTGCGATGAGGTGGCGTGGAAGCAATCCATCTGGGAGCGGGCGCTGGCGACGCAGCGGCTCGCCGTCGAGGGCCTCGCCGCCGGGGAGTGACCGCGCTTTGCTCGCGCGCGCCTGCGCAATCCGCGCCCGCGATGGAATAGGTGTATTACGGTCGAAGGCGCGCGCAACTTCTTTGCCGCCGTTCTTTGAAGGGATCAAGCCTCGACAACCGGATTGCATCGATTGTTGCCGCCGCCGATCACCACTTGCAATTGTGCAAGACGGATAGTAATCTGCTTCTCGTTATAAGGGCGCTGGCAAGGAGGGGGTGGAAGATGGCGGCAGCCAAATCGCGGAAACCGAGACTCGCCATGACGGTTCAGCTTGCGAAAAAGGGGGGAATGACCCCCGAAGAAGCTAAGCAAATGATCGCTGACGCGATCAACCGCATTCCAAGCGCCAAGTTGAAGAATCTTCGGGATGGCCAACTCACCGTGATCCTCTGATCGAGAGCTGGTGACTTGCTCGGATCGGGATCCCGATCCGAGGGGGCATTGAGCGACGGGACCGTGTCGGCGGCGGCCGCGCTTATGGCGGGGGTTCGTATCGGCGGCGGCTCGGCGCAACAAAACCTGCGCCACGGATGGCACGGCGATCTTGGTCGTGGACAACGATGATTCGGCACCGGTGCATGGCGAGCTTGGCGCGAAGTTGCTGTTGGCGCTCAGCGGTTCCGATGCGTGGGAGGAGCGCCGGCGCCTTCTTGAGTCGCCGGAGAGAGACGGCGTCTTCCTGAGGTATGTCGCCGAGACAATTCCCTATTATCAATCCGCGTTCGGTCGCGGCCGATTGCGGGCCGGTTTGACGCTTGCCGATTTCCCGATGATCTCGCGCTCGGAGCTGGCGGCGAAGCGCAATTCCTTCGTTTCATCCTCGGCGATTCGATCGGGCAACCGCTTCTTTGCCAAGACGAGCGGATCAACCGGTTTCCCGCTCACCGTGTATTTCGATCTCGCGAGTTGGTACGACCTGAACCACGAGACGTTTGCGACGGTCGCAAGTTACGTCCCTGGGCTGCGACGCTGCATGCGGCCTGGACGTCTCGGCGTCGCTCTTCTATCGAACGAGACATGGCGCCGCCAAAATTTTCAGCTCATCCTGCCGTTGAAATGCGCGCTCTGGCGGAAGTGCGTCTTGGGGCGAAATGCCGACGATGATCTTGCTTTGGTTCGGCGGTTGCGCGATGCGCCGGTGCCCTTGCTTTACGGCAAGCCGGCCTATCTGGAGAAACTTGCGGAGCTTGATGCAATTGAGCGATCGAACGGAAGCAGGATCAGGCCCAAGGCGATCCTGGTCAGCGGCGAAAACCTGTTTGAGGACGCTCGGGAGCGGCTGGAAAACTGGTTTGGCGCGAAAGTCTACAATGCATACACCTCCGTTGAAGGAGGGCTGGTCGCTCTGCAGTGCGCGCACGGCCGCGGCTTGCATGTCCAGACATCGCGCGTCCGGCTTGAGATCAGGCGGCCGGGCGGGCGGATCGCGGATAATGGCGCCGGCGAGATCGTTCTGACGAATTTTTCCAACTGGGCAATGCCGATCGTTCGATATCGAACCGGCGATAACGCCACGCTTGGACGCGATAAGTGCGCTTGCGGCTTCGAGGGGCAGACGATATTCGATTTGCCCGCGCGAGAGGCCGGACGATTTGAACTGCCTCACCGAAGCGTTTCGACCCGATCCCTGGATAAAATTCTTCTTGCGCCCGCGGTGAAGGAATTTTCCTTCGAACGGACGGAAATGTCGCGCTTCGCCGTTCGATGGGTTGCCCGGTCAAGGGATGTTGACGCCAAGCGAACGGGGAACAGCCTGCAATCCCGGCTTCGCAAGATTTTGGGCGACGTGGCCATCGACGTTTCGTGTGTCGACGGCATCGTCAAGCCAGGAGGGAAGCTCCGGCGGTATGTGGATCGCGTGGCCGCGCCCGAGCCGGATGTTATCAGGCGGTGGGACCGCGCCGTTGGCGCGCGAGTGGCGCTTATTGGAGCGCGGACGGTCCGCTCCCTCGCGTTTCTTCCGGACGCGACGCGCTGCGCGATTGCGGCGAGTCCCTTGAATGGCGCGGGTGCTGTGCAGATCTTCGATTATGCCTCCAAAACTCATGTCGCGACGATCGGTGGACATCGAGGCGACATATACGCAATCGCGTTTTCTGCCGACGGCGCTCTGGCGGTCACGGCCGGTGCCGACGCAATCGTCAGGATATGGAGGACGGACAAGCTGAGGGAAAAATGCCGTCTCTTGGGTCACGGGGGTCCCATTGCGGCCGTTGCCGTGTCGCCCGATGGCCGGCTGGTTGCCTCGGCCGGACGGGATCGGACGGTCAGACTCTGGAATCTGCGAACGGGAGCGAAGCGCGTCGAGTTCCGCTTCACGCGAGGAATCGTGTCGAGCGTGGCATTTTCGCCTGACGGCAATACCGTTGCGGCCGCCGGCGGTCAACCACGCGGTCCCGGCGGTATTGTGTTGTGGGACTTGGCGACCGGCGAAAAGCGGCGGGAATTCGCAAGCGGGTCGTTTGTATCCTCGATCGGGTTTGTGCCTGACGAGGAAACGCTGATCGCCGGGGATTGGAGCGCGAACCTGACGATTTGGGACATCGCTTCCGGCTGGCGCCTCGGCACTCTCGAAGGACATCGACGAGCCATCCACTCGGTCGCGTTCTCTCCGGAAGCGAAAGTCGTTGCGTCGGGCGGGGCTGATGGCTCGGTTCGGCTTTGGCACCTTTGGACTGGCCGGCAAATCGCCGACTTGCGAGGACATGCCTGCGCGGTTAGTGCCGTCGGCTTTTCACCCGGCGGCGAGACGCTTGCGTCTGCCAGCCGCGACGGAGAGGTTCGGCTCTGGAGCATCGCGGACGCAAATTCGCCGGATTGACTTTCGGACGGATCCGTAATGTGAGCCTGGTGCGAGGCTTTACGCCGAAGCTGCGCGTCCGGCAAGGCCGCCCTCCGGTGGCCGGGGGTGGTGAGATGTTTGCACGTTGCTTGGCGAATTGATCGCGATGGCGTCGGATCATCCGGCGCCGCACTCCTATTGAGGGAGCGCTTCGCGAGAGACGGCTATAAAACAGGAAGATGACGCGCTCTTCGCTTGCGAAAACGGATGTGTTGCTCCTTGTACTGCATTTTCCGGTTGCATGCCGAGTCGGACCCTATAATGATGGCATCGCTGGGGGCGATACACTCAACCTCCGGCTCACCCATCGATAGGAGCAACCGATGAAGAAAGTGCGGAAGAACAGCCGTTACCTCGGAACGCTTCTCGGCTGAGCAAGGTTTGCGAGAGGCGTGGCGCAGCCGCGCCTCTCTGCTTCGCCGCGACCTGTCGAGAAGAAGCACGAAGTGGACGAACACCGGCTTGCAAGTGCCGACGGCCAGGAAACGCCCGGTGCGGGAACCGGGGCTCTCATCGTAAATCCCGATAGAATACGCCATTTCGGTCCGACGGACGGGGCCGCCTTCTGTCTCGTGACCAACCCCGGTCTGGTCGAAAAATTTGCCTTCGGCGCGGCCCGCAAATACTCGTCGGCCAAGATCGTGGCCTTGCCCGACGATCGGCCGTTGCACGCCTTGTTTGGCGCGGAAATTCCGGAATCCTCGCACGTCCTGGTCATCTCGCCGGAGAAATTTCTGACGTCGCCCGAAGCGCAGTCTCTCGGCCGGCGAAAGCTGATCGTCATGCCTTGCGCTTCCACGCCCTGCGGCCGCGACGCGATCGCGCATTTTCTCGCCGTCGTGGAACGCTCGGACCCCGAACGGGAAGCGGCGTTCGTGGATCGCTTCTTCAAATTGGGCGAAGCCAGCGATCGGCTCGAATTCGTCGATGACGAATACGGCACTCGAGCCGTGCTCAAGCATCTCGACGAGAGCTATGAGTGGAACGTCCAGGCCGCGTTGCTTGACTGGGGCGATCAGCAAATTGCGCCGTCCGGCGAAATAAGCGTGGTGCCGGGAAGCATCATGGAGTTTGATCCGTCGCTTGCGCTCGCGCTCGACGGTGAAATCGCCTTGAAGGGCGCCCTGGCCGTCCACTGCGGCGCGGTCTCCTACTATGAGCCCGACCGCAGCCGCCTCTTCGAGAGTCTGTCGACGATCCGCGAGCACGCCGTCGTCGTTCGTGTGCGCGAAGGCCGAATAGCGGAAGTGCGCGCCACGCACCGTCTGTCTGAACCGGCGGCGGAAGCGTTGACCGCCCTGATCGAGATCGACTCGCGCTATGCGACCATTTGGGAATGTGGCTTTGGCATCAACGCCGAACACGTATTGTTCGGCGGGAATTGCGGAATGAACGAGTCCTACGGAGGTCCCAGCGGCTGCTGTCATTGGGGCCTCGGCCTCACGCCCTTTACGCAATACGCTCTCATTATCTTGTGCCCGCAAACCCGGGCGCTGGGAAAGGACGGCGCGCATCTGGCGGGACCGGCCCTGCGGGGTACGGGTGCTTCCGAAACGGCCGCGGTCGGAATGGGGCGGGTCAAGAAAGGGCCATGCGGATGTTATCCGTCATGACATGCGCGCGCCGCGTGCCCTCGGTTCGGGAGGGTTCCTCATGAAAGAGCTCAAAAGGATTGTCGCGTCGGCGCAGCAGGCGATGGCCGCCCGCTTGGATCGCCTAAGCCGCGAAAGCCTGCGCGAAGATCAATATGTTCGCTATCTCTCCATGCAATATCATTTGACCAAGGGCGTTCAGCGCCACTTCATCATCGCGGCGAGTCATCCCGATTTTGCCGCGCGAAAAGAGTTGCGCGAGTACCTTTTCAAAATCGGAGTGGAGGAGGAATTGCATTATCAGCTTGCCGAGCGCGACGTGGCGGCTCTCGGAAGCGAAATTATCGACGCGCCGCTCGATGTGAGGCTCTGGCACGCATATTTCTCGGCCGTTGTTCACGAGCGGCCCCTGGTCCGCATTGGCGCGCATTGTGTGCTGGAGAACATCGTGAGCGGGCGCGAGAGCCAGGTTCAAAGGATCATCGGTTCCGCGCCCTACGCGCGCCGGGAAAATACCCGTTTCGTGATGTTGCATCTCCATGTCGACGCCCCCCACGGCACCGACATACTCGATGTGCTGGGCGACGCGAATCTCGAATCGCGACACATGGACGACTTGATCCAGGGCGCTCGCGACGGGGGAGAGATGTATCTCCGACTCATCGATTGGAGCATTTACGGCGACGATCGGGCGACGACGGCTGCGGATCGATCGAGACTCGAGACGGTCGTGAATCGATAACCCGCGCATTCATTTCTGGGCGACCACCAGATGGCTATATCCGCGGTTGCAGGGGCGCACGGAAAGGACGTGAAATCCGGTTTGCTCGACGATGTCCGCGAACTGGGCCGGCGAATGCGTCCAATAGGTTCCGTCGCGCTGGCGGTCGCGAATTATGCGGTTTTGCTGCGCCACGACGCGGCCCTTCCACAGAATGCGCGCCGTTCCGATGACGCCGAAGCGCCGGCGAAGATGGCCGATGAAGAAACGTGTCCAATCGTTGAGGTCGACGATGCGCCCCAGGTCGCAAAGAAATATGCGTCCCGCGGGAAGCAGCCAGCGATGCATCGTTGCGAGCGCGTCGCGCGGATTTGGGAGCGAATACAGCACGTGAACGCACATCATCGCGGAGACGCTGTTGGAGCGAATGCAGTCGTCCTCGATCCGGCCTCGCACCATCCTCAGATTGGCGGGCGGCGTTTCGCCCGCCTTGGCTCTCGCGCGGGCGATCATGCGAAGGTCGGGTTCCAGATGGACGGTAAGGCTGCCTGGATGAATCCTGGACGCCGCAAGCGAGAAGTTGCCGGTTCCGGCTCCGGCGTCGACGATGACGCTGTCGCTCTCCAATGGCCAGTTCCGAGCTTCTTCCTGGAATTCGGCCAGGATTTCCTGGTACGCGGGATTGTATTGAAGAAACATGTCGAACACCTCGGCGAAAGACGACCAGTCTACGGTTGGCAGCGGCATGATTCCTGCGGCCTCGGCGCCGGGCGTGGATTGCGCACCCTAACACGGCGGCGCGGCGAATTCACGGGCATGACGGGAATTGATGGGTTTTGTCGTGCGCCTTCGCCGCGGATTGAACCCGGTAACCGGCTTCGCGTCCTCTCGAAATCAGGAGACATCCATGCAACTCATTGCAATTCCGGATACATCCGCGAACATTGACCGGCGTCCGGATCTGCGGGCCCGGGCCGACGATCTCATGGACTCGATGATTCGGGAGTTTTACGAGTCCGTACCCTTCGCAAAGCACCTGATGACCAGCAAGGACATAAATCTCGAGTATTACAAGCGGCATACGATCGAAATCATTCTTCGGCTGCGCATGAAGCGAACCTGCGATGCGCTCGCCATTCGGTACTTCACGAAGCGCGATCCGGTTCGGGCGAAGCTCTGGTCGAAGTACTCCGAGGACGAAATGCTGCATGACGCGGAATTTTTCGTCCACGACCTGGCGCGCATCGGCGTTACGAAAGAGGAGATTTACTCGACGGAGCCTCTTCTGTCGACGAAGCTGCTTATCGGCTACTACCAATGGGGTCTCGAATTCGAGGAAAGTCCGCTCGCCTTGATCACGAGCGTTTATTTCGTCGAGTATACGACGGCGAAAACCCAGCCGAAGTGGCTCGATAATCTCGAAAACGCCCTTGGCAAGGACAAGGTGCGCGGCGCTCGCGGGCACGTGGACCTCGACCTGCATGAAGACCATGACGATTTCGTCTGGGACGTTCTCGCGTCGCTCGTGAAGACCCCCGACGATGAAGCGCGGATGCTCGAACACCTGCGCAACATCGGCAAGCTCTACGTGGCCTTCTTTGTCGAGCTCTACAGGCTCACGGGCAAGGCGGAGAAGAAGGCCGCTCCCGAGCTGCTCGGCCTGAGCGAGGCTTTGGCCATGTGATCGGGTCCGCCGCAGGGGCGTCATGGACACCTTGATGCAGCGTGTCGGCGGCGAAGGCGGGGGGCAAGAGCCCCGCGCGCGCGGATACGTCGTCCATCATGTGGCCGGTGCCGACGGATTGTCGGCGGATGTCCGGCAGTGGCTCCAGTCCTGTCTCGTCCGCGCGATGCCGTCCCTCAGGATGTCCACCTATTTCACGATCAAGCGCGATTGGTTCAACGAGTACGACGATCTCTTCTTCAGCGTCGAAGCGGCCACGGGCGACGCGGTTGCTCTCTTGGCCTCTCGATGGCGCCTCACGGCGGGTGGCAATCGGTTTCTTCACGCGACGACGCAGCTTATCGCGACCCGCTGGCAGCGGACGTCCATGTTGAAGGCCATGTGGGCGCGTCTTTTCGCGGCCGCCAGGGACGGCCCCCATGGAGTTCCGGACACCATCGTGTTCAAGACGTGCAACCCGTCCGCATTCCGGCCGATGCTTCTATTCTCGCGCGTCGAGGGTTTTCGGATTTATCCGCGGATCGATGGGCGCCCGCAGGAATCGGATATGAAGGAGCTTGCCGGGTCCATCGCGGGACTGCTGTGTCCCGGCGCGCTCTTTTCGCCGGAGTCCGGGGTGATCAAGGGAGTGAGCGTCCCGCCCGACTTCTACCCTGAGCTTCCCCCGGGCGTGCGCCTTGGCACGCCGGAGCGATATTTTCACGAGCATCTGACGCCCGCCGACAGAGTGTTGTGCATTACGCGCATCACGACCGAAGCGGCGCGATCCCGGATCTTGCAGGCGTTCGGCGTCGCCGGCGTCTTTGGGCATGGAGACTGCGGAGATGACTGAGACCAGGGAGATAATCATCCGTCCGGGGCGCTACCGCCAATTCGGACCGCCCGAAGGCGCCACCTTCTGCCTTGTGACCAACAGCGGCTTGTTGAATTCGATCACCATCGAGCATTCGGGCGGCTACCCCGAGTACCGGGTGTTCCCTTACGACGAGGAAGGACAGATCGAGTTGCTTTTGCGCGATTCGATCCCGGAACCCGCGCACGTGCTCGTTGTTTCGCCGAATTGCTTCTTCCGTTCTCCGAGACAGGAATTGATCGGCCCAAAGCGGAAGCTTTTGGCAATGGCGTGCAATTCCACGCCTACGCCAATGCACGCGGTTGCGCATTTTCTCGACATGATCGAACGTACTCGCCCCGATCGGCAGCAGATGCTCGTCGATCGGTTTTTTGATCGCGGTCCCAAAGTCGACCACATGGAGATTGTCGACAAGCGTCACGGCACCCGAGCGGTCTTCGAGCACCTGAATGGCGACTATGAGTGGAATATTCAGGCCGGCTTTCTTGATTGGGGCGAGCAGCAGATCTCGCCCTCCGGCGAGATCAGCGTCTTGCCGGCCGACATCTGGCAATTCGATGCACGGCTTGCCTTGGCGATCAATGGCGAAGTCGCCTTGCGCGGCCTGCCGATCCTCCACTCCGGCGAGGTGTCTTTTCTGCGCGAGGATCAGCGGCGCATTTTTGAGGCCCTGCGATCCATGCACGTGTCGCCGATCATTGCAAAGGTGAGCAAAGGGGTGATTGTCGAGGTGAGGGCGGTGGGACCGGAGGGGAAGCCCGCGCTCCACATGTTGGAAAGGATGTTCTACGTCGATTCCCGCTATCGCACCATCTGGGAACTTGGATTTGCGGTCAATACCACGCTGGAGGTCATCTGGGACAATATGGCGATGAATGAAGTATACGGCGGCACCGAGGGCTGTCTGCATATCGGGCTTGGCCTTACGCCTTACACCCAATATCATCTTGACATCATTTGTCCGGACACGGCGATTTACGCCCCCGACGGCGAGCTGCTCTTCGGCGGCGACAAGCAACGCCAGATGGTTCCGGCCGACTAGGACGAATGACGCCGCCGCGGGAGCGTGATAGGGTGACGCCTCCTCTTGTTGATCGGTCCCTCGCCGCGGACCAACGCATGGCGCAAGAGCCGGCCGCGGCAACCGTTTCTCCGAGTTGGCGCCAGGGGATCCTGTGGGGGAGCTTCGGGATGCTCGCCTTTAGCGGGACGCTGCCGGCAACGCGGCTGGCGGTGCGCAGCTTCACGCCGGCGATCATAACCTATAGCCGCATCGAGATTGCGGCGGTCCTGGGCCTCATCACTTTGCTCTTCATCGGCGGGCCGTCGCCAAAACGTCGCCAATGGCTCGGCATTCTCTGGACCGGCTTGGGCCTGGCGATAGGCTACCCGTTCTTCGTTGCGCTCGCTCTCGAGCAAGTGCCCGCGTCTCACGGCGCCGTTGTGGTTGGCCTCACTCCCGCCACGACCGCCGTGATGTCCGTGTTGCGCGCCGGAGAAAGGCCGCCGTTGCGCTTCTGGCTCGGCTGCATCGCGGGCGTGGTCGTAATCACCGCTTTCACCATGAGCCGAGCCGAAGGTGGCGTGGAGCTTGCCGACGGCTGGCTTGTGGCGGCCATGCTGAGCGTCGGCTTCAGCTACGTCGAGGGCGGCCGCGTCGCCCGCGAACTCGGCGGGACGAGAACCTTGTGCTGGGCGATGATCATGCTCGCTCCTCTCGTCGCCGTCCCTCTCGTGATAGAAGTCCGCAACCACGCTTGGTCGCCCATACCGTTGGGGGCGTGGGTTGGCTTCTGGTACACGGGTATCGTCAGCATGTTTCTGGGATCGGTCTCCTGGTATCGGGGACTTGCGATGGGCGGCATAGCACGCATCGGCCAGTTGAATCTTTTGGTGCCGATGCTCGCTCTGCTATGGTCGGCTGTGTTGCTGCGCGAGGCCATAACGCCGTCGACCGTTGTTGCGGCGGTTATGGTGCTCGTTGCGATGAGCGTGAGCGTCAGGTCTCGCGTGCCTGTCCGGTAGGGGGAATTCGTGCCCTATGCAATCGCCCGCCCGCCCCGAAATGGAATTCTGGTATGATTTCGCAAGTCCGTATTCGTACCTGGCGGTTTCGAGGATCGAAGGACTTCTCTCGGCCCGGCAAGCGCCGATAGGGATCCTCTGGAGGCCGTTTCTGCTCGGGCCTGTCTTTAAGCGGCAGACCTCGCGTTCGGAGCCGTTTCAGGAAGTAAGCGATCAACAACGGCGCTACCGAAGGCGCGATGTGGAGCGGCACTGCACGCTCTATGGAATTCCCTTGACCTGGCCGTCGGTTTATCCCCGCGGCAGTTTGCTCGCGACGCGCGTTGCTCTCGTCGCGGCCGCCGAGGGGTGGTGCTATGAATTCACGCGCTCGGCGTTTCATGCGAATTTCGCCGAGGATCGCGATATTCGGGAAGAAAGCGTCGTCGCGGAAATCCTGAGGTCGTTGGGAAGGCCGGTGCATCCCGTCATCGCGACCGCGACCTCTCCGGACACCAAGGCCCGGCTTCATTCCGAGGTTGAGGCGGCCATGGCCAAAGGCGTCTTTGGCGCGCCGAGCTTTGTTGTTCGCGGAGAAATTTTTTGGGGCAACGATCGTCTGGAGCAGGCCATCGATTGGGCGATGGATTCTTTTGGCGGACCCGCGCGCGATGACGCGGCAAAAGGCCCAACGCCGTAGCGAGCGAGGTTTTTCTCATGCTGGACCTTGGCAAGAAAGTTGTTCTCGTGACCGGTGGAGCGGGCGGAATCGGCGCCGCGATCGTCCGGGCCGTCGCCTCTGCGGGCGCCGACGTCGTGCTTCACGATATTTCCGCTCGAGGAGCGGCCGCCGTCCAGCGTTCCCTAGGCTCGGAGCGTTGCCGCGTCGTCGAAGCCGATCTTGCCGTGACCGACGCCATACCAAGGCTATGGGAGCAGGCCGTATCCTGGCGCGGTCATATCGATGTTCTCGTCAACAATGCCGGCATTTACGAGGCCGCGGAACCCGGCGGCGAATTCGCTGCCTGGAACGCCGCTTGGCATCGGACTTTGGCGGTCAACCTGGTTGCGCCGGCGCATTTGTGTCGAGAGGCGATCCGCCACTTCCAAAAGAGAGGCGGCGGAATCATCATCAACATCGCGAGCCGCGCGGCCTTCCGCGGCGACGGGCCTGATTTCATGAATTACGCCGCGTCGAAGGGGGGCATGATAGCCATGACGCGGACGATTGCCCGCGGCTTCGCCCGCGACAACATTACGGCCTTCGCTGTCGCCCCCGGCGTCGTGAATACCTCCTTTAACGACGAGATGTTCCGTCGATACGGAGGGTATGACGCGGCGATCAAGGAAACGCCGCTCGGGGCTCCCGCGGAGCCGGAGGATATAGCAAACTTCGTCCTTTTTCTGGCCTCTGGGGCGGCTCGACACGCCACGGGCGCGACGATCGACATCAACGGCGCCAGTTACGTCCGCTGACGGACACGACGGTATCCCCCTCGACGGCACTCTGTTCCTCGCCGGCTGGCTGGCGCTCGCGGTGGCGGGGCTGCGGCGTCGGCCGGGCGGGTAGCGCCGGTGCGCAACATTTTCGGGAAAATGTAAGTAGAACTCTATTAAGATTTACCCTTGTTTAAGCTCGTGCGGCGATGATGACCGCTTATCGCATCAAGAGCGTCGACAGGGAGCGAGGCCGATGGGCCGTGGCGCACGCCGACTCATTTTTCTCGGGCTGTTTTGCCTGCCGCTGATGTTCGGCCTCGGCCGGCCGGCGGCGGCGGGCTGGGGCGGCTGGGACGAGCCCGCTCCCGACGGCTACGCCACCATCCTGGAAGGCTGCAACTCCTGGGTCTGGTGGGGCGGGCCGTTCATCACCTGGTATTACAGCCCGCCGGGGGTCACCTGCGTTTTCAACCCGCAATA
>DASPSJ010000068.1:0-28879 GCA_035623985.1 Allostellaceae bacterium | reverse complement strand
GAGATGACCGCGCCAGCGCGCCGGGTTTTCGCCTTCCCGCCAGCCCCGCGCCGACGCGAAATCGAGAATCGCCTCGATCCGACCACGCACCCGGCTAGCAGTCTCGGGCTTCGCCGTCCAGATCGGATCGAGCACCTTCATGACAAGGCCGGTGTCGATCGCCTGCACCGGCAGCGCGCCGATGACGGGCTCCGCATAGGTCTCAAGCGTGGCTTCCCACAGGGCCTTGACCTTCGCGCCCGACCAAGCGGCGCTGTGAGCGGCGATATATCTCTCCGCCGCGTCCTTAAACGTCATCGCCTTGGCCGCGTCCAGGCGCATTCGCAAGCGTGCCTGTCGCCTTGCTTCGATCGGGTCTATTTGCTCGTGCCGGAGCCGTTTGGCGTCCAACGCCCGCGCCCGTGCGTCGCCAAGCCCATAGAGCGCGACGGGACCCAGCCCCATGTACCGAGCGCGGCCCGCGAGCTGATAGCGCAGCACCCATGAGGCGCCGCCCGGCGTGACTTGGAGATAGAGGCCGGCGCCGTCGTGGTACATGCCCGGCCGCTCTTTCCCCTGCTTCGCCTTCTCGACCTTAAGGGCCGTCAGCCGTCCCACTGTCCGCGCCATTTTTGCCTCCACGGTTCTATCCACAACCGCTCTACGCACTATGGCGAAGACTGGCGAACGTGTCCAGAGTGAATCTGGTAAAGAAAACCCCCACAGATAAGGCTTTCTGTGGGGGTCTTCGAAGGACCGCGAATGATCGCGGAGAGGTTAGTTGGCTCCCGGGGAGGGATTCGAACCCCCGGCCAAGCGGTTAACAGCCGCTTGCTCTACCACTGAGCTACCCGGGATCAGCGACCGTTATGGCCCTTCAGGCAGCGGCCTTATATCAGAGCCGCTCGCCGGACGCCACTCCGGCGGGCGAAGGCGATAGAGGCCGGAAGCGGAAGCGAACCGCCGCACGGGGATTTGCACCGGCCGCATCAAGGAAAAGCGCTGCCGCCGAGGGTGCGGCTTTCCGCGGTCCTTGGCAGCCTGACGTCACCCCGCCCAGCCAGGGTGTACGCGGGCATGCGGTGTTCATGACCCGGCTGTCCACCAGGGGGCTCAGTGAAGATCCGAAGCCGGCGTGCGTTCCGTCTCCCGCGGCCCGCATGCCTCTTCGTCTTCCGCCGCGGGCTCTCGGGCGACCGGCTCTTCTACCGAAATGTTCAGTTTTTGCGGCGCCGTTGCCGGTTCCTCGAAGGGCCGCTCGATCTCTTCCGCCGCAGCAGGCGCCGCGGCGGTACTGCCGGACCGGCCCCGACGCCAAGGCTTCGCTCTTTTGGCCGAGGGACGGTCGCGTGTGCGCTTGGTGTAGGCCGACATTGGCGGAACCTCCCTGAGAAGGACGCCGCGCCTAGCGGAATTCGGCGGCGGAATCGATGGTCACGCTGAGCGGGCTTTCGCGCGAAACCGCCTCGACCAGCGCTGCCGTCAAACGATGCGGCGCCTTGCGCGCGAGATCGGTCAGCGAAAGAATGCCGACGAGGTGCTCGTTGCGATCGAGGACGGGGATGCGCCGGATGCGATTTTGCTCCATGAGCTGTACGGCGGCCGACAAATCGTCGTCCTCGAAGCAATAGGCGACGCCTTTCGACATGATGTCGCGAACCTTGGTGACGGTGGGATCCTGCGTGTCCGCGACCAGGCGGCAGGTAATGTCGCGGTCGGTGATGATGCCGATGAGACCGCGTTTGTCGCAAACCGGGAAATAGCCGATGCCTTGCCTGTCCATCCGCTGAGCGACGTCCTTGATGGACTGGGTCGGACGCACGGTTTCGACGTCCCGTGACATGACTTCATGCACCTTCATGACTGCCTCCTCGGTAGAGCGCGCTTTTTTGACGGGCCGAGCCCGCCCGCGGGGTAGACGCCTCGACCCGCGTCAAAGACCGCCAGGCAGGCCGGCATCCGCTATCCGCCGCTGCCCGCGCCTTGACGTCCCGGGCTGAAGGCGAGGTAGCGGTCGGAGCCCTGGCGGTCGATCAGCAGCAGCACGGTCGTGCCGACCCGGACTTTCTTCAACAGCTCCGCCGCCTGTTTGGGCGTCGTCACCGCCTGATGATCGATCGATTGGATCACATCGCCCGCCTGGAGGTCGAGCTCGGCGAACGGGCTGTCATCGGCGACGTCGGCGACAACCGCTCCCGTGATATTCCTGGAGAGATGGAGGCGCTGGCGCAGCTCGTCGGTGAGGGGCGCGAGGCTGAGGCCAAGCGCGCTCGTCCTCGCTTCCGGCCGCGCGCGCTCTTCGCGGCTGGCAGCAGCCTCCGTCTTCTCCGGCATCTGGCCGATCGCCACGTGGAGCGACAGCGGCTTGCCGGCGCGCCAAAGCTCGAGCGCAGCCTCACGGCCGGGAGGCGCCTCGGCGGTGAGGAGCGGCAAATCCTGCGCCGAGGCGATGGCGTGGCCGTTGAACGACAAGATCACGTCGCCCGGCTGGATGCCGGCCCTGGCCGCGGGGCCGCCCGACGCAGCGCCGGCGACGAGGGCGCCGCTGGCGCTCGGCAATCGCAGCGCCTTGGCGAGTTCGGGGGTGACCTCCTGGATCTCGACGCCGAGCCATCCGCGCACGATTTTGCCGGATTGACGCAATTGCTCGATGACCGGTTTCGCCCGGCTCGACGGTATGGCGAAGCCGACGCCGACCGAGCCGCCGCTCGGCGTGTAGATGGCGGTATTGATGCCGATCACTTCGCCGGCGAGATTGAAGGTCGGGCCGCCGGAATTGCCTCGGTTCAACGAGGCGTCGATCTGCAAGAGGTCGTCATAGGGGCTCGATTGGATGTCGCGGCCGCGCGCGGAGATGATGCCGAAACTCACCGTGCCGCCGAGGCCGAAGGGGTTGCCCACGGCCATCACCCAATCGCCGACCCGCGCCGCGTTGCTGTCGCCCCAGGGGACCGATGGGAGCGGTTCCGCCGCATCGATCTTGAGCAGCGCCAGATCGGTCAGAGCGTCGCGGCCGATCAGCCTGGCCGCGTGCTCGCTCTTGTTCTGCAACAGCACGGTGATCTTGCGCGCATTGGCGACGACGTGGTCGTTGGTGACGATGTAGCCGGCGGGATCGATGAGGAAGCCGGAGCCAAGCGCGATGCGACGCAAATGCGGAATGACGGGCAAGCCATGCTCGCCCCGCCGTTCGAAAAAGCGGCGCAGGAAATCCTCGAGGGACGGCTGCTGCGCCTCCTCGCCCTCTTCCTCCGGCTCGGGCTTTTCCATCACCGCGACGCTGACCGCCGCCGGCATCACCTTGTCGACCAGCGGCGCAAAGCTCGGCAGCGGCATGACTGCCGCGGCGCGGGACTGCGCCTGCGGATCGGTTTGATCGACCGCCTGGGCGCAGGCGGCGGCGGTCGCTGCGAGCGCAAGAGCCGTCGTGGCCGCCATCACGGCACTGCGCCGGCCGCCGCGGAAGAGTATGCCGATCAACCGATCGGAAAAGACAGGCGGCACGCTGGCCTCCCGGGACCTCGCCGACGCGACATGCGGCCCGCAATAGATCGTTTGCGCGGCGACTTACCTCTCATTCCGAGGCGAATAGCCGCCCAATACCTCATACGGGAGCGCCACCTCCATCGCGTTGATTCAAATCAATCGACCGGCAAGCGAGGCCGCGGCACGCCCGTCGCGGCGCGGACCGGATATCCGAATGCTTGACCTGCCTCAAGGCGCGGCGGGAAATGCCATGCCATGAAAGCACAAGGCGTGGGCAGCCGGGGGCGATCGCGAGAGGTCAGGATGCCGAGGCAATCCGACGCCTTCAGCCGACGGGGTTTCCTGGCGCTCTCGCGAGGTGTTCTGTTTGCCGGCTTGGCCGCAGCGGTTCCGACGGACGAGGTGTCGATGATGCAGACCCCCGCGGAGGATGGTGCCTCGGTCCGGGAAAGCATGACGTTGCTCCTCACCGGAGACGTCATGCTCGGAAGGGGTATCGACCAGATCCTTCCTCATCCGAGCGACCCACGCCTTTACGAGGACTATGTCGGCTCTGCGACGACTTATGTCGAGCTCGCGGAGGCGGTAAACGGTCCCATCCCGCGGCCGGTCGATTTCTCCTATGTGTGGGGCGATGCCTTGGCCGAGATGCAACGCCTGCGGCCCGATGCCCGGATCATCAATCTCGAGACGAGCATCACCGCAAGCGAGCAGCATCTACCCAAGGGCATCAATTACCGAATGAGCCCCGGCAACGTCGGCTGTCTCGGCGCCATGCGCATCGACTGCTGCGCGCTCGCCAATAATCACGTGCTCGATTGGGGAAACTCGGGGCTTCTCGAAACGCTTGCCACGCTGAAAGAGGCGCGCATCGCCGGCGCCGGCGCAGGCCGCTCCCTCAGCGAAGCCTCGGCTCCCGCCATCCTGCACGTACCGGGCGCGGGAAGGGTCCTGGTCTTCGGCTTCGGCACCGCGAGCAGCGGCATTCCCGCGGAATGGGCGGCCGGCGACGACACCCCCGGCGTCAATCTTCTCAAGGCTTTCTCCGAGCGGGAGATCGCCCGCGCGGCGAGCGCGGTCGGCGCAGTCAAACGCCCCGGCGATCTCGCCATCGCGTCGATCCATTGGGGAGGAAACTGGGGATACCGGATTTCAGACCAGCAACGGCGCTTCGCCCATGCCTTGATCGCTTCGGCAGGTTTCGACCTCGTCCATGGTCATTCCTCCCACCATGCGAAGGGGATCGAGGTCTATCGCGAAAAACTCATCGTTTACGGCTGCGGCGACTTCCTCGACGACTATGAAGGCATCAAGGGCCATGAGGAATTTCGCGGCGATCTCGTCGTCGCATACCTTGCCAGGCTTTCCGCCTCGAGCGGGAACCTCCTCGACCTCACGCTCGTGCCGTTCCAGATCAAAAGATTCCGCTTGAACCGCGCGTCGGCGGAAGATTCGGCATGGCTGCAAGCGACGCTTGACCGGGAAAGCGCCGTGCTCGGCACCCGCATCGCCGGCGAAGGCGACGTGCTGAGGGCGCTCCGGCGATGAGCCATCCTCGGGCGCCGGCATTGGTGGCGCAGCCGAGCTTGCGCTTCAACGCCATTGCGCGGGCGTCGCGCCCCATGGGAAGAGCCCCGCCGGCATCCGAATTCTCACCGCGAGCGCGCCCAAGGCGCGGCGATGGCGTAAAGGGAGAGGCTCCGGCCTTGGAATTCGATCGCGTGCTCGAAGCATTCGCCGATCTTGGCCGCGACCCGGATCGAGGCGGCGTTTTCGGGGTGGATGAGGCTGACGAGCCGCGGCAGGCGCAGGCCGAGGAAGGCGTAATCGCGGACGCTCGTCGCCGCCTCCGTCGCCAGGCCCCGGCCCCAAAAGTCCGGCGCGATGCCCCAGGCGATCTCGACCCCGGGCCAGCCTTCCGGCGAAAGCAGTCCGCTCCAGCCGATGAACCGGCCGGTCGTCTTCTCCTCGATGGAGAAGAGGCCGTGGCCGCGCAGCACCCAATGTCCCAAGGTCCCGGCGATGGCGCACCACGCCTCGGCGCGGTCCGCCGTCTTGCCGTCGCCGAGGAAGCGCATGTAGCGCGCATCGGCGAACATCGCGGCGAGGCCTTCCGTGTCGCTCTCGCCCGGGCGGCGCAGGCGCAGCCGGAAGGTTTCGAGCGTCGGCACTTCTCTCAAGTCAAGCATGGTCGTCGATCCCGTTTCGAGCGTGCGGCGCCGCGAAGCGCCGCAGCTCGGCGAAAAGCTTGGGGTCCGCGATGATCCGCGGCACCTTGTGCTGGCCGCCGAGTTGTCCGCGGCTGCGCATCCAGGCGGCGAAGGTGCCGTGCTCGACCGCCATGACGGTCGGCGGCTCGAGCCCGAAGCCGCCGGCGCGGTGGGCGCGATAGTCGTCATTGGCGCGGCAAAGCCGCTCGTCGACGGCGCGCGCAAAGGCGGCGATATCGGGCAGCCTGGCGTCGCTGAATTCGACGACGTAGAGATGCCCGCCGCGGGCTTGCGACGCGCCCGGAAACACGGCGCCGACGGCGAAGTCGGCGATGGCAACCCGTACCGCCTCGGCGGCCACGCTCACCGCCTGCTCGATTTCCTCGCCCGTGAGATGCTCGCCGAAGGCGGAGAGCGAATAGGAGGTTCGGCCGGTGACGAGAAGGCGCGGCGGATCGCGCCCGATCAGCCGCACCGTGTCGCCGAGGACATAGGACCAAAGCCCGGCGCAGCTACTGACGACGAGAGCGTAGTCGACGCCCGGCTCGGCGGTGGCGAGCCAATGGCGCGCGGGGCTCGAGGCGGCGAGCTCTGCCGCCGGCACGAACTCGTAGAACAGCCCGTTGTCGACGATGAGGCGCAATCCTTCGCCGAAGCCGCGATCGGCGATGGCGATGAAGCCCTCGCTCGCCGGATAGACCTCGCGCAGCTCGGCATGGCTGCCGCTCAGAAGCTCCTCGAACTGGAGCCGGTAGGGCGCAAAATTGACGCCGCCATGGATCAGCAGCTCGAGGTTGGGGAAGAGGCGATCGAGCCGCGGCGGGCCCTTCGCTGCAAAGGAGAACAGCCGTTCGAAGAAGATGAGGAGCCAGCTCGGCGTTCCCGTGATCGCCCGGATGTCCTGGCCGAGCGCAGCCTGGGCCAGCGTGTCGATCTTCTCTTCCCAATCGGCGATCAGGGCCAGCGCGGGCGGCGGGAAGCTGTAGGAGCGCGCCCACCATGGGATCTGGCTCACGACGATGCCGCTGAGATCGCCGCTGCGGATGCCGGGGGCGTTCTCGACGAGAGCGGTGCTGCCGCCGAGCATCAGGCTCTTGCCGCCGAGGACGCGGCTCTGCGGCCGGTTCGTCAGGTGGTGGACGAGGATGTCGAGCGCGGCCCAGTCGTTCGAGCGGTTCATCTCGCGCGAGCAGGGGATGTATTTCGTCGCGCCGCTGGTCGTGCCCGAGGTCAGGGCGAAGAACGGCAGGGTGCCCGGCCAGCTACAGTCGGTGAGTCGCGGAAACCCGTGCCGCCAATAGTCTTCCCACATGTCTTCGTAGCGGCGCAGCGGCACATGCGCCTGAAAGCCGGCGACGCTTCGGATCTCGGCGAAGCCGTGGTCGCGGCCGAAGCGCGTCGCCCCGGCCTTGCGCACGAGGCGGAGGAGCTGGCGCTGCTGTTCGGCGACCGCGTCCTGGCGCGCCAGCCGCCCCGCCCGATACCGGGCATAGAGCCACAACAGCGGCGTGGCGTCGATCATGCGGGCGGCTCCGTCGCCGGCGGGCGGGACGCGCTCATTGGCGCAAGCTCCGTCCGATGGGGAAAGGCGGCGGCCACCGCTTCGGGCGTGAGCGGCACCCTGACGTACTCGCCGCGCTGCCAGAGCGCAATCTGGTCGGCAAAGGTCGTGCTGCCCAACCACCCGTCCTGCCCGCCGAGCAGGACGAAGTAATTGCGATCGGGGTCGGCGAGGTCGGAGATGTGCCGCGCCGAGGAGCCGTAGTGGCTGGCATGCCGCTTGCCGGCGAGGGGATGCGCGGTCTTCAACAGCGTCTCGGAGCTGCCGGCGGCGGGCAGGTCCGCGACGCGGTAGGCGCGGCCGATGAAGGGCAGGAGCCCCAGAAGATGGCCCAGCCGCAAGCGATGGATCCCGCCCCACGCCGCCCGGCGCGTCATCGCCGTGGCGGCGTCGCGCAGCGCCGCTTTCAGCGCGCGGGTCCGGTCTTCAGCCTTCGCCGCCAGCACATCCTGCCAGATCAGGCCGCGCATGCCCCAGACGGCGGCATAAACCTCTCGCCGCCTTGGCCCGACGAGCCGTCGCGCCAGATGATAGGAGAGCAGCTCAAAGGCAAGCGCGCCTCGCGAGTCCGCGTCATAGCGGCCGTCCCAGCCGCTGAGATCGGCGATCAACCTCTTTTGCCGCGCGCTTCGCCGCTTCCCGGCCGAGCCGAGCCAGGCCAACAGCAGGTCGCGCTGAGCGAGCGCTCCCGTCCAGCGGACATCGCGCTGAAGCCTTGCCGCGGCATCGACCGACAAGCCCGTCTCGGCGGAGAGCAGCTCGTCGAGGCGCCGCTTGCGGTCGGGCGGCGAGAAATGATGCCCGATGAGCAGCCCGGGCGCCTCCGGCCGTTCATTCGCCGAGGCGATGAACCCCTCGCTCGGATCGACGCAGGACGGAAGCTGCGCAGAGGTCAGCGCAACCTCCGGTCGCGAGACGGCTTCCGCCTCCGTCGCGAGATCCGCCGGCTCGGACTCGCTGCGCCGCGGCAGGCAGGCGGCCATCAGGGCGCCGATATGGCCCGCGGCATCGGCGTACAGCATGCGTTGGGCGGGGACCGCAAAATCCTCGAGCGCGGCCTGGAATTCGGCCCAATCCCGCGCGCGGTTGGCGCGAAGCATGGCGGACATCTCGTCGCTGGGGCGATGGCCGACCCAGCGCAGCGCCAGCCTGTCGCCGTTCGAGCGGAGCCAGGGAACGTCGGTGACGATCGGACCCCACCGGCTCTCTCGAATGCGGATCCTGCGACGACCGTTCCAGCGGACGCCGAGCACCTCCTGCCGTTCCCGGATCTCGGCTGATCCGTCGGCGGGCAGGGCGACCAACTCGCTGCTCGCGGCGTGCAGGCTCGTGCCGCCCCAGGCGATCCAGGGATTTCTTCCGAGCGCGACGAAGGGCAGCCCCGGGATCATGAGTCCGACCGCGTGCCGGGCGGGCGATTTCATGCCGGCGATGATCCAGGGGTTGGGAAGGAAAAGCGCCAGATGAGGATCGCTGGCGATCAGCGGCGCGCCGCTCGCGCTTCTCGTCGGCGATACGGCGAAGCAGTTGCTTCCCGACTTCAGCGCCGCGCCAAGTCCAGCGGACAAAGCCTCCTCCCCGAGGCCCGTCGCCGGCGAGACGAGGTCGTGGCGAAGCAGCCGACGCCAAAGCAGCGGCCAGTCCGGCTCGCCGCGCAAGCCGAGGAGGCGCAGCCAGACGATCCAGTTGACGTCGCCGCTCGCCAGCCGGCCAAGGGCCAAGACGTCGGCGACGCTCCAAGGTTCGCGTCGCAGGCCGAAAAGCCGGCATTCCTCGGGCAGCGTCTCGGCCCGGGCGATGTAATGGTTGAGCCCCCGCACGAAGGCCGCGAGGAAGCGGCGCGTCTCCTCGGGCAGCGCGGGCGCCATCTCCGGCACCGCGCGAGCGATGTCGAACGTGCGCACCAGCCGATCGACCTCGACGCCGAGAGGGCCGATCATCTCCGCCACCCGTCCCTGCGACAGCCGGCGCATCATCTCGATCTGCCCGAGGCGAAGATGCGCATGGACGAGGCCGAGGGCGACGGCGAGATCGTCGTCGGTTTCGGCGGTGATGAAGGGGATTTGGCGCTCGTCCCAATGGATCACGACCCCCGCCGCGATCGGCAGGCCGGTGCGCGGCAGCATCGCCAGGCGGTCGCCAAGCGCAAGCGTCGGGCGACGCCGGAGCCCATGCCGGGCCAGATGCCCCAGCAGCAGCACGGCGCCGAAAAGCCGGTCGCGGCGCACGGGCTAACTCTCGCGGCCAGCCGCGGGACCGAGGAGCCGTGCAGGCGAACGGCATTTGCGCGACATTGCCGCACCAAAGCAGGAATCGGGCGCCAACGCGACTACACCTGAATTATCTCGGCCAAGCCGGCATCGGTCGAAGGCCGGCGCCGAGCTAAGCCAAAATCTGCCACTTGTTCAATAAGTTATATATTGGAGGCCGGAAGCGGAATCGAACCGCTGTACGAGGATTTGCAGTCCTCTGCATAGCCACTCTGCCATCCGGCCGGGGTGGGGTGGTATATGCCGGCATGCGGCGGAGGGTCAAGGCGGGCGCTGCGCCGACGCGGCCAGGATTGTCTTAACCCGGCCGCGACGATATAAGACGAGCCGACTCGCCCGCAGCCAAGAGCCTTCGCCGCAGACCCGCCATGATCGACTACGCCGCCGCGCGCCTCGCCATGGTCGAAAGCCAGCTCCGCACCAACAAGGTAACGGACGAGGCGGTGCTCGAAGCGTTCCTCGCCGTGCCGCGCGAGCGCTTCGTGCCGGCGCATCTGCGCGGCACCGCCTATGTCGACGGCGACCTGCCGCTGGGCGGCGGGCGCTACATGATGGAGCCGATGGTGCTGGCGCGGCTCATCCAGCTTGCCGAGATCACCCGCAAGGACAACGTGCTGGAGATCGGCTGCGGCACCGGCTATGGCACCGCGCTGCTCGCGCGCCTCGCGCGCAGCGTCGTCGGCGTCGAAAGCGAGGCGGAGCTCGCGCGTCAGGCGGGGGCGCGGCTGCGCGAGCTTGCCGTCGACAACGCCATGGTCGTCGAGGCGCCGCTCGCCGCCGGATGTCCCGCCCGCGCCCCTTATCGCGTCATCCTTTGCCAAGGCGCCGTCGCGCGCGTTCCCGAGGCGGTCGCGCATCAGCTCGCCGAAGGCGGCAGGCTGATCTCGGTGTTGCAGGAGGGGAACGGTCCGGGGCGCGCCGTGGTGATGATTTCGGCGGGCGGCGTGCTGTCGCATTGGCCGAGCTTCGATGCCACCGTGCCGCCGCTGCCGGGTTTCCAAGCCGAGCCGAGCTTCGTGTTCTAGGAAGGAGGCGGAGCCCAGACGATGCGCCGTGAACTCCTCGCCGCCGGCGGCGTGAGCGCGCTCCTCCTGGCTTCGGCCGGCGCCGCGAGCGGCGAGACCTTGCCCGAGGCGCTGATCGACACCTATCTGACCAACCCGCAGATCCTCGCCGAGCGCGCCAATCTGCGCGCCGCCGACGAAGGCGTGCCGCAGGCGCTTTCCGGCTGGCGGCCGACCGTGGTCTTCACCGGCGCCGCCGGCGCGCAGCGCATCGAGAACCAGCCGAGCTCGCAGATCGCCCCCAATTCCAAGACGCCGCCCAAGACCGTCGACCTCAACATCTCCGAGCCGCTCTATTCCGGCGGCCGCACCGTCGCCCTGACGGCGCAGGCGGAGAAGACCATCGAGGCGGAGCGCGCGCGCAACATCGCCACCGAGGAGACGGTGTTCCTCAGCGTCGCGCAAGCCTATCTCGACGTGGTGCGCGACCAGGCGACGCTCGATCTCAGCATCAACAACGAGCAGGTGCTGCGCCGCCAGCTCGAAGCGACCAACGACGAGTTCCGCGTCGGCACGGTGACGCGCACCGACCTGGCGCAATCGGAGGCGCGGCTCGCCGCGGCCACCGCCTCGCGGCTGCAGGCGGCCGGCAATTTGCAAGTCAGCCGCGCCAATTACGAGCGCGCGGTCGGCCACACGCCGCCGGACAAGCTGGAGCAGCCCAATATCCGGCCGGTGCTGCCGGCGAACCGGGAGGAGGCGATCAGCCTCGCCACGTTCAAGAATCCGAACGTCATCGCCGCCATCTACACCGAGGACGCCGCGCGCGACGCCGTCGATGCCACGCGCGACCAGCTTTTGCCGACCATCGCCTTGGTCGGCGACATCAACCGCGGCATGGAGACGGTGGTCATCGGCCATGACGTGACGACCGCGTCGGTCATCGCCCGCATGACCGTGCCGCTCTACGAAGGCGGCAACATCTACTCGCAGACGCGCCAGGCGGTGGAGGTGGTGGGACAGCGCCTCGGCCAGACCGACGACGCACGCCGGGCCGCCATCCAGGGCGCGACCCAGGCCTGGGAGCAGATCGTCTCCGGCCGCGCCCAGATCGTCTCGCTGCAATCGACCATCGAGGCGGCGGAGATCGCGCTCGAAGGCGTGCGGCAGGAGCAGACCGTCGGCTCGCGCACCGTGCTCGACGTGCTCAACGCCGAGCAGGAGCTGTTCACCGACCGGGTCCAGCTCGTCACCGCGCAGCACGATCTCGCCGTCGCCGAGTTCACGCTGTCGCAGCAGGTCGGCAGCCTGACCGCCGCCGATTTGCGCTTGCCGGTGAAGCTTTATGACGTCGACAAGCACTACCGCTCGGTTCGCGAGAAGTGGCTGGGCTTCGGCGCCAAGGACGAATAGCCCCGCAGGCCGGGGGGTCGACCCGCCCGACCGCCAAGGCGCGGGTTCGGCTGGCCTTTTTCCTTGGTTTCCCCTACTGTAGCCGGCGACTATGCGAGATCGGTTAAGCGTCATGTCGGACCCGAAAGGCCAACACGAACCGTCGATGGAGGAGATCCTCGCCTCCATCCGCCGCATCATCGCCGAGGATGGAGAGGCGGCGCCGGCCCCCGCGGCGGAGGAGAAGCCCGCGCGCGGCGAGGAAGTGCTGGAACTGACCGAGATGGTGGATGAGGACGGCACGGTCGTCAGCATCACCGCCGGAGGCAAAAAGGCCGCCGCCGAGCCGCCGCCGCCGCCCAAGGCGGTCTTCGGCGTCGAAGCGCCGCCGCCGCGCATCGAGCCGCCGCCCCCGCCGCCGATGCCGGAGGAGAGCGAGGATCGGCTGGTATCGGGCGCCACGGAGGTGGCGGCGGTCACGGCCCTGTCGCAGCTCACCCAGCCCGGCGCGCGCGATCAGTTCGGCAATCTGCCGCTGGGCGATGCCGGGCGCACGCTCGAGGACCTCGTGCGCGAGTTGCTGCGGCCGATGCTGCGGGACTGGCTCGATGCGCATCTGCCGTCGCTCGTCGAGCGGCTGGTGCGGGAAGAGATCCAGCGCATGTCGCGCGAGGCCCAGAGAGGCTGAGCGGCCCGCCGCCGCCCGCGGCGATTCCCCCCGCCCGCGTCAGCAGAACGGAGTGAGCGAGAAGCGTTCGGCCATGCTGGACAAGACCTATCGTCCGGCCGATGTCGAATCGGCCATCTATCGGCAATGGGAGGAATCGGGCGCCTTCGCCAGCCATCCCGAGGCGCCCGCCCGGCCCTATTGCATCATGATGCCGCCGCCAAACGTGACCGGCATCCTGCATATGGGCCACGCGCTGACCTTCACCCTCCAGGACATCCTCATCCGCTATCACCGCATGCTCGGCCGCGACGCGCTGTGGCAGCCCGGCACCGATCATGCCGGCATCGCCACCCAGATGGTGGTCGAGCGCCAGCTCGAGCAGGAGCAATCCGGCCGCCTCAAGCTCGGCCGCGCCGCCTTCATCGAACGGGTGTGGCGGTGGAAGGAGGAATCGGGCGGCGCCATCACCCGGCAATTGCGCGCGCTCGGTGCCTCGCCCGATTGGCGCCGCGAGCGCTTCACCATGGACGAGGGGCTCTCCGCGGCGGTGCGCAAGGTCTTCGTCGCATTGCACAAGGAGGGGCTGGTCTACCGCGACAAGCGGCTGGTCAACTGGGACCCGAAGCTGCACACCGCGATCTCCGATCTCGAGGTCGAGAGCCAGGAGGTGAAAGGCTCGCTCTGGTACATCCGGTATCCCGTCGAAGGCGAGAGCGGCACCTTCATCACCGTGGCGACGACCCGGCCCGAGACCATGCTCGGCGACGCCGCCGTCGCCGTCCATCCCGAGGACGAGCGCTATCGGCATCTGATCGGCCGCTCGGCGGTGTTGCCGCTGGTCGGCCGGCGCATACCCATCCTCGCCGATGCCTATGCCGATCCCGCCGCCGGCAGCGGCGCCGTCAAGATCACGCCGGCGCATGACTTCAACGATTTCGAGGTCGGAAGGCGGCACGGCCTGCCGCTGATCAACATCTTCGACCGCGACGCCCGCCTCAACGACGCCGTGCCCGAGCCCTATCGCGGCCTCGACCGCTTCGAGGCGCGAAAGCGCGTTGTCGCCGATCTCCAGGCGCAGGGTCTCATCGACAAGATCGAGCCGCACGCGCTCACCGTGCCGCATGGCGACCGCTCCGGCGTCGTCATCGAGCCCTGGCTCACCGATCAATGGTATGTCGACGCCAAGACCCTGGCGCAGGCGGCCATCGCGGCGGTCGAGACCGGCCGCACCCAATTCGTGCCGAAGAGCTGGGAGAACACCTTCTTCGAATGGATGCGCAACATCCAGCCCTGGTGCGTCTCGCGCCAGCTCTGGTGGGGGCATCAGATCCCGGCCTGGTATGGGCCGGACGGCACCGTCTTCGTCGAGGAGACCGAGGCGCAAGCGCAGGCGGCGGCGGCGAGCCATTACGGCAAGCCGACCGCGCTCGAGCGCGACGGCGACGTGCTCGACACCTGGTTCTCCTCCGCCCTCTGGCCGTTCTCGACCCTGGGCTGGCCCGAGCAGACCCCGGAACTGCAACGCTACTATCCCACCGACGTGCTGGTGACCGGCTTCGACATCATCTTCTTCTGGGTGGCGCGGATGATGATGCTGGGCTGCAAGTTCATGGGCGACGTGCCGTTCCGCACCGTCTACATCCACGCCCTGGTGCGCGACGAGCGCGGCCAGAAGATGTCGAAGGCCAAGGGCAACATTATCGATCCGCTGGCGCTCATCGAGCGCTACGGCGCCGACGCACTGCGCTTCACGCTCACCGTGCTCGCCGCGCAAGGGCGCGACATCAAGCTCGCGGAATCGCGCGTCGAGGGCTATCGCGGCTTCATCACCAAGCTGTGGAACGCCGCGCGCTTTGCCGAAATGAACGGTTGCGCGCCGGCCGAGGGGTTCGATCCCGCCGCCTGCCGGCTGACGCTCAACCGCTGGATCGTCGGCGCGCTGGCGGAGACCGGCGCGCGCGTCGCCGCCGCGCTCGACGCCTACAAGTTCAACGAGGCCGCGGGCGCGATCTATCACTTCACCTGGGGCACGTTCTGCGACTGGTTCATCGAGTTCGCCAAGCCCGTCTTCACCGGCGCCGACGCGGCGGCGGCGGCGGAAACGCGCGCCGTCACCGCCTGGGCGCTCGGCGAGATCGTCCATCTGCTGCATCCCGTGGCGCCGTTCGTCACCGAGGAGCTGTGGCGGCACTTCACCGCCGGCAAGGGCGGGCTGCTCATCGCCGCCTCTTGGCCGAGCCATCCGAAGCACCTCGTCGACCGCGCGGCGATGGCGGAAATGGATTGGGTGGTCGAGCTGATCTCGGCGATCCGCTCGGCGCGGGTCGAGATGAACGTGCCGGCGGCAAGCGAGCTTGCCGCTTACATCGACGCCAATGATCCGGCGATTTGGGCGCGCGTGGCGGCGCACAAGGACTCGATCTTGCGCCTTGCGCGGCTCAGCGCGCTGGAAAAGGTCTCGGCCACGGATGAGGCCTGGAAGGCCGTCGCGCGCACCGCCATTCAAGTTGCCGTCGAGGGCGCCATCATTTTGTTGAACTTCGCCGACACGGGCATGGATCTCGCCAAGGAGCGCGCGCGGCTGGCCAAGGAGAGCGCCGGCATCGAAGGCGAGATCGGCAAGATCGCGCAAAAGCTCGGCAACCAGCAATTCCTCGCCAAGGCCAAGCCCGAAGTGGTGGCGGAGCAGCGCGAGCGCCTTGCCGAGGCGGAAGCGGCGCTCGCCCGCCTGCGCACGGCGCTGCGGCGCATCGGCGCCTGACGCGAGCGCCGAGCCGGCGCGCGACGGCCTATAGCCGCGGCGCGATGAAATCGGGCCAGATGCCGCTCTCCGCGGCGAGCGCCAGGCCGTCGCGGCCGCGGCAGAAGCCGTCTTCGATCAGCAGCGTGCGATAGCCCGCGGCGCGGCCGCCGAGGATGTCGGTGTGGAGCGTGTCGCCGACGCACAGCACACGCTCGGGCGCGATATCGGGATGGAGCGCCGCGATGCGCCCATAGATCGGCGCGAAGGGCTTGCCGCAGAAAATCGGCGCCAATCCCGTCCGCTCGGCGACGGCATGACCGAAATAGCCGGGCTCCGCCGCCATGCCGTCGGCTTCGGGCGAGGCGATGTCGGGATTGCCGATGACGAGCGGGCGCGGCCGCGCCGCGAGGCTTGACTCCAGCAGGCGCTGGCGCCGGTCGCTCCAGCCGTCGCTCGACAGGAACAAGATGGCGCCGGCGCGGTCATAGGCCGCGCCATCCTCGGCCAGCGGCGCCAGCGCGCCGGCAAGCGCGGGAAAGCGGAGCGGCTCATCGGCAATGACGCCGAGCGGCGGCGCGGGATTGATCTCCCGCAACAGTCCCGGCAACAGGTCGATGCCGGCGACAACCTCGTCATCGGCGATGGCGATGCCGCGGCGGCGGTGGCGTGCCGCCGCCGCGGCGCCGCGGCGGGTTCCGTCATTGCTGAGGACGAGAAGGCGCTTGCCGGCCTGCCGCAGGCCCGCGACCGCTTCGCGCGCGCCCGGGATCGGCGCATCGCCGACATTGAGCACGCCCCAGGCATCGAGCACGATCAGGTCGAAATCCGCCGCGATCTCGGCGGCATCGGCGATGCGGCGCGGCGCGACCGGCCGGGGCTTTGCCGGCAGGCGCGGCTCGGCGCGGCGATAGCAGCGCCAGGCTTCGGCAAAGGTAAGGAAGGACACGGGCGGGGTCCTCGATCCCTGCCGCTTCTAGCGGGCGGAGCGGGCGGTCACAAGCGCGGCCCCGCCATGCGCCCGGGCGCCGCCTCTTTGACACCTTTCCCCGCCTTTGTATGGTAGCGCAAAGCCAGCCGATGCCGAGGAGACCTGCCATGCCCGATGACATGCGACAACGGGGTTTTGACAAATCGGCGCTGCCGAGCCGCCACGTCACTATCGGGCCGGAGCGCGCGCCGCATCGCTCCTATCTCTACGCCATGGGCCTTACCGACGAGCAAATCGCCCAGCCGCTGATCGGCGTCGCCACCACCTGGAACGAGGCCGCGCCTTGCAACATTGCGCTCGCCCGCCAGGCGCAAGCGGCGAAGAAGGGCGTCGCCGCCGCGGGCGGCACGCCGCGCGAGTTCACCACCATCACGGTCACCGACGGCATCGCCATGGGTCACGCCGGGATGAAATCCTCGCTGGTGTCGCGCGAGGTGATCGCCGATTCCGTCGAGCTTACCATGCGCGGCCATTGCTATGACGCCTTGGTCGGGCTTGCCGGCTGCGACAAGTCGCTGCCGGGCCTGATGATGGCCATGCTGCGGCTCAACGTGCCCGCCGTCTTCATGTATGGCGGCTCGATCCTGCCCGGCAAGTTCCACGGCAAGGACGTGACCGTGGGCGACGTGTTCGAGGCCGTCGGCGCCCACAGCGCCGGCAAGATGAGCGATGCCGAGCTGCACGAATTGGAATGCGTCGCCTGTCCCTCGGCCGGCTCGTGCGGCGGCCAATTCACCGCCAACACCATGGCCTGCGTCTCCGAGGCGATCGGGCTGGCCTTGCCTGGCTCCGCCGGCCCGCCGGCGCCCTACGATTCCCGCGACGGCTATGCCGAGGCCTCGGGCGAGGCGGTGATGGCGCTGCTGCGCCGGCGCATCCGCCCGCGCGACATCGTCACGCGCAAGGCGCTTGAGAACGCCGCCATGATCGTCGCCGCCTCCGGGGGGTCGACCAACGGGGCGCTGCATCTGCCGGCGATCGCACATGAGGCGGGGATCGATTTCGATCTCCAGGCGGTCGCCGAGATCTTCCGGCGCACGCCCTATATCGCCGATCTCAAGCCCGGCGGGCGCTACATCGCCAAGGATCTGTTCGACGTCGGCGGCGTGCCGGTACTGATGAAGGCGCTGCTCGACGGCGGCTATCTCCACGGCGATTGCCTGACCGTCACCGGCAAGACCATGGCCGAGAATCTTGCCCGGGTGAGCCTGCCGAAGAACCAGGACGTGGTGCGCCCGACCTCGGCGCCGCTCTCGCCGACCGGCGGCGTCGTCGGCCTCACCGGCAATCTCGCGCCGCAGGGCGCCATCGTGAAGGTGGCGGGGATGCACGACCTCAAATTCCGCGGCACCGCCTGCTGCTTCGACCGCGAGGAGGACGCCTTCGCCGCGGTCGAACAGCGCCGCTACAAGAAGGGCGACGTTCTCGTCATCCGCTACGAAGGCCCGCGCGGCGGGCCGGGCATGCGCGAGATGCTGGCGACCACGGCGGCGATCACCGGGCAGGGCATGGGGCATGAGGTGGCGCTGATCACCGACGGCCGCTTCTCCGGCGCGACGCGCGGCTTCTGCGTCGGCCATATCGGCCCCGAGGCGGCGGTCGGCGGGCCGATCGCGCTGCTGCGCGACGGCGACACCATCGTCATCGATGCCGAGGCCGGCACGATCGAGGTCGAGCTCAGCGCGGCCGAGCTGGCCGAGCGGCGCAAGGCCTGGAAGCCGCGCCGGCACGACTTTCAGTCGGGCGCGCTGTGGAAATACGCGCAAACCGTCGGCGATGCCAATAAGGGCGCCGTCACTCATCCCGGCGGCAAGGCGGAGACGCATGTCTATGCCGACATTTGAGACGCGATGTCGCCCTCGCGCATAGCGCGATCGGCCCGACGCAGGCTGCGTCGCCCGGCCGAGCTCGTTGCCGCCGGCCTCGTGCCGGCGGCGCAGGCGGCGGAAATCGCCGCGGTGGCCGAGCGCTTCGCGGTGGCGGTTACACCGGACATGGCGGCGCTGATCGATCGCGGCGATGCCGCCGATCCCATCGCCCGCCAGTTCGTGCCGAGCGCGGCCGAGCTGGACTGGGCGTCGGAGGAGCGGGAGGATCCCATCGGCGACCGGCGCCTCTCGCCGGTCAAAGGCATCGTTCACCGCTACCCCGACAGGGTCCTGCTCAAGCCGAGCCATGCCTGCCCGGTCTATTGCCGCTTCTGCTTCCGCCGCGAGCAGGTCGGGCCCGGCGGCGACAGCCTGACGCCGAGGGAGCTCGAGACGGCGCTCGACTACATCCGCGCCCGGCCCGAGATCTGGGAGGTGATCGTCACCGGCGGCGATCCCTTCCTGTTGTCGCCGCGCCGGCTCGGCGCGCTGACCCGGGCGCTCGACGCCATCGCCCATGTCGCCGTCATCCGCTTCCATACCCGCGTACCGGTGGCGGAGCCTGCCCGAGTGAGCTCGGCGCTGGTCCGCGCCCTCGCCGCGCAGAAGGCGGTCTATGTCGCCCTCCACGCCAACCATCCGCGCGAGCTGACCGAGGGCGCACGCGCCGCTTGCCGGCGGCTGGCCGGCGCCGGCATTCCCTTGCTCGGCCAGAGCGTGCTGCTCAAAGGCGTCAATGACGACGCCGCGACGCTCACGGCGCTGTTCCGCGGCCTCGTCGCCATGCGGGTAAAGCCCTATTACCTCCATCATCCCGACCTTGCCCGCGGCACGGCGCACTTCCGCCCGAGCCTGGCTGAAGGCCGCGCGCTGCTGCGCGCGCTGCGCGGCCGGGTTTCCGGCCTCTGCCAGCCGGCCTATGTGCTGGACCTGCCCGGCGGCCACGGCAAGGTGCCGGTCGGCCCCTGCTATGCCATGCCGGACTCGACCGGCGAGGGGTGGCAGATCGAGGATCCCGCAGGCGCGCGGCACGCCTATCCGCCATCCGCCGGCCAGGATTGAGCGGGAATTATCGCAAATTTCGTCTAAAATATGAGATATTCATGGTTAACATACTGATATTTAAATCTATTGATTCAGCCATCGGCATCCTGTAGAAAAAGGGACCGATGCTTTTGGCGCTGGCGCGAGCGAGCGATGGAGGCATCGCGGTTTCGTGGTCGTTGCAAATGCCCGCGGAAACCTCTTATTAACTTTATCTCTGCGATGATGCATTGGCCCGCAAGAGGCTTCGGTCATGCGAATTGCACGCACCAATTTCGACCGACATGAGCAGCGGCGCGACCGGCGCTACGCGTTGCCGCCGCTGACCGTCATCATCGACCAGCAGGACTACGTCTCCGACAACTGGTCGCTGGGCGGCTTTCATCTCACCTGCGCGCTGCCGCTCAAGGTCGGCGAGGTGGTCGCCGGCACGCTCCATGTCGATGGCAGCGACGGCTTCGCCTTCACCGCTTCGGTGGTGCGCAAGGACCTGGAGGCGGGAACGCTCGCCTTCCATTTCCAGGAGATGACGCCGCTCGCCGTGACGAGGCTTGACCGCGCGCTCGCGCGCCGTCTGGTGCCGCGGCACCGGCCGTGATCTTGCGCCGCCGATCTTCTTCCTGCTGTGCCGCGCTGGCGTTGCTGGCCTTGGCGGCGGCGGCGCCGGCGGTCGCGGCCGATCAGACGCAACCCGTCGGGGTCGATGGCGGCGCCTTGGTGCGCGGCGGCGCGCCCTTGCCGGAATTCCGTCTCAACTTCCTGCCCAACGACGCCGTAGGTCAGTCGTTGGGCCTGCCCGGCACCGCCGGCAATCTCGAGATCGCGCTGACCTCGCCCGAGGACGGCGTGTTCCATTTCCTGTTTTCGCCGCGCTCGCAATGGGGCTTCGGCGCGGACCGGATGACCGGCGTCAATCGCGGCTATGCCGGCCTTAGCTGGAGCCTTTTCGACAATGACCGGCTGTTCGGCAGCGTCGGCCTGGCCGGCACCTATGATCCCGGCTCGGCCTCGCCTTATGATCCGCTGCGCCGTCCGCTCGGACCGCCGCTGATGGTGCGGGGCGCGCTCGAATTCGGCTATCAGTTCGGCCAGCAGCACAGCCTGTCGCTGCGCTTCGACGAAGGCCGCGCCCCCGATTTCCGCCTCAATGGCGAAAGCTCGGACAATCTGCAGCTCCGCTACGGCGTGAAATTCTGAGCTAGGCAGCGTTGAAGGCGTTCACTGCCGGCGGCGGCCAGCCCGTTCTGTGCGGGCTTTCGCGACGACGCTTGCGCGTCACGCTGGCGCCCGCCAACGACAAGGCTTCGCCTTGCGTCAGGCGATCTCGCACCAGACCGGCGTGTGGTCGGAGGCTTTCTCCTTGCCGCGCGGACCCTTGTCGATGTCGGCGGCGACCAGCCGGTCGGCGGCCTGCGGCGACAACAGCAGATGGTCGATGCGCAGGCCCTCGTCGCGATACCAGCGCCCCTGCTGATAGTCCCAGAAGCTATAGCGGTGCGGCTCCGGGTGGAACACCCGGAACGCATCGACGAGGCCGAGATTGAGGAGCGCGCGGAAGCGGCGGCGCGAGTCCGGCTGGCACAGCGCGTCGTCGCGCATCGCCGCGGGATCGAACACGTCGGTGTCGGTCGGGCAGACATTGTAGTCGCCGGCCAGCACGAAGGGCAGCTCCTGCGCCAGCAGCGCCGCGGCGCGCGCCTTGAGCCGGGCCATCCAGGCGAGCTTGTAGGCGAATTTGTCGCTGGCGACGGGATTGCCGTTGGGCAGGTAAAGCGAGGCGACGCGGATGCCGTCGACCGTCGCCTCGACATAGCGCGCCTGCGGGTCGCCGTCGTCGCCGGGAAGGCCCTCCATCACCGCGCGCGCCGGCGTCTTCGACAGCAGCGCCACGCCGTTATAGGTCTTCTGGCCCACCACCTCGGCGTGATAGCCCAATCCCTTGAGTTCGAGCGCCGGGAAATCGCCGGCCAGGCATTTGATCTCCTGCAGGCAGACGACGTCCGGCCGCGCCTCTTCGAGCCATGACAGCAGGATCGGCAGCCGCACCTTGATCGAATTGACGTTGAACGTGGCGATCTTCACCGGCTTTCCCCTCGCGCCGGGAGAAAGCGGGCGGAGGCGGCGCTTGTCAATCCCGGCGCCGGCTCAGCCCACCGAGAAGGAATTGCCGCAGCCGCAGGAAGAGGCGGCGTTGGGGTTCTTCACCTGGAAGGCGGCGCCCATCATGTCCTCGACGAAATCGATCTCGGCGCCCTTGACCAGCTCGAGTGACACGGCATCGACGACGAGCTGCACGCCGTCGCGCTCGAACACCCGATCGTCCGTTTGGCGGGCCTCATCGAAGCTGAAGCCATATTGAAAGCCGGAGCAGCCGCCGCCGGAAACGGCAAGACGCAGGAAGGCTCCCGGCAGGTTTTCTTGGCGCTTCAGCTCGGTGACGCGGCGTGCCGCGTTGGCGGTCAGGCTGACGCCGCCTTCGGCCGGAACGGTGCCTTCATCGGCCATGATTAACCACTCCTTGCCCCGCGTGCCGGGGGATCGCGCTTCTATGTAGGCACGGTGCGGCTTTTGTCAAACCGGCCGGCGTTGCCAAGGGGAGGCGCGAGGATTAGGGTTCCTGCCATCATGACGCTACCGGCGCCGCCGCTCGCCCCTTACGCATCGCGCCCGGAGGAGAGCCGCGGCCGTCTCCACCCGGAGCCCGAAAGCGCGTCGCGCACCGCCTTCCAGCGCGACCGCGACCGCATCGTCCATTCGACCGCCTTTCGCCGGCTGCAATACAAGACCCAGGTCTTCGTCTATCACGAAGGCGATCACTACCGCACGCGGCTCACCCACAGCCTCGAAGTGGCGCAGATCGCCCGCAGCGTCAGCCGCGCGCTGGGCCTCAACGAGGATCTCGCCGAGGCGCTGGCGCACGATCTCGGCCACACGCCTTTCGGCCATGCCGGCGAGGACGCGCTGGCGGCGGTGATGCGGGACTATGGCGGCTTCGGCCACAACGACCAGACGCTGCGCATCCTGACCCGGCTGGAGCGGCGCTATGCCGGATTCGACGGGCTCAACCTCACCTGGGAGACGCTCGAAGGCACGGTCAAGCACAACGGCCCGCTGGCGTCGCCGTCGGGCACCATCGCCGAGTACGTGGCGCGCCACGATCTCGAGCTCGCCACCTGGCCGGCCGCCGAGGCGCAGGTGGCGGCGATGGCCGACGACATCGCCTACAACAATCACGACATCGACGACGGGCTGCGCGCCGGCCTCTTCGCCGTGAAGGATCTGGCGGAGGTGCCGCTGGCCGGGCCGGTGCTGCATGACGTGGCCGCGCGCCATCCCGGCATCGACGAGCCGCGGCTCGTCCACGAGGCGATCCGCCGCCTGATCGACCGCATGGCGTCCGACCTTGCCGCCGAGAGCCGGCGGCGGCTTGCCGCCGCGCGCGTCAAAAGCGCCGGCGAGATCCGCGCGCTGGGCGCGCCGGTGGTGGGCTTTTCCGACGCGCTCGCGGGCGAGGCCAAGGGCCTCAGGGCGTTCCTCTTCGAGCGCATGTACCGCCACTATCGCGTCAACCGCATGGCGTCGAAGGCGCGCCGCATCGTGCAGGAGCTCTTCCGGCTGCTGCTCGCCGAGCCGGAATGCCTGCCCACCGAATGGCGTCTTGCCGCCGCCGGCGCCGGCACGCCCGCCACCGCGCGGCTCGTCGTCGACTACATCGCGGGCATGACCGACCGCTTCGCGCTCGACGAGCACCGCCGCCTCTACGACCGATACGCGCCGACGTGATGAATCTCTTCGCGCATTTCCGCGACATCGTCATCGCCGATCTCGCCGCGCTCGATCTCCCGCCGGGACTCGAGGTGAGCCGCGTCGCGGTCGAGCCGCCGCGCGAGCCCGCCCATGGCGACATCGCCACCAACGCCGCCATGGTGCTGGCGAAGCCCGCCGGGCTGCCGCCGCGCTCGCTCGCCGAGAGGCTGGCGGAGCGTCTGCGCCGGCGCGAGGAAGTGACCGCGGCCGAGGTGGCGGGGCCGGGCTTCATCAACATCCGGCTGGCCGACGCCTTCTGGCAGGCGCGGCTTGCCGAGATCCTGCGCGCCGGCACCGCCTATGGCGACGCCGCGATCGGCGCCGGCCGGAGGGTCAACGTCGAATACGTTTCGGCCAATCCGACGGGGCCGATGCATGTCGGCCACGGCCGCGGCGCCGTGGTCGGCGACGCGCTGGCCTCGCTGCTGCGCAAGGCGGGCTTCGCGGTCACGCGCGAATACTACATCAACGACGCCGGCGCGCAGGTGGAGGCCTTGGCCTGGTCGGCCTATTTCCGCTATTTGCAGGCGCTGGGCGCCGCGATCGACGAGAAGAGCTTCGCCGGCTTCCAGTATCAGGGCGACTATCTCGTCCCGGTCGGGCAGGCGCTCAAGGAGCGCTACGGCGAGAGCCTTGCCGATCGCGGCAATGACGGCGCGATCGTCGGCAAGCCGCTCGACGAGTGGCTGCCGGCGGTGCGCGACGTGGCGGTGGCGGCGATGATGGAGCTGATCCGCGCCGACCTCGCCGCCATCGGCATCGCGCACGACGTCTTCACCTCCGAGCGCGCCATCGTCGAAAGCGGCGCCGTCGACCGCGCGCTCGCCACGCTGGAGGCCGCGGATCTCATCTATGTCGGCACGCTCGAGCCGCCCAAGGGCAAGCTGCCCGAGGATTGGGAGGAGCGGCCGCAGACGCTGTTCCGCTCCACCCGATTCGGCGACGACATCGACCGCCCGCTGAAGAAATCCGACGGCTCCTGGACCTATTTCGCCGGTGACATCGCCTATCACCTCGACAAGTATCGGCGCGGCTTCGCCGACATGATAGACGTCTGGGGCGCCGATCACGGCGGCTACGTCAAGCGCATGCAGGCGGCGGTGACGGCGCTGAGCGGCGCCAAGGCGCGACTCGACGTCAAGCTCTGCCAGCTCGTCAACCTCTTCGACAAGGGCGTGCCGGTCAAGATGTCGAAGCGCGCCGGCACCTTCGTCACCTTGCGCGAGGTGGTGGAGGAGGTCGGCAAGGACGTCTTCCGCTTCGTCATGCTGACGCGGCGCAACGACCAGGCGCTCGATTTCGATTTCGCCAAGGTGGTCGAGCAGTCCAAGGACAATCCGGTGTTCTATGTGCAATACGCGCATGCGCGCGCCTGCTCGGTGCTGCGTCACGCGGCGCAAGCGCTGCCGAGCGTCGATTTGACGCCGGAGTCGCTGGCTTCGGCGCCGCTGGAACGCTTGACCGACCCGGCGGAGCTTGCTCTCATTCGACATCTCGCAAGTTGGCCGCGGCTGGTCGAAGGCGCGGCGGAGGCGCATGAGCCGCATCGCATCGCTTTTTATCTCGGGGATCTCGCCGCCCAATTCCACGGTCTCTGGAACAAGGGCAGAGACGATGCCAGCTTGCGTTTCCTGCTGGGCGACGCGCCGGAGCTCAGCCGCGCGCGGCTCGCGCTGGTTCAGGCGGTCGCCATCGTCGTGGCATCGGGCTTGACGGTGTTCGGCGTGGCGCCGGCCGAGGAGATGTGAATGGCATATGCGTTGGGGCCAATGCGGCCCGATCGGCGTCACGGGCGCATCTTCATCAGGCGCCGCCCGCGCCGTGCTTTCGTCGTCGCGCTGACGCTGCTCGCCGTGCTCGGCGCCTCCGGCGCTTTCATCGCCCTTTATCGCGCGATGACTCGGCCGGCGACGCTCGCAGAGGTGCCGCTGCTGCGCGCCGACGCGCAGGCGACGCGCCATCGGCCGGACAATCCCGGCGGCATGGAGATCCCGGGGCAGGGGACGATGGTGCTCGACGGCGATCACGGCGGGTCGAAGGCGGAGCAATTGCTGCCGCCGCCCGAGGCGCCGCTGCCGCGCCCGGCGACCGTCAACGACTCGCCGCCGCCGGAAGCGCCGCCCGCGACTCCGGCCGCGCCGCCGGTCGTCGCTGCAATCCCGCCGGCGCCCGTGACGCCGCCCGCCGCCCAGCGCGAGGCGCCGCCCGCGCCTGCCCCCGCCGCCGCTGCGCCGCCGCCGGCGCTTCCCGCCGCCGAGGGCAAAGGCTATCGCCTGCAGCTCGCCGCGGTGCGCTCGCCGGAAGCGGCGCGGCAGGAATGGGAGCGCCTGAAGCGCCTTCACGGCGACGTGCTGGGCGCGCTGGACTATGCCGCGCAACGCGTCGATCTCGGCGAGCGCGGCATCTTCTATCGCATCCAGGCCGGCCCCATCGCCGATGCCGCCACGGCCGAGCGGGAATGCGGCGAGCTGAAGCGGCGCGGCGTGGGTTGCATCCTTGTCAAGCCGTGAGCCCTTGGCGGCTATTTTCGGTTGCGCCGGACCGCGGCTGGAGGATGGCGAACGGGATTTCTTCCGCGCGGCAAATCCTCTGGGCTTCATCCTGTTCCAGCGCAATTGCGAGACGCCGGATCAGGTGCGGGCGCTGGTCGCGGCGCTGCGCGAGGCGGTGGGGCGCGCCGACGCGCCGGTGCTGATCGACCAGGAAGGCGGCCGCGTCGCGCGGCTCAAGCCGCCGCATTGGCCGGCCTATCCGGCGGCGGCGGCGTTGGCCGCGCTCGGCGGCGAGCGGGCGCGCGAGGCGGTGCGGCTCGGCGCGCGGCTCATCGCCGACGATCTCGCCCGGCTCGGCATCACCGTCGATTGCCTGCCGGTGCTCGACATTCCCGTCGCCGGCGCCGATGCGGTGATCGGCGACCGCGCCTATGGCGACACCGCCGCCGCGGTGACCGAGCTTGGCCACGCCGCCTGCGAAGGGCTGCTGGCGGGCGGCGTGCTGCCGGTGCTGAAGCACATCCCCGGCCACGGCCGCGCGACGGTCGACAGCCATCACGCCCTGCCGCGCGTCGAGGCGCCGCGCGCGGCGCTGGAGGCGAGCGATTTCGCCCCGTTCCGCGCGCTCGCCGACATGCCCCTGGCCATGACCGCGCATATCGTCTACACCGCCTTCGACGCCGAGCGCCCCGCCACCTTGTCGCGGCGGGTGATCGACGAGGCGATACGCGCGAGCATCGGCTTCGACGGCTTGCTGCTGACCGACGATCTTTCGATGCGTGCGCTCGGCGGCGGCTTCGCCGACCGCGCGGCCGGCGCGCTCGAAGCGGGATGCGATCTGGTGCTGCATTGCAACGGCGATAGAGCCGAGATGGCCGAGGTCGCGGGCGCGGCGGAAGCGTTGAGCCCCAAGGCGCGCGCGCGGCTCGACCGTGCCCAGGCGCGGCGCGGCGCGGCCGAGCCGATCGACCGGCCGGCGGCCGAAGCGCGCTTGCGCGCGCTCGCCGCAGGGACGGCGTGATGAACGGCCTCGAAGACCAGCTCGACGCGCTGGTGCAGCAGATCTCGATCTTCGCGCTGCCCGCCATCTTCGCCATCACCTTCCACGAGGCGGCGCATGGCTTCGTCGCGCATCGCCTCGGCGACGACACCGCCTTCCGCATGGGCCGCGTCACCTTCAACCCGCTGCGGCACATCGACCTCTACGGCACCATCCTGCTGCCGATCTTTCTGCTGCTGATCTCGGGCGGGCGCTTCGTCTTCGGCTTCGCCAAGCCGGTGCCGGTGAATTTCGGCGCGCTGCGTCATCCCCGCCGCGACATGGTCTGGGTGGCGATCGCCGGTCCCGGGATCAACATCGCGCTTGCCGTCGCCTCGGCGCTGCTGTTCTACCTCGTGCCCTACGTGCCGGCGCTCGGCCGGGATTGGGCGCGCGACAATCTGGAAGTGTCCGTCGTCGTCAACGTCATTCTCGCGGTCTTCAATCTGATCCCGCTGCCGCCGCTCGACGGCGGGCGCGTCGCGGTGGGCCTGCTGCCGGACTTCCTGGCATTTCCGTTGGCGCGCCTGGAGCGCTACGGCATTCTCATCCTGATCGCGCTGCTGATTTTCCTGCCGATGCTGGGGGATCGCGTCGGCGTCAATCTCGACGTCGTCCGCTATGTCATCAATTTCGCCGCCACCTACGTGATGCACGGGATCATCTCGTTGACGGGGGCGGGATGACCGAGGCCGAGCCTTTCGAGCTGACGAAGCCGCCGGCTTCCCCGGCGGAGCTGGTGGTCGATCTCGAGGGCTTCGAGGGGCCGATCGACATGCTGCTCATGCTGGCGCGCGAGCAGAAGGTCGACCTCACCAAGATCTCGATCACCGAACTCGCCGACCAGTATCTCGCCTTCATCGGCGCGGCGCGCCGCCTGCGCCTGGAGATCGCCGCCGACTATCTGGTCATGGCGGCTTGGCTCGCCTACCTCAAGTCGCGCCTGCTGCTGCCGGAGCCGGCGCCGCCGGACGAGCCCAGCGGCGCCGAGCTCGCCGCGGCGCTCACCCATCAGCTCCAGCGCCTGGAGGCGATGCAGCAGGCGGGCGCGCGGCTGATGGCGCGCCCGCTTCTCGGGCGCGACGTCTTCGCCCGCGGCGCGCCCGAGGGCCTGCCGCGGGTATTGAAGCCGGTCTATGACGTGTCGCTCTACGATCTCCTGCGCGCCTATGGCGATCAGCGCCAGCGCAAGGAAGCGCAGGTGCTGCACATCGAGGCGCCCGAGCTCTATTCCATGGACGATGCGCTGCAGCGCTTGGGACGCATCCTCGGCCGCGTGCCCGAGTGGCGCAGCCTCTTGAGCTTCCTGCCGCCGGGCTTGCGCGGCGGGCTGGTCGAGCGCTCGGCCGTCGCCGCCACCTTCGCCGCGACGCTGGAGCTGGTGCGCGCCGGCAAGCTGCAGCTTCGCCAGGACAGCGCCTTCGGCCCGATCTATGTCCGCAGCCCGTCGGAGACCTCATGAGCAAGAGCACGATCCCCGCCGATATCGATCTCCGCGCCGACCAGCTTCGCCTGCTCGAGGCGCTGCTCTTCGCTTCGGCCGCGCCGCTCGACGAGGAGAGCATCGCGCTGCGCCTGCCGCAGGGCTGCGACGTCCCGGTGCTGGTGGCCGAGCTCAGCGCGCATTACCGCGGCCGCGGCGTCAATGTCGTGCGCGTCGCCGGCGGCTGGACCTTGCGCACCGCGCCCGATCTCGGCCCGCGTCTCAAGCTCGAGCAGACGGTGACGCGCAAGCTCTCGCGCGCCGCGGTCGAGACGCTCGCCATCATCGCCTATCACCAGCCGGTGACGCGCGGCGAGATCGAGGAGATCCGCGGCGTCGTCGTCAGCAGCGGCACGCTCGACGTGTTGATGGAAGCCGGCTGGATCATGCCCAAGGGACGGCGCGAGACGCCGGGCCGGCCGGTCACGTGGATCACCACCGATCAGTTCCTCGTCCATTTCGGTCTCGCCGACCGACGCGACCTGCCGGGCATCGAGGAGCTCAAGGCCGCCGGCCTGATCGGCCCGCGTCCCGATTTCACCTTGTCCGAGCAGGTGGCTCCGGCCGAGCCGGAGGGCGCCGCGGAGGAGGAGGAGGAGGAGGAAGAGCCGCTCTTCGACGCCGAGAGCGAGGAGGAGCGCTAGAGCGGATTCCGGTCAATTCGAAGCATAGCCTGAGTGCTCAAGGAAATTGGCACAGTCAGCAGCGGTGAAGCTGGCGAGGAGTTTGCCGATCTTGCGACGCAGATGTGGCACGGTACGCTCAGCCGCTTTACGCAGCAAGGCCTTGAGCTTGCTGAACGCCTGCTCGATGGGATTGAGATCTGGAGAGTACTGGGGGAGG
>DASPSJ010000067.1:0-86768 GCA_035623985.1 Allostellaceae bacterium | reverse complement strand
GCGGGCCTTCGGCCCCGCTCGTGTCGTCGCCGGCGCTGGCGGTCGATGCTTGCGGCGCGCTCTCGGCGTCGGGCGGCAGCAGCTTGCTCCAGATCGCCGGGCGCCCGCTATCGCCCCATGGCGTCGCCCGCGCCGCCGTCTTGACGCCGCGGCGGAACCAATAAGCGTCGAACAGCGCGTCAAAACGCTCCCATTGGCCGCGATCGCTGGACAGCATGGTCTTGAGGCCGAGCCGCGCGGTGGCCGCGTCGAGCGGCTCGGCGGCGGCGAGAAAAGCGAGCGCCGCTTGCGTCTCGCCGGGACCGAGGGTGAAGCCGTTCAGGCGCAAATGCGCCATGAAGCCGCGCAGCGCTGTCGCGGGGCCGGTCATGCGACTTTGCCGACGAGGCGCTCCGTCACCTCGCGCGGCACCGATTTGAGATCGGATTCGGTCTTCAAGAGACAGATGAGACTCGCCTGCAGCGCCGCGGGATCGCGGTCGAGGCTCCCGAGATCGAGGCCCATCAACGCCGCGGCCCAGTCGAGCGTCTCGGCGATGCCGGGCTTCTTCTCGAGCGCCTCGCGGCGCAGCAGCTGGACGAAGCGCACGATCTGGCCGGCGAGACGCTCGTCGATGCAGGGAAGCCGCGCGCGGAGGATGGCGAGCTCCTTCGCCTCGTCGGGGAAATCGAGATAGCTGTAAAGACAGCGGCGGCGGAGCGCGTCGGAGAGCGCGCGGGTGCCGTTCGAGGTCAGAATGACGCGCGGGATCGATTGCGCGGCGATCGTGCCGAGCTCGGGAATGGTGACCTGGAAATCGGAGAGAATCTCCATGAGGAAGGCTTCGAACTCCTCGTCGGCCCGGTCGATCTCGTCGATCAGCAGCACCGGCGGGATCGGCTGCGAGATCGCTTCGAGCAGCGGACGGCGCAGCAGGTAAGCCTCGGAAAAGATGTGGTGCTCGAGGGCGTCGGCGGAGAGATGGTCCCGCTCATGGGCGCGGATCGCCAGCAGTTGACGCTGGTAGTTCCATTCATAGAGCGTGGCATTGGCGTCGAGGCCCTCATAACATTGCAGACGAATGAGCCGCGTTCTCAGGACCTGCGCGAGCGCACGGGCGACATCGGTCTTGCCGACCCCGGCCTCGCCTTCGAGCAGCAGCGGGCGCTCCAGGCCGATGGCGAGCGCGAGCGCCATGGCGAGGCTCTCCTCGGCGATGTAGCCGACGGCGGCAAGGTCGGCGGCGAGGGCGTGGTGGTCGAGCTTCACCCTGTCTCCTGGAGAGGTCCCCTCACCCTCCCCGCGCTGCGCAATGGGCCCCTCTCTCTCCCGCGGTGTCGGAGAGGGGCTGATCCTTTCAACGCGTGAGGCCGAGTTTTTGCGCCGTCTTCCAGACGCGCCAGTGGTCGTGCGGCATGGCGGTGTGGACGAGGCCCAAATGGGCGAAGGCGTCGTTGACGGCGTTCGAGATGGCGGAGACGCCGCCGACATTGGGAGATTCGCCGACGCCCTTGGCGCCGATCGGATGATGCGGGGACGGCGTGGTGGTGAAATCGGTCTCCCACGCCGGCGTCTCGACCGCCGTCGGCATGAAGTAATCGAGCAGCGTGCTGTTCTTCATGTTGCCATAGGCGTCGTAGCCCATGTCCTGGCCCAGCGCGATGCCCAGCGCCTCGGTCAGGCCGCCATGCACCTGGCCTTCGATGATCATCGGATTGATGCGCGTGCCGCAATCGTCGAGCGCGTAGAAGCGGCGGATGGCGGTAACGCCGGTATCGACGTCGATATCGACGACGCAGATATAAGCGCCGAAGGGATAGGTCATGTTGGGCGGATCGTAATAGCTCACCGCCTCGAGCCCGGGCTCCATGCCGGGCGGCACCTTGTTGTAGGCGGCAAACGCGATCTCGGCCATGGTCTTGAAGCGCTCGGGCGCGCCTTTCACCTTGAAGCGGTCGACGTCCCATTCGAGGTCGTCGTCATGCACCTCGAGCAGATAGGCGGCGATCATCTGCGCCTTGGCGCGGATCTTGCGCCCGGCCATGGCGGTGGCGGCGCCCGCCACCGGCGTCGAGCGCGAGCCGTAGGTGCCGAGCCCATAGGGCGCGGTGTCGGTGTCGCCTTCCTCCACCGTGATGTTGGCGGCGGGAATGCCGATCTCGCTCGCCAGGATCTGCGCGAAGGTGGTCGCATGGCCCTGGCCCTGGCTGATGGTGCCGAGCCGGGCGATGGCGCTGCCGGTGGGATGAATGCGGATCTCGCAGCTATCGAACATGCCGAGGCCCAAGATGTCGCAATTCTTGATCGGCCCGGCGCCGACGATCTCGGTGAAGAAGCTGACGCCGATGCCCATGAGCTTCCGCGTCTCGCCGCGCTTGAAGGCCTCGCGGTTCTTGCGCTGCTCCTCGCGCAAGCCGGCGTAGTCGACGGCTTTCAGCGCCTTGTCCAAGGCGGCGTGGTAGTCGCCGCTGTCATACTCCCAGCCCAGCGCGGAGCGATAGGGGAACTGCTCTTTCCTGATGAGATTGCGCCGCCGGATCTCGGCGGGGTCGAGGGCGAGCTTGCGCGCCAGCACGTCGATCATGCGCTCGATGAAGTACGACGCCTCGGTGACGCGGAAGGAGCAGCGATAGGCGACGCCGCCCGGCGCCTTGTTGGTGTAGACGCCGTCGACCGTCAGATGCGCCACCGGGATGTCGTAGGAGCCGGTGCAGATGTTGAAGAAGCCGGCGGGATACTTGGTGGGATCGGCGCAGGCGTCGAAGGCGCCGTGATCGGCCAGCACGTGGCAGCGCAGCGCGGCGATGCGGCCGTCCTTGGTGGCGGCGATCTCGCCCGTCATGTGGTAGTCGCGGGCAAAGGCGGTCGCCATCAGATTCTCCATGCGGTCCTCGATCCACTTCACCGGCACGCCGGTGACGATCGAGGCGACGATCGCGCAGATATAGCCGGGATAGACCCCGACCTTGTTGCCGAAGCCGCCGCCGATGTCGGGCGAGATGATGCGGATCTTATGCTCGGGAATGCCAGAGATGAGCGAGGCCACGGTGCGCACCGCATGCGGCGCCTGGAAGGTGCCCCAGACGGTGAGATGGCCGTTGATCTTGTCCATCGAGGCGACGCAGCCGCAGGTCTCGATAGGGCAGGGATGGACGCGCTGATAGACGATGAGTTCCTTGGCCACCACCTCAGCCGATGCCAGCGCCTTTGCCGTGCCCTCGGCGTCGCCCATTTCCCAGGTGAAGATGTGGTTCGCGTGCTTGCGCTTGCCGTGCGCGCCCTCGGTCTTGCCGGCGAGGTCGTCGCGCAGCGCCGGCGCGTTCGGCGCCATCGACTGGTTGGGATCGGTGATCGCCGGCAGCTCCTCGTACTCGACCTCGACCAGCTCCACCGCGTCGGCGGCGACGTAGCGGTCCTCGGCGACGACGAAGGCGATCTCCTGGCCCTGGAACAGCACCTTCTCGCCGGCCAGCACCGCCTGCACGTCGCCCGCCAGCGTCGGCATGTAATCGAGCTTCAGCGGCTTCAGGTCGCCGGCGGTGATCACCGCCTTGACGCCGGGCAGCGCCAGCGCCGCCTCCTTTTTGATCGATTTGATGCGGGCATGGGCATATTGCGAGCGCACGAAGTCGCCGAACAGCATGCCCGGCAGCTTCATGTCGTCGACGTAGTTGCCCTTGCCCTGGGTGAAGCGGGCGTCCTCGACGCGCTTGCGGCTGGTGCCGAGGCCCTCGAGCTTCTGCTTCCTTGCGACGGTGTCGGTGTCGGCGGCGCTCATTCTGCGGCCTCCTTCGCGGGGCTCAGCTTGTCCGCGGCGGCGCGGATCGCTTTGACGATGTTCTGATAGCCGGTACAGCGGCAGAGGTTGCCGGCGATGCCGGCGCGGATCTCGGCCTCGGTCGGATCCGGGTTCTCCTGGAGGAGCCGGTAGGCCCTGGTGATCATGCCCGGCGTACAGAATCCGCATTGGAGGCCGTGATGCTCGCGGAACGCCTCCTGCAAGGGGTGGAGCGTGCCGTCGGCGGCGGCCATGCCTTCGATGGTCTTGAGCGTGCCGCCATTCGCCTGCGCCACGAAAATGGTGCAGGACTTCACCGATTTGCCGTTGAAGTCGACGGTGCAGGCGCCGCAATGGCTGGTGTCGCAGCCGATATGCGGCCCGGTAAGCCTGAGCTCCTCGCGCAGGAAATGGATCAGCAGCATCCGCGGCTCGGCCAGCGCCTCGACGGCGCGGCCGTTGACCGTGAGCTTGACGTGCATTTTGTTCGCCATGGGCTTCTTCCTCCCGGTCAGGCGGCGCGCGCTTTGGCGCGCTCGATCGCCCGCCGGACCATGACGCCGGCGAGATGGGTGCGGAAATCGGCGGGGCCGCGCTGGTCGGCGGCAGGCTGGGCGATGGCGGCGGCCTGCTTCGCCGCAGCGGCGGCGGCGGCGGCGTCGAGCGGCGTCCCGACCAGCGCCTGTCCCGCGGCGGCGGCGAAGAGCGGCGTCCCCGCCAGATTGGTAAGCGCCACCGCTGCCGCGCTGCAACGGCCTTGCGACAGAGTCAGGATGACAGCGGCGGCGGCGGTGGCGTAGTCGCCGACCTTGCGTTTCTGCTTCTCATAGGCATAGCCATGGCCGGCGGCGGGCGCCGGGATGCGGATTTGGGTGAGGATCTCGGCCGGGGCCAAGGCGGTCACAAAAGCGCCCTGGTAGAAATTCCGCGCCGCGATGTCGCGCTCGCCCTTGGGCCCCTTGACGCGATAGACCGCGTCCAGCGCCATCATCATCGCCGGCATGTCGTTGCCGGGATCGCCATTGGCGACATTGCCGCCGATGGTGCCGAAAGCGCGCACCTGCGGGTCGGCGATCTGCAAGGCGGTCTCGCGCAGGATCGGGCAGGCCTTCGCCAGCAGCTCCGAGCCGATCACCGCGGCCTGGGTCGCCATGGCGCCGATGACCAGGCTCTGCCCTTCGCTGCCAATGGCGCGCAGCTCGGCGATGTCCTGGAGATCGACCAGATGCTCCGGCGCCGCCAGGCGCAGTTTCATCATCGGGATCAGGCTGTGGCCGCCGGCGATGACCCGTGCGGCATCATCATGGGCGGCGAGCAGCGCTATCGCTTCGTCGAGATTGCGTGGCCGATGATAGTCGAATCCGGCGGGAATCACTTTTTGTTCCTCCCCTCTGGCGTTTGCGCCACGCAACCCTCCGGGCTCGGGCCAACCGGCCCGGCGCGCGCGGCGATTTTGGCAGCAGGATGGCTCCGCCTGGCCGGCAAGGGTAGATCAAATCAACCGCCCACAGGGCCGATGCACGAACGGCGGAATAGCTGCACGAATGACGGCGGCTGGCGCTGCGCTTTATATGCCCAAAGCGCGCCTGACCTCGGCGACATGGAAGCGGCTCACCGGCACCATCGTCTCCTTGACCGCGGGGACGACGAGCCAGGCCTTGTCGTCCTTGCGCTGGAAAGCCCTGGCATGGCGGATATTCACCAGGAAGCTGCGATGGGTGCGCAGGAAGGAGTGCCCGGCGACATGCGCCTCGACCTTGGAGATCGACCAGGGGCAGAAATAGACCTCGGCGCCGTCATAGAGACGGGTGTAGTGGCCTTCCGCCTTGATCGCATGGATGCGCTCGGCGTCGACGAAATAGATGGCGTTGTGCTGCTCATAGGGCAGGCGGGGGCGCTCGCCGGCGGCAAGGGCGGGCGGCTCGCCTCCATCGCTCACCGGTACTGCGGCGCGGGCGGGCTCGCCGGCGGCAGCGGCGGCCGGCAGAAGGCGCTTCCCGCCTTCAAGCGGCAGCGCCGTCAGCAGGAACACGCCGCAGACGACGAAGGCGGCAACCGCGACGATGAGCGCGAGGTAGTCGGATTGGATGATCGGCGCAGCCACCGGCTGGGCATCGGCAAGCTGGGTGAAGCGGGTGAAGGCCATGGCGGAGTAGTGCATGCCAGCGATGGTCACGCCCAGCACCGCCGCGCCAAGCGATAGCTGCATCAGGGTGCGGCGTCCATAGGCGAGGCGCAAGGCGCAGATCGAGAACAGAACGGCGATGGCCGAGGACACGAAGAAGCCGGTGGGCACGTAGCTCACCGAGCAATAGCCCGAGATCGCCGCCATGCCGACATAGTGCATGCTGACGATGCCGAGGCCGGTCAGCGTGCCGGCCTCGATGGTGCGCGCGAGGCTGCGCTCGCCGAGGAACATCAGGGCGAGGCCCAGCCCGGTGATGAGGATCGAGATCAGCACCGAGCTCAAGGTATGGAAGGCATCGTAGCCGATGGCGATCGGCAGGCGCAGCGCGAGCATGGCGACGAAATGCATCGACCAGATGCCGGCGCCCAGCGTGAAGGCCGCCTGGGCGATTTGCAGCCGGCGCCGCCCCGGCGCCAATGCCCTGAGCCCGCTCGCCAGCCTGAGACCGGTGAACGAAGCCATGATGGCGATGACGACCGACGCCGCCACCATCCAAGGATCGTAGGTCACAACCAGCATCGCATCAAACCGTAGTGGAGGTAATGCCCCACTGCCGAGGCGCTCGCACTGGCGTTTGGCCGGTGCAGTATAGCAAGATCGCCAAGCCGTTGTCCGCCAAAACGGAGGCTACGGCGGCCGGTCGATGGCACCGCAGGAAAGGGAGGCGCTGGCCGCGGTCATGCCCAAAATAAGCGCCGGCATTCTGCTCTACCGCCGCCGCGAGGGCGGGATCGAGGTGTTCCTCGTCCATCCCGGCGGGCCGTTCTGGGCGAAGAAGGATGACGGCGCCTGGTCGATCCCCAAGGGCGAGGTCGCGGCCGGCGAAGCGCCGCTCGACACGGCGCGGCGCGAGTTCCGCGAGGAGACCGGCTTTGCCGTCGACGGCGCGTTCCAGGACCTGGCGCCGGTGCGTCAGGCCGGCGGCAAGACGGTCCTAGCCTGGGCGGTCGAAGGCGATTGCGAGGCGGCGGCGATCGCGAGCAACCGCTTCAGCCTGGAATGGCCGCCGCGCTCGGGCCGGCGGCAGGAATTCCCCGAGATCGACCGCGCCCAATGGTTCGATATTGCCGCGGCGCGGCGGAAGATCAACCGCGGCCAACTTCCGCTGCTCGACGCGCTTGAGGCCCTGGCAGGCTGAGGCTCAGCCGGCCGCGCGCTCGCGCTGGTCGAAATAGTCCTTGATCATCCAGAAGACGAAGACCACGGCAAAGGCGAGGAGGCCGAGGCCGAAGGTGAGCATGCCGAGGTCCAACGCCTTGGCGGCGAGCACGGCGCCGAGCAGGCCGAACAACGCGGCGACCACGCCGAATATCCAATAGCTCATGGCGATCTCCTGGGCGAAGGTGGATTGGGTGGGCCGGCCGGCCGGTCGTCCTTCTCGTCGTCGAACAGGATGCGGCCGGCGGCGCCGTCGAGGTCGTCGAACTGGCCCGATTGCAGCGCCCACAGAAAGGCGGCGAGCCCGGCCAGGCCAAGCGCCAGCGCCACCGGAATGAGCAGCAGCAACCCGTTCATGGCGCGCCTCGCGTGAGCCGCAGCGCATTGCCGACGACGATCAGCGACGAGCTCGACATGGCGAGCGCGGCGATGAGCGGCGTCGCCAGGCCGAGCATCGCCAGCGGCACGGCGAGCGCGTTGTACAGGATCGCGAAGGCGATGTTCTCGCGCACCAGAGCGAGGCTACGCCGCGCGACCGCGAGCGCCTCGGTCACCGCGCCGAGCGAGAGGCCCTGAAAGACGATATCGGCGGCGGTCTGGCTGACATCGGCGGCGGTTGCCGGCGATATGGAGCAATAGGCGGAGGCGAGCGCCGGGGCGTCGTTGAGGCCGTCGCCGACCATCAGCGTCTTGCGGCCCTCAGCGGCCAAGGCGGCGAGGGCCGACGCCTTCTCGCCCGGCGCGAGGCCCGCCTGCCAATCGGCAATGCCGAGCGCGGCGGCGGTCGCGGCAACGGCCTGGCGCCGGTCGCCCGACAGCAGCACCACCCGCTTGCCCGACCGCTTCAGCCGCTCGATCACCGGGGCCGCATCCGGCCGCGGCGCATCGGCGAAGACGAAGCGCTGCGGCGCGCGGCCGGGGCGGGCGAGCCAAAGCTCCGGCAAGCCGTCATCGTCCGAGGCCGAGACGCCGCAGAAGGAGCGGCTGCCGAGCCGCACCTCGCCGGCAGCGGTGGCGGCGCCGAGCCCGGCGCCGGGATGCTCGACGACGCCCGGCAAGGCCGGCGCCTCCGGGCCGGCGCGGCGCAGCGCCTGGCTCAGCGGGTGGCGGCTCGCGACGGCGAGGCCGGCGGCAAGGCGCAGCGCCTCGCCATCGGCCGGCGGGGCGGCGAGGTCGAGGCGCCCCAGAGTGAGCGTCCCGGTCTTGTCGAAGACCACCGTGTCGACCGCGGCCAGGCGCTCGAGCGCGGTCGGCGATTTCAGGAGGATGCCGCGGCGCATGAGCCGGCCGCTGGCGATCACCTGCACCGCCGGCACGGCAAGCCCGAGGGCGCAGGGGCAAGTGATGATGAGCACGGCCACGGCGTTGAGCAGCGCCGCCTGCCAGGGCGCGCGCAGCAGCCAGAAAGCGAAGGTGGCGAGCGCCAGCCCGTGCACCGCCGGGGCGTAAAGCCGGGCGACGCGGTCGGCGAGAAGGACGAGGCGGGCGCGGCCTTGCTCGGCCGCCTCCATCAGCCGCACGATCTCCGCCAGGAAGGTACGCTCACCCGCGGCGGTCACCGCGATGGTCACGGGCGCAAGCAAGTTCACCATGCCGGCGAGCACGGCGCTGCCGGGGGCGATGTCGGCGGGCAGGCTCTCGCCGTCGATCAGGCTCTTGTCGACAGCCGAGCGGCCGGCGGCAACGGTGCCGTCGACGCCGATGCGCTCGCCCGCCGCGGCGAGCACGCTGGCGCCGATGGCGACGGAGGCCGCCGGCACGCGCCGTGTCGCGCCGTCGGCGCCGATGACGGTCGCCGGCTGCGCCATGAATCCCAGGAGCTGCTCGGCGGCGGAGCGCGCCCGGCCGCGCGCGCGCAGATCGAGATAGCGGCCGATCAGCAGGAAGAACAGCAGCGTCACCGAGGAATCGAAATAGGCGTGCGCGCCGCCGGCGATGGTCTCGTAAAGGCTCATGCCGGCGGCGAGCGTCACGCCGATGGTGATCGGCACGTCCATGGTGGTGCGGCCGCGGCGGAGCGCGCCGGCGGCGGCGCGGAAGAAAGGCTGGCCGGCATAGGCGATGGCGGGAAGCGCGATCAGCGCCGAGATCCAATGCATGAGATCGCGCGTCGCGGCGCCCATCTCGCCCGCGACTCCGGCCCAGACGGCGACCGACAGCAGCATCACATTGCCGGCGGCGAAGCCCGCCACCGCCAGCGCGCGCAGCAGCCGCCTCTCTTCTTCCGAGGCAAGGCCGGCGACGCGCCGGGGATCGTAAGGCACGACGCGATAGCCCAGGCGCTGGATCAGCCCGACCAGCTTCGCGCCGCCGTCGCGCTGGCCGCGCCAGACGAGACGCAGCCGGCGCGTCGTCAGATTGACGCGGGCCTCGATCACCTCGCGCTGCCGGCGCAGCGCGCTTTCGATGAGCCAGACACAGGCGGGGCAGTGCAGCCCGTCGATCATCAGATGGAGCGCGGCGGTGCCGTCCGGCGATGCTTCGGCGTAGAGGGCGGCGTCGACTTCGTCCTCGGGCGGGCGCGGCGGCCGCAGGGCGGGATCGAGGGCGCGGCCGCGGTAGTACCGCTCCAGCCCCAGCTCCGCGACGAGGCGATAGGCGCCGGCGCAGCCGGCGCAGCAAAACCGGCCGGGTCCCTTGAGGCTCTCGCCGCAATGGGCGCAGCGTGCCGGCGCGTCCTCGCCGGCGCGCGGCAGCGCCGCAAGGTCGGCGACGGCGCTCACTTGACGACGATCCTTTGCGCGAATTGGAAGACGTCGCCGCCGCGCCGCGCGACGACGTGCACGTCCCACTGGCCGGGCCGCGCCAGCGCGACGGGGCCGCGGTAGCGCCCGTCACCGGCCTCGATCAGCGTCAGGCTGGTGTCGGGCAGCGGCTCGACCGGACGGGTGACGAGCGCGGTCACGGCGAGACCGGTGAGCTTCTGCCCGGCGCGGTCGACAAGCTCGACGGCGATCTCGCCGGTCTCGGCGCCCGCGGCGGCGAAGGCGAGCGTGCCGTGCCAGCCCAGGGCGTCCTGCGCGGCGGCGGCGGCGAGCACGCGGTTGTAGCCGTTGCCGCTCTCGAAGGGGTGCTCGGTGACGAGCCCGGTCGAGGAGCTCACGGCGAGATAGGCGAGGGCGCCGTTGACCATGACGACGACGCCGAGCGCGCCGGCAAAGCTCCAGGGGATCCAGCGATAAGAGCCCATTGACGCGCTCCTCATTGACCGGGGCCGCGGAAAATGGCGTCGTAGCGCGCGGTCTCGCCGCTGTCGGCGTCGCGCACGACGAAGGCGAACGGCGTCTCGCGCACGGCCGGGCGCGGCGCCTGGAGATAGACGCGGAAGGTGCCGATGGCATCGCCTTTGACCGCCACCGGCACGCCCTGCTCGGCGGCGGCCGGCGGCGCCTCGAGCTCGGCGATGTGCAGCAGCGCGCCCGGCAGGCCCGCGGCCGTCACCGTGTAGATCCGCAGCTCGCCGGCATTGTTCTCGATCTTGAGCGTGTAGCCGTTGCGGATCCCTCCGTCGGAGAGGCGCACGAAAAGCGGTGAGCGGTCGGCGAGCACGCTGACTTCGACCGTGCTGCGCCGCGCCAGCGCCACCGCCATGACCGTGGCGACGAGGAGCAGCACCGCGGCGTAGATCACCGTGCGCGGCCGCAACAGGCGGCGGCGCGGCGTCTCGCCGCGGCGGCGGGCGGCGTCGTTGGCGTCGGTGTCGAAGGCGATCAGCCCGCGCGGCCGGCCGACCTTGTCCATGATGTCGTTGCAGGCGTCGATGCAGAGGCCGCAGCCGATGCATTCGAGCTGCAGCCCGTCGCGGATGTCGATGCCGGTGGGACAGACGGCGATGCAGGCCTTGCAGTCGATGCAGTCGCCGCGGCCCTCCCAGCTCTCGTCCTTCTTGTGCTTGCCCCGCGGCTCGCCGCGCCAGCGCCGATAGGTGACCGCGAGCGTGTCTTCGTCGATCATCGCCGATTGGAAGCGCGGCCAGGGGCACATATAGGTGCAGACCTGCTCGCGCACCCAGCCCGCCAGCAGATAGGTGGTGCCGGTGAAGAGCGCCATGAAGCCCCATTGCGGCAGCGAGGCGTGCAGCCTGAAGAGGTCGCGCGCCAAGGTCGGCGCGTCGTTGAAATACATCACCCAGGCGCCGCCGGTCGCCGCGGCGATGAGCAGCCAGAGCGCGTGCTTGGCCGCCTTGCGCGCGAGCTTCCGCGCCGACCAGGGCTGCTGGTCCAGCCGGATGCGCTGCGTGCGGTCGCCCTCGGTGAGCCGCTCCGCCCAAAGGAAAAGATCGGTCCAGACGGTCTGCGGGCAGGTATAGCCGCACCAGACCCGGCCATAGAGGCTGGTGACGAGAAAGAGGCCGACGGCGCCGAGGATCAGCAGGCCCGCGAAGTAATAGACTTCCTGCGGCCAGATCTCGATCCAGAAGAAATAGGCGCGCCGCGCCGGCATGTCGATCAGCAGCGCCTGATGCGGATGCCCCGGACCGCGGTCCCAGCGCAGCCAGGGGCCGGCGTAATACAAGGTGAGGCAGACGGCGAGCACCGCCCATTTCACCCGGCGGACCGACCCCCGCACGCTGCGCGGATAGACCTTCTCATGCGGCGCGAAGAGCGGGATGCCCTCCTGGTCGTGCGCCTCCTGCGCATGTGCCGGCGCCATCGCCACCGTCCGCCGCCGTCACTGACCGCCGCCAAGCGAGTGAACGTAGACCGCCAGCATCTTGATCGTCGTGGGATCGAGCCGCGCGCCCCAGGCGGGCATGCTGCTGTTGCGCGCGTTGGTGATGGTCTCGACCAGCGTCGCCTTGTCGCCGCCATAGAGCCAGATGCCGTTGGTGAGGTTCTTGGAGCCGATCTCCGGATTGCCGGCGCCCTTCTCGCCGTGGCAGACGGCGCAATTCTCGGCGAAGACGGCGGCGCCGCGCTTCGCCGCCTCGGCCGGCGCCGGCTGATGGGAGAGCGACAGCACGTAATCGGCGACGTCCGAGATCTGCTGGGGAGTGAGCAGCTTGTCGGCGCCGAAGCGCGGCATCTGCGACTGGCGCGAATCGGGATCGGCGTTGCGCACGCCGTGGGTGATGGTCTGATGGATGGCCGCGAGCGTGCCGCCCCAGAGCCAGTCGTCGTCGGCGAGGTTGGGATAGCCCTTGGCGCCGGCGCCGCCGGCGCGGTGGCACGGCGCGCAATTCTCGTTGAAGGCGGCGCGGCCGCCGGTCTCGGCGAAAGCGAGCAGCTCCGGATTCTTGCGGATGTCCTCGAGCGAGGCGGCGCGGATGCGGTCGATGAACTGGGCCTGCTGCGCCGCCGCCCGCTCGGTGCTTTGCACCAGCGCCGCGCGGTTGGTGTAGCCGAGCATGCCCTCGCTGTGGGAGTGCAGCAGCGGGATGGCGGGATAGAGCAGGCAATAGACGACGGCGAAGGCGATCGTCGCGAAGAGGGTGTAAAGCCACCAGCGCGGCAGCGGCGTGTCGAGCTCGTGGATGCCGTCCCACTCGTGGTCCCTGATCTCGCGGCCGGTGAGAGCGTCCTTTTCGGTCTTGGTCGGCATGGCCGTTCCTCAGCGATCGTCGCGCAGCGGGATGCGTGCGCTGTCATCCATGTCGCGCCGCCGGCGCGGCGCATAGGTCCAGGCGACGATGGCGCAGAAGAGCGCCAGCATCAGAACCGAGAGCGGCGCATGCAGGTATCCGACGAGCGTGAGCCAATCCATCTTTCTCTCCGCTATTGCCTGAGCGCGTCGGGCGCGACGTCGCGGAACTTCACCAGCGTGCCCAACACTTGCAGATAGGCGATGAGCGCGTCGCGCTCGGTGATGACGGCGGGATCGCCGCCGAAGCCGCCGGTCGCCGCGCCGGGATAGCGCTTGAGCAGCGCCGCGGTGTCCGCCGCGGGGTCGGCCTGGGCGACGGCGTCGGCCTTGGCGTTGGCGATCATCTCGTCGCCATAGGGCACGCCGACGATGCGGTTGGTGCGGAGATGATCGGCGAGCCGGTCGAGGTCGAGCGGACGCTCGGCGAGGAAGGCATAGGGCGGCATCACCGATTCCGGCACCACGTCGCGCGGATTGGCGAGATGCGCCACGTGCCACTCGTTCGAATACTTGCCGCCGATGCGGGCGAGGTCGGGGCCGGTGCGCTCGGAGCCCCATTGGAAGGGATGGTCGTACATGCTCTCGGCGGCGAGGCTGTAGTGGCCGTAGCGCTCGACCTCGTCGCGGAAGGGCCGGATCTGCTGGCTGTGGCAGAGATAGCAGCCTTCGCGCACGTAGATGTCGCGGCCGGCGAGCTCGAGCGGCGAATAGGGGCGCACGCCCTGGACGCGCTCGATGGTCGTCTCGATGGTGAACAGCGGCACGATCTCGACGATGCCGCCGATCGAGACCGTGACGAGGATCATGATCAGCAATAGGACGCCGTTCTGCTCGAGGAATTTGTGGCTGAAAATGCGCATGGCTCGTCCCCTCACCCGGCCGGCGTGGCGAAGGCGCCCGCGGGCTCCGCCTCGCGCCGCCTCTCGCCGCGCGCCGTGCGCCAGAGGTTGTAGGTCATGATCAGCGCGCCCAGCAGGAAGAGGACGCCGCCCAGCGCGCGCATGAGATAGAAGGGATGCATGCGCACCACCACTTCGGCGAAGGAATATTGCAGGAAGCCCATCTCGTCGTAGGCGCGCCACATCAGCCCCTGCATGATGCCGGCGACCCACATCGAGACGATGTAGACGACGATGCCGAGCGTGGCGATCCAGTAGTGGTAGGCGGCGAGCCGCACGGAATAGAGCCGCTCGCGCTTCCACAGCACCGGCACGAGGTAATAGAGCGTGCCGAAGACGATGAAGGCGACCCAGCCCAGCGCGCCGGAATGGACGTGGCCGATGGTCCAGTTGGTGTAGTGGCTGAGCCCGTTCACCGACTTGATCGACATCATCGGCCCTTCGAAGGTGGACATGCCGTAGAAGGCGACGGCGGTGACCGAGAAGCGCAGTCCGGGATCGGTGCGCAGCTTGTGCCAGGCGCCCGAGAGCGTCATCAGCCCGTTGATCATGCCGCCCCAGGACGGCATCCACAGCATCACCGAGAACACCATGCCGAGCGTCTGCGCCCAGTCGGGCAGCGCGGTGTAGTGCAGGTGATGCGGGCCCGCCCAGATGTAGAGGAAGATCAGCGACCAGAAATGCACCACCGACAGGCGATAGGAGTAGATCGGGCGGTCGGCCTGCTTCGGAATGAAGTAGTACATCATCCCGAGGAAGCCGGCGGTGAGGAAGAAGCCCACCGCGTTGTGGCCGTACCACCACTGGATCAGCGCGTCCTGCACGCCGGAGAAGACGGAATAGCTCTTGCTGCCGAAGACCGAGACCGGAACCGTCAGGTTGTTGACGACGTGCAGCACGGCGATGGTGATGATGAAGGCGAGGTAGAACCAGTTGGCGACGTAGATGTGCGGCTCCTGCCGCTTCAGCACGGTGCCGAGGAAGATCACGAAATAGGTCACCCAGATCAGGGTGAGCCAGAGGTCGTTGAACCATTCCGGCTCGGCGTATTCGCGGCTCTTGGTGACGCCCTCGAGATAGCCGATGGCCGCCATGGCGATGAAAAGCTGGAAGCCCCAGAACACGAACCAGGCGGGCGCGCGCCCGCCGAACAGCGGCGCGCGGCAGGTGCGCTGCACGACGTGGAAGGAGGTGCCGAGCAGCGCGTTGCCGCCGAAAGCGAAGATCGCCGCCGAGGTGTGCAGCGGCCGCAGCCGGCCGAAGGTGGTCCATTCCAGGCCGAGATTGAGCGCGGGGAAGGTGAGCTGAAAGGCGATGAAGACGCCGACCGCGAAGGCGGCGAGTCCCCAGAAGACGGTGGCTATGACAAAAGCGCGAACGATGTCCTCGTTGTAGCGCTCGCTCGACAAGGAAGATGCCGTCACCCTCTTCACCCCTCTATCGATCGTGAAGTGCCGCGCAGCCACAAAGCCAGGGATCGGCGCGGGTCGCTTTGATCCAAGTCAATGGTTAACCCACGGCGCGCAGCGCGAAGCTCGCGAGTGCCGCCGCATTCAGCAGCAGGATCGGCGTCATGGCGATCGCGGCGCGGCGGCGCAGGCGCTGCAGCACGCCGGCGCCGAGCAGCCCGACCGCCGCGAGCGCCGGCACCGTGCCCAAGGCGAAGCCCGCCATGGCGACAGCGCCGCCCGCCGCGCTGCCGGTGGCGGAGGCGGCCATCAACGCCGCGTAGAGGAAGCCGCAAGGCAGAAAGCCCAGCACGGCGCCGAGCGCGTAGCCCGCGAGGCCGCCGCGCCGGCGCAGCAGCGGCGCGGCGAGCCGCGCCAGCGGCGCGGCAAGAGCAGCACCCGACGCCCGGCGCGGCGGCGGCAGGACCCGCTTCAGCGCTTGCAGCAGAAAACCGAGCGCGGCCAGCGCCAGCAACGCGGCCAGCGCCCAGCGCGTTCCCGCGAGCAGGCCCAGCGCGCCGCCGGAGGCGCCGAGCGCGGCGCCCAGCGCCGTGTAGGTCGTCAGCCGTCCCAGGTGATAGGCCGGCAGCAGACCGCCGCCGAGCCGCCGCAGGCGCGTGCCGCCGGCTTCGCCCGGGAGCTGCAGCAGGACGAAAGGCGCGCACATCGGCGCGCAATGGGCAAAGCCGCCGACCAGCGCGGTGCCGAAAAGCGCCAGGGCGATGCCCAGCAGCGCCAATGGATCGCCTGCGCTGCACAGCGCGGCGAGCGCCGGCATCGCGTGCATCGAATGAAACAGCGGCACCATGAAATTCATCTATCAGGAGCTTGACGCGCTACGGCATTGATCTGGATCATGCATGCCCGAGCGGGCGCTTGACCTGGGTCAATGACCGCGCCGCCGCGGCGAGGAAAGTGATGCCGGCGCGCGCGGCGCGAGCGCAGGCGGGGAGGGCGGACATGACGGCAAGAGCGATCATCATGGCAGCGGCGATTGCCGCGGGGCTGGGACCGGCCGGCGCCGCGCGCGCGGCGGGCGACGTCGCTTCCGGTCATGCGCTTGCGCGGCAATGGTGCATGAGTTGCCACGTCGTCGAGGATGGCGGTCCGGGACCCGACACGGCGCCGCCCTTCGCCGCCGTCGCCCGCCGGCATGCCGGCGATCGAAGCTGGGTGCGCGCCTGGCTGACCTCGCCTCATCCGCCCATGCCGAACTTTAACCTGGCGCGCCAGCAGATCGAGGACATCATTGCCTATCTCGACAGCCTCGCGCCGCGCTAGCGATGGCAGAGGGAAATATCTTCGCCGCCGGCCGCCGGCCGATTGATCCAGCGCAATGAGCCGCCTCGCCGCCTCGCCTTCACTGAGGCGTGGCAACGACAACGGCAGGAAGGTGACGCCATGGAGATTCGTACGATTCTCGCCGCGGTCAGCGGCGGCAAGGCCAGTGCGGGCGTGATCGAGCTCGCCTGCCGGCTGGCGCGGCGTTTCGGCAGCCATATCGAGGCCTATCACGTCCGCTTCGACCCGCGCGAGCTGGTGGTCGTGGCCGCCGACGGCCTCGGCACGCCGCTGACCGGCGGCATCATCGAGACCGCGATGCGCGACGCCGAAGTCGCCGCGGCGCATGCGCGGCAATTGTTCGACGCCGCCGTCAAGCGGCACGACATCGCGCAGCGCTCCGAGCCGCCGCCGCTGGGCAGCGACCCCGCGCTGCTCCGTCAGGCCTCCGCGTGGTGGCATGAGGAGGAAGGCTCCGGCGCGGTGAAGGTCGCCGGCCGGGCGCGGCTGTTCGATCTCGCCATTCTCGGCTGCTCCGGCCGCGTCACCGACGAGCCCTATACCGACGCCATCGAGGAGGCGCTGCTCAGCGCCGGAAGGCCCGTGCTGGTGGCGCCCGTCAATCCGCCGGCGGCTCTCGGCGAGACCATCGCGCTTGCCTGGAACGATTCGGCGGAAGCCGCCAAGGCGGTCGCCGCGGCGCTGCCGCTGATGATGCAGGCGCGCCAGGTCTACGTGCTGTCGGTCGGCAAGACCGACGGCGCCGCGCTGGCGCAGCATCTCGCGTGGTACGGCGTGCGCGCCGGTGCCGAAGAGGTCTTTCCGGTCAAAGGCGTCGGCGCCGGCGAGCTGGTGCTGGCGGCGGCGCGCGACCTCGCCTGCGATCTCCTGGTGATGGGCGGTTACAGCCGCGCGCCGTGGCGCGAGATGATCTTCGGCGGCGCCACCCGCGAAATCGTCGGCACCAGCCTGTTGCCGCTGCTGCTGACGCATTGAGCGGCCGGGGGGCTTGAGGTCGACGATGGGCGAGGCGGAGCCGGCGGGGGCCAGCCGGGTCAGGCTCCGCCGCCTGCCGATCGACACCTATCGCGAGGCGGTCGCCTTCCTGCCGCGCAATTCGATCGCCTGCCGCCCGGGCGAGCTGCAGGCGCTCGAGAAGATCGAGCTCGGCACCAGCGACCGCCGCATCCTGGCGACGCTCAACGTCATCGACCATGACGGCTGGCTGGCCAAGGACGAGCTCGGCCTTTCCGAGCCGGCTTTCGCGTTGCTGGGGCTGCCCGAAGGCTCGGAGGTGGAGCTCGAGCAGGCGCTCCCGCCCCGGAGCCTTCACGCGGTGCACGCCAAAATCCGCGGCGCCGAGCTTTCGGCGGCATCGCTCGACGGCATCATTCGCGACATCGCCGGCCTGCGCTATTCCAAGATGGAGCTGGCCGCTTTCGTCGTCGCCTGCGCCGGCTTCCTGTCGACGGCCGAGGTGCTGAACCTGACGCGCGCCATGGCGGCGGTGGGAACGCGCCTGCGCTGGGGCGACGAGCTGGTGGTCGACAAGCATTGCATCGGCGGCATACCCGGCAACCGCACCTCGATGATCATCGTGCCGATCGTCGCCGCGCACGGCCTCGCCATCCCCAAGACCTCCTCGCGCGCCATCACCTCGCCGGCCGGCACCGCCGATACCATGGAGGTGCTGGCGCGCGTCGATCTCGACATAGAGGCGATGCATGACATCGTGGCGGCGGAGAAGGGCTGCCTGGCCTGGGGCGGTCACGTGAAGCTGTCGCCGGCCGACGACGTGCTGATCTCGGTCGAACGGCCGCTCAATATCGACGCGCCCGGCCAGCTCGTCGCCTCGATCCTGTCGAAGAAGCTCGCCGCCGGTGCCAAGCGGCTGGTGATCGACATTCCCGTCGGCCCCACCGCCAAGGTGCGCAGCGCCGTCGCCGCCATCGAGCTGCGCAAGCTGTTCGAGTATGTGGCGCGCGAGATCGACCTGCCGCTCGAGGTCGCCATCACCGATGGCGGCGCGCCGGTCGGACGCGGCATCGGCCCGGTGCTGGAGGCGCGCGACGTCATGCGGGTGCTGGCGAACGCGCCCGACGCTCCCGCCGATCTGCGCGAGCGCGCGCTCATGCTTGCCGGACGGATCCTCGAATTCGATCCTGCGTTGCGCGGCGGCGCCGGACTGGCGCGGGCGCGCGAGCTGCTCGCCTCGGGCGCTGCGCTGGCCAAGATGGAACGCATCATGGCGGCGCAGGGCAGGCCGCCGGAGAGCGCTCGGGTCGGCCCGCTCAGCCGCGAGGTGACGGCGCCCGCCGACGGCGTCGTGACGGCGCTCGACTGCCACCGCCTCGCCCGGCTGGCGCGGCTCGCCGGCGCCCCCGCCGACAAGGGCGCGGGCATCGACCTCCTGAAGACGGTGGGCGACCGCGTCGTCGAGGGCGAGCCGCTCTATCGCATCCACGCCTGCCTGCCGGTCGATTTCCGCATCGCCGGCGAGGAGGCGGCCGAGGACAGCGGGGTGCGGCTCGCCCCGGCGGAAGTTACGCGATGAGCGTCCGCCTTGCCTCAACCCAGGTCAAGGATGCTTCCTCGGCATAGGTAGAATCCCTTAGGTACTAATCCGAATTTCGGCCCCCCAGGGGTTCCGCGATCATTGTGCCATCGACGGTCGGCACAAGCCGATCGCGTTCCTACCAAGAGGGGATTCCCATGCTGGCCATGGCCTTGAGCGAGACGCCCCGCACCGCCGGCTCTTCCGCCGCCGCCCGCGCCCATGCCTGCGAGAGCTGCGCCGCGCGCGCCCTCAGCATCTGCGGCGCGATGCGCCCCGAGGATCTGGGCCGCCTGGCCGCAGCGCGCGTGCATCAACATGTCGCCGCCGGCGAGACCTTCCTCGACGAAGGCGATTCGGCGACGCATTTCTTCAACATCATCGAGGGCGCGGTCAAGGTGTTCAAGCTGATGCCGGACGGCAGGCGCCAGATCACCGGCTTCCTTTTCGCCGGCGATCTCCTCGGCCTCGCCTTCAACGACAGCTATACCTACAGCGCCGAGGCCATCACCCCGGTCAAGATCTGCCGTTTCCCGCGCCGGCAGCTCGACCGCCTGCTCGAGGAGTTCCCGAAAATGGAGCGGCGGCTGCTGGCCATGGCATCGAACGAACTGGCGCAGGCGCAGGAGCAGATGATGCTGCTCGGCCGCAAGACCGCGCATGAGCGGATCGCCTCCTTCCTGCTGTCGCTGGCGCGGCGCGCGGAGCGTTACGGCGGCGGCGGCGAACACGTGCAGCTACCGATGACCCGGACCGACATTGCCGACTATCTCGGACTCACCACCGAAACGGCGAGCCGGGTATTCACCAGCCTGAAGAAGCGCGGCTATATCGGGCTCGAGGCGGCCGGGCGCGTCCACCTCGCCGATCGCGATACGCTCGAGGAGCTCGCCGCCGGCCTCGAATAGCCGCGTTCAGGTCGGCACCGCGGGCGGCGCCAGTTCCTTGCAGAAGACGCTCGCCCGCTGGCGGTAGCCGGAGGCGAGGAGGCGCTGCGCCTGGGTACCCTCGCTCCTCTCGATCTGGATGCGGGCGACGCCGCAGCGCAGCTCGTTTGCCTTCGCTTCGGCCGCCTGCAGCAGGGCGCGCATCGCCGCCACCTCGCCGGTGACGTCGAGCGCGGCGAAGATATCGATGCTCAGCACCATGCCGTGCCGGAGGTCGCGGTCGATGCGATAGGTGAGGATGCCGCAGAGATAGCCGGCCTCGTTGCGCAAGCCGATCGCGCCGGCCGGGTAGGGCGAGGGCAGGCCGACGAAACCGCGCGCGAAATCGCGCCAGGTCGCGAGACCGACATCCGGCGAGGCCGCGTGAATGAGCGGAAACGCGACGTCGACGTCTTCGGCAACGAGCGAAGAGGTGGTGAAGGCGCGCGCCATGGCGGCAGTTATAGCGGCGCGGCGCCGGTGCGCCTTGACCTGGATCAAGGGGCTGATCAGCCCGGGCTCACCCCCGCCGCCAGCGCCATGCGCACCAGCGCCGACAGGCTGCGCGCCTGCATCTTTTCCATCACCCGCGCGCGGTGGATCTCGACCGTGCGCGGGCTGATGCCGAGGTCGAAGGCGATGAGCTTGTTGGGCCGGCCGGTGACGATGCCGTCGAGCACCTGGCGCTCGCGCGGCGTCAGGCTCTGCAGCCGGTGCCGGGTCTCCTCGACCGCCGCATCCTCGCTTCTCGTCTCGGCGGCATGCTGGCGCGCCCGGCGCACGCAATCGAGCAGCAGGTCGTCCGAGAAAGGCTTCTCGATGAAGTCGGTTGCCCCCGCCTTCATGGCGCGCACCGCGATCGGCACGTCGCCATGCCCGGTCATGATGATGACCGGCAGCCTGATGCCGCGCCGGTTGAGCTCCTGTTGCAGCTCGAGCCCGTCCATGTCCGGCATGCGCACGTCGAGCAGCAGGCACTCGCCCGCGGCCGGCGCCGCCTGGGCAAGGAAGTCGTGGGCCGACTCGTAGGCGACGACGTTGCCGAAGCCCGCCGATTGCAGCAGCAGCAGCAGCGAGTCGCGGATCGCCTCGTCATCGTCGACGATGAAGATGCGCGGCTCCCCGCTCACGGCGCGCGCTCGACGATCGGCAAGGTGAAGCGGAAGCTGACGCCGGCGCCGTCATTCGGCGTTGCCCACAGCCTGCCGCCATGGGCGTCGACGATCGCGCGGCTGATGGAGAGGCCGAGCCCCATGCCGTTCGACTTGGTGGAGACGAAGGGCTGGAAGAGCTGCTTCGTCACGGCTTCATCGAGACCGGGACCGGTGTCGCTCACGGCGATCTCGAGCGTCGGTCCGCCCCGGTAGGAGCTCCCGATGGAGATCTCGCGCCGCTCCGAGGCGGCCAGCGCCTCGACGCTGTTGCGGATGAGGTTCAGCAGCACCTGCTGGATCTGGATGCGGTCGACGAGCACGGCGGGCAGCTCGAGGCTCAGCTCCATGCGCACCACGATCCCGCTTTCCTTGGCGCCGACCAGCGCCAGCGCGCTCGCTTCCTCGATCAGCTTGTTGACATCCTCGGCCTGGCGCTCGGTCTCGCCCTTTTGGATGAATTGGCGCATGCGCTGGATGATCTGGCCGGCGCGGCTGGCCTGGCCGACGGCCTTCTCCATGGTCTCCTGAAGCCGCTCAGGGCTGGCGCCGCGGCCCGCCGCCAGCAGCCGCCGGCATGCCTGGACGTAATTGATGATCGCCGTCAGCGGCTGGTTCAGCTCATGGGCGAGCGCCGAGGCCATCTGTCCCATGGCCGAGAGCCGCGAGGCGCGCAGCAGCTCCGATTGCAGCTCCTGCAGCCGCGCGCGCGTCGTCTGCCGCTCGGTGATGTCGCGCACGAAACCGGTGAAAAAGCGGCGGCCGTCGACATTGATCTCGCCGACCGCCAGCTCCATGGGAAAGGTCGAGCCGTTGGCGCGCTGCCCCATCACGACCCGGCCGATGCCGATGATGCGCCGCTCGCCGGTGCCGAGATAGCGCGCGAGGTAGTGGTCATGCTGGTCGCGATAGGGCTGCGGCATCAGCATCCTGACGTTGCGCCCGACCGCCTCGGCGGCGGCATAGCCGAACAGCCGCTCGGCGGCGGGGCTGAAGGATTCGATGCGCCCGAGGTCGTCGATGACGATGATCGCGTCGGGCACCGTCTCGAGGACGGAGCGCAGATGCGCCTCGCTGCGGCGCAGCGCCCGCTCGATTTCGCCAAGCGCGCCCGCGCCGCTCTTGGCCGTTCCGTTCTCGTGCCCGTCCGCCATGCCGCCCCGGTCCCGCTCCGGAACATCATGGCGAAAAATCGTCGGAAAGGGGAGGGGTTGGCGCCGGCGGCTCGATGGCTGCGGCCTGCGGCGGCAGCGGCTCGGGCGCCGCGCCGACGCCGAACTCGCGGCCGAGCTGTTGCAGCGCCGCCAGCGCGCTTCCCAGCCTTTGCAGCAGGTCGCGGCCGGCGTCGCTTCCGGCGAAGCTCAGCCAACCCAGGCCGACGCCGATGACCGCCAGCGGCAGCCCATCGCGGCGAAGCGTCTCGCGCAGCTTGCCGGCATCGAACTCGGCCTTGCGCGCGAGTCGCACGGCGCGGACCGCCAGATGACGCAGCGCATAATCGCGGTCGAGCCGGGCGAGCCCGCGCGACAGCCGGTCGCGGGTGCGGGCGATCTCGGCGGCGATCTCGGCCGCGCTCGCGCGCGGGACGGGCGGTCGGGCGGTCATGTCAGCTCTTCGCGCAGCCAGTCGCCGGTCTCGCGCATGACCTGCCAGCTCTGGCGCGGCACGAGGCTGGCGCGCGCCACCAGTCGGCGGCCGTAGAGCATCAGTGCCGCGCCCAGCGCCGCCACCGCCAGGCCGACCACGGCTGCCGCCGCCCAGAACGGCAGCAGGCGGCCGAGCAGCAGGATGGCCGCGGCCACCAGCGCGCAGCCGCCGATCAGCAAGACCGCGGCGCCGGCCAGCAGCACCGTCACGCCGCCGATGAGCCGCCCGGCATTCTCGCCCATCTCGGCGCGCAGCAGCGCCAATTGCTGCAGCAGCAGCGTCTCGGACTCCTGGAAGAGCCGCGCCAGCAGCGCGGCAAGGCCGGGTTCGCGGGGGGAAGCGGTGTCCTGATCTGCCATCGGCGATGTTTCCCGTCTCAGCCGAGCTGCGGCGTCATGCGGTCGGCGGCCTCGAAAAGGCGGCGCGCGGCGGCGACGCGCCGCGCATCGGCGATCGCGCCATCGTTTCGACGCCGCCGATGCGCGCGATCGTCTGCGCCGCATGCTGACGCAGATGGCCGACCGGCTCAAGCTCGACGCGGAGGCGGCTTACACGACCGAGGCAATGCGGAAGGTGCGGGTGACGCCGTCGCGCTCCTTGATCGAAACGTACTCGCCGCCAATGAAGCGATGGGCCTCGGCCTTGACGATGACCTCGGCGTCGCCGCTGGTGTCGTCGAACACCAGCCGCCAGCCCTGACCGCCATGGGCGAGATGGCCGTGCGCTTCCTCATCGCCCCAAAAACGGCGAAAGCTGCATTCCGCCCGGTGCTTGAGCCAGAAATCGCGATCGAGCGCCGCATCCGGCGACAGCGGCAGGGCGAGCTCGTAGCCATGCTTCGCGCTCCCCTCGGGAAATTCGTGGCCTCGCGCCGCCTCCAGCCTGACCTTGCGCAGCATGGGTTCATGTCCTTTCCGTCGCCTGCACAATCCGCGGCATCCTCCGGCTGGCGGCGCCGAGCCGCATTGACCTGCGTCAAGCGGAAGAAGCCGAGCGGCGGTCGGCGCTCTCCAGGAACGTGCACGAGCGTATGGAATGACGTGAGCCTTGGGCCTTGAGGGATCTCGCCATACGATAGCGTCAAGTCTTGCCCGAGCGCTTCGCGCCAAGACGCGTTGCGCAAGAATTACGGTGCGACCAATTACGGTGACAATTACGGTGACAGTTTACGAAACAGATCCTCAATTACGGTGACAGTTTACCAATTACGGTGACAGTTTACGGGCAATTACGGTGACAGTTTACGAAACAGATCCTGTTGCGGCGCCCGTTCGCGTTTACGCGGCTTGGGACCGCGTTTGCGGGGCGCGAGCGGGCGTGCGGCCGCGTGCTCCAGCCGCTTGATCCAGACTTCCGATCCGATCGGCCGTCCCGTAGTCTCCGAGCGGCGCAAGGGCGCGAAGGCGCTGGCCTCGTCGAAAGCCTCGCGCAGAAAATCGGCGAACGGTCCCACCCGGTCGAGCACCGGCGCTGTCGTCACCACGCCATCGTCCTTGCCGCGAAGATGCGCGCGCACGCTGGACCATTTCCAATCCTCCGCCCGCTCGACCAGGCGGGCCCGCACGGGGTTGAGCGAGACATAGCGGATGGCGGCGATCAGATGGTCCTCGTCCATCGCCACCGAGCCGAAGCGCGCCTGCCACAGATGGCCGGTCCATTGGTTGCGCGCGTTGATGTGGGCCGTGTATCGCCGGTGCAGATCGCCGAAGGTGCGCCGCAGACCGTCCTCATCTTTCGGCGTGAGGATGACGTGGACGTGGTTCGGCATCAGGCAATAGGCCCAGATCTCCGCCTCTGCCCTGGCCGCGGCGGCGCCGAGCAGCTCGCGGTAAAGACGGTAATCCGCTTCCTTGAAGAACGTCGTTTCCCGCCGATTGCCGCGCTGGGTCACATGATGCGGGACACCAGGAACGACCAAACGGGCGATGCGAGCCATGGCTCAGGATCGCGCAGGCGGCGAGAAAAGTAAACTGTCACCGTAATTCGCACCGTAATTCGTAATTCCCCGTAATTCCCGAAGAAAACAAACAGCCGCCGATCGCAAGTCCCGGTCGGGACGCGCGAATGGCACGGGCTGCCATCTCCTGAGCCATTCTGCGAGGCGGCGGCGGAGCCATCTATCGATACACCACCTTCATATTCGCTTCGGGATAGCGCGCGCCGGCGGCGGCGCCGGCCGGCACTGCTTCGGCGATGCGCGCGACCTCGGCGGGGGTGAGCGTCACCGCAAGCGCGGCGAGATTCTCGTCGAGCCGGTCTTTGCGCTTGGTCCCGGGGATCGGCACGACGTCCTCGCCTTGCGCCAAGAGCCAGGCGAGCGCGAGTTGGCCGACGCTGCAGCCTTTCTCGCGCGCGATCGCTTCGAGCCGCGCCACCAGCGCAAGATTGTGCGTGAAATTTCCGCCGACGAAGCGCGGATGTTCGGCGCGCCGGTCGCCTTTCACATCCTCGGGCGCACGGATGGCGCCGGTGAGGAGGCCGCGGCCCAGCGGCGAATAGGCCATGAAGCCGATGCCGAGCGCGCGGGTCGTCGCGCGTGTCTCTTCCGCCTCGGCGCGATAGAGCAGCGAATATTCGGTCTGCACCGCGGCGAGGGGATGCACTGCATGGGCGCGGCGGATGGTCTCCGGCCGCGCCTCGCAGAGGCCGAGATGGCGCACCTTGCCCTGCTCGACGAGCCGCGCCATGGCGCCCACCGTGTCCTCGATCGGCACGGCGGGGTCGACGCGGTGCTGGAAATAGAGGTCGATGACCTCGAGGCCGAGCCGCTTCAGGCTCGCCTCGCAGGCCTGCTGCACATACTCCGGCCGGCCGTCGACGCCCTGGCCGGTGGGCGTCTTCACTTGGCCGAACTTGCTGACGAGAACGACGCCGTCGCGCCGGCCGCGCAGCGCGCGGCCCACCACCTGCTCGTTATGGCCCCAGCCGTAGAGATCAGCGGAATCGATGAGATCGATGCCGCGATCGAGCGCGTAGTGGATGAGGCCGATGGCGGCATCATCGTCGCTTTTGCCATAGATGCCCGAGAGCGACATGCAGCCGAGCCCGAGGGCGGAAACCGACGGGCCGTTCTTTCCCAGCCGGCGGTGCGCGAGCATTGTTCCCCCCTGGCTGCTGACGCAGCGCCGCTCAATAGCGGATGCCGAGGAAATGCGGAAGCGTCAGCGACAGCGGCGGCCAATAGGTCACCAGCACGAGGAAAGCCAGCATGACGACGAGCCACGGCAGCACCGCCACGGTGAGCTCGGTGATGCCCATGCGGGCGATGCCGCTGGCGACATAAAGGTTGAGGCCGACGGGCGGATGGCAGAGCCCGACCTCCATGTTCACCGCCATCAGGATGCCGAAATGCACGGGATCGATGCCGAGCCGGGTGATGATGGGATAGAGGATCGGCGCCATGATCAGCAGGATCGAGGACGGCTCCATGACGTTGCCGGCGGCAAGCAGGATGAAATTCACCACCAGCAGGAAGACCCAGGGGCTGAACTCCTTGCCGATCATCCACGCCGCCATCGCCTGCGGGATGTTCTCCGAGGTCATGAGAAAGGAGAACAGCACCGCGTTGGTGATGATGTAGAGCAGCATCGCGCTCATATTGGCGGCGTCCAGCAGCACTCTCGGCACGCGGGCGAGCGGCATGTCCTTGTAGACGAAGACGGCGATGACGAAGGCGTAGGTGGCGGCCACCGCCGCCGCCTCGGTGGGCGTGAAGGCGCCGCTATAGATGCCGCCCAGCACGATGGCGATGAGCAAGAGGCCCCAGACGCTGTCGCGGAAGGCGCGCAACCGCTCGCTCCAGGAGGCGCGCGGCATGCGGGGAAAGCGGTTGCGCCAGGCGTAGAGCCAGGTGAGCAGCGCCAGCGCCGCCGCCAAGGTCAGGCCCGGCACGACGCCCGCCATGAAGAGGGCGCCGATCGAGGTGTTGGTCGAGACGCCGTAGAGCACCAGGATGATCGAGGGCGGCACCAGGATGCCGAGCGCGCCGGAGGTGGTGATGACGCCGGCGCCGAAGCGGCGGGGGAAGCCGTGCTCGATCATCGCCGGCAGGATGATCGAGCCGATCGCCACCACCGTGGCGACGGAGGAGCCGGAGATCGCCGCAAAGAGCGCGCAGGCGACGACGCCGGCGAGTCCGAGACCGCCCGGCCAGTGTCCCACCAGCGCGCTGGTGAAGGCGATCATCCGCCGCGCCACGCCGCCATGGGTGAGGAAGCTGCCGGCCAGGATGAAGAACGGGATCGCCATGATCTGGAAGTTCTCGATGCCGGTGAAGAGCTTCAAGGCGACGCTCTCGATCGGCACCTCGGTCATGGCAAAAAGAAAGGTGAGCACGGTGAGGCCGAGCGAGATCGAGATCGGCATCCCCGTCAGCATCAGGGCGAAGAGCAGGGCGAAGATGATCGCGGCGTTCATATGGGCTCGCCCGCGCTGCCGGTCGGCGGCTCGATGCCCTCGACCCGGGCGTGGCGGTGCGACGGCAAGTCGCCGGTGCGCGCGAAGCGCCAGGCGACCTGGAGGAAGCGCAGGCACATGAGATAGGAGCCGCAGGGGATGGCGAGATAGACCAGCCACATCGGCGCTTCCATGTCGGCCGAAACCTGGTCGGTCTGGGCGATCTCCCAGACGAAGCGGGCGCCGAGCGAGCCGATGATGCCGGTGAAGAGCGCGCCGCAGAAGAGGCCGAAGAGGATGACCAGGCCGCGCGGGCCGGGCGGCAGGCGGTTGACCAGCACGTCGACGCCGACATGAATGCCGGTGCGCACGCCATAGGCGGCGCCGAACTTCGCGACCCAGATGAACATGTAGACGCAAAGCTCCTGCGCCCAGGTCATGTCGATTTGGGTGGCGTAGTCCTGGATCCCCGGCACGGTCGAGAGATAGCGATGGACGACGGCGATGAAGGTGATCACCGTCGCCGCCGCCATCAGGCTGGCGATGAGGATCTCCTCGAGCCGGTCGAGGATGCGGAGCGGAAGCCTGAGCATAGGCGTCGAGCGGCGGGCAGGGTGCTGCCTGCCGGGCAACCTCGCCCGTCGCCGCTACTGCGTCGCGCTGACGCCGGTCTCCTTGTGGATCTCGTCGATGAGGTCCTTGCCGATGCGCGACGCCATCTCCTCATGCACCCGGAGCAGACCCTTGCGCCACTCCTCCTTCTGCTCGGGGGTCAGCGTGATGAACTCGACCGTGCCTGAGGCCTTGATCTTGGCCAGCGCCTCGGCGTTCTCGGTCTCGGCGATCCCATTGCAATAGGCGGTGGCGTCCTTGGCGGCGCTGGCGAGCTCGGCGCGGATGTCGTCGGGCAGCCCTTCCCAGAACTTCTTGTTCACGATGAGGGCGTAGCCGATATAGGTGTGGTCCGACACCGTCAGGTATTTCTGCACCTCGTAGAATTTCTGCGTGTAGATGTTGGAGGGGGTGTTCTCCTCGCCGTCGACGACGCCGGTTTGCAGCGCCTGGTAGACCTCGGAGAAGGCCATGACCTGCGGCAGGGCGCCGAGATCCCGGTAGGTCTGCTCGAGCACCTTCGAGGATTGGATGCGCATCTTCATGCCCTTGAAATCGGCGAGCGTGCGCAGCGGCTTGTTGGAATCGATGACGGAGAAGCCGTTGTCCCAATATCCCAGCCCGATGATCCCTTTGGGCTCGAGCTTCTTGAACAGCTCCGTGCCGATCGGCCCGTCGCTGACCTTGCGCAGCGCCGCCACCGAGGGGAAGATAAAGGGGAGGTCGAAGACCTCGAATTCCTTGATGCCGAGCGGGCCGAACTTGCTCACCGACGGCGCCAGCATCTGCACCGCGCCGAGCTGGAGCGCCTCGAGCTCCTCCTTGTCCTTGTAGAGCTGGCTGTTGGGATAGACCTCGACCTTGACCCGGCCGTGGGTGCGCGCCTCCGCCAGCTCCTTGAACTTCTCCGCCGCCTTGCCCTTGGGCGTGTCCGGCGCCACGACATGGCTGAATTTGATGACGATCGGCTCGTCGGCGCGGGCGGGCGCGAGCGACAGGCAGGCGAGCAGGGCGGCAAGGGCCAGGGTGGGTCTCATCGGCATCTCCCAGGTTTTATGGTTGGCTGCACCCTATCAAGAAAATCCGCGCCGAGCCACCGCGGCGCCCTCGCGCCGAGGCCGCAGCGACCCATATTGCAATTCATCATTGTCAGGTCCGGCCTCGTTCCTGGCATCCGGTGCGACGGCCGCGGGAAAGCGCGGATGGCCGGGCTCTGCCATGACGACGAACACCGGTCCGCCATCGCCGGTTTGCATCGCACCTTCTTGAGCGGACGGCTCCGGCGAAGGCGCGGTGCCTCGCGCCGCTGTGACGCCGGTCACAGCCGTCGCGTCCGCGGCCCCCGAAGATAAGGTAGGGCGTTTTTCGGCCTTGCGACGTCAGAGGAAGGGCCATGTCGACCGCGACCTCGATCCAACTGCTTCCCCGCGGCTCCCTCCGCCGTCACCCGACGACGCGCCGCCTGCCGCGCGCTCTCTGGATCGTGCTGGCCGTCCTGGCGAGCTGGAGCGCGGAATATGGCGTCTATCGCGCCTTCGAGCCGCCCGGTCCAGCCTTGCGGCGCGAGCTGCTGGGCGCGGCCGACGAGTTGCGGGCGCCCTGGGTGCCGCAGCCGACCACGGCGCTGCGCCAGGCGATCCGGCGGCATTTCCGCGAAAGCGACATCGATATCGATACGGCGCGATACTGGCCGAACGTGGTCGTGAGCCTGCACGGCGTGTCCCGGGACGGCTGCGCCGCGGCGGTGCCGGAGACGCGCCGCATCGAGGGTCCGGTGGTGGTTGCCTTGGAGCGCTATCGCTCGGCGGCGGAGTGCGGCGAACGCAACGACATGATCTGGTGGCTGATGCCTTAGCGCGACGCATAGCGTCGTCGCTGGCGGGCGGCAGCGGTTGCCCCTGAGCCTGTCGAAGGATGCAACCGCGAAAGCCCGCACCGTGCCGGCTGGCCGCTTGCGGCGCGATGTGCCGTTGCTCCTGGGTGGCGGCTTTAGCTAAGCCAACCCCGCGGGATGGCGCCTTGTCCATTGCGTCGCCGCCTCATAGGCCGCGGCGACGCGATAGAGCATGGGCTCGCTGAACGGCCGGCCGACGAGCTGCAATGACAGCGGCAGGCCGGATTTGGCGAAACCGGCCGGGATGACCAGCGCCGGCTGGCCCGTGACGTTGAAAGGCATCCGCGCCTGGCGCCAATAGGTCCGGGCCAGGGCCTCGTCGTCATCGATGCGGCAGGCGGGATCGAGGCTCGAGGCGGTGACGGCGACATCGACCTCGCGAAACGCCGCCGCCGCCGCGTCGCGCAGCTTGAGCCGCCAGCGCACCGCTTGCAGATAGTCCGCCGCGCGCAAGCTCGCGCCCGCCAGCAGCCGCTCGCGCCCGCGCACGCCGTAATCCTGCGGCCGCTCTTTCAGCCAGCGCTCGTGCACGGCATAGGCTTCGGCGGCGAGGATGATCTGGCCGCAAGCGCTGAAATCCTGCAGCGGCGGCAGGGTGATCTCGCGGATCTCGGCGCCGTCCTCGGAGAAGAGCCGTAGCGCCGCCTCGATCGCCGCCACCATCTCGCCATCGCCCGCCATATCCGTCGCATAGAAGTGGCGAATGACGCCGATCCGCAAGCCCTTGACGCCCTGGCCGAGGGCGGCGGCGTAGTCCGGCACGGCCTCGTCGGCGCTGGCGGGATCGCCGGGATCGTGCCCGGCGACGATTTGCAACAGCAGCGCGTTGTCGCGCACCGTGCGCGTCATCGGCCCGACATGGTCGAGCGAGAAGGCGAGCGGCAGCACGCCGCGCCGGCTGACGCGGCCATAGGTCGGCTTCAGGCCGGTGATGCCGCATTGCGAGGCCGGGTTGCGGATCGAGCCGCCGGTGTCGCTGCCGAGCGCCGCCGGGAAGAAGCCCGCCGCAAGCCCGGCGCCGCTGCCGCTCGAGGAGCCGCCGGGGAAATGGTCCGGGTTCCAGGGGTTGCGCGCCGGCGGCCAGGGCAGGTCGAAGGACGGGCCGCCGATGGCGAATTCATGGGTGGAGAGCTTGCCGAGCAGCACGCCACCCGCCGCGGCGAGACGCGCGGCCACTGCCGCATCCGCCGTGGCGACGGCGCCGATCAGCAGCTTGGAATGCGCCGTCGTCGGCAGCCCGGCGACATCGATGATGTCCTTGAGCGCGTAAGGGACGCCATGGAACGGTCCGCGCCAGCGCCCGGCGGCGATCTCCGCCTCGGCTTGGCGCGCGGCGGCGAGCGCGCGCTCCGGCGCGAGCGCGATAAAGGCATGATAGCGGCGGTCGAGGCGCTCGATGCGCGCGAGCAGCGCTTTGGCGTATTCGACCGGCGAGAGCCGGCGCCGGCGCAGCAGATCGCTCGCCTCGGCAAGGCCGAGAAAGGCAAGCTCGCTCATTCCGCCGCGCCCTTCGCCCGGAAGATCAGCGCCATCTCCTGCGCCGGCGGCAGGTCGCGCGGCAGGCGTTCCAGATGGCGCGCCATCGCCGCCAGCGCCCGCTCGAGCTGGGCGAGATGCTCGTCCGCGAGACGGTCGAGCCCGAGCGCGCGCGCCTGGTCGCGAAGGGATTGGGTCATGGCCGGCTCCTCCTGCGCTTGGATGAGCCTAGGCGATGGCGCGGGCCGGCGGCAAACCCACCCTGCGCCCTTGCCCGCCGCCGACCCGAATGGGACTATTGGCGGCGGGGAGGAGGGCATGGCGGACGCGCCGATCCTGCTCATCGGCGATGCCATGCGTCGCATCGCGGCCAAGCCCTACGCGCCTCCTGCGGCATGAGGGAAAACGGCGGCCATGCTTGATCTCATTCTGTCGCGCGGCACCGCGGTGTTGCCCTCGGGGCCAACCCCGGCCGATCTCGGCATCGCGCAAGGCCGCATCGCCGCCATCGGCGGGCCGGGCAGCCTCGCGCCGATCGGCGCGGCGCGGATCGTCGACGCCGAAGGCCAGCTCGTCATCCCCGGCGGCATCGATCCGCATGTGCACTGCTCCTGGCCGATTCCGATGCCGGGCCAGGCGCAGCCGACGCTGAGCGGACCGCCAGCGCAGGTCAGCCGCGCCGCGCTCTTCGGCGGCACCACGACCATCATCGACTTCGCGATGTGGAACCCGGGCGAGCGTCTCGCCGACGCGATCGAGCGCCGCCGCAGGGAATGGGCGCGCGCCTGCCATTGCGATTACGGCTTCCACCTCATGCTGCAGGGCAAGATCCCGCCCGCCATCCTGGGCGAACTGGGCGAGGCCATCGCCGAGGGTCACGCCAGCGTCAAGATCTTCACCACCGACATCACGCTCAGCCGGCGCGGCCGCATGATCGGCTTCGGCGACATCTGGGAGATCCTCAAGGTCACCGCGGGCAAAGGCGGCATCGCCGCGATCCACGCCGAGGACAACGACATCGTCATGCACCTGTACGAGAAGCTGGCGCGCGAGGAGCGCACCGGCTTCGAGAACATGGCCGAGGTGCACAACACGCTGTCGGAGGATCTCTCCTTCAACCGCGTCATCCGGCTCGCCGCCAACATCGAAGGCGCGGCGCTCTACATGATGCACACCTCGGCGGCGGCCGGCGTGCGCGCCATCGCCGAGGCTCGCGCGCGCGGCGCGCCGATCTATGGCGAGACGCTGCACCAGTATCTGCTCTACGGCGCCGAGGACTACAAGCGGCCGGGCGGGCAGATCTATCACACCTATCCCTCGCTGAAATTCGCCGAGGATCGGAAGGCGCTGTGGGATGCTACGCGCGGCGGCGCCATCCAATGCATCGGCACCGACGAGATCTGCTGCCCGCTCAAGGTCAAGCTGCAGGGCCGTCGCATCGACGATACGACCGGCGGCAATGCCGGCATCGAGCCGCGGCTATCGCTGATCTATACCGAGACCGTGGCACGGCGCGGCTACGGTCTCGCCGAGTTCGTGGGCCTGGTCTCGACCAACGCCGCCAGGATCCTGGGCCTTTATCCGCGCAAGGGCGCGCTCGCCGTGGGATCGGATGCCGATATCGTGCTGCTCGATCCCCGCCAGAAGCGCGTGCTCACCGCCGCCACGCTGCACGAGACGGATTACACCCCTTGGGAAGGGCGCGAGGTCGCCGCCTGGCCGTCGATGACCATCCTGCGCGGCAAGATCGTGGTCGAGGACGGCGCGTTCCTCGGCGATCCCCGCGACGGCGCCTTTCTGCCGCGCAAGATCGCCCCGGAAATCCGCGCGCGCCCCGCGGTGTGAGTGGCAAGTCCTTCTCCGCACTTTAGGGCGGAGAAGGATTTAGGATGAGGTGGGTGGATGATGCCGTGCGGAATGAGGACAGACATCGTGCGGCCGGCGGTCTGAGCGGAAGGAGGCGATCGTGCATCTCTTCAAGCAGCAGGCAGCAAGCGACGCCGAAGCCGCCGCGGCGGCGATCCCGGTGATCGATTACGGCCCGTTCTTCGCCGGCGAGGCGGGCGCGCTCGAGCCCCTGGCGCGCGCGGTGCGCGAGGCCTGCGAGAGCGTGGGCTTTTTCTACATCGCCAGTCACGGCGTGCCCGACGCGCTGGTCGAGCGCGCCTTTGCCGCCTCGCGGCGCTTTCACGCTCTGCCGCTCGAAGAGAAGCTCGCGCTCAGGCTCAACGAGAACAATATCGGCTATCTCCCGGTCAACGCCTCGGTGCAGGGCGCCTCCACCGTGCACAAGGCGACGCGGCCCAACCAGAACGAGAGCTTCTTCGTCAGCCATGACCGCGGTCCCGACCATCCCGACGTGATCGCCGGCAAGCCCTTGCGCGGCCGCAACCAGTGGCCGGCAGGGCTGCCCGGATTCCGCGAGGACATCATGGCCTATCTCAAGGCGATGGAAGCACTGTGCGATCGCATGCTCCCGGCCTTCGCCGTGGCGCTCGGCCTGCCGCCCGACCATTTCGCGCGCGCTTTCGCCGACGAGGCGCATGTCACCTTGCGCCTGCTGCACTATCCGCCGCAGGACGCGGCCGAGGACAACCTCTTCGGTCAGGCGCCGCACACCGACAACAGCTTCATGACGGTGCTGGCGCGCGGCGAGGTGCCGGGGCTTGCGGTGCGGCTGCCCTCGGGCCGGTGGCTGGCGCCGCCGCTCGTCCCCGGCACCTTCCTGGTCAATCTCGGCAACATGATGCGGCGCTGGTCGAACGACCGGTTCCTGTCGACGCCGCATGGCGTGCTCAACGACAGCGGCGCCGACCGCTATTCCATCGCCTATTTCCACAGCCCCAACCCAGACACGCTGATCGAATGCCTGCCGAGCTGCACCGGCCCGGGCAATCCCGCGCGCTATCCGCCGGCGCTCTACCGCGACTTCGTGCTGGAATTCTACCGCGCCAACTACTTCCACCAGAAAGGCCACCGCTCCGAGGCGCTGGCGCGCCTCGCGGAAGAGGGACCGGTGGAGTAGGGTGCGCAGGTCCGTCGGCCCACGCGGGAGAGCGGGCAGGTATGTGCCGAAAGCTGTCGGTCCGCCTTAAGGGGCCAAGAACAGCGAAGCGGACTCAGCGAACTTTTGTTGATGAGGCCGCCAAGCGCCCGCTCCGCGCTTCACTCGAACCTCGGCTGCGGGGACAGGGTTCGGCATATGGAGAATGGTTTTGATGAGCGGCGCTCCACTCTGCGACTGAAAATCCCAGTGTCGGTGCTTCGATCCCGCCCCTGGCCTCATTCCTTTGGATCATATACGGAGCGTATATACGCGGCCGCGCAAACCGTCGAATCGCCAACATGGATAGCGAGGGATTAGAAGGGAATATCGTCATCAAGGTCGGAAGTAGATTTTGGTAGCGCACCCTCCGGCAACTGAACGTTGTGGACGATGAAGAGATTGAGAATGTCGTTCCTATCCATGAACATGATCTGGCTGCGCTTGGTGGCGTCAAGCATGCCACCAAGCAACTGCTGAGCAGCCTTGGTGATCTCACCGCCGGCCACGATGAAGGCATGGTCCACCAGCACCTTCCGGTTAGTCTCTGGATCGAAAATCTCATGTGCCAGCATCATCAGGGCCTGGTTGTAGATTTCGGCGATGTTGGCGTTGGTCCCTTTCGTCACACCGGATGAATCCAACTTCCCCTTCTTGGCCTGGATGCCGAAGTAGAGGTAGTGCTGGGTGGGCAACTGGTACCGCATCCAGATGTCCTTGCCGAACTCGTTGGACTTGTCCTTGTGGCCACCTGCAGTGATGCGGTGGAAGCCAGCCTGCCGCAGCATCGGGAGAAGCACCTTCTCGATCAGCTCGTCCTCCGAGCACTTGTCCAAGTAGGCGGCGAGCTGCGCGCGTCTGGTGCGCTCGGCGGCCGATAGGGGGCGATGCGGGCTGGTCGAGACGCCCGCCACTCTTTTGGTCCCGATGTGCCGGAGATAGCATTGCTTGTCCTCGGCGTAGAATGCCTCGAAACCCTCCCGCGCCAAGGCAGTGTTGAGGGCCTTGAGAGCACCCGGCCGGTCGGGTCCCTCATTTATGGCGTCTCCTTGGTCCATGAGGACGCGAATGACGCGGCAGAACGTGTCTGGCGGGGTTTGAGCGTCGGGGTGCGGCTCTTCGAGAATCTTTACCAAGGTCCCGGCTGTCCAGACAGCGCGGCTGGTGCCGTCGTGCGCATAGTCAGTGTCAGCATCTCGAAAGAAGCGTGTGATGTAGGAGCTGCTGCGGTAGACGAAGAAGGAATTGGTCTTGCCTTGCGGGATGCAAATCATCTCCGCGATCTCGTCAATCGTGCGATCCTTCCACTTCATTCCCGCCTCTCCCTGAATCGCAGTCCAGCCTAGCATTCGTATCGCAGGCGGTGTAGTTTCCCCACAAAATCGACCGCATGCGGATCGCCGGTCCCGACAAGAATACGAGGTCATAGAGTGGTTCTGAACTACACGGGGATCGGCGTTGGCCCGTCTGCTAACACTGTCACTGATCCCCAGAAGCTCAATGGGGTAGCGCTTCGCACCGCAGCTTGACATCGTCTTGGCGACACGCTGTTCATAGAGCATGAACAGGGACATCAAGAAGGGAAGAGAGCGACGGTCTTTGTCTCTCAGCCTTAAGACAGCGGTCTTGATCGAGGCTGGCTATCGTTGCGCGGTGCCGACATGTCGAGGCATACTTGCGCTGGACTTGCATCACATTTGGGAGGTGAAGGCTGGTGGCGGTCACGATCTCGCCAACCTAATCGCGCTCTGTCCCACATGCCACGCGCTATATCACAGAGGAACGATCAGTCCGGAAGCGATATACTCCTACAAAGCAATGTTAACTGCATTGAATGGCGCGTTCGACAATCCCACTATCGATCTTCTCCTTTTCCTTTCTGAGTATTCTAAGGGCGCTCTGATCATATCCGGAGACGGTCTCCTCAGTTTCGCACGTCTTATTTCGGCAGGATTAGCCCAAGCCGTCATGGTTGCGAACAATATGAACGAGATTGTTACATACACTGTCTGGGTCAGCGAAAAGGGCCGCCAACTAATCGACGCTTGGAGGGCTGGGAACAGGATCGCACTGAGCACCGCGCTCGGTGCGATGCCCGGTGAGGACTAGGCGCCCAAGAGTGGCGAGCAACCCTTCAGCTAGTGACTGCATTTCGCCCATGGTAGCCGGAGCGGGCTGTCAGCCAAAGGCCCGCTGTTGGAAGCTGATACTACTCGGCTGAACGGCCGCAATGGGCGCTTCGGCGAAGAACTTCTTCGTTCGCACATTGCCATAGTCGCGCACAGCACGCCGTAACCGCGACACGTCATACGACGACGCGCGTTCCTTAACGCGGGCAAGCACCTCGCTCTTGCTTTCGGCGAGACGATCAACATTGTTCACGAGATCGACCAGCAGAAATTCCCGGTTCAGCGTCTTGGGAAAAGACGGCTTGACGCGGAACTCAAACGTCCGCCCGCCGAGCGAGAATAGGCCATGTCGCTTGTGATTATAAACGACGGTCTTGTCGTAAAGCTGCGTCGTTCCGACCCCAAGGCTGTTGTAGGCGTTGGGAGATGCCAGAAGAAAGCGGTGATCCCTGAGGAACGTGCTGACGAGCTTGTCATCTTCCGCCGGGGCTTTTCCGAACACCGTGTCTTTCGGGTAAGCGTAGAGGCCGCCCGCCAGCTTCGTCAGGGTTCCCTCATCCTGCAGTTGCTTGAGGTGGCGATCGACCGCGTTCGACCAGCGCGCGAGGTCCTTGCGTCGATAGACCTGTCCCGGCCGCAGGCGCTTCCTGAGCGCTTGAAGTCTCGTCATGCCCACAATATCGGGTAAAGCGTCCCAGTTTGCAAGTTTTATCATTGAAAAAACATGCACTATAATACGCTAACTAGTTGATTGAACTGATAAAATATTATCTCAATCTTCGGGAACTGTCTCGTCTCTCGGTGACGGGCTGGTTGCGATGCAATCGGCCACCTGCCGAGATGGATTTGATTTCCCGAAAGCGGTCGCTGATTTGAAGTGCTGCGCTACGCCTGTCGCCCATATCCACGCGAATCTCGAGGACGCGCAGGAATCGTTGCCCCAGATCGGAATTCCTTGGGGGTTTCGCGGAACGCAAAATGCTGAACGAGCCCGGCGACACGCGCCGGCTGCAGCGTTCCGTGCCATCCTCGCAATGATGGCTGCCCGGCACTGAGCACCGTCAAGAGCTGATCGATCCGCCGGCGGGTGCCGACCGCCTATGGCAGGCCGGCATCGCCAAGGCATTTCCGTTCTTCGGGCATCCCTATTGGGAAATCCCCGGCTGCCGGGAACGCACGCGCCCCAATCCCTACTATCGGGGCGGTCCGGCGGCGTGAGCGGCGTCTCAAAACAGCGCGAGCTGACCGTCTCGCTCATTCGCGCGAGCCTTGGCGGGGGAGGGCGATGCCCTTATAATGCGTGCCGAGCCGGTCTGCGGCGACGCGCTGCGTCATCGGCGCACACCAAATTTGTGTCGCCGGTGTACACCGATGACGTAGGGTGCTCCCCGCGACGGCCGCCTACATCGTGAGCACGATCTTGCCGAAATGGGCGTTGGCGCGCATATGCGCCAGCGCTTGCGCCGCCTCGTCGAGCGGGAAGCTGCGGTCGATGGGCAGCGCGAGCTTGCCGGCCTCGACCGCGCCCCAGAGATCGGCGCGCATGCGGCGGACGATCTCGCGCACCTCTTCCAGCGACCGCGTGCGAAAGGTGACGCCGATATAGTCGAGGCGCTTCAGCGCGTGCAGGTCGAAATCGAACTCGCCCCTCGTGCCGCCCAACCGGCCGACATTGACGATGCGGCCGAGGATCGCTGCCGCCTTCATGTTCTGGTTGGCGACGCTCGCCGAGACCTGGTCGACGATGAGATCGACGCCCTTGCCTTGGGTCGCCTCCGCCACCGCCTCGGGCCAGGCGGGATCCTTGCTGTCGATGGCGAGATCGGCGCCGAATTCCGCGAGCCGCGCGCGGCGGTCGGGGTTGGTCGAGCTGCCGATCACCGGCCGCGCGCCCATGAGCTTGGCGATCTGCAGCCCCATCAATCCTACGCCGGAGCTCGCGCCCTGGATCAGCACGCTGTCGCCGGCCTGGAGCCGGCCGTTGGTGACGAGCGCGTCATGCATGGTCTGCAGCGCCACCGGCAAGCCCGCCGCCTGCGCGAAGCTCATGGCGTTGGCGGGGATCGGCGAGACGCGGCCCCAATCGCTCACCGCATACTCGGCGTAGCCGCCGGCGCCCGAGCACATGACGCGGTCGCCCGGCTTGATGCCCTTGACGTCGGTGCCGATCTCGGCCACCTCGCCCGCCCATTCGAGCCCGACGATGGTGCCGGCGCCGCCCAGCGCGCCGTGGCGATGGCCGGCGGCGACCCCAAGGTCGGCGCGGTTGAGCCCGGCGGCGCGCACGCGCACCAGCACCTCGTTCGATTTGGGCTGCGGCCGCGGCACCTCGCGGATCTCCAAGCCCTTCTCGCCGACCACCGCCGCCTTCATCGCTCACCCCTCCTTGAAGAACGCGCGCACCGTGTCGATGAAGGCGTCGAGCCGGTCGTGATGGACCCAATGGCCCGCCTTCTCGAAGCTCTCGACCCGCGCGCGCCTGAAATGCGCGATCCTGCCGTCCTCGACCGGGTTTGACGCCCAGCTCTCCTTGCCGTAGACCAGCAGCGTCGGGCGGGCGATGCGCGCCCAGAGCTGCTCGACATCGGAAACGGTCATGTCGTAAGGCGGCCAGGCGCGGACGTAATTGTCGAATTTCCAGCTATAGGTGCCGTCCTCGTTCTGGTTGACGCCGTGCTGGGTCAGATGGCGCGCCTGCTCGGGCGAGAGATGCCGGTTCGCCTCCTGCATGCGCTTGAACGCCTCCTCGATCGAGGCGTAGCGCCGCGCCACGCGGCCGGAGAGCGCCCGCTGCTCGTCGATCCATTTCTGCATGCGCTCGGCGATGGTGCGCTTGAGCCGCTCGGCGAGCAGCTTGGGCGACGGGCCCATTCCCTCGATGGCGACGAGCTTCGCCACCTTGTCGGGATAGATCCCGGCATAGCGCAAGGCGATGTTGCCGCCCAAGGAATGGGCGATGATGGTGACCGGCGCGAGCTGCTGCTGGTGGACGAGCTGGGCGAGGTCGTAGAGATATCCCGCCATGCTGTAATTGCCGTCGGGCGACCATTGGCTGTCGCCATGACCGCGCAGATCGGGGGCGATGACGTGCCATTCGTGGCGGAGGCGTTCGGCGACCCAATCCCAGTTGCGGCAATGATCCTGCCCGCCATGCAGCAGCAGCAGCGGCGGTGCCGCCGGGTTGCCCCAGTCGACGTAATGCAGCCGCAGCCGCTGCGAGAAGAAGACGCGCGACGTCGGGCCGGCCATTTCATCGGCGCTGGCGGTCATGTTGCGGCGATCACCTCGGCTCCCTCGGTTCCGGCCGCAGCTTACCCCGCCCGCCGGAGATTTCCAGGACCGGCCGCCGCGAGGACGGATGGATCATGCGCCGATCTCTGAAGAAATGGCTCCGCAGCGGCCCCAACCGCATCGCGCTGTCGACCGCTTGGCGCGGCACCATCGCCGCGGCGACGCCGCTCGTGCTGCTGCCGCCTTTGGGGCTCGGGGATCTCGCCTATCCCGCGGTGCTGGGCGCGCTCGCCACCTCGATGGTCGATGTCGGCGGCCCTTATCGCAGCCGGCTCGTCGCCATGCTGATCCAGGCGCTGGGCGGCGCATGCCTGCTGTTGCTGGGCGGCGCGGCGGTGGGGAGCTGGTGGACGGCGGCGCTGGTCATGGCCGCCATCGGCATTATCAGCGGCATGATCCGCGCGTTGGGCCCCGGCGGCGCCTCGCTCGGCATCAACGCCGCCACCGCTTTTCTCGTCGGCCTCCAGATCGGCGAGATCGGCGGCGGCCAGGGGGTCGTCTGGGCGGAAGGCTATGCCGGCGGCGGACTCTGGACCGTGCTGGTGGCGCTCGCCTTCTGGCAGCTACGGCCTTATCGCCGCCTCGAGCAGGAAGTGGCGAGCGCCTGGGAGGCCGTGGCGGCGCTGGTCGCCGCGATCGCGCGCGAGGACGAGTCCGAGAGCGTCGTGGCGCGGCGCCGGCGCGAGCAGGTCATTGCCCGGCGCCAAGCCGCTTCGCGCGAAGCGATCGAGCGGGCGCGCGAAGCGCTGGGCGAGATGCGCGCCGGCACCGCCGGTCCCGGCACCACCATCGCCCAGCTCGTCGTGCTGCTCAACGCCGCCTCGCGCGTCGCCGCCGCGGCGGTGACGCTGGGCGAGCTCGCGGCGGGTCCGGCCGCCGAAACCGAGCTGCGGCAAGCCTGTCATGACGTGGCGCACATCCTGCTTGCGGGCAAAGGCGAGCTGTCGCTTGCGGGGCTGCGCCAGCGCCTGCAACCGGCACCGGCGCAGACCGGCGAGACGCCGGCTTCGGCCGCGCCCCTCGCCTGGGCGCAGGCCTTGCGCCATCTCGACAATGCGGAGGAGGCGCTGCGCCTGCTGTTCGGCCGGCGCCGGCGCCTCCCCGACCTGTTGCGTCTGCCCTTCGCCCATCGCCGGCCGCGGGGGGCGGTCGTCTCGGCGCTGCGCGCCAATGCCAGCCCGCGCTCCGCCATCTTCCGCCACGCCCTGCGGGTCGCCGCCGTCACCGCGCTCGATGCCGCGATCGTCGTCCGCTTCCGCCTGCCGCACGGCATCTGGCTGCCGCTCACCTCGCTCGTCATCCTGCAGCCGGATTACGCCGGCACGCTCGCCCGCGCCTTGCAGCGCACCGCCGGGACCATCGCCGGCGCGGCGGTGGCGGGTGCGCTGCTCGCCTATGTGCATGGCAGCGCGGGCTACGACGCGGCGATCGGGCTGCTGCTCTTCGCCACCTTCCTGCTCATCCGCCGGCGCTACGGCTATGCCATCACTTTCCTGACGCCGCTCATCATTCTGCTCATCGGCATGAGCAGCGCCGATCCCTGGATCGATCTCGCCGAGCGCGTCGCCTACACCATCGGCGGCGCGGCGCTGGCGCTCGCCGCGGGATATCTGCTCTGGCCGCAATGGGAGCGCGAGCAGCTCCGCGAGCGGCTGGCCCGCGCCATCGGCGCCGACCAGGCGTTTGTCGCCGAAGTGCTCGCCGGGCTGGCGCGGCTCGAGGCGGCCGGGCCGAGCCTTGCCTCGCTGCGCCGCCAGGCGGAGCTCGCGATCGCCAATGCCGATGCCGGTTTCCAGCGCATGCTCGCCGAGCCGACGCGGCGGCGCGCGCCGGTCGCCGCCGGCTTCGCGCTGCTCGTCTATGCCCATCGGCTTTGCCGCCATGCCATCGCGCTTTCGGCCCAGCTCGGCGCCGCCGCGGCGCCGGCGGAGCCGCTCCACGCGCTCGGCGGCCTGATCGAGCGGGCGCTGTCGGACGCGGCGCAGGCGCTGCTCGAACGGCGCGCGCCGGCGCCGCGCCCCGGCTTCGACGCGCCGCTGGCGCGGCTGACGGCATCGCTCGCGGCGGCGGAAGAGGGCGGGCCGGGCACGATCGCGGCGTCGCTGCTCGCGCGCATCGTCAGCGACGTGACGGGGCTGTTGAATGCGGCGGCGGCGCCGGGGCTTGTCAGCCGCGAGCGGATTGGATAAGAGCCGGCGCCGACATTGCCACGCAGCGGACGCAACCGCTGGCCCCGAGGGAGGATGAACGATGCATCGCTCGCATATTGCCGCCTTGTCCCTTGCCGCGCTGGCGCTGCTGGCAGTCGCGCCGCGCGCCCGGGCGCAGGATGCCGGCGAGACGGTCTTCAAGCGCTATTGCGCCGTCTGCCATTCGGTCGAGCCGGGAACCAACAAGATCGGGCCGAGCCTCGCCGGCATCGTCGGGCGTTCGGCGGGCACCGCGCCCGGCTTCAACTACACCGCGGCCAACAAGAATTCCGGCATCACCTGGACCGAGGCCGAGCTCGACACCTACCTCACCGACCCCAGGGCGAAGATTCCCGGCACCAAGATGCTGTTCGCCGGGCTCAAGAATCCCGACGACCGCAAGGCGATCATCGCTTATCTGGCAAAGCAGAAGTGAGCGCTTCCGGCGCGGCGTGGTGGCCGCTGACCTCGGCGCCGGCCTCGCGCGCCAACGGCAGGTAGAAGAGGATCGAGGACAGCGAGATCAGGCCGACCGCGAGGAAGGCCGCGAAGAAGTCGTCGGCGCCGAGCGCCGTCTTGCCCCGGGCGAGCAGCGTCACATGCAGCAGCAGCGCGCCGATGCCGACGCCGATGCTGACCGAGAGCTGCTGCGCCATGCTCTGGAAGCTGGTGGCGCGGCTCAGCAGCGGCGCCGGCACGTCGGCGAAGACCAGGGTGTTGGTGCTGGTGAATTGCAGCGAGCGGAAGAAGCCGCCGGCGAGCAGCGCCGCCAGGATGATCCAATGCGGCGTGGCCGGCGAGAACAGCGCATAGCTCATGACGAAGAGGCTCGAGATCACCGCATTGCCGAGCAGCACCCGGCGGAAGCCCAAGGCGCGGATGATCGGCGCGGCGGTCATCTTCATCGTCATCGCGCCGGCGGCGCTGGCGAAGGTGAGGAGGCCGGAGGCGAAGGGCGAGAGGCCGAATCCGAGCTGCAGCATCAGCGGCAGCAGGAAAGGCAGCGCGCCGATGCCGACGCGGAAGAGCGAGCCGCCGACGACGGCCGAGGCGAAGGTCGGGATCCGCAGCAGGCCGAGATCGACGATGGGGAAGGCGTGAACGCGGCTGTGCAAGACGTAGAGAGCGGTGCAGATCGCGCCGCCGGCGAGCAGGCAGGCGACGATCGGCAGCGGCAGCACGCCGCGCCCCGCCGTCTCGAAGCCGAACATGAGCCCGGCCAGCCCGGTGCCGGCGAGCACGAAGCCGCGCAGGTCGAGCGGCCAGTCGGCCTCCTCCTTGACGTTCTCGATGAACATCGTGGCGAGGGCGATGCCAAGCAGCCCGATCGGCAGGTTGATATAGAAGATCCAGCGCCAGGAGCTGTAAGTGACGATGAAGCCGCCGAGCGGCGGGCCTAGCACCGGCCCGATCAGCGCCGGCACCGTCACATAGGACATGGCGCGCACCAGCTCCGATTTCGACACGCTGCGCAGCATGACGAGGCGGCCGACCGGCACCATCATCGCTCCGCCGAGGCCTTGCAGCACCCGCGCGGCGACCAGCGCCGGCAGCGACTGGGCGAGCCCGCAGCAGGCCGAGCCGATGGTGAAAGTGACGATCGCGGCGCGGAACACCGGGCGCGCGCCGTAACGGTCGGCGACCCAGCCGCTCAGCGGAATGAAGACGGCGAGGCTCAGCAAGTAAGAGGTGATGGCGAGGTTGAGGCGGAGCGGGTCCTCGTCCAGCGAGCGCGCGATCGTGGGCAGCGCGGTGGCAATGATCGTCGAGTCCAAGTTCTCCATGAACAAGGCGCAGGCGACGATCAGCGGCACCAGCATGGGGCGGAGGGGAGAAGCCGGCATCGGGGCCAGTTATAGAGGCTCGCGCGCAGCGTTGCAGCCCATCTCCTAAGCCGGCCGGTCGGTGAATTGCAGCGCGGCGAGCCGCGCGTAGAGGCCGTCCTCGCGGATGAGGTCGTGGTGCCGGCCTTGCGCGACGATGCGGCCCTCCGCCATGACGATGATGCGTTGGGCGCGCAGCACGGTGGCCAGGCGATGGGCGATGACGAGGGTGGTGCGACTTGCCGCCAGGCGCTCCAGCGCCTGCTGCACCGCGCGCTCCGATTCCGCGTCGAGCGCCGAAGTCGCCTCGTCGAGCAGCAGGATCGGCGGGTTGCGCAGGACGGCGCGGGCGATCGCCAGGCGCTGGCGCTGGCCGCCGGACAGCCGCACGCCTTTCTCGCCGAGAAAGGTATCGAAACCCTCGGGCAGAAGGTCGAGGAATTCCGCCGCCGCGGCCGCCTCGGCGGCGGCGCGGACCTCGCCGTCGCTCGCCTCGGGACGGCCATAGCGGATGTTGTCGGCGGCCGAGGCGCCGAAGATCACCGGGTCCTGCGCGACGAAACCGATGCGCCGGCGCAGCTCGGCCGGGTCGGCCGCGGCAATGTCGACGCCGTCGACGCGCACGCTGCCGCGGGTGGGGTCGTAAAAGCGCAGCAGGAGCTGGAACACCGTGGTCTTGCCGGCGCCCGACGGCCCCACCAGGGCCACCGTCTCGCCCGGCGCCACGGCCAGCGAGAAATCGGCGAGCGCCGCCCGCTCCGGCCGCGAGGGATAGAAGAAGGTGACGCCGTCGAGCTCGACATGGCCGCGCGGCGGCACCGGAAAGGCGAGCGGCTGTGCCGGCGCGGCGATCTCCGCCTCCGTGGCGAGCAGCTCAAGCAGCCGCTCGGCGGCGCCGGCCGCGCGCTGGAGATCGCCATACACCTCCGAGAGCGTGCCGACGGCAAACGCGGTGAGCACGGCATAGAAGACGAAGGCGGAAAGCTCGCCGCCGGTCATCCGGCCGGCGATCGCGTCGTAGCCGCCGACCCAGAGCACGAGCGCAATGGCGCCGAAGGCGAGCAGGATGACAACCGCGGTAAGCCACGCGCGCACGCGGATGCGTGCGACCGCGGTATCGAAAGATTGGCCGACGCGGCCGGCGAATCGGGCGCGGTCGATCGGCTCGTGCGTGAAGGCCTGCACGGTGCGGATGGCGTTGATCATCTCCTCGGCGTAGGCGCCGACATCGGCGACCCGGTCCTGCGAGCGGCGCGACAGCGCGCGCACGCGCCGGCCGAAGAACAGGATCGGCACCACCACCACCGGCACGACGACCAGCACCAGGCCCGCCAGCTTCACCGACGTCACCACCATCATGACGAGCCCGCCGGCCAGGATCAGCGCGTTGCGCAGCGCCAGCGACACGCTGGAGCCGATGACGGTCTGCAGCAGCGTGGTGTCGGTGGTGAGCCGCGACAGCACTTCACCGGTCTTGGTCGTCTCGAAATAGGCCGGGCTCAGCGCGACGATGCGGTCGAAGACGGCGACGCGCAGATCGGCGACGACGCGCTCGCCGATCCAGGAGACGAGATAGAAGCGGCCATAGGTGGACGCCGCCATGACCGCGACGATGATCATAAGCAGCTCGACGATCCGATCGAGCCGGGCCGGGTCCGCGGCGCTGAGCCCATCATCGACCAGGCGGCGGACGCCCTGGCCGAGCATCAGCACGCTGGCCGAGGAGACCAGAAGCGCGGTGGTGGCGCCCAAGAGGCGCAGCCGGTAAGGCCCGAGATAGGACAGCAGCGGCAACAGCGAGCGCAGGCTGCGCCCACGCGGGCGCTCCGCCGCCTGGCCTGCCGGCGCCGCGCCGGCGCCGGCGGATTGCTCGCTCATGGCCATGTCGGACAGCGCCACATACGGTATGAGAGGATAGGGATCAGTATAAGATATTGGTTTTGTTAATTTATCTGTACATTCCGTGCCGCGTTCGGCGGGCGCGGACCAAGCCTAGCCTACGCCGTCGGCAGCTTTCCCGGCAACCCGTCCCCGGCCGGTGGCGGGCCTTCGGGTCGGGGCGGCGGCTGCCACCCGCGCGTGCATGGGAAATGCGCCTCCGATGCTGGTTTCTTGCGCAATCGCTGCCGGAGCCGCGACGATGAATGTCTCGTCAAAGGCCGGCACAGTTGCAATAATCGGCCTTTCGCCGCGTCTTGCTTCCTGCGGCGGAGAAGGAGTGCCATGGCCGTCGCGGCGCCATCGATCGCCTCCGATGCCATCAGCCTCCGCGAGGTGGCTGTGGCGCTGCGCGCGTTCGTCGCGGCAAAAGGCGGCCAAGTCGGCCGTGCCTTCGCGGTAAATCTGGAGGCCATCGCCCGCGAGATCGACGCCGCCGCCCAGCCGGGCGCCGCGCCCGATCACGACTCTCTCTGCGCGATCGCCCGGCGCTTGTGCTGGTTCGCCTTGTGCAGCGATATACCGACCGCGGATTTGTTGTTCCGGCTCGCGAAGGCGACGGAAGAGAGCGTATCGCGGCCGGCCGCCGCGCGTGCCCTGCTCCCGCTGCGAGCGGCGCCGGCGCCGCTCACAGCGGAGGATGGACGGCAACGGGCGGTGCGGCCGGTGCGGTGGCGCTGGCTTGCCGGCGGGGCGACGGCGATGCTTGCGGCGCTCGCCATTGCCGTCTGGGGTCTTTCTTCGCCGCCGGCGCCGCGGATCGTGAACGCCGAGAAGACGGTGCCGGTGTCTCCGCCCGCACCGCCGACGATATCGGCGGCGCCTGAGCCGGAGCCGGAATCGCCGGTCGTTGCGACCGCGCCGGCGGCAATCGACGTGCCTGCGCCGCCCGCAATCGATGCGCCTGCCCCGCCCGCGGCAAGCGCCGCGCCGGCGGATACGGAAGAGATTGTGCTGCGTAACGCCGTTGCCGAGCCGCAGCCCACGGCCAGTTTCGAAGCGGCGAGCGCGCCGAAACCGCGCCGCTCCGCGCCTGCCGGTGAAACGCAGTCGCGGATGACGCGCGCGCTCGACGCCGCGGGCACCGACAAGGCTGTCCCGCCACCTGCTCCGCCGTCGGCCGCGCATGCGCAAGAGGCGCGCAGGCCGGGCATGGGAGTATCGACGCCGACGAAAATGCCACGTGCCGCCCGGCCCGAGCCGGCCGATGCTGCGCGGGCGCTGATGCTGCGCGAGCTCGGTCTTGTCGGCGGCGCGCGCACGGAAGTCGCGCCGCCCGCATCCGATGCGACGCCCGTGCCGCCTGAGGCCCCCAAGCAATAGGCGGGCGGCGACGTAGGGTGATAACCGGTCTTTGTCGTCTGGAAACAGGCTGGACTCGGCGAGACGATGCGGTCGAAGATGGCCGAGTCCGAATCGGCGGCGCGCCGCCCGTCATCGATCAGGCGCCGCGCCGCTTTGTGGATCGCTCGCTCATGATCCCGTCGGAAAGCCCCTCACAAAGCGCCCGATGTGGTATAAGACTCTGCGCGGTATGAGGCCGTAGCCGAGTCGCGGCAAGCTTGGTCGTTCTTCGGCCGCGCTCGCGTACCAAATTTGACTCCGGCCCTGTCCGGCACTGCCGGCTAAAGTCGGCCGCTTTTCAACCCGCTCGCCATCCTGGGAGCCGCTGCACCATGCTCAACACCAAACCCGCCGCCACCCAGCCTACCCCGCCCGTCCAACCCACCGCCAAGGCGGAAACCGCCACCCGCAAGCTCGTCGTCGGCCGGGGCATCGTCTTCTCCGGCGAGATCACCTCTTGCGACTGCCTTGTCGTCGAGGGCACCGTCAAGGCCAACATCTCCGGCTGCCACGACATCAACATCGCCGAGGGCGGCCTGTTCACCGGCTCGGCCTCGGTCGAAAGCGCCGAGATCCGCGGCCGATTCGAGGGTGCGCTCAACGTCAGCGGCCGGCTCCTCGTCCATGCCAATGGCAAGGTCGCGGCCGAAGTGCGCTATCACCAGATCGAGATCGAGCGCGGCGGCGAGATTTCGGGCCAGATCCAGGCGCAAGCCGCGGGTCAGTCGGCCCAGGCGCCGACGCCGCTGCCGCGGCGGGCTTGACATTCCTCATACGTCCTTGGAAGGAGCGGATTGGGTTCCTTCCGCTCGCTCGCGGCTGTCGGATTGACGCATCTTGCAGCCATCTGTACCGGCCGATCGGCGAAGAGCAGCGGTTCCGGCAAGAATCTTGCTGGTGCACCGTTTGCCGGTTTTGCTAAGGTCGCGCCCGCGCAGCGAGCCCGACGGGGCGGCCCGCGGGTTGGCGCGCTGTCAACGATCCCTTTCAGCTTGAACGTTCGGCGCGATGCCCGGGCCCTGCGTGAGCTATGTGGTAACAGTCTACAACAAGGCGCCATACCTGCCTTTCGTCGTCGCGGGGCTGGAAGCGCAAGCCGGCGATTTCGCACGAGAATTCATCTTTGTCGATGACGGGTCGAGCGACGAGAGCGTCGCCCTCCTCCGTGAGCTTACGGCGGCTTGGCCGGAGCGGCGCATCATCGAGCAGGCCAATCGCGGTCCAGCCATCGCGCTGAACGCCGGCCTGGCCGCGGCGCGCGGCGACTACATCAAGACGTTGGACGGCGACGACATGCTGACGCCCGGCGCAACCGCCGCGCTGCTCGACGCCGTCAAGGCCGGCCCCGCCGGCTTCGCCTTTGGTGCCGGCGCTTCCTACCTCCCCGCCGAGGGGCTGGAGGCGGCGCAACGGCGCGCGCAAGCCTGTCGCTTCAGCGGCGCGGTCGAGCTTGTGCCGGATGCGCTTCGCGCGACATTGCGGCGCGCTCAGACGACGACGTCTTCCTGGCTGGCGCGCGCCGAGCTGGTCCGCGGGGTCCATGGTTGCGACGACGGTGTTTTCGTCCAGGACTATTCGATCGAGCTGCGGCTGTCGCAGGCGACGCCTTTCGCCCGCGTGCCGATGGTCGTCTATCTTCAGCCCAGCACGGCGCCGGGACGGCAGTCCGAACAGCAGGCGCAAGAGTTGCACGACCTCAACTTGGCGGTCGCCCGCTTCGTGGAGCGCTCGGCAAGGCTGCCGCCGTCGCTGCGTCGCTACGCGCTGCGCCGGACGGCAGGCCGAGCCTGGCACTATGCCCGCCGGCAGGCGGGAAAGAGCTATGCGTCGCGCGAATTTTGGCGTTATGCGGCGGCGCAGCTCGGACTCGGCCGCGCCGATGCCGATGCGATCTACGCCACTTGCGAGATTTTCCGCGGCACGAGCCCGATCAGGCTGTTGGACGCCCCGTGACGCGCGTCGTCCACCTCATTACAGCCGATCGCGTCGCCGGCGGCATGGAGCACTTCCTGGTTCGGCTGGCCCCGGCACTCGCTCGCGCCGGCCTGGAGCAGCTTGCCATCACGCGGCGCGGTCCCGAGCTGGCCGAGCAATTGCGCCGCCACGGCGTGCCGGTGGCGCAGTTCACGCTCCGCAAGCGGGATTTGCGATCCTGGTGGGGGGTCAGGCAGGCCGTCAGGCGCTTCCGGCCGCAGGTCGTGCTGAGCTGGCTGCCGCGGGCCGCCCAGCGCGTGCCGCGCGGCTCCTGGGTTCATGTGGCGCAGGTCGGTTGGTACCGCGGCCTCGATTGCTATGAGCGCGCTGAACGCATGGTCGTCCCCTCGCCGGACATGGTGCGCCACTTCAAGCAGCTCGGATTTTGCGGCGACATCACCGTGCTGCCGCATTTTGCCGCGAGCCAGCCGCCCGCGGCGGCGTGCGATGGATTCGACACCCCGTCCGACGCGCCGGTCGTGCTCGGGATGGGCCGCTTCGATCGGACGAAGGGCTTCGACCTCGCGCTGCGCGCCATCGCCGCGGTACCGCGCGCCTATCTGTGGCTTGCCGGCGAAGGCGAGGAAGAGCCGGAGTTGCGCCGCTTGGCGGCGGAGCTTGGCATCGCCGGCCGAGTGCGCTTCCTCGGCTGGCGCAAGGATACGAACGCGCTGCTGGCTCGCGCCGCGGCCCTCGTCGTTCCCTCGCGCTGGCAGGAGGCGCTGGGCTTGGTGGTGCTGGAGGCCTGGTCCGCCGGCGTTCCCGTGGTGTCCACCGACACGCCCGGGCCGCGCTATCTCATGGGCGAGAGCGAAAGCGGAATTCTGGTGCCGATCGACGATGCCGCGGCGCTCGCCGACGCGTTGCGTCGCCTGCTCGACGAGCCGGCGCTTGCCCAGCGCCTTGTCGCAAAAGGCCGGGAGCGCGCGGCCGGCGGCTTCAGCGAAGCCGCCACAGTGGCTGCTTATCTCAGCTATTTCGAGCGCGTCGCCCGCGAGGCGGGGCTCTCGGCCGAGGCCTCGTAACCGACGGGGCCGCCTGCCAAAGCGCGCCATTCTGCCGCTTGCTCTCGGCGAGACTTGCCTCGGCCGCCCGGCGATCCGCTTCTAATCCTCCGCCAACAGCGCCCGCGCGATCGCCTCCCATTCCGAGGCGAGCGCGCCGCGCCGCGCCGGCTTGCCGGCGCGGCGGTACCAGTAGCCGGCATTGGCGGCGTCGCCTTCGCGGCGGTGCAGATAGGCGTGGACCCAGGCGCCCTGCGCATCGTCCTGCTCCTGGGCGCATTCATGCGCCTTGGTCCAATCGCCCTTGGCGTCCCACCACAGCGCCTGCGCCGCGAGGCTCAACTTTGCCGGCGGCCGGTTCCGGGCGAGCGATGCCTTGAAGGCGGCGAGATCCATGGTCGAGCCGGCTCTCAGCTTGCCTCATAACCCGGCGGCGGGACGAAAGCGCGGTGCTCGCGCTCCAGCAGGCGCGCCAGGCGCAAACAGGTGAGATCGCCGTATTGCGGGCCGATGATCTGCACGCCGGTCGGCAGGCCCGCGGGCGACAGCGCCGCCGGCGCCACCGTGGACGGCAGATGGAAGAGGCCGGAATAGCCGGCCCAGAAGAGCTGCTCGTGAATCGGCCGCTGCCGGCCGTTGATGGCGATGGTGCGGCCGAAGGTATCGCCGTCGTGATTGTGCGCAAAAGCGGTGGTGGTGACGGCCGGGCAGAGCAGCACGTCGTAGTCCCTAAAGAATTCCGCCCAGGCAAGCCGCATCTTGTGGCGCAGTTCGTTGCCGACGAGCCAGTCGCGGTGCGACATCGTGGCGGCGCGCAGGGCCTGCGCCGTGCCGCTCATATCCTCGGGGCTGAGCGCCCGCGCCTTTTCGAGGTTGCGGCGGAAGGCCTCGTCGGGCTGGCGCCCCGAAAGGGCGCCGCCGAGCAGGCGGCGGAAGAGGCGGTCGACCTCGAGCGTGTCGAGCGCCGGCCGTGCCCGGTCGCTGACCGCCGCGCCGGCCTTGGCGAGCGTATCGGCGACCGCCTGGACGCCGTCCTGCACGGCGCGGTCGACCTCGGCATGAGGCACGCTCAGCAGCACGGCGACGCGGAAATCGGCGAGCCGCTCGCGGCGCGGCCTTGCCAGCTCGACGCGCCAGCCTTCGGCGTCGATCTCGTCGGGCCCGGCCATAGCGGCGAGCGCCACCTCGAGATCGCCGGCGCTGCGCGCCATCGGCCCCACCACCGAGATGTCGGCGGCGGCGACGCGCCCGCCCACCGCATGGCCGCGCATCGAGACCACGCCCCAGCTCGGCTTGTGCGCGTAGACGCCGCAGTAATGCGCGGGATTGCGCAGCGAGGAGCCGATATCGCTGCCGGCCTCGAGGCCGGTGAGGCCCGCCGCCAGCGCCGCGGCGGAGCCGCCCGAGGAGCCGCCGGGCGTGCGCGTCGCGTCCCAGGGATTGTTGGTCGTGCCGTAGATTTCGTTGTAGCTCTGCCAGTCCGCCAGCATCAGCGGGACGTTGGTCTTGCCGAAGAGCACGACGCCCACGGCGATGAGGCGGTCGACCGCCAGCGCGTTGCGCGCGGCGCGGTGGTCCCTGAACTCCGGCGCGCCCCAGGTGGTGGGAAGCCCGGTCACGTCGTAGGATTCCTTCACCGTCATCGGCACGCCGTGCAGCGGCCCCCAGCTCTCGCCGCGCCGCAGCGCCGCATCCGCCGCGTCGGCGCGCGCACGCGCCGCCTCCAGCGTGGTGGCGATGATGGCGTTGAGCTTCGGATTGTAGCGCTCGACCCGCCGCAGATAGAGCTCCAGCAGCTCGCGGCAGCCGACGCGCCTGGCGCGAATCTCCGCGGCAAGCTCCAGCGCCGAGCGGAACGGCAGGTCGGTCATGGCGTCTCCTTTCGCGGGGCTCAGGCGGTGGGGCGGCGGGCGCGCATGCGGCGGACCATCGCGTCGAACATGAGGCGCGCGGTGGTGCCGCCGGCAAAATCGGCGGCGTCCCTGGTCGAGCGGCGCCGCACCTCTTCCGGCACGGCGACGTCGGCGCCGGCGATCGCCTGGGCCTGGCATTGCACCTCGCAGGCGCGCTGAAGCGACCACATCCAGCGAAAAGTACTGGGGATGTCGGCGCCGACCACCAGCAGCCCGTGATTGCGCAGGATCAGCACGTCCTTGTCGCCCAGCGCGCGCACCAGGCGCGGCTGCTCGCCGGCATGAACGGAGATGCCTTCGAAATCGTGATAGGCAACGCGGTCGTGGAACATGGCGCCGTAGAAATTGTCCTGCGACAACCCGCCTTCCTTGCAGGAGACGGCAATGCCGGCGGTGGTGTGGACGTGCATGATGCAATGCGCGTCCTCGCGCGCGGCGTGGATCGCGCCATGGATGATGAAGCCGGCGGGGTTGACGGGATGCTCGCTCGGACCGACGGCGTTGCCGTCGATATCGATCTTGACCAGCGTCTCCGGCGTCACTTCCTCGTACATCAACCCATAGGGATTGATGAGGAAATGCCGCTCCGGCCCGGACACGCGCGCGGTGATGTGATTGAAGATCGCCTCGCCCCAGCCGAGATCGGCGAAGAGCCGGTAGCAATCGGCCAGCTCCCGGCGGAGCCGCCATTCCTCGGGAGCGATATGATTGCTGCGCACGGGTCGCCTGCCTGCCGAGCGAGAGATCAGCCTCGCGCCTATGGAGACTAGGCGCTGGCGAGGCTTCCGCCAAGCCGCTCCTTGACCACGGCGGGAATCGGCGCCGCCTTGATACGCTGCGGATCGTCGGGGTGCGCAATGGCGCAGACCCTGAGCTCGAAGCCCTCGACCAGCAGCGCGCCGGCGCGCAGGAAGCGGTGATGCACCCTGAGCGTCCTGGCGCTCCACTCCGAGACGCCGGCCTCGCAATCGAGATCGTCGCCGAAAGCGGAGGAGCCGGAGAAGCTCGCCCTGGCCTCGAGCAACGGAAAGCCCTTGAGCCCATGGGCGCGGTAGAGCTGCGGCAGGGGCAGTCCGGCATTGTCGAACAGCGCCGTGGTGCACTCGTCGAACCAGCGGAAGTAGTTGGGGTAGAAGACGATCCCGGCGGGATCGCAATGACCCCAATCGACGCGAATGCGGCGGCGGCTGACGAACATGAGGGCGGCGCTCCTGAAGGGCTCCGTGGTTTGGTCTCCAACAGTCTAGCCGCCGGGGATTGGCCGGTCTAATTCGGCGCGGGCGTCGCTCGCAATCCGTAAAGCCCGGCCGGCGGACCGAAATGCGCGCGAGGGAGGAGGCGACGTCGAGATGCTGCGCCGCGATGTGCCCCAGATAGATCGCGACGTCGCGGGATTAGCGCGGCAGCCGGGCCGGCGCCTCACCGTCGCGTCTTGATCACACCTGGTCGTAGTCGAGGACGAGCGTCGCGGTCTTGGGCCGCGACTGGCAGGTGAGGACGTAGCCGGCCTCCAGCTCCCAGGGCTCGAGCGAATAGTTGCGCTCCATCTCGACCTTGCCGGAGACGAGCCGGGCGCGGCAGGTGCAGCACATGCCGCCGCGGCAGGAATAGGGCAGCTCCAGCCCGGCGGCGAGCGCGGCCTCGATCACCGTCTCCTCGGCGGCGACGGGAAAGCGGTGGCGGATGCCGTCGAGCACCGCCTCCACCTCAGCAACGATGCTGCGCGGCGCGGCGGCGGCTTCCGGCGCCGCGCGCCGTGGCGGCGGCGCGCCATCGACGGTGAAACGCTCGAGATGAAGGCGCCGGCGCTCCAGCCCCTGCGCCAGCAACGCGCGCTCGGCGGCATCGAGCAACGAAGGCGGCCCACAGATGAAGGCGTGATCGATCGCCGCGGCGGGGCCGATGCCGCGCAGGAAGAGCGCGATCTTCTCGGCGTCGATGCGCCCGCTCAGCGCCGGCACGTCCTGCGCCTCGCGGCTCAGCACGTGGGTGAGCGAGAACCGGTCGAGGAAGCGGTCCTTCAGCTCCTCCAGCGCGGCGCGGAACATGATGCTCTGCGTCGTGCGGTTGCCGTAGAGCAGGAAGAAGCGGCTTTTGGGCTCGCGCGCCAGCACCGTCTTGAGGATCGACAGCAGCGGCGTGATGCCGGAGCCGGCGGCGATGCCGAGATAGGTCCGACGGGCGGCAGGGTCGAGCGGCGCGGTGAAATGCCCGGCGGGGGTCATGACCTCGATCGCATCGCCGGGCTTCAGTCCTTCCTGCGCGAAGCAGGAGAAGACGCCGCCCGGCTGCTTCTTGATCGCGACGCGCAGCTCGCCCTCGTCGAGGCCGGAGCAGATGGAATAGGAACGCCGCACTTCTTCGCCGCCGATCACGCGCTTCAGCGTGACGTGCTGGCCCGGCGCGAAGCGATAGGCCTCGCCGAGCGCCTCGGGGACGATGAAGGCGAGCGATACCGAGTCCGGCGTCTCGCGCCGTACATCGGCAATGGCGAGCGTATGGAATTGCGGCGCGCCTAGTGACATTTGAAATAGTCGAAAGGCTCGGCGCAGCGTTTGCAGCGATAAAGCGCCTTGCAGGCGGTCGAGCCGAATTCGGAAATCCGCTCGGTCTCGGCCGAGCCGCAGCGCGGGCAGGAGACCGTCTCGGCGCCGAAAAGCGCCCGGCGCGAGGCCTGGCCGGCGGGCGGCGCGATGCCATATTCGGCGAGCTTGCGCCGTCCTTCCTCGGAGAGCCAGTCCGTCGTCCAGGCCGGCGACAATACGGTGGCGATGCGGAACTTGTCGATGCCGGCGGCGCGCAAGGCGGCCTCGATCTCGGTCTCGATGACGCGCATTGCCGGGCAGCCGGAATAGGTGGGGGTGATCTCGATCTCGACCGTGTCGCCGGCGAGCCGCACCGCGCGCAACACGCCGAGATCGGCGATGGTGAGCGCGGGGATCTCGGGATCGACCACATCCGAGGCCGCCGCCAGCGCGCGCTCGCGCAGTCCGGCGCTCACCAGCTTGCCCCGGGATAGGCGCGCTGCAGGAACTGCATCGACGCCAGGAGATGGCCCAGATGCTCGGAATGCCGGCCGCTGCGGCCGCCGCTCTGCATCCAAGTGCCGGCGGGCGCGGCAAGCGTCGCCTCGGCGAGGATCGCCTGCACGGTCCTTTCCCAGTCCGGCCGCAGCGCGGCAGGGTCGACGGCGATGCCTTCAGCGATGAGCGCCGCCTCGACCGCGTCGGTCTCGAACAGCTCGCCGGCATAAGGCCAGAGCGCGTCGAGCGCCCGCTGCGCGCGGCCGTGGCTCTCCGCGGTGCCGTCGCCGAGCCGGATCAGCCACTCGCCGGCATGGCGCAGGTGATAGGCCGATTCCTTCTCCGCCTTGGCGGCGATGGCGGCGAGCGTCGCATCGCGCGATTGCGCGAGCGCGCGCCAGAAAGGGTGCGCGAAGGCGGAGTAGAGGAGCTGGCGGGTGATGGTGACGGCGAAATCGCCGTTGGGCTGCTCGACGAGCAGCAGGTTGCGGAACTGGCCGGCATCGCGCTTATAGGCGAGCGCGTCCTCATCGCGTCCCTGGCCCTCGACCGTGCCGGCATAGGCATAGAGCGCGCGCGCCTCGCCAATGAGGTCGAGCGCGATGTTGCCGAGCGCCAGATCCTCCTCCAACAGAGGCGCGTGGCCGAGCCATTCCGACAGGCGATGGCCGAGGATCAGCGCGCTATCGGCCAGGCGAAGCGTGTAATCGAAGAGCGGCGCCACGGCGTTCCCGCTCACATGTTCCCGACGTCGTCGGGCACTTTATAGAAGGTGGGGTGGCGGTAGATCTTGGAGGCCGTCGGCTCGAACATCATGTCCTTCTCGGCCGGGTCGGAGGCGGTGATCGCCGATGACGGCACGACCCAGAGCGAGAGGCCCTCGCCGCGCCTTGTATAGACGTCGCGCGCCGCCTGCAGCGCCATCGCCGCATCGGCCGCATGCACGCTGCCGACATGCTTGTGCGCAAGCCCGTTGCGCGAGCGGATGAAGACTTCCCAAAGCGGCATGGGCGCCTCGCTCATGCCGCCGCCCGCGCCCGCCGCTTCTCGGCATAAGCAAGCGCCGCCGCGCGCACCCATTCGCCGTCCTCATGCGCCTTGCGCCGCTGCTCGAGGCGCTGGCGGTTGCAGGGGCCGTTGCCGGCGAGCACGTTGCGGAACTCCGCCCAATCGATGGCGCCGAAGAGCCAGTGGCCGGACGCCGCGTCGTAGCGCAGATCCGGATCGGGGAAGGTGAGGCCCAGGAAATGGCCTTGCGGCACGGTGGCGTCGACGAATTTCTGGCGCAGCTCGTCATTGGAGAAGCGCTTGATCTTCCAGCGCAGCGAGGCGTCGGAATGCTGCGACTGCGCATCGGAGGGGCCGAACATCATCAGGCTCGGCCACCACCAGCGCTCGAGCGCGTCCTGCGCCATCGCCTTCTGCTCATCCGTGCCGCGGGCGAGCGTCAGCATGATCTCGAAGCCCTGGCGCTGGTGGAAGCTCTCTTCCTTGCAGATGCGGATCATGGCGCGCGCATAGGGACCGTAGGAGCAGCGGCAGAGCGGGATCTGGTTCATGATCGCGGCGCCGTCCACCAGCCAGCCGATGGCGCCGATATCCGCCCAGGTGAGCGTGGGATAGTTGAAGATCGAGGAGTATTTCGCCTTGCCGGCCAAAAGCTGCTCCACCAGCTCCTCGCGCGAGACGCCCAGCGTCTCGGCCGCGGCATAGAGATAGAGCCCGTGCCCGCCTTCGTCCTGCACCTTGGCGATGAGCGCCGCCTTGCGCCGGAGGCTCGGCGCGCGGGTGATCCAGTTGCCCTCGGGCAGCATGCCGACGATCTCGGAATGGGCGTGCTGCGAGATCATGCGGATGAGCGTGTGCCGATAGGCCGCCGGCATCCAGTCGTTGGGCTCGATCTTCTCCTCGGCGTCGATGCGCGCCTGGAAGCGCGCGAGCGCGCCGGCCGGCTCCGGCGCGGCGCGGTCGTCCTCCTTGGCGTGCAACAGGCCCTGGGTGTACATGGCGGTTTATATATCACAGAAAAAGCGATGTTGCAGCAGATTTCTGTAATATATGATCGGGGAAGGCGCTGGGCGGCGCAATCCCCTGGCGTGGATCGGCCCGGCTTTCGAAACGTCGTAGGACAAGAATCGCAAGCTTTTCCCCCGTTCATACGATGGAGGCTTGACCGTCTCGATGCCTTGACGCATCTCAGCTATCAAGAATGGAGCATTCGCCTACCGCTTGGCTTGGTGACAAGGATCGGTCGTGCCGCTTGGGGAGCGTTCGGTGACCAGACTATCCAGGACAATGACACGGCTTTGCATAGGCATCCTCGTCCTGTGCTATGCCGCATCTCCAGGGGTCTCATGGTCGGCCGAATCGGAGGAGACCGCTTTCGGCGTCTGCGCTGCCGGCGCAAAGCACGCTGCTGTTCCTGAAATCCGGGGCCTGACCTATGACGCTGCTCGCAAGAAAATACTTGCTGCCGGCTGGCGGCCCCGAGTGACCAGGTTGGCTGACGGCACCAAGAGGGACTATGAAGAAGAATTCGACAATGCCGCGATTTTCTGGTTGCGGGGCTACAAGGAGGTTGACGAATGTGCACCCACCGGCAGCGCTGCGTGCTCTTTCAATTTCGTCGACAAAGCCGGCAATCGATTGACAGTCTGTACGTCCGGCGAGGAATTGGAGCTGCCGAACGTCCATGCGACCGTCGACTGTGCCAATTTACTATGCCGAAAATAGGCGCCACGGACGGATGCTGCGACCGTTGTGGCGTCGGTCACCGGCTATGAATTCCCGGCTGGTCCTCCCTCTTTTTTTCGATCGCTGCCACTACGGTGACCGGTTGAGTTCAAAGATCGAGCGGACTCGATCGTAGGATTTATAAGGTTGTTCCGAATAGCGGTTGGGCAAATTGGGACCCATCGGCAGTGACGCCCAAATGTGCGATGCGGCACGCAATGCTTGGCGCCGGCGGTTCGTCGCCGCCCCTGGTTCCACTCGTCTATCACCGGTAGATCACATGTATCCAATAGACTAGCAGCCCCATCGCCGGTATCAAAAGACCGACTTTCGCTATACTCATGCACGTCCAGATGGCCGCTGCAAATACGGAGTACACAACGCCGTTCCATAAAACTGCGCGAAGTAGCAGACCAAAGTAAGCGAACGACATGATGGGAATATGCATATACGATACATCAAAAAAGAAATCATGGCCGGCCGGCCAAAACATGAGCGGTATCAGGAAAAAAAGCAGATCGATAGAATCGGTATGGGGTATCGCAAATAATGTTCTCGATACCTCTATGGCATAGACGATGAAAGCCGAAATCACCCCGGCCAGGGCACCAACGAGGAGGGCGCGTGGCAGTGACATAAGCAACCGTCCTAGCCGAAATTAAGACATGTGGTCACGGGATCACGCTTCATTGCCCGCTTTGGCCAGGCGCATTGTCTCGCATCCGACTGGCTCCGATCGTGACAGCCGTATTAAAAGGTTCGTGGTTGATCGCCTTGATTTCGACATGTGCCGGTCCTTGCAATGGGCCAATCTCTTCCAGCGGAAGATAGACGTAGCCGTTGACAGCAAGGTCTCCCTGGATGTGCCGTTGATACTGCTGGGGTATGCGCCCGGTGACGGCCGCCCTGCTGGGTACCGTCCGGCGTTTGAACCGTCATCTGAAGCTCGACATGTACGGGATTGCTGCGCGACATCCCATGAAGAGCTCGATCGAGGTTACCCCAGAAATTATCGTCTTCGTTGGAGATCACTACGCCTGGATAATACCTGCCGGCGTCCAGATCATAGTGAAGGGTCTGATGGAACTGGCCAGTAGCGCCATCACCTCCTGGCGTAAGGAGGAAAGAATCGACTTTGTCGAATTGCGGCTCGATCAGCCTTCCTTGTGCTGTTTGAATGCCAGCATTAACGGGGGTAGCCTTCGGCTCCGGCGCATCTGACGTCGTTGAATCTGCCGCGCCGGCATCTGCGACAAGTCTTGAGTCAGGGCTGTCCGACACTGCGCCGCTGGTATCATCCGGTGTTTCGCCGCCATCCTGCCGGCCTCGCGTCGACGCTCCCCGCTCGCTGACACGGTCGAGGAAGCACTGGCCGCCGAAGGTCTCGCGCACGGCGAAGAGCAACTCGACCGGGCGGCCGGCGATCTCGGCGCGGGCGGCGAGGAGATGCACGCGCCGGATATCGGGGCGGCGGCGGGGATCGGCGACGGTGCGGACATAAAGGGCATGCGAGAGCAAAGCCGGAAGGTCGGGGATCGCCCAGAGCAGCGCCGAGGGCGCGCCCGGCCGCGTCGCCGCCGCCAGCGCCGCGGGCGACAGCGTTATGGCAAGCTGGGTCGCATGGTTGCACAGCGTTCGGCCGGCAAGCTCGTCTTTGGCATAGCGGAGGGCGAGCCGGCGCAGATCGTCATAGCCGCGGGGCTCGCGCTCGAAGCCGCCCAGAGGCGTGCGCAAGGTGAAGGGAGCGGGCATCGAACCTTCCTTTGAATAGCGCGAGAACAGCCGGCGGCGCGCCCGCCGGAGGCATCGCAACGTGTCACGACGGAACCGTCGGACCGGATCCGCATTCAGGCTATGACGAGATCCCTCAGGCTCCAAGGCTCATTGCCGCGGCAGAGTCGCAGGAAAATCATCGGTGGCACGCAGCATCCGGCGAAAGCGGCTCGCCGTTGGAGATTCTTTCAGAGGGGAGGTGCGATCAAGCACGCAGGTGGTGCGGCCCGGCTTTCAAAGCGCGGCTCGCGTGTTTTTATAGGATTGTTCTTGGCGGCACATGCCATGTCACAGCATCACGATCACGAACGTCCAATAGGCAAGCACCGACAGGGCAAGGATCGCGAGGCCGGCTTTCGCCCCGTCCAGGCACCGCCGGCCAATCGCCGCGATCATCGAATACCCCACGGCGTTCAGCAGGATGCACAGCAGGAGGAAGCCGACATAGGTGAACGACAGGACCGGGACATGCTTCTCCGAGGTCCCCGCAAAGAAACCAAAGCCTTGCGGCCAGAACATGAAGATCAGCCGGAACTCTATCTCATCGTGATAGTACACATAGGTTATCGGGAAGAACGATTTCAGCGCCTCCATCGCGACGACCATCCCATAGATGAGGAGCGCTGAGATCGTTCCAGCCAGGGCGCCGAGAAAAGCGGCACGAGACGTCGACATGAAGGTGCTGCTCCGATGCATAATAGGGCGTCAGTCTTGCGGCACGTTTCCCTTATTGTACTGGTCGCTGAACATACCTTGGAACCAGTGATTGGGTCGAGGGTCTCCATTGGTTTTCAAGCCACCCGCGGCGAGTGCGGAACGGACAAAATCAGTGCACTGACGCAAATATAGCTCATATGGTCCAGGATATTCCGCGCGATCTCTGATGTAGTTCGAAATTTTTCTGGCTTCATCAGGAGTCACGTCCAACTCGACGGAATAGTGAGGCTGAGACATATCATCCTGTTTTACGATACCAGGCAGGAGGTTGCCCCGCAGTTCCGCCGGATATCTTAGTATCGACTCGTCGGCTGGGTAAAAGCCTAGGCTGGGACTGTCCCCGACGGCGAGCCCGACATGACCGAATCCGAGAGCTTCATCGTAAAAATTATTCACTGTTACTCGCACGCGTTTCGGGTTCAATGTTCGGCCGTCGGAGTCGGTATCGCTTTCGGCAGCAGGATGGTTTGGCACAGGCTGCGGAGAGGTTAAGTTCTGATCGCCGGCATCCGTCGTCGAGTTGGTGCCGGCGTCATCTTGGACCTCGCCGCCATCCTGCCGACCGCGCGCTGACGTGCCCCTCTCGCTGACGCGGTCGAGGAAGCACTGGCCGCCGAAGGTCTCGCGCACGGCGAAGAGCAGCTCCGCCGGCCGGCCGGCGATCTCGGCGCGCGCGGCAAGCAGATGCACGCGCCGGATGTCGGGGCGGCGGCGGGGATCGGCGACGGTGCGGACATAAAGGGCGTGCGACAGCAGCGCCGGAAGGTCGGGGATCGCCCAGAGCAACGCCGAGGGCGCGCCCGGCCGCGTCGCCGCCGCCAGCGCCGCGGGCGACAGCGTTATGGCAAGCTGGGTCGCGTGGTTGCACAGCGTTCGGCCGGCAAGCTCGTCTTTAGCATAACGGAGGGCGAGCCGGCGCAGATCGTCGTAGCCGCGGGGCTCGCGCTCGAAGCCGCCGAGAGGCGTGCGCAAGGTAAAGGCAGCAGGCATCGGACCTCCTTCAGGTCGCGCGAGAACAGCAGGCGGCGCGCCCGCCGGAGCATCGCTCATTGTCGCGACGCGACCGCGTTGGATCAGATGCATTCATGCTATGACGAGATCCCTCAGGCCCCAAGGCTCATTGCCCGAGTTGTTCCCCGTGGGAAGCCCGATCTTGGTCATGCCGTATTCGTGGACTGCTCGTTGCCGGTATATCAGGACCGTCCAAAACATGAGCATCAGGATGATCGGGATCAAAACACCGATTCTCGCCACTTTCATGCAAAGCCAGAAAGCCGCGGCTATGACCGAATAGACGACCCCGCTTCACAAAACCGCGTATAAGAGCAAGCCAAGATACCTGAGCGACCCTACCGGAATGTCCTCGTAGGATACCCGGTCCAGGAAATCAGAACCGGCCGGCCAAAACATGAACGGCGCGAAATAACGGAAAGAAGCGATGAGATGGGCATAGGGTTCGGGAAATGACGTCTTCCCGGCGTCGATCGCGCTGACCAGCGCAAAGATGATAAAAGCCAGAACCATTCCGATCAGAGCGCCGAGAGATGTGGCCGACCGAAACGACATGAGCGGTTCGTCCTCTTGGGGAAATCGACTGCGCCGAAAGCGTCAAGAGTTCTAATGTTCTTGACCTTCATTCATTTGGTTTCTTAGCGGCTGGTGTTGAGGAGGCTTTGATGCCGAAGATTTCGTTGAAGAGCTCGACGCAGCCGATGCAGATGAAGACATCCGGTCCCGCTCCCAGGCGCGTCTCCGATCCGCTCTGGCCGCAGAATGAGCAAGAATAGGGCTCTTTCTCGGTAGACGCCGTGGAGGAGAAAAGCTGGTTGATCGCGACGTGGATCAGGCCCAAAGCACCATCCGCAAGTTTCTCGTTCTTCGGATAGAGCGCGAGATAAGCGGCGATGCCGCTGCCGATCGCGTGGCGAAACTCCTCTTTATCCATCGCCTCTTCCCAAGCGTCGGAAAGGACGCGATACAGCTCCTGATCATCCGCCATGCTTGCCTCCGAAAGCGACGAAGATGTTCATATTACTGCGGCCCGGACATCCGATCCGCCGGGGCGATGCCTTCACCGCCATCCCTGGATCGGAAACAGGGTTTCCAGCCCCTCACCAGGCGGCGCCGGTTGGTTGCAGTCCGCCCTCGGCTTTGAGCGAATGTCGATCATCTCGAAATGATAGGGCGGCTGCCACGTCACGAAGAAATAGCCGATGCCGCTCGATTTATCCTCTATGACGTCTTTGAGATCGATCCCCACTTGCCAGAGATCAGGCGTTTTGCCGCAGCGTTGCGGCTGACCAATATACTCGCCCCTTATGAAATCGGCGTGAAACCGGATGTGCCACGGGCGCAGGAAAGTGCGGCGCCGCAGCGGCGTCCAGGCTGCACTCTGCTCCCAAGTATTTTTGAGCCATTCCTCAGTAAAAGCGGCCGGGTCCAGCGCGACCGGATCGATACGCTCGATCCGATCGCCGCTGATCGCGTAATGTCGGACCGCTTCGTAGGAGTGCACGCCGGCATCCAGGCTGCCGATGGTGAGCTCGACCAGCGCATCCGCCGTGCCGACGCTTCCTTCGAGTGGCGGATCGTGCGCGCCGATATAAGCATATTCCGCCTGATCGAGGAGCAGTGTTCCCGCGGCTGCTGCGGGATCGACGCGCCACAGGCGATAGAAGACCCGGCGCCAGTTCGAGGTGCACCAACCCGCATAACCCAGCGACATCACAAGGCGCCGGCCGGTCTTGTCGTCGGGCCGGGAGGCGCGCAAGCCGGCGATGAATTGCGGCGCGTAAGGCTTGCTCGGCTCGATCGTTTGCTCGGTTTGCCATAATCGCTGCCACCGGCCGTCGTGCCATTCGTAGAGATAAGCCGATTCATCCTCGCCACAGAAAATGCCAAGGCCGGTACGCACCATGAGCAAACCGCCCGATTCCTGACGTTCAAAGTGAAGAGGCTCCAGGAAACCGGTGCCCTCCCATTCCCCGTCATCTTTGGCGCAGCGATCCTTCGCATTGTCCTTTTCCTTGCAGAAGAGGTCGGCGCCTGCAAGCTCCTCATTGAGGCGGACCGCCAGCGCCTGCTCATCACCGTTCTCGGCCAGTCTCGACAGATGCGCTTCGATCCAATCGCGCAGCTCGTGCTTGACCGCCATCAGCGCCGGCGTGGCGCCACGCTTCTCGGAGTCGCCGCGTGTCGCGCGCATCGGCGCGAGCTGTGCGTGAAGCTCGAGGAGCGGCGGCGCCTGAGCCTGGGCCGACGCTCCCGCGAGCATCGGAAAAAGGAGGATGCAAGGGCGACAGAACCTGAACATGGCCTCGTTAGTCAGCGGTCCACTTTTGGACAAGTTAATCGGCCGGTGCGTCTTGATTCCAGACCTCGGGATGATACCCACCTAATTCAGCAAAAGTGAGGCTATTCTGGGAAAGCTCGGTGATCGTCGCTCAGTCCCCTTTCTTCCTCGACCTTCTTTTCTCAGGGTGGGCTATCGAGATTCCCCTGCCATAGCGGCAACCTCCTGCGAACTCCGGCGATTGCTTCGGCAACGCCCTTCTTCCAATTTTCATCTTCCGAATTATAGGCTCCCCGATAATTTCCGCCAATTGTGGGCCCATAAACCCGACGATTATCGTATTCGAGATTGCGGAGAAAAGCTGCGGCATCGCTTCCGACCCCAGCGACACGAGGGCCAAACGTTCTTGCCCATGCTTGCCACGCGTCCCGATATGACTGAAACCGGAGTCCGGAAGTGCTGTCGCCGAGCGGCGTGGCACCAAATGGATTGAGGTTTTTAGCGTAGTTGTTTTCTGGCTTACCCCATCCTGATTCATGCGCCGAAAGGCCGAGGAGAAGGGTAGGGTCGACACCAAGGTCTGTCGCAACTTCCGCCACGGCCGCGAATTGCTGGTCGAAGAATCTGGCATATTTGCTGTTTGGGTCGAGCCATTTGCCCGCTTGCGATGCGGTGTTGACGCGAGAGCTGTCTGACGATGTTGGCGCGGTTTCCGCGTCGGTTACACCGTCATCCGCGATCTCGCTTGTTTCAACATCTCTGGCTGGTTCATCACTGGTGTCATCGGCAGCTTCCTCCCCGATCCCATCCGCTATGCCCCCACCATCCTGCCGATGGCGCATGGATGCACTTCGCTCGCTGACGCGGTCGAGGAAGCACTGGCCGCCGAAGGTCTCGCGCACCGCGAAGAGCAGCTCGACCGGGCGGCCGGCGATCTCGGCGCGGGCGGCGAGGAGGTGCACGCGCCGGATATCGGGGCGGCGGCGGGGATCGGCGACGGTGCGGACATAAAGAGCATGCGAAAGCAGAGCCGGAAGGTCCGGGATCGCCCAGAGCAGCGCCGAAGGCGCGCCGGGCCGCGTCGCCGCCGCCAGCGCCGCGGGCGACAGCGTTATGGCAAGTTGGGTCGGATGGTTGCACAGCGTTCGGCCGGCAAACTCGTCTTTGGCATAACCGAGGGCGAGCCGGCGCAGATCATCGTAGCCGCGGGGCTCGCGCTCGAAGCCGCCGAGAGGCGTGCGCAAGGTAAAGGGAGCGGGCATCGGAACCTCCTTCAGGTCGCGCGAGAACAGCCGGCGGCGCGCCCGCCGGAGCATCGCTCATTGTCGCGACGCGACCGCGTTGGATCAGATGCATTCAGGCTATGACGAGATCCCTCAGGCCCCAAGGCCCCGTATATTGAGGGCATAATTTTCCAGTTTATAATGCTTCGTGCTTTTATAAACTGCCTTGCCGATTGACTGACAGGCTCTGCGATCAGCGAAGGCTGTTTGAGGCGCACAGGGCAATAGGAAAGGTTTTCCGGAGCAGGAGAATGCGTTATCTCGCGCTTTTTGCCTCGATCCTTTCAGGCCTGCAAAGCATCGCAACAGCCACCGCCGCGCCGCCTCTCGCGTCCGTCACAACGCCGGAATGCCCGAAGCGGGCGGGAACGAGGGAATTCACCAGCGAAACCGTGCAGTTCGGCGCCGATCGGGCTGTCATCGTCGCTACGTCACGCCGGCAAGGCGACACGTGCGAGATCACGTCGGTGCTCCATCTTCGTCACGCCAGAACAAGCTACGCTTTTACGCTCTCGTCGGGCGGAGCCGAGACGGATGCGATCGTGGATTTTGGGGTCGATCGCTCCGGCTTGCTGCTTTCCCGAGAAACATCGCGAAACTTTCCCAATGAGCAACAGAGAAACGCGCAGATCGCCACGCTGACGATCGTTAGCGGAAAAATTCGGTGGCGTAATGTCTGGGATATATTCGGATGGGCTGATTGCGACGCGTCGGTGCAGCCCGAGGGTTTTACCGCAGACGGAAAGATCGTGGTCGAGGCGCGCGCCTCGACGCTGATCCCTGCACGTCGCCGAAGCTGCGTCACGGATCCTACCGTTTATGAAACGGATCTCGATCGAGGTACTGCGACACCATTGCCCGAGGCAACGACGGTTGAGCGACATGCCCGCGTGGTTCGCCCACCGTCTCGAAACTGCGCATCCGATCCCGATCTCGCTGGCGCCTGCTTTAACGTGCATGGCCGCCTTTCCTACTGGAATGGAAGTGTGACCACCCGCCTCTGGTGGATCGGAACCAAGCGCATTTTGGGCGTACCCGATGACATCGTGCCGCCGGCGGTGGCCTCGCGTCTAGATTGGAACAGTAACGCCTATGGTGACTATCGTGTCTGCCCCCTGACGCCGCAAAAGCCGCGCGTCATGCAGATGGTCTGCATCGAGTCGGCAGAACATGTCACTTACTCATCGAGATAGAGCGAGTTTGAGACTACCGTTATATTTGGAATGGACGGACGACATCGTATCGCCCAAGTTGCGCAGTCGAGGACAGTCTATCTCCTTCCATAAAATTCAATATAAAGATCGTTTCCGCGCCCGGCATCGCCGCCCCCGACGTTTCTGAATGGGCCAATCCTAAGATAGCGTGTCAATGTCGGCCAGGGATTCCGTGTATCTCCATTGCCGCGGAGATAAAAATGATCGATATGCTCGTCCAGGAGATCGGGATTGGCGTGTGCCTTGGCTGCGGCATTGGCGGCGTCAGCCCAGGCTCGTGTCTCAATGGGGTTGGAAAGATCAGCATCGGCTGAATGGGTTTGACCGTTTCTGCCGGCAACGATGCCAATATATTGACGCGCGGCTGCCAGATTATCAGCCGAGTCGGTGTCCCAGTTAGCGGGGTCGTATGGCGACCTATCCGGGTCGATCGAGTGGGGATATAGCCCGGCCGTCTCGCCAAAAATGACCCGCGTCATATCATGTACGGTTGTCGCCGGCACTTGTGCGAGTTGCTCGGGTGCGTCGGCCGTTTGGCGTGCAACAGACGGGTCAGTATCTCTATCATTCGGTGCGCTTCCGCCATCTTGTCGCTTTCGCGTCGACGCGCCCCGCTCGCTGACGCGGTCGAGAAAGCACTGGCCGCCGAAGGTCTCGCGTATCGCGAACAGCAGCTCGACCGGGCGGCCGGCGATCTCGGCGCGCGCGGCGAGGAGGTGCACGCGCCGGATATCGGGGCGGCGGCGCGGGTCGGCGACGGTGCGGACATAAAGGGCATGCGAGAGCAGCGCCGGAAGGTCCGGGATCGCCAAGAGCAGCGCCGAAGGCGCGCCGGGCCGCGTCGCCGCCGCCAGCGCCGCGGGCGACAGCGTGATGGCAAGTTGGGTTGCGTGGTTGCACAACGTTCGGCCGGCAAGCTCGTCTTTGGCGCAGCGCGCGGCGAGCCGGCGCAGATCATCGTAGCTGCGGGGCTCGCGTTCGAAGCCGCCGAGAGGCATGCGCAAGGTAAAGGCAGCAGGCATCGGACCTCCTTCAGGTGGCGCGAGAACAGCCGGCAGCGCGCCCACCGGAGGCATCGCTCATTGTCACGACGCGGTCGCGTCGGACCAGATGCATTCATGCTATGACGAGATCCCTCAGCCCCCAAGGCTCCGGGCGTCGATCGTATGTCGATGTCCAGTTGCCGGTGTCGGAAATGCGTTGAGATAGCACGCTCGATTGGCAGACCCCACCTTACCCCGACCCTCTCCGCCCCATTGGGGCGAAGAGGGGGGAACCAGCGCGCAGCGCTGGGAGGGTGAGGTGGGGTGGTTCTGGGCATTTCAATCGTCGGCGCTCAATCTTTCAGAACCTCACGGAAACCGCCGGCGGAACGCCGCGCCCGGCGCCGGCAGCTTGCCGTCGCGGTCGCCGAGATGGCCGTTGATCCAGCGCTCGGCCGGCGGGGCGAGCGCGCGGTAAAGCGCGCGCGCGGCGGCATAGGCGTCGCGGCCGATCCAGTCGCGCGGCAGCAGCGCCGGGGGCAGCAAGGGGTCGCGCAGGATGAGGCGGCGATAGTCGTGGATGAGCATCAGCCGCGCCAGCAGCGCCGGCAGCGGCGCCGGGACGAAGCCCCGTGCAACCGCCTCGCCCAGCTCGGCAAAGCCGGCGAGGAACGTGCGATAGGCCTCGCCCAGCCCCGTCAGATCCCAGCAGCGCTCTACCAGCGCCGGCAACAGGCGCGGCGGCGGCGCGAAAGCCGTCTTGCCGGCGATCACCAGCGGCCGTGCCTCCGCCGGAAGATCGGCGATCACCGAGGCGAGCGAGGCCGCGTTGGGCGTGGGATGCAGCATCACGCCGGGGGCGAGGCTGCCGAAGCCGAGCCAGCCCAGATCCTTGCCAAGCTCGCCGCGCTCGGCGCCGTCCGGCAGCAGCAGCACGTGCCAGCCGCCGCGCCAGGCCTTGGGCGGGCCGGCATAGATGCGCCGCGTCGCCTCGATGAAGCGGTGGCGGCCGGTCTCGGTCGGGCGGTAGAGGCTGCGCCGCCCAAGCCGCTCGGCCTCGAGCCAGCCATCGGCGACGAGGCGCGACACCGCCGTGCGCACCTGGCTGTCATTGAGCGAGAATTCCGCCAGCAGCGCGATGAGATCGGCAAGCAGCACCTCGCCGCCGCGCGGCAGGAGGACGTCGCCGAAGACGGTGATGATGAGCGAGCCGGTGCGGACCGGCCGGCGCTCGGCGAAGCGCCGCCGCAACCGCTCGATCGGATCGGCTTCGCCCGGGCGCGGGCTTCGCTTGGCCGTCGTCATCGGTCGAGGGCGATGCTCGGCCCCATCCCATCCTCCCGGGCAGCTTGCGCCGGCGGCACTCTAATCCAATGATCATGCCCGATCCCAGGGGCATGCCGCCGGTAAGGGAAGGAGAGGAGAGGAGAGGCCGATGAACACCGACGCCAAGAAGATCACCTTGCGCATGATCCCCTATGGGATCTACGTGCTCACCGCCGATGACGGCAAAGGCGGCATCGCCGCCGCCACGGTCAATTTCGTGACGCAGACCTCTTTCGCACCGCCGCTGGTGGTGGTCGGCGTCAAGGCCGACAGCGGCGCCTATCAAGTGGTGAAGGCGGCCGGCGGCTTTGCCCTCAACATGCTCGGCAAGGACCAGAAGAGCCTCGCCTTCACTTTCTTCCGCCCGGCCGACGTCACCGAGGGCAAGCTCAGCGGCCAGCCCTATCGCCCCGGCACGACCGGCGCGCCGATCCTCATCGAGGCGCCGGGCGCGGTCGAGTGCCGGGTCAAGTCGATCGTCGCGGAAGGCGACCACCACATCGTCATCGGCGAGGTGGTCGAGGCGCATCTGATGAAGCCGCCCGCGGGCCGCCCCGACGCCGCCATCCTCGAGATGAAGGATCTCGGCGAGAACGTCTTTTACGGCGGGTAGCTGGCACGCCTTTCTCGCCTCATGGGAGAGAGCGCAGGCGAGGGGTGACACCCTTGCGGCAAGACTCTATGAGTCTCCCCAGGGGAGGAAGGGTCGAATGCGCAGCTTCGGCAGCTTCGACTACATCATCGTCGGCGCGGGCTCCGCGGGCTGCGTGCTGGCCAACCGGCTGAGCGCGTCCGGCCGGCACCGCGTGCTGCTGCTCGAGGCCGGCGGCGAGGATCGCAACCCCTGGATCCACATCCCGATCGGCTACGGCAAGCTCTTCAAGAACGCCAAGGTGAACTGGCTCTATGAGAGCGAGCCCGAGCCCGAGCTCAATGGCCGGCGCATCCTTCAGCCGCGCGGCAAGGTGCTGGGCGGGTCCAGCTCGATCAACGGCCTCGTCTATATCCGCGGCCAAAAGGAGGATTTCGACCATTGGCGCCAACTCGGCAATGTCGGCTGGGGCCATGAGGACGTGCTGCCCTATTTCCGCCGCGCCGAGGATCAGCAGCGCGGGGCCGACGAGTTCCACGGCACGGGCGGGCCGCTCGCCGTCTCCGATCAGCGCGAGCCGCACGCGCTCTGCGACGCCTTCATCGAAGCCGCCGTAGAGGCGGGCTTTGCGCGCAACGACGATTTCAACGGCGCGGTCCAGGAAGGCGCGGGCTATTTCCAGACCACCGCGCGAAACGGCCGGCGTTGCAGCGCGGCGGTGGGCTATCTCCGCCCGGCGCGGCGGCGCGCCAATCTCCAGGTGCTGACCGAGGCGCCGAGCCTGCGCGTGCTCATCGAAGGCGGCGCGGCGGCGGGAGTGGTCTTCGCGCATCGGGGGGAGACCTGGCGCGCCGAGGCGGCGGGCGAGGTGGTCCTCGCCGCCGGCGCCATCGCCACGCCGCCGCTGTTGCAGCTATCCGGCATCGGCCCGGGCGAGCTATTGCGCCGGCACGGCATTGCCGTCATCAGGGATTTGCCGGGGGTGGGCGAGAATCTGCAAGATCACCTGCAATCGCGGCTGGTCTATCGCTGCACCCGGCCGATCACTCTCAACGACGACGTCGCAAGCCCGCTGCGCAGCCTCGGCATCGGCCTGCGCTATGCCCTTTGGCGCAAAGGGCCGCTGGCGGTCAGCGCCGGCTATGCCGGCGGCTTCTTCCGCACCGATCCGCGGCTTGCCACTCCGGACGTGCAGGTGCATTTCATCAATTTCAGCACCACCAGGATGGGCGACAAGCTCCATCCCTTCTCGGGTTTCACGGCGTCGATCTGCCAGCTCCGCCCGGAAAGCCGCGGCTTCGTGCGCATCAAGAGCGCCGATCCCGCGTCGCGGCCGGCGATCCAGCTCAACTATCTCACGGCCGAGAGCGACCGGCGCACCATGCTGGCGGGGCTGAGGCTATTGCGGCGGATCATGCAGGCGCCGGCACTCAGGCCCTATATCGAGAGCGAGTACGAGCCCGGCCCGCAAGCGGTCAGCGACGAGGACCTGATGCGGCATCTTCGCGAACGCGCCAGCACGATCTATCATCCGACCTGCACCTGCCGCATGGGCGAGGACGCCCAGGCGGTGGTCGATGCGCAGCTCCGGGTGCACGGCGTCGGGGGGCTGCGCGTGATCGACGGCTCCGTGATGCCGAGCGTGGTGTCGGGCAACACCAATGCGGCGATCATCATGATCGCCGAGAAGGGCGCGGAGATGGTGCTCGAAGCGGCGATGCGCGGGCCGGAGAGGGCGCGCGCCGCCGCCTTCTGAGGGATCGACGGGATCAAACGGAGGCACAGCATGTATACCGATCTGGCACTCTATATCGACGGCGAGTGGATTGCGGGCGGCGGGCGCGAGAGCGAGCAGGTGATCAACCCCGCGACCGAGAAGCCGCTGGCGACGCTCACCCATGCCGGCACCGCCGATCTCGACCGCGCGCTGGAGGCGGCGCAGCGGGGCTACAAGCTCTGGCGCGCCACCGCGCCCTATGAGCGCGCGCGCATCATGCGCAAGGCCGCCGACCTCATCCGCGAGCGGTTGGAGCTGATCGCCCGCATCCTGACGCTGGAGCAGGGCAAGATCATCGCCGAGGCGCGGATCGAGGTCGCGGTCTCCGCCGACATCATCGAATGGTACGGCGAAGAGGGAAAGCGCGCCTATGGCCGCATCATTCCCGGCCGCGTCCCGGGCGTGCGGCAGATGACGGTGCAGGAGCCGGTCGGCCCCTGCGCCGCTTTCACGCCGTGGAACTTCCCCGGCGTGACGCCGGCGCGCAAGATCGGCGGCGCGCTGGGCTCGGGCTGCTCGCTCATCATCAAGGCGTCGGAGGAGACGCCGGGCACCTGCGTCGAGCTGGTGCGCGCCTTCCACGATGCGGGCTTGCCCAAGGGCGTGCTCAACCTCGTCTTCGGCGTGCCGTCGCGCATCTCCGAGCACATCATCGCCTCGCCGCTCATCCGCAAAGTATCGTTCACCGGCTCGGTGCCGGTGGGCAAGCATCTCACCAAGCTCGCCGCCGACGGCATGAAGCGCACCACCATGGAGCTCGGCGGCCATTCGCCGGTGATCGTCTTCGGCGACGCCGATCCCGAGAAATCGGCCGAGATCGCCGCCGCCGGCAAGTTCCGCAACGCCGGGCAGGTCTGCATCTCGCCGACCCGCTTCTACGTGCAGGAGAGCAATTACGACCGCTTCGTCAAGCGCTTTGTCGATTACGCCAAGAACCTCAAGCTTGGTGACGGGCTTGCCGACGGCACCACCATGGGGCCGCTCGCCAATCCGCGCCGGCTCGACGCCATGGAGGGCTTCGTCGCCGATGCCAGGAAGCGCGGCGCCGAGATCCGCACCGGCGGCGCGCGTCCCGGCAATCAGGGCTTCTTCTTCGGCCCCACCGTGATCACCGAGCCGCCCGATGACAGCCGCGTCATGACCGAGGAGCCCTTCGGCCCGCTGGCGCCGATCACGCCCTTCCGGAGCTTCGACGAGGTGGTGGCGCGCGCCAATGCGCTGCCCTTCGGCCTTGCCGCTTACACCTTCACCAGTTCGACCCGGACCGCCAACCTGATCGCCGACGCGCTCGAGGCCGGCATGGTCGGCGTCAACAGCCTCGCCATCTCGACGCCGGAGACGCCCTTCGGCGGCATGAAGGAGAGCGGCTACGGCCATGAGGGCGGCATCGAGGGCCTCGAAGCCTACACCCAGAAGAAGCTGGTGGTGCAAGCCTGAGCCGGCAGGCGGGCAGGGGCGGCGCGGCCGAGATCGGCGCGCTGCCCCACTCGTCCTTCGAGACGCTCGCTTCGCGAGCTCCTCAGGACGAGGATCACTTTAATTCCTCATGCCGAGGAGCGGTGCGCAGCACCGCGTCTTGAAGCATGAGTGGGGCAGCGTGGCAGTAAGAATGAGACGGATGACCTTGCACCGCCGCGTTCTATTGCAGCAGGCCGCCGCGATCGGCACCGTCGCCGCGGTCGGCGGATCGGGTTGGGCCGCAAACAACACGGGAAGCGACATGACCGGGGCCTTTGGCACGGGCGAGATCGACCGGCAGCTTCCCGCCGGCGACGAGATCTTTCTCGATCACGTCGGGCATTTCGTGCGCGATCCCGCGGCGGCGGGCGCGGCGCTGGCGCTGGCCGGCTTCGCGCCGACGCCGGTCTCGATCCAGGTCAATCCCGATCCCGCCGGCGGGCCGGCGAAGCTCACCGGCACCGGCAACGTCACCGCCATGCTGCGGCGCGGCTATATGGAGGTCCTGTTCAAGACCGCCGACACGCCGCTCGGGCGCGAGCTGGACGCGGCGCTCGCGCGCTACGGCGGCGTGCATCTTGCGGCGTTCTCCGTCGCAGACGCCGCCAAGGCGGGGGCACGGCTCGCGGCGGAAGGATTCCGCACCCGGCCGGTGGTGGAGATGGAGCGGCCGGTCGAGACCGCGACGGGCCCCGGCAAGGCCGCCTTCACCGTGGCGCGCGTCGAGCCCGACGCCATGGCGGAGGGCCGCATCCAGATCCTGACGCATCGCACCGAGGACGCGGTGTGGCAGCAGCGCTGGCTCGATCATCCCAACACCGCGCTGGCGCTGCTCGACATCGTCTTCGCCGTCGCCGATATCGAAGAGGCGGCGCAGCGCTTCGCCCGCTTCACCGGCCGCAAGCCCGTGGCGGGCGGCGGCGGCATCGCCGTGCCGCTCGATCGCGGCCGTGTCATGCTCGTGACCGCGCCGACGCTGGCGGGTCTGCTGCCGGGCCTGATCCCGCCGAGCCTGCCTTTCGCGCCCTGCTATGGCGTCGCGGTGGGCGCGCTCGACACCGCCGCGGCGAGCCTTCGCGCCGGCAACGTCGCCGCCGAGCGGCGGGGCGGATATCTGGTCGCGCCCTTTCCTGCGGCGCTCGGCGCCGGCGCCTGGGTGTTCGTCGAGCGCGCCGGCGACCTGCCCTGGCGCGGTTGAGCAGCGGAGCCGCAGCATGCTGTCCTTCATCTATGAGCAGCTTCCCACGCGCGTCGTCTTCGGCGCCGGCAGCTTCGATCGGCTGCCCGAGGAGATCGGGCGCCTCGGGCTGAAGCGCGCCATCGTGCTGTCGACGCCGGGCCAGCGCCGGCTGGCCGATGAGGCGGCGCGCCGCCTCGGCGTCGCCACCGCCGGCATCCATGCCGAGGCGGCGATGCATGTGCCGGTGGAGACGGCGCGCGCCGCGCGCGAGACGGCGCGGCGATTGGCCGCGGATTGCGCCGTGGCGATCGGCGGCGGCTCGACCATCGGCCTCGGCAAGGCGATCGCGCTCGACACGGGCCTGCCGGTCATCGCCATACCGACCACCTATTCCGGCTCGGAGATGACGCCGATCTATGGCCTTACCGATGGCGGGGTGAAGCGCACCGGCCGCGACCGCAAGGTGCTGCCGCGCGTCGTGCTTTACGATCCCGCGCTGACCGTCGCGCTCCCGGCGAAGATCGCGGGGCCCTCGGGGATGAACGCGCTCGCCCATTGCGTCGAGGCGCTCTATGCCGAAGACGCCAATCCCATCACCTCGCTGATGGCGGCCGAAGGCATCCGCGCGCTCGCCCGCGCCTTGCCGGTGGTGGTGGCGCAGCCGCTCGATCTCGAAGGCCGCGGCGAAGCGCTCTATGGCGCCTGGCTCGCGGGCTCCGCGCTCGGCATGGTGGCGATGGGCCTTCACCACAAGCTCTGCCACACGCTGGGCGGCAGCTTCGGCCTGCCGCATGCCGAGGTGCATACGGTCATTCTGCCGCATGCCGCGGCCTATAACCGCGACGCAGCGCCGACGGCGATGCGCATCGTCGCCAAGGCGCTCGGCGCGGACGATGCGGCGCAGGGCCTCTACGATCTCGCCAAGACGCTCGGCGCGCCGCTGTCGCTGCGGGAGATCGGCATGCCGGAAGACGGCATCGACCGGGCGGCCAAGCTCGCCACCGAGAATCCCTATTACAATCCGCGACCGCTCGATTATGCCGGCATCCGCCGGCTGCTCGAAGACGCCTGGCACGGGCGGCGCCCCGCCTGAGAGAGAGGACGACATGCGCAATTTCACCGAATCCAATCTCACCGACGCCGTGGTGGCGCGGCTCGCGCGCACCGAGAACCCGCGCTTCAAGGCGGTGATGACCAGCCTCATCCGCCATCTCCACGCCTTCATCCGCGATGTCGAGCTGACGGAGGCGGAATGGGCGGCGGCGATCAACTTCCTCACCGCCACCGGGCAGAAATGCGATGCCGACCGGCAGGAATTCATCCTGCTCTCCGACGTGCTCGGCGTCTCCATGCTGGTCGACGCCATCAACCACCGCGGCGGCGACCACGTCACGGAATCGACCGTGCTCGGCCCCTTCTATATCGAGGGCGCGCCGGATCTGCCGGCGGGCTTCGACATTTCGCATGGCGGGGAGGGCGAGCCGACGGAGGTCTCGGGCCGCGTGCTGACGGCGGACGGCAAGCCGATCAAGGGTGCGGTGCTCGATGTCTGGCAGACCGCCCCCAACGGCTTCTACAGCACGCAAGACCCCAACCAGGACCGCTTCAATTTGCGCGGCCGCTTCCGCACCGACGAGACGGGCGCCTATTTCTTCCGCACGATCAAGCCCACCAGCTATCCCGTGCCGACCGACGGACCCGTGGGCCTCATCCTCAACGCCATGGGCCGCCATCCCATGCGCCCGGCGCATCTCCATTTCATCATCACCGCGCCGGGCTATGAGCGCCTCACCACCCATCTCTTCGTCGAGGGCGACCCCTATCTCGACAGCGACGTCGTCTTCGGCGTCAAGAACTCGCTGGTGGTCGATTTCAAGCCCAAGCCGGGCGCCAAGACGCTCGAGGCCAAATACGATTTCGGGCTGAAGCCGGCGGCTTAGATGCAAAGTGCCCGCTTGGCGCGGCCGACGGCTGTCGATAGTTTCATGCTCTTGCAAACGCCAGCAGCGGGCCGATGTCGTGGCGATCGGCGGCGTGCAGCGCGGCAATATATCGTCTGCGAATCTCGCCCGGCGGTCCCAGGCTTCCGCCGCCCCAGGTAAACCGCTCGCCGTCGAGCCGGACGACCAGAAGATCGGCCATAAGCCGCGCGTGGCGGCCATTGCCGTTCGGGAAAAGATGGATTTGCACGAGGCGATGGTGGAAGCGCACGGCGATCTCATCGGCCGGAAAGACCTTCTTGTCGATCCAGACGGTCACATCATCGAGCAGCTCGCGCAGGGCCGTCGGAATCTTCCAGCATTCGATCCCGATATTGCGCTCGCTGGTGCGGAACCGTCCCGCCCAGCGCCAGACGTCGCCGAACATGTGCTTGTGAAGATCCCGGATGAATTTCTCGCTGAGCAATTGGCGCCGTCTTCGGCTGAAGGCCCATTCCTGGCCGCGCGCGATGTTCTCCTGCTCGGCGGTGTTCAGCTCGCTGCGGAAGGCGATGTGCGTGGGAATGAGGTCCTGCTTTTCCTCCTCGCTGAGCGGCGTCGCCGCATCGTCGGGCTCCTGGAACACATCGCTCATTCGTCATCCCACAACGCGCGCGGCTTGATGTCGCGCGCGATCTCGTCGAGACGTTCTTCAAGCTCTTCGCGCGATACCTGCTGGTTCTCGAGCCGCATGGTATGGTCGACCGCTTCGAGACGGCGGCGCGCCGCCCGTCGCGCGCGATCGCGCACCATCTTTTCAAGAGGCTGGTTGGGCACGAGCGCGTAGACGACCGTGCAATCGAGCGCCTCGGCCGCGCGTCGAAGCGTTGCCAATTGAATGGTGCCCTTCTCTTCCGATTGCTCGATGGCGACGAGGGTCGGTTGCTTCACCTTCATGCGCCTGGCGAGTTGAGGCGTGGACATGCCGAGGGCTTCGCGGACCGCCTTTATCCAGCCATGGACAGGCCGTGCAAACTGGTTGACGGATCGGAGCTGTTTGAAGCGCCGGTCAAGCGCGGCGCGGGATTGAGCGGCGCGACGGTCTTTTCTCATAGTCCATATCCTATCACAGATCGCAAAAATAATAGCCTATATACTATTGATTACTAGATAATCAATAGCCTATAAGCTATATATTAGCAGACGGGCAAAGACGGCGGGGCAGGGCGGCGCCGGATGCAAGCCATAGAATCAGCCGCTTCCCGTGCTCGCTTCGCGGCAACGCCGAGGGTCTTTCTTTACCCCCGCCTCGATTGATCCGTCCCGCGCCGCCGCCTTCAATTCTTCCCAAGCACCGGGGCCGCAGAGCCCGCACGGGGAGGAGGCGATGCTCGACATTCTCGATCGGCAGACGCTGCTGACCGGCAACCAGTTGAAGATCGCCGCCGCCGCCGTCCTCGGCGACATGCTGGAATTCTTCGACTACTACCTCATCGGCTATGTGCTCGCCTTCATCGTCAAGCCTTGGGATCTGACCTTCGGCCAGTCGGCGCTGATCCTGCTCTCTTCCGGCATCGGCGCCATCTCCGGCGCCTATGCCTGGGGCTATGTCGCCGATCGCATCGGACGGCGCGCTGACCGGAAAAACCGCGCAAGCCCGCCACCCGTGCTCGATTCCGGCGCAGTAGCGCCGCCAAGGATTGCGGCGCGGATGGGGCAATTCCTGCCCAAATCTTGCCACAAGGGGATGACAAGGTCCTGCACCGTTTCGACAGGTCCCGTCTCAGCCCATGGCTTTTCCTCCGCGTCCCCGCTCTTCCCGCACCGAGCCCAGCTTGGCGCCCGCCGGCGCTCCGGCACGGGACGCCGTGCCGCTTCGGCCCTCTGCGCCGCGCGTCTCCGCCAGGCCCGCGACCGGCGACACCGGGACTGAGCGCGAGACGGTGCGCTTTCCCGCCGAGCATCGACTCGGGGCGGAGCCGTCGTCGATTTCGCTCAGCGCGTCGGACCGTCTCATCGTCTCTTCGGAGACGGCCGACGATGACAAGAAGGAGCGCAGCTTCCTGCGCGTCTTCGCTTTTACCGTGCTGCTCCTGCTGGCCGCCATCGGCGCCTACAGCCTTTATCACGAAGCGAGCGCCTTCCTGCCTTAACCAGGGAGGGGGTAGACCCGGCTGCGGCGGCGGGCTCAAATACCGGGCTGCACAGCCCGGGACTGCCCATGCCCAAGCTCGCCGCCAATCTGCATTACCTCTTCCAGGAGCTGCCGTTTCTCGACCGTTTCCAGGCTGCGGCCGAGACGGGGTTCCGCGGCGTCGAATGCCTCTTTCCCTATGAGGCGCCGGCCGAGGTGATCGCCGAAAGGCTGGAGCGATACCGCCTGACGCTGGCGCTCTTCAACGCTCCGCCGGGCAATCGCGAGGCGGGCGAGCGCGGGCTGGCGGCGCTGCCGGGCCGTGAGACGGAGTTCATGGCGGGAATGGAGCAGGCGCTCTCCTATGCGCTCGCTACCGGCGGCAGGCGCATCCATGTGCTCTCCGGCCTCTGGCCCGAAGGACGCGACAAGGAAGAGGGCGAGCGGGTGCTTATCGACAATCTACGCCGCGCCGCCGCGCTCGCGGCACCGCACGGCATCGAGCTGCTGCTGGAGCCGATCAATCCGCGCGACATCCCCGGCTATTTCCTCACCACGCCGCGCCAGGCGGCGGCGATCCTCGACCGCGTCGCGCGCCCCGATGTCCGCCTCCAGCTCGACCTCTATCACTGCCAGATCGTCGCCGGCGATCTCGCGCGCCACATCCGCGAGCTGTTGGGGCGCGTCGCCCATGTCCAGATCGCCGGCGTGCCCGAGCGCCACGAGCCCGATCGCGGCGAGGTGAATTTCGCCTATCTCCTCGATCTCCTCGACAGCCTCGGCTATGACGGCTGGGTCGGCTGCGAGTACCGCCCCGCCGCCGGCACGCGCGACGGCCTCGGCTGGGCGCGGCGCTGGGGCGTGGGCTGAGCGGCGAGCGGAGGAGGGGCGCGTGAGCGTGACGCTTTACGCCATGACCTGCGGCCATCTGACGGGGCAGCTTGGCTATCTTATGGAAGGCGGCGAGGGTGAGGCGCTGCTGCCGGTCCCGGCCTATCTCATCGAGCACCCCAAAGGCACGGCCCTCTTCGACACCGGCATGCATCCCGATTGCCAGCGCGATCCCTTCGCGCGGGTCGGCCGGCGCCTCGAGAAGCTGTTCCGCTTCGACTACCGTCCCGGCGAGGAAGTGAGCGCGCGGCTTCAGGCGTTCGGCCGCGATCCCGCGCGCATCGACTTCATCGTCAACTCGCATCTCCATTTCGACCATGTCGGCGGCAACGCGCTCATCCCCAACGCGACGATGGTCGTGCAGCGGCGCGAGTGGGAGGCCGGCATGGATGCCGAGCTGGCGGCGCAGCGCGGCTTCGACCGGCGCGACTTCGATCTCGGCCACACGCTCAAGCTGGTGGAGAGCGAGCACGACCTCTTCGGCGACGGCAGCGTGATCTGCCTGCCGACCCACGGCCACACGCCCGGCCACCAATCGCTGCTTCTCCGCCTTCCTTCGGGCGATGTCGTGCTGGCGGGCGATGCCTGCTATTTCTGCCGCACGCTGCGCGAGCGGCGGCTGCCCAAGAACGTCCATGACCGCGCCCAAATGCACGCCTCGCTGGAAAAGCTGGCGCGACTCGAGGCCGCCGGCGCGCGCATCTTCTTCGGCCATGACGACCGCTTCTGGCGCGACGTGCCGCAGGCGCCGGCGGCGATTGCCTGAGCCGATATCGTCCCGGCGCCGCTGAGAGAATCTTAACCACCGCGCGCGACAATCGCCGCTGCACGCCAAGGGGCCAGCGGGGGAGGCGGGGATGAAGCGGCGGAACACCAGCAAAGCATTGCGCCAGACCGCGGCGCCGTTGCGGCGCTCCTTACGAGCCAAACATGATGACGTTGCGCACCGGCGCGCCGCCGCGCAACGCGGCAAAGCCCTCGTTGATCTGCTTCAGCTCGAGCCTCCCGGAGATGAGGTGGTCGAGCTGGAGCTTTCCCTGGAGATAGAAATCGACGAGCCTTGGCATGTCGATGCGGAAGCGGTTGGAGCCCATCTGGGAGCCCTGGATCTTGCGCTCGCGCAGAAAATCGGGGCCGTGCAGCTCGATCCTGGTTCCGACCGGGATCATGCCCACGATCGTCGCCGTTCCGCCCGGCGCTAGCATGCGGAAAGCCTGCTCGGCCGTCGCTTTCGCTCCCAGGCATTCGAAGGAATAGTGCACGCCGCCGCTGGTGAGCGCCATGACCTGCTTCGCCGGGTCGCCCGCGGCGGGATCGATGACGTCGGTGGCGCCGAGCTTCTTGGCAAGCTCCAGCTTCGCCGGCAGCGTGTCGACGGCGATGATGCGCCCGGCGCCCGCCAGCGCCGCGCCGTTGACGCAGGCAAGCCCCACCCCGCCGCAGCCGATCACCGCGACGCTCGTGCCCGGCTCGACCTTGGCGGTATGAAAGACGGCGCCGACGCCGGTGAGCACGCCGCAGCCGATGAGCGCGGCGCGGTCGAGCGGCATGTCCGGGCGGATCTTCGCCACCGCATGCTCATGCACCAGCATCTGCTCGGCATAGGAGGAGAGGTTGAGGAACTGGTGCATCAGCCCGCCCTTCCACGAGAGGCGCTGCGAGGCGCCGGGCGGCAGCTTGATCTCGGTGCTCTGGCAGAGCGAGGGATGGCCGGTGAGGCACTGCTCGCAATAGCCGCAGAAGACGGAGAGGCAGGTGACGACGTGGTCGCCGGGCTTCACATAGGTCACGTCCTCGCCCACCGCCTCGACGATCCCCGCGGATTCGTGGCCCAGCACGCAGGGCATGGGATGAGGATAGGCGCCGTCGGCGAAATGCAGGTCGCTGTGGCAGATGCCGGCGACTGCGGTGCGGACCAGCACCTCGCGCGGGCCGGGCTTCGCCAGGCTCACCTCTTCGATGGTCAAGGGCTCGTTGGCCTTGTGCAGCACGGCCGCTTTCATGGCACGCCTCCTCTGCGCAACGCGCAGCGTTGTCGTCGGCGGGCGCCAGCGGTTGCTCTTGCAACCGCGACGGCCCGCACTGCGCGGCTCTCGCCGCGGCGGACGAACTCGCTTCGCGAGGTCGCGGCTATTCTGCCGCGCTTTGGGCCACCTCGGCAACACGCCGCTTGGCGTCGAACTCCTCGGCCACGCGGTTGTCGTTTTCGAGCATCGCCTTGGCGTCCGTGTCGGCGAAGATCATGACGCCCATATCCTCATAGGCCTTGCGCACGCGCGGACCCCAGAGGCCGATGTCCCGGACCGTCGGCACGATGCGGCTGAAGAGCCGCGTGCGGAACTGCGCCATGCCGTCGGACGCCATGAGGATCTCGGCGCATTCCTTGGCCGGCAGGCCGAGCCGCTCCCACACTTCCCACTGGTTGAAGCGGTCGCGCATGTGATAGCAGGCCTCGACGATGAACTCCTCGCGCTCGTCGCGCTCGGCCTCGGTGAGCTGCGGGTAATAGTCGCGCAGCGCCAGCCGGCCGAAGGCGACGTGACGCGCCTCGTCCTGCATGACGTAGGCGTTGACCGCGGCGGCGAGCGGGTTGCCGGCAAAGTCGCGGATGCGCTGGAAGGCGGCGAGCGCCAGGCCCTCGATCAGGACCTGCATGGTGAGATAGGTCATGTCCCAGCGGCTGTCGCTGAGCCCGTTTTCGAGCAGCGCTTTGAGCCCGGGGGTGATGGGGTAGGCGAGCTTGAACTTCTCGTGCAGGAGGCGCGAATAGGCCTCGACGTGCCGCGCCTCGTCCACCACCTGGGTCGCAGCGTAGAACTTGCTGTCGAGATCGGGCACGGATTGCACGATCTTGGCGGTGGCGATGAGCGCGCCCTGCTCGCCATGCATGAATTGCGAGATCGACGACGCCTGCTGGTGATGGCGGACCTCGCACTTCTCTTTCTCGGTCAGCCGATTCCAGATGGCGGAGCCGTAGATCGGGACGAGGCGGTCGTCGAGCTGCATCGGATTCTCGGGGTCGAGCTCCTGCGACCAGTCGATGCGCAGCGCGGCGTCCCATTGCTGCTTCTTGCCCTTGTCGTAGAGCTGCAGCAGCGCCTCGCGCTCGTCGTCATATTCCCAGGTGAAGCAGGTCTCGACGGAGCTCTCGAACTTCCACTCCGTCAGCTCCACCGGCAACGCATAGCGGTACATCGTCGACATGCCCGACACTCCCGTTATCTCGACCCAGGCCAAGCGACGAACCGGCTGGGCTGGCGCGATGAACGCGCGCCGTCCTGACACAGGTGCCAGCCTACGCGGGAATAACGGCAATGGGAACAGCCTGACGCGCGATTCCTGCCGCGGCCATCGCCGAATCCACGCCGCTCACAACCATCGATAGACCATGTGCGGCGCAGCTTATAAGGTCTAGGGTACTCCCCCCAATTCCGCGGCCGGAACGGCGCCTTTACGCCCGGCGCGGCTGCGCCCTAGAGTTATGGTCGGACAACGGACAAGAAGCGGATGGAAAGAGGATGGGCGCCTATCTCGTCGGCGTCGATATCGGCGGCACCTTCACCGATTGCGTCGTCATCGACGAGGCCGGGGCGGTCACCACCGCCAAGGCGCCGTCGACCCCCGGCAATTTCGCACAAGGCATGATCGACGCGATCCTGGCGGCGGCGGAGAAGCTCGGCGTCGAGCCGGCGCTTCTCTACCAGCAGGTGGCGCTGCTGTCGCACGGCACCACCGTCGGCACCAACGCCGTGGTGCAGAAGCGCGGCGCGCGCGTCGGCCTCATCACCACCAAGGGCCATAATGACGTGATCCACATCATGCGGGGATCGCGCGGCATCGGCGGGCGCGACGTGCGCCAGGTGGTGCATTTTCCGGAAAGCCGCAAGCCCGATCCGATCGTGCCCAAGCGGCTGATCGAGGGCGTCTCCGAGCGCGTCGACTGCTTCGGCAAGGTGGTCGTGCCGCTCAACGAGGAAGAGGCCGAAGCGGCGATCCGGCGGCTGCTCGCGAAAGGCGTCGAGGCGATCGCCATCTGCTTTCTCTGGTCCTTCCTCCATCCCGCGCATGAGCATCGCCTGCGCGACATGGTGAAGCGTCTGGCGCCCGAGGTTTTCGTCACCTGCTCGGCCGATCTCGTGCCGAAATGGGGCGAATACGAGCGCACCACCGCCACCGCGATCAATGCCTATATCGGCCCGCTCACCTCGGGATATCTGAGCCAGCTCGACCGCAAGCTCGCGGCGCTCGGCTATCGCCAGCCGCTGCAGATCACGCAATGCGGCGGCGGCACCATTTCCGTCGACAAGGCGATGGAGGCGCCGCTGCTGACGCTCGACAGCGGCCCGGTCTCCGGCGTCACCGGCTCGCTCTATCTCGGCCGCCTCATGGGCTATCCCAACATCATCACCACCGATATGGGCGGCACCTCCTTCGACGTCGGCCTCATCCATGAGGGCAAGCCCGCCTATTCCTTCGTCAGCAACGTCAATCAGTACGAGTATTTCATCCCCAAAGTCGACATCCAGGCGATCGGCAGCGGCGGCGGCAGCCTGGTGCGCGTCGACGAGACGACGCGCACCATGCGCGTCGGCCCCGAGAGCGCCGGCGCGGTGCCGGGACCGGCCTGCTACGCCAAGGGCGGCACGGTAGCGACCGTTACCGACGCCGATGTCGTGCTCGGCTACATCAATCCCGACAATTTCGCCGGCGGCAGCATCCCCCTCGACAAAAAACGGGCCGAGCAGGTGGTGCAGCACATCGCCGACCGGCTCGGCATGTCGCTCATGGATTGCGCCAGCGGCATCGCCAAGATCGCCGAATTCCAGATGGCCGACCTCATTCGCAAGATGACGGTGGGCAAGGGCTTTGATCCCCGCGATTTCGTGCTCTTCGCCTTCGGCGGCGCGGGGCCGGCGCATGCCGGAATCTTCGCGCGCGAGCTGGGCGTCGCCAAGGTGGTGATTCCGCAGCGCGAGACCGCCTCCACCTGGTGCGCCTTCGGCGCCGCCTCGGCCGACATCCTGCACATCCACGAGCAGGTCGACATCATGGCCTCGCCCTTCGAGGCGGCGCGCCTCAACCGCAATCTCGAGCGGCTCGAGGAGACGGCGCGCCGCCAGATGGCCAAGGACGCCATCGCGCCGGAGCGGCAGAGGCTCGATTTCTCCATCGACATGCGACACAAGGGCCAGATCAACGAGGTCGAAGTGGCGCTCGAGGAAAGCCGCGTCGGCGGCGCCTTCCAGGAGCCGCTGCGCGAGGCGTTCCATCGGCGCTACGAGCAGCTCTACGGCCGCGGCTCCTCCTTCCGCGGCGGCCGGCTCGAGATCGTCACCTTCCGCGTCCGCGCCGGCGCCGAGACGCCGCGGCCGCGACTCGTCGCCGCCGAGCGGCTCGCCGGCGAGATCGACGCGCGCGCGCGGCGGCCAAGCCGCCGGGTCTATTGGGCCGATCTCGGCCGCGCGGTAGAGACCCCGGTATATGACGGTGTCATACTCCGGCCCGGCAACGCCGTCGCCGGGCCGAGCGTGGTGGAGACGCCCGACACCACGGTCGTGGTGCCGCCGGGGCAAACGCTCCGCGTCGACCGCTTCGGCAATTTCGAAATCGAGCTCGCGGAAGGACGCCCGCAATGACCAAGCTCAGCGAGCTGAAAGAGACCGTCTTCGACGGCGTCAATCATCCCTATGTGCCGCCGAAGGAGCTTCGGATCTCGCCGAAGCTGCGGCTCCATCGCGATGCCGGCGACGATTTCGATCCCGTCACCTTCGAGGTCATCCGCCACCATCTCTGGAACGTCAACGAGGAGCATGGCGCCACCATCCAGCGCCTCAGCGGCTCGCCGGTGGCGATGTACGCGCTCGACCTCAACCCGTCGATCCTGACCGAGGACGCCGAGTTCGTCTTCTTCGGCCCCTACATGCAGTACATGTCGGGGGTCACCGACACGCAGGTGAAGTGGATCCTGGAGAACCGCAGCGACAATCCCGGAATTCGCGACGGCGACATGTTCCTCGCCAACGATCCCTGGGTCGGCGCCGCGCATCAGCAGGACGTGATGCTGATCTGCCCCGTCTTCTTCGAAGGCGAGCTGTTCTGCTGGGTGACCAACTGCCTCCATCAATACGACATCGGCGGCATCACCCCGGGCAGCTTCTGTCCCGCCGCCGAGACCGCCTTCGACGAGGGCATTCTGATCCCGCCGGTCAAGATCATCGAAGGCAACGAGATCCGCCGCGACATCGAGGACATCTATCTGCGCTCCTCGCGCAAGCCGGAGCTGGTAGCGCTCGATTTCCGCGCCCAGATGGCCGGCAACATCGCCGCCCGCGAGCGCATCGCGCAGCTCATCCGCCGCTACGGCGCGCGCACCGTCAAAGGCGTGATGAAGCGCATCCTGGAGAATGGCGAGAAGGCGTTCCTCCAGAAGCTGGCGCGGCTGCCCGACGGCACCTGGCGCGACCGCACCTATGTCGAATGCTGCCGCCCGGGCGACCGCAGCACCTATCGCGTCATGATCACGCTGAGGAAGCGCGACGACCGGCTGATCTTCGAGAACGAGGGCACCGCGCTGCAGCAAGGGGCGATGAACGCGACATATTCCGGCTGGCGCGGCGCCATCATGGTGGCGCTGAACCAGCTTCTCTGCTGGGACCAGTATTTCTCGGTCGGCGGCGCGCTGCGCCATGTCGCGTTCGACCCGACCTCCGGCACGCTCAACTGCGCGAGCTTCCCCGCCTCGGTGTCGACGGCGCCGGTGCAGGCGATGGAGATCTCGCTCTATCCCGCCTACAACGTGCTCTCCAAGATGATCTATGGCGATCCCGAGATGCGCCGCGACGTGATGTGCATCGGCGGCACCAGCCAATGGCCCGCCACCATCTTCCGCGGCGTCGACCAGTGGGGCGAGCGCTACGGCTATCTGCTGGTCGATCCCATCGGCGGCGCCATCGGCGCCTTCTCGACCCAGGACGGCATCTCCACCGGCGGCCAGTCGCGCACGCCGATCTGCAAGCTGCCCAACATCGAGCACACCGAGCAGAGCTTCCCGCTGCTCTTCCTCTATCGCAAGGAGGTAGCGGACAGCGGCGGCGCCGGCAAGTTCCGCGGCGGGCTTTCGGCCGAGAGCTGCTTCATCCCGCACAACACCGACAAGATCGTCCAGGACACGCTGTCTTCGGGAAACGCCATCCCGACCTCGACCGGCATGATGGGCGGATATCCCGGCACGCCCAACCGCTACCGCTTCATCACCGGCAGCGACATCCTGGAGCGGCTCGCGCGCCGCGAGATGATCGAGGACGCGCTCGATGTCGAGGGCAGGGAAGTGACGCTGCAGCTCCGCCAGGAGAACTTCGAGCAGCATCCCGCCGACGTCTATGCGGTGGTGTGGACGGCGGCGGGCGGCTTCGGCGATCCCATGGACCGCGCGCCGCAGCACGTGCTCGAGGACTGGCTGAACGGCGCCGTAACGCATGCCGCCGCGCGCGACATTTACGGCGTGGTGATCGACGAGGCCAAGGCGGCGCTCGATCTCGAGGCGACGGCGCGGCTGCGCGCCGGAACGCGCGCGGCGCGCGTCAAGGATATCGCAGTGAAGCCGCGCAAGCTCGCGGGCAATGCCATAGGGATCACCGAAACCCTGCTGGTGCGGCTCGACGGCGCGCAGGCGCATCATTGCTGCGCCAAATGCGACAGCGATCTCGGCCCGGTCAGCGCCAACTACAAGGATCACTGCCTGCGCCAGGACAATCCGATCGAGGCTTCGAGCCCGCTGGTCGGCGATCCCAGGCGGTACATCGACGACGAGCCGGTCTTCCGCCAGTTCTTCTGTCCCGGCTGTGGCAGCCTGGTCGAGAACGAGATCGCGGTGAAGTCCGACCCGGTGCTGCGCGACATCGAGGTGTTGGTGGACGAGCGACTGTTGCGACAACGCCCGGAAGCGGCGGATTGACGAAAAGCCCTTCTTCCGCAGAGCGGGAGAGGGGCTGCTACATCCCCAGATAAAACTTCCGGATCAGCTCGTTGTTGTTGAGCTCCTCGGCGGAGCCGCCGGCAAAGGCGATCTTGCCGTGGACGATGACGTAGCCGCGATCGGCGATGCGGATCGCCTGGGTGAAGTTCTGCTCGGCCATCAGCACGGTGAGCTGATAGCTCTCCTTCAGCTCCTTGATCTTCTCGATGGTGCGCCGCACCAGCAGCGGCGCCAGTCCCACCGAGGGTTCGTCCACCAGCAGGATGCGCGGCGCCGTCATCAAGGCGCGGGCGAGCGCCAGCATCTGCTGCTCGCCGCCGCTCATGCTGCCGGCGAGCTGCTTCCGGCGCTCGGCCAGCACCGGAAACGCCTCGAGGCAATAGTCGAGATTCTGCCTGAGATGTGCCCGCGCCATCGGCCGGAAGGCGCCCAGCAGCAGGTTCTCCTCGACCGTGAGCCGGGGGAAGAGGCGGCGGCCCTCCGGCACGAGCGCGATGCCGAGATCGACGATCGCCTCGGTGCTCATGCCGACGAGGTCGTGGCGCTCGCCGTCGATCTCGGCGGTGATCGTGCCGGAGGTCGGGCGGACGATGCCCATGACGCATTTGATCAGCGTGCTCTTGCCGTTGCCGTTGGTGCCGAGCAGCGCCACGGTCTCGCCCGGCCTCACTTCGAGCGTGATGTCCTCGAGCACGCGCACCGCGCCATAGGCGGCGTTGACGCCGGAGAGGGAGAGGCTACTCGCCAATGTAGGCCCTCACGACATCGGGGTCGCGGGTGACCTCCTGCGGCGGGCCGTCGGCGATCTTGCGGCCGGCGACCAGCACGACGAGGCGCTCCGAGAAGCTCATCACCGCCCGCATGATGTGCTCGATGAGGAT